>NZ_AQOR01000002.1 GCF_009846755.1 Alcanivorax sp. S71-1-4
TTGGCGGCGCGGGACGCCGGGCGCGAGCTGATCCTGCCCGCCGGCAACGCCGCCGAAGCCGCCCTGGGCAAGGGGTGCGTGCGGGGCGCCGCGTCGCTGCTGACCGTCTGCGCCCACCTGCGCGCCATCGACCTGCTGGCAGACACCGCGCCCGCCCCCTGCCCGGCCCTGCCGGACGATGGCCTGTGCCTGTCCGAGGTCCGTGGCCAGGCGCAGGCCCGGCGCGCGCTGGAGATCGCTGCCGCTGGCGCTCATTCATTGCTTCTGTGTGGCCCGCCGGGCAGCGGCAAGAGCATGCTCGCACAACGTTTGCCGGGGCTGTTGCCGCCGCTGGACGAACAGCAGGCGCTGACCGTCGCGGCCATTCATTCGCTGCAACGGCCGCGTCCGGTCAGCGCGTTTCGGCTTCCCCCCTACCGGGCGCCGCACCACACGGCCTCTGCCGTGGCGCTGGCCGGTGGCGGCAGCCACCCCCGGCCGGGTGAGGTATCGCTGGCGCACCACGGAGTACTGTTCCTGGACGAGATGCCGGAGTTCGAGCGGCGCGTGCTGGAGGTGCTGCGCGAACCGCTGGAGAGCGGCGAGGTACACATTGCCCGTGCCAACAGCCAGGCGAGTTTCCCGGCCCGGTTTCAGTTGATCGCGGCGATGAATCCCTGCCCCTGTGGCTGGCTGGGCGACCCGCAGCGCGGCTGCGGTTACGTGTGCGACAAGGCGCGCCGCTACCAGCAGAAGCTGTCCGGGCCGTTGCTGGACCGGATCGATCTGCATGTGCCGGTGACCGCCCTGTCCCCGATGGAATTGACACGCCAGCCGCCGGGGGAAACCAGCGCCGTCGTCCGCCAGCGGGTGCAGGCCGCGCGGGAACGGCAGCTCAGCCGGCAGGGCCACCTGAACCACCGGCTTGCCGGCAAGGCGCTGGCCCCCGTGCTGGCCCGGCACCAGCGCTGGCTGGAACAGGCGGTAGCACGGCTCGGCCTGTCGGCCAGAGCGCTGCACCGGATGCTGCGGGTGGCGCGCACCATCGCCGACCTGGCCGGCAACGAGGCAGTGGAAGAGGACGCCCTGGCGGAAGCGCTCGGTTATCGGGCCGGCGAGCCACTCCGGCAGGGATGACCGGCAGGGATGACCGGCAGGGATGAACAGGCGGGCACTGGACCCGGGAAGGCGGCATGGCATACTGCCGCGCCGGGAACCTGAACGTGATCACAGCGTTCACAGTAACGTCAAGGAATACTGGCAACCTGACTCTGATGTGACATTGCGCCATGGCCACACTGATGACTGAGAACACTGCAGAAAGCATTCTCGTGTTGATGATCCTGGTTTGCGCCCTGCTGCGCTGGCCACACCGGCATGCCACCAATGGCCGACCGATCGACACGGAAGGCTGGCTGCTGCTGGGGCTGACGAGCGTCACCATGCTGGCCGTACCGATCATCGATGTGCTGGTGCCGTGGCTGGAATTCGCCGACCTCTCTTTCAGCGACGAAGTCGCCTGGGCCGGGCTGCTGCTGGGCACCAGCGCGCTGTGGTTGTTCTGGCGGGCGCAGGGGGATTTTCTGCATCACAGCGGTGGCCGTGAGATGGTGGCGCACGGCGTCTACCGGCATCTGCGCCATCCCATGTACACCGCCATGCTGCTGTGGGCGCTGGCGCAGATACTGCTGCTGCAGAACTGGCTTGCCGGGCCGGCGGCAGCGCTGACCTTCCTGGCCGTCTATCTGCTGCGCATGCCGCGCGACGAACAACGCATGCTGGAACGTTTTGGCCACCGCTATCTCGAGTACATGAGCCATACCGGCGCGCTGCTGCCGCGCGTTTTCAACCGGCAGCGGGATTCGTTCTGACCGAGGGGTGGTGGGATTCGCTGCGCTCTTCCCACCCTACGGCAGCTTCGAATTCGTAGGGTGGGAAGAGCGCAGCGAATCCCACCAGTCCAGGCAACCCCGTCAAATACCCCACCGGAAAAAATCCCCTTTCTCGCCGAGATAGCTGCGCGAGAGCACCATCTTGTGCACTTCGCTGGCGCCATCCACCAGCCGCGCCTGGCGGGCATAGCGGTAGATCCATTCCAGCAGCGTGTCCTTGGAGTAGCCGCGCGCGCCGCATAGCTGGATCGCGGTGTCGGCGGCCTTGTGCAGCGTGTCGGCCACATGGATCTTGGCCATGGAAATCTCGTTGCGGGCGAAATCGCCCTGATCAAGTTTCCAGGCCGCCTGCATGGTCAGCAGGCGCCCCACCTGAATATCCTTGGCCACTTCACCCAGCATCCACTGTACGCCTTCGTGCTGCGCCAGCGTGCTGCCAAAACTCATGCGGCGCTCGACATACTCTGCCGCGATTTCCATGCTGCGCCGCGCCAGACCGAGCCAGCGCATACAGTGCGTCAGGCGCGCGGTGCCAAGGCGTATCTGCGTCACCTTGAGGCCATCGCCGACGTTCAGCAGGCGGTTTTCATCCGGGATTTCCAGGCCATCGAAACGCAATTCGCAATGGCCGCCGTGTTCTTCCGGCCCCATGATCGGGATGCGCCGGACGATTTCCCAGCCGGGCTGGTCGGCGTCAAACAGAAAGGCCGTCAGGCCCTTGCGGTCGTCATCCCCGGTGCGGGCCAGCAACACAAAATGCTGCGCGCCTTCAGCGCCGGTAATGAACCATTTGCGGCCGGTGATGATCCATTTGTCACCTTTCTTTTCTGCCTTCGTGTAGGTCAGCGATGGGTCCGAGCCGCAGCCATCCGGTTCCGTCATGGCGAACGAGGACCGCACGCGACCCTCAATGATCGGTTGCAGCCAGCGGTCTTTCTGCTCTTCCGTGAGAATCTTGTTGAGCAGGATCATGGTGCCGTCATCCGGCGCCGAGGCATTGAACGCCAGCGGCCCGAACGGGGAACGGCCGGCTTCTTCGTACAGCGCCGCCATGCCGACCACACCCGTGTTGCGGCCCCCACGGTCTTCCGGCATCTGGAAGCACCACAGGCCGCGTTCGCGTGCTTTGTCACGCACGCCGGCCAGCACGGTTTCGTCCAGGTTTTCATGCGCGTCGTAATTGGCGCGGTCCGCTTCCAGCGGGATCACTTCGTGGTCGATAAAGTCACGCACATCACGGCGAAGGGCCTCGATGTGCGGCGGCAACGCAAAATCCATGGTGTTATCCCCTTAACAGCGCCCTTACAGCGTGGAACACAGATGACCGCCATCCACCGGCAGCGCCACGCCGCTCATGTAGGCGGAGGCGTCGGACGCCAGCAGCAGCAATGGCCCGGAAATGTCCGGCATCTCACCGACCCGACGAAACGGAATACGCCGGATCTGCTTTTCGCCGTGCTCACTGCGCAACCAGTCACGGTTGATGTCGGTTTCAAAATAGCCGGGGCACAGCGCATTGCAGCGTATGCCCGCGCGGGCGTAATCCAGCGAGATGGAACGGGTCAGTTGCACCACCGCCGCCTTGGACGCGGCATAGGCGGAAAGCTGCTGCCCCACACGCAACCCGAGGATGGACGCGACATTGACGATGTTGCCGCCACGGCCGGCCGCCTGCCAGGCACGGATCGCCTGCTGCGATACCGCCCAGACACCCTTGAGATTGGTGTCGAGCACGGCATCCCAGTCTGCTTCGCTGTAGCCGTCGGTGGTGCCGACACGGCTGATGCCGGCATTGTTGATGACCACATCCGGTATCGGCATGTCAGCAAACGCTGACTGCACGCTGGCGTAGTCGGCCACGTCCATCTCCACCACCACGGCCTCGCGGCCCAGGGCGCGAACAGCGTCGGCAGTCTGCTCCAGTTTGTCGCGCCGGCGGGCGGCCAGCACCAGGTCCGCACCGGCCTCAGCCAGCACGCGGGCAAAATGGGCGCCAAACCCGCTGGAGGCGCCGGTCACCAGCACACGTTTGCCGGCCAGGGAAAACAGGTTGCTCATGTTGCGTCCTCATGAAAGCGTTCACGCAGCCTAGGGGCTCGACCCGGGTGGCTCAAGGACCAAAACGTACAGCGTCATGCCGCCTTGCGTCACACGTCTGACGCCGGGGGGCCGAGGTTGCTATGATGTGCGCTCCCTGCGTCCGGAGGCTTTGTGAGCCAACTCAATTCACGCCAGCAAGAAGCGGTCAGCTATACCCAGGGGCCTCTGCTGGTGCTGGCCGGGGCCGGCTCGGGCAAGACCAGTGTGATCACGCGCAAGATCGCGTGGCTGATTCAGCACCACCAGATCAGCGCCCGGCACATTGCGGCGGTGACCTTCACCAACAAGGCCGCGCGCGAAATGAAGGAGCGGGTCTCCGCCCTGGTGCCGCGCAGCGAAACCCGTGGCCTGATCGTCTCCACATTTCACAACCTGGGCCTGCGCATCATCAAACAGGAACAGGCGGCTTCCGGCCTGCGCCGCGGCTTCTCGATCCTCGACCAGACCGACAGCCGCGAACTGTTGAAAGAGCTGCTGCACCGGGGCGACAGCGAACGCGATGTGCAGGCCGCGGAGTTTATCCACGCGCGCATCTCGAAATGGAAAAACGAGCTGGTCACACCGGAGCAGGCACTGTCCACGGCAGAGACCGAGGAGGACCTGCGCGCCGCCATCGCCTACGGCGAATACAACCGCATGCTGCGTGCCTGCAACGCGGTGGATTTCGACGACCTGATCATGCTGCCGGTGGTGCTGTTCCGCGAGCAGCCACGCATCCTGGAGAAGTGGCGCAACCGCGTCCGTTATCTGCTGGTGGACGAATACCAGGACACCAACAGTGCACAGTACGAGCTGGTGCGCCAGCTGGTGGAACCGCTGGGCCGTTTCACCGTGGTGGGCGACGACGACCAGTCGATCTATGCCTGGCGCGGCGCGCGCCCGGAAAACCTGGCGCAGCTACAGACCGACTGGCCAAACCTGAAAGTCGTCAAGCTGGAACAGAATTACCGCTCCACCGGCCGCATCCTGAAAGCCGCCAACGCAGTGATCAGCAACAACCCGCACGTGTTCGAAAAAACCCTGTGGTCAGACTATGGCTACGGTGATCCGATCCGTGTCGTCTCTTTGCGCGACGAAGACGCCGAAACCGACTGGATTGCCAGCGATCTGTTTCACCAGCGCCTGCAGCGCGGCCTGCACTGGAAGGATTTTGCCATTCTGTACCGGGGCAATTTCCAGTCCCGTATGATGGAAACCAAGCTGCAATCGTTGCAGATCCCCTACAAGGTCTCCGGCGGCAAGAGTTTCTTTGCCCGCTCGGAAGTGAAAGATCTGATGTGTTATTTCCGGCTGCTGGTCAATCCGGACGACGACAACGCCTTCCTGCGCATCATCAACACCCCGCGCCGGGAGATTGGCCCGGCGACGCTGGAAAAGCTGGCCGGCTGGGCGGCGAAGCGCAACCAGGGCATGTACCACGTCTGCGACGATTTCGCGCTGTCGGAAATCATGCCACCGAAGTCTGCCGAGAAGCTGCGCGAGTTCAAGCAGTGGCTGGATGCCAAACGCGAGCTGTGCTTCCGTGACAACAGTACCCGCGCCATCCGCGAGCTGATCACGGACATGGATTACGAAGGCTGGCTGCACCAGAACTCTTCCAGCCCGCGCATCGGCGAAAAGCGGGTCGAGAACATCTGGACCCTGGTCGCCAGCGTGCAGCGCATGCTGGACAAGGACGAGGACGGCGACACCGATCTGGAAACCGTGATCGCCAAACTGGTGCTGATCGACATGCTCGAACAGCAGGACAACGAGGACGACACCGACAAGGTGCAGCTGATGACGCTGCACGCATCAAAGGGGCTGGAATACCCGCACGTCTACCTGATGGGCGTAGAGGAAGAACTGCTGCCGCACCGCACCAGCATCGAGGAAGACACCATTGTCGAGGAACGGCGCCTGATGTACGTGGGCATTACCCGCGCCAAGCGCAACCTGACCCTGAGCCACGCCATGACGCGCAAACAGTTCGGCGAGAAAGTGGACACAGTGCCCAGCCGGTTTATCGAGGAGCTGCCTCAGGAAGACCTGGAGTTTGTCGGCGAGGGCGCAAAGATTGACCCGGACCGCGCCGATGAAATGGCGCAGGCCAGTATCGCCGGGTTGCGTGCTTTGCTGGATTGAGGTGCGCTAAGCCAACCTGCGGAGCTGCCGTAGGGTGGGTAGAGCCAACGGCGAAACCCACCACGTCCAAGCGATGGTCCACTCCCACAAGCCTGACCGGAACTGCACTTTTGTTCGCTTGAGCATTTCGCTTGAGTATTTCGCTTGAGTATTTCGCTTGAGTATTTCGCTTGAGTATTTCGCTTGAGTATTTGCTTGGGCAGTGGATCACTCTCACGGTGGGTTTCGCTGCGCTCTACCCACCCTACCACCCGCACAAAAAAAGGCGCCCCGTGAGGCGCCTTTTTTTGTTTACCCTGGAGCCTACTGCTCCTCTACCGGCTCTTCCATCGGCAGCGGCAGGTCTTCCGGCTCCACCAGCGGTGGTGCCTCCTGCCGCACACCACCTTCCAGTACCGGTGCCGGTGGTGCCGGCGGCTCGCTGTTATCCGAGCACGCCGCCAGCAGCATCACCAGAACAATGGCTCCAATGCCACGCATGGAAAATTACTTGGCCTGATCGGTCAGGTATTTCACCGCAGCGTGAATTTCGTCCTCGGAGCAATCCATGCACATGCCTTTCGGCGGCATGGCGCCAAAACCTTCCCAGGTGTGCGTGAACAGGGTGTCCATGCCTTTTGCCAGACGCGGCGCCCAGGCGGCCTTGTCACCCGTCTTCGGCGCGCCGGCAGCCCCGGTGCCGTGGCAGGCGGTGCAGGCAGCGTTATAGACCTGCTCGCCACTGCGCGGACCGCTGGCTGCGCCACCGGCGTCGGCCACGTCAGCGCCGCACTCTTCACCTTCAACACACACCGAACCCACCGGCTTGATACGGTCAGCGATGGCACGCTCACTGAACACAGAGCGCTCGCCCAGACCGTAGGGAGAGATTTCCTGGGTGGTACGGGCACCGTAGGTCACGCCTGCAAGCAGGGTGGCGAAGACGGCAAGTGCAGCTACTACAAACTTGTTCACGGTGAATACCTCGTCTCGGTATAGGAGTGGCGGGGTGGCCAATCAGGCCTGCGCGGACTGGCCGCCACTGACCCGGCGGGCGCGATTATACCCATTCAATCGCTCAGGTTAAATGCACCTGCCGGGGGGCCACCTGTCGAGGGTCTATTCCATCTCGACGCGGGGCAGGCAGAGTGTGAAGCGGCTACCCTGGTCCAGACGGCTGTGTACCAGGATGTCGCCCTCGTGACGTTCAGCGACCACCTTGACGAAGCGCAAACCCAGCCCGGCCCCATGCGTGCGGGTGCCGCCCGCGCTGCGGGCACGGCGGAAGCGCTTGAACAGATGTTCGAGGAATTCCGGCTCAATGCCGACACCGCTGTCCAGCACTTCACAGCGCACCATGCCAGTTTCGCAATAGAGGCGTACGTCCACCGCCGAGCCGGGATGGCTGTACTTGATGGCGTTGGTCAGCAGGTTGAGTACCGCACGCTCCAGCAATTCGTGGTTGCCGTTGACCCAGACGTCATCCTCCGGCAAGTACTCGAAACGCAGCCGGATCTGCCGGTTCTGGGCCTGCTCCATCACCTGCTCCACGGCGCTTTCCACCACCGGCAGCATGTCCACCGGCGTCATATCCATCTCCTGGGCGGCCTCGGCGCGGGCCAGTTGCAGGAACTGCTCGGCGATGTTCAGGCTGCGCCGGGCGTAGTGCTCGGTCTGGGTGAGCAAATCCGGCAGGCTGGCCGGCTGCTGGCGATTGCGCTCGGCCAGTGCCAGCAGCGAAATCATCGGGCTGCGCAGATCGTGCGACAGGAAATCCAGCATCTCGCTGCGGGCGCGCATGGCCTGTTTCACTTCCGAGATGTCCTTGAGCGTCAGGATCAGCACCTCGCCGGGCTGCCGGCCGGCGCGAATGCGCAGCATGTCCAGATACAGGTCCAGCCCGCGCCGGCTGCGGCATTCGAGCTGGCTGCGGCCGGTGGACAGCGCCTCGCTGATGATCGCCGCCCAGCCCCCGGTGTCTTCCGGCAGGATCAGTTCGCGGTCCAGTTGCAGCAGGCCGGTGTCGTCCATTTCCCGGCTCGGCAGGCCCAGCCATTCGGACGCCTGGGCGTTCACGAACAACAGGCAGCCGCAGGCGTCGGCAATGACCACACCGTCGCGCAACTGGGCCAGGATCGCCTCGAAGAAGCGGGTCAGGGCCTGCTGGCGCAGCTCCTGCGCACGCACCCGCTCGATGTGATCCTCGACCACGTCGTAATGCACTTCGTCTTCGGAGGACGACTGCTCGCAGCGGGCCACCATGGCACGGACCCACTGCTCATGCGACGGCGCCGGGCCATCCTCATCCCAGATCAGCCCCAGTTCATAGCGCTGCCCGCCGCTGACAATGTTGTAGTAGCGTGCGCGGTTGCCCTGCCAGCTGCGCTCGGGCACCTCGGCGCCACCGGTTTCGCGCTGGACAGCGCCTTTCGGGCCGACGCTGCGCTTTTCCAGCCGCCAGGCGGTGATCGGCAGCGAGGCTTCGATCAGCTCGATCAGGCGCGACAGCGGCGCCGGTTTCAGCAGGCGCCGGTTAAGGTCATCGTGGGCAGACAGGCGCTGCAACGCAGCCCGCATATAGCCCAGCGAGTATTCCAGGCGGCGCCAGGTCCACAGCGGGTAGGCCAGCATGGCGCCCAGCATCGACGGCCCCACCGGGAACCAGACCTGATAGGCGTACAGCAGCCCGTAACTGAACAGCAGGATGCCCACCAGCGCCATCACCACCACCGGGATCGACCAGCGCGGCGCCACAAACGGCAGCAGTGCCGGGGTGATCAGCGCCAGCGCCAGCGTCAGCCCCCAGACCCAGACCGTCGGCATGGGCCGCAGCATCAGGTCGTCACGCAGCGCACTGAAGACGGTGGCGTTCATCTCGACGCCGGGCAGCAGGCCGTTGCGCCCGGCCAGTGGCGTCGGCAGCAGGTCGCCCAGCCCCTGGGCGGTGGCGCCGAGAAACACGATCCGGTCCTGCAGCAGGGCCGGATCGACGCGGCGGTTGAGCACGTCCACGGCAGACAGCCGGGGGACGCGGTCGGTCAGATCATTGAAGGGCACCAGGCGGTAATACTGCCGCACGGCGCCGAAGGATTGTTCGCGATTGTCCTGCTGCGCCGGGTAGCGCGGAATACCCCGGGGCGACAGGTGATCAAGCAGGGTCAGCGCCAGGTGCGGCCACCAGGGCTGGCCAATGCCGTTGCGCATGTACAGCCCGCGCACCACGCCGTCGTCGTCCAGCTCCACGTCCACATGCCCCATGCCGGCGGCAGCCCGGGCAAAGGAGGTGTGCGGCATCACTTCCAGCAGCACGCCGTCCGGCCCGCCGTCGCTGACATGCACCGGCAGGAACACGTGACTGTGCTGGGCCATGGCGTTGACCAGCGCCGCATCGGATTCCGGCCGCACCCGGTCCGGTTCGGCGAAGATCAGGTCCAGTACGATGGCCTTCGCGCCATAACTGTCGAGCTGCTCGACCAGTTGCGCATGCACACTGCGGTCCCAGGGCCAGCGGCCTATCTGGCGCAGGCTGGCTTCGTCAATGGTGACCAGGGTGATGTCGGAGACGTCCGGTGGCGGCAGCATCGGCAGCATGCGGTCATAGATGTGCCGGCTGAGCGACATCCAGGCACCGGTGTGCAGCAACACGATACACAGCCCTGCCACCGCCAGCAGGACTGCCAGATGCTCAATGTAATATCGGCGGGAAGTTTCGCGCATTCCAGCCTTCAGGTGCAGTCAACAGCACTGCCGCCAGCAGGCGGGAGCAGGATCTCCGGGCATGGGAAAGAAGCGGACCTGCGCGAGGCGGTCCGGCGGTGGCTACGGGCGGCTTGGGCCATCAGGCGGCTCCCTGCTCCTCTACCGGCTCCAGACGATAGCCGTGCTGGTAGATGGTCTTGATTCGGTAGCCACGCTCCGGGCGGATCTCCAGGCTGCGCCGGATCCGGCTGATGTGCACGTCCACGGTGCGTGACTCGATCGCTGACATGATCCCCCACACTTTTTCCAGCAAGTGTGACCGGGACATCAGCTTGCCGACATTCTGGAACAGGTAACTGGCGAGCTCAAAGTCTTTATCGGTTAATTTCACCGGCGCACCGTCGAGGGTGATCGTGCGGCGTGCCCGGTCGATGGTCCAGGGGCCCAGCTCCTGCACCGTCTGCGGCACCACCTCACCCACCCCGGCCCGGCGGCCCAGCGCCGTGATGCGCGCCAGCAATTCAGCCTGGCGCACCGGCTTGACCATGTAATCGTCGGCGCCGCTGCTGAGCGCGCCCACGATGGAGGATTCGTCATCGCGCTGAGTGGCGAACAGCACCGGCACGGCGTTGCCGGCGGCGCGCAGTTCATCCAGCACCTGGCGACCGCTCATGTCCGGCACTTCCCAGTCCAGCAACAGCAGGTCGAAGGTTTCGCGGCGCATCAGCACCATGAACTCACGACCGTTGGTGCAGTGCATGCAGGTATGGCCCGCCTCGGCCAGCCAGTGCTGCACCAGGTCCGCCTGCGCGGTATCGTCTTCCAGGTATGCGATACGCAAGATCCACTCCTCTCGTCTCTTCCCCCAAGGGACATCAATCAGGCGTGGCGGTGCGCCTCCCGGCGCGTCGCGCAGACCACCCCACCCGGTCTGGCATGCAGACCGCCCATCCGGCAGCAGGTACCTGAGGGACACCGCGGCAGCGGATCTGCGTCCGTGCGCGGGAGGATATGGCAGTCATTGCCTTCCATCAGCCCGGTTAAAGTAGCCAAGCCCGGCACAGAAGTGCATCAAAGCTTGTAAAAGGCCGACGAAATTCCCCACCAGCGCGCCATTTTACCGACCAACGGCGCCCCCGACCGCCATGGGTCTCAGGCCACGGAGGTCGCCTTGAGCCCCACCACCCCACCGATAATCAGGGCAATGAATACAAAACGCAGCGGCGTCACCGGGTCATGATAGAGCCAGATGCTGGCGACAGTGATGCCGACGGCCCCCAGCCCGGTCCAGACCGCGTAGGCGGTGCCCACCGGAATGCCGCGCATGGCAAACGACAGCATCACCATATTCAGCAACGTCAGCACCACCACTGTGCCAATCGACAGCGGCCCCGGCGTGACCTGCATCCACTTCAGGCTCAGCGCCCAACCAATCTCCACCAGCACGGCCGCCAGCAGCACTACCCAGTAAATCGACATGGGATCTCTCCTGATCAACAACCGGGCTCGTCATCCAGTGGCTACGCCGGAAACCCGAAAGAGACGCCGCCGGCGAGGAATATAGACGGCTGGGGAGCATTTTCAAGTGAGGCGGGCTGAGCGAAGGCGGACACCACTTCGGCCCGCCGGGCGCCCCGAGCCTGCCGGCGGAGGGCCGGCAATCCCAGGGGCGAAATAAAGAGGGCCGCGATAGCGGCCCTGCCTTAATAATATGGCGCACCCGACTGGGCGAGGACGGGGTTTGCCGAAGCATTGCTTCGGCCCGTCCGAGCGCCCCGAGCCTACCGGCGAGGGGCCGGCAATCCCGGGGGCAAAAAAGAGGGCCGCGATAGCGGCCCTGCCTTTTTGTATGGCGCACCCGACTGGATTCGAACCAGTGACCCCTGCCTTCGGAGGGCAGTACTCTATCCAGCTGAGCTACGGGTGCGAAACGCTGGAATTGTGCCATGTGGCACAGGGCCGGCAATGATAAAGACTCTCCCGCCGTGCGTCCATGGGCAGGCTGCCAGCATTTGCCCCGCGCCTTGTCCTCGCGCCGGGATCATGCTTATCTCAAGCCCGCCTTTCGACTGCGAGCACCCGGTATGCCCCCCTGCCCCATTATTCCCGTCCTGCGCATGTTCGATGAGACCCGGGCGCGGGCTTTCTATGTGGATTTTCTCGGCTTCCAGGTGGACTGGACGCACCGTTTCGAACCGGCCCTGCCGCTGTATATGCAACTCTCCCGCGGCGACTGGGTGCTGCACCTGTCCGAGCACCACGGCGACGGCACGCCCGGCTCGGTGATACGCCTGCTGGCCCCGGCGCTGGAAAGCCTGCACCGGGAAATGATCGATCGGGACTATGGTTTCTGCCGGCCGGCGCTGGCGACCATGCCCTGGGGCCAACGGGAAGTGACCGTCACGGACCCCTTTGGCAACCGGCTGGTGTTCTACCGCGAGGTGACACCCTGACATGCTGCCAGACAGGAAATAGCGCGCTGGAACATTCGCCCGACACCTTCCAGGCCATGCAGGGCCACCTCCCGATTGCCATGCTCACCGCCTACACCTGTCCGGCGGCCCTAGCCTTTGCCGGGGAAGTCGCGACACGGGAGCTTCCCGGCAACATCATCCGGCTTACCGGAAAAGCCTGACCAGGAGGCCGCCGTTTTTTAACCGCACAGAAGCCGTATCAATCGTGTGCTAAGGTTCGCAAGCCCCGCAATACAATCAGGGATATTCCATGTTCCGACGCACCAAGATCGTGGCCACCGTTGGCCCGGCTTCCTCTTCTGAAGACATGCTTGGCCGGCTGATCGACGCCGGCGTCAATGTATTCCGCCTGAATTTTTCCCACGGCAGCGCCGACACCCATCGCGACACGGCGGCACGCATCCGCCGGCAGGCGGCGGCACGGCAGAAAGCCGTGGCGATCCTCGCCGACCTGCAAGGGCCGAAAATCCGCATCGCCCGCTTCGCCGATGGCGCGGTCATGCTGAAGACCGGCCAGCACTTCACGCTGGACACCACCCTTGCCGACCAGGCCGGCGACGCGCACCGTGTCGGGCTGGACTACCCCGAACTGGCCCACGACAGCCAGCCCGGCGATATCCTGCTGCTCAACGACGGGCTGATCGAAATGCGCGTGGAGTCGGTGGATGCCGGCCGCATCCAGTGCGTCGTCACGGCCGGCGGCCGGCTTTCGGACAACAAGGGCATCAATCGTCAGGGGGGCGGTTTGAGCGCCCGGGCGCTGACGGAAAAAGACCGTGACGACATCATCACCGCAGCGGAAATGGACGTGGACTATCTGGCACTGTCCTTCCCGCGCGACGCCACCGATGTGGACGAAGCACGCAGCCTGTTCCGCGACGCTGGCGGCGAAGGCGGCGTGGTCGCGAAGATCGAACGCGCCGAAGCCGTGGCCGACAACGACACCCTGGACGGCATCATCCTCGCCTCGGACGGCGTGATGGTGGCGCGCGGCGACCTGGCGGTGGAAATCGGCGATGCCGAGCTGGTCGGTGTGCAGAAGCACATCATCCAGCGTGCCCGCGCGCTGGACCGTTTCGTGATCACTGCGACGCAGATGATGGAATCCATGATCAACAGCCCGCAGCCGACGCGTGCCGAAGTATCCGACGTGGCAAACGCCGTGCTCGACGGCACCGATGCGGTAATGCTGTCCGCGGAAACCGCCGTGGGGGAATACCCGGAGGCGACGGTCAATGCCATGGCGCGCATCATCCTCGGCGCCGAGCGCACCTATCAGACCTATCCCGGCGGCGCGCAGCGGCTGCACGAACATTTCTCGCGCGTGGACGAGTCCATCGCGATGGCCGCGATGTATGTGGCCAATCGCCTGCCCGGTGTGCGCGCCATCATCGCCATGACCGAAACCGGCAATACACCGCAACTGATGTCGCGCATGCGCTCCGGCATGCCGATCTTCGCCTTCACGCCCCATCCGCGCACCCAGCGCCGCGTGGCCATTTATCGGGGGGTGGAAACGATTGCCTTCGACAGTGCCAGCCTGCCGCATGATCGTGTCAACCAGGAAGCCGTGGCCACGCTGCAACGGCAGGGGCTGGTGCAGGACGGCGACACCATCATCATCACCAAAGGCGATTATGTCAGTGCCCATGGCGGCACCAACGCGCTGAAGATCGTCACCGTCGGGGAGGTGATCCGCTGAACGAAAAAGCGGGATGAGGCATTTTCCTCATCCCGCGGTACAGCAACACACATCAGAAAGGACAGGCAGTCAACAAACAAACCAGAAAGGAGACTTTGGGTACCACGCCGTACAACGTGATGGCTCCACAATGAAACAGCCATGCCTTTGTCACAAGTCACCTCTGCGTAGTGATTTGTCACATTGCGCCACACGCCTGTGGCGCTGGTGTATCGCCCCCCCGTTTCTTTACCGGATCGTAACAACAGACTGTCTTTTATTACCGTCCCGCCACCTCCGGTGACGCTGTTCAGTATTTTCCCGGCATTTTGTATCGCCCCGGTCACGGCACCCCGCCACTGTGCCAAAGTTGCACGGACGTCCCTTCACAACAACAACAGGCAATTCGGGAGTACCGTCATGAATCGACTGACCTTGCTGGCTGCGCTGGCCAGCCTGCTGCTCACCGCCTGCGGCGGCTCCGGCAGCAGTGCACGCAATCCGTCCTCCGGCAATGAACCGGAACCACCCCGCAACGAAGAACGGACACCGATCCCGGTGACGCAGCCCTTCGCCGACCACGGCACCGTGCTGAACATCCTGCCACCTGGCCAGGACGACAATGGCGGTGTCAGCAACCTGCTGCAGGAGATCCCGGGCCTTGGCGACCTGCTCGGCAGCCTGCTGGATGACGGTGTCAGCCAGACCGGCCTAGTGCCAGCACTGGTCCGCGAACCGCACTTCGATGACCAGCTCGGCCTGTACGAGAACCTGGCGTTCAGCCCGCCGGGCCTGACCGATGACCAGTTGACCGATTACTTCAAGGCCGCCCCCCTGCTGCCGCCCGACGCCGGGGGCTGGACCTCGCAAAGCCAGGTCACCAGTGGCAACTACCGCGTCGATATCCGCCGCGATACTTTCGGCGTGCCGCACATCTTCGGTGACCGCCGCACCGACGCCCTGTTCGGCATGGGCTATGTCACCGCCCAGGACCGCCTGTTCCTGCTGGACGTGCTGCGCCGCGCCGGCCGTGGCGAGTTGTCAAAATTCCTCGGCCCGGCGGATTTCTCCTTCGACCTGGATATCGCCGCGCAGGCGCCGTACCGCGAAGCGGACCGCACCGCTCAGATTGCGCAGGTCGCCAGCGCACTCGGCGACGACGGCGCACAGATCTTCAAGGATGCCAGCGCGTTCGTGGATGGCCTGAACAAATATGTCGTGGATGCACGCAGCGGGCTGCTGCAAGTCCCCATCGAGTATGTGGGCCTGGGCGTGACGCTGGAACCGTTCGTGATTGAGGACGTGGTGGCCATCGCCACGCTGATCCAGGGCATCTTCGCCGGCGGCGGCGGTGCCGAGCATGAGAACGTACTGCTGCTGCATGAACTCGCCGCCCGCTACGGCGATCCGGAAGAAGCCTGTGCGTTGTGGCGCGACCTGCGCCACGCCAATGATCCGGAATCGTCCGTGACCACGGAAACACCCTTCGCCACGCAATCACCGGCCACTATCAACGAAGACGCCTGCCCGCTGCTGCCGGAATTCGCCAGCGAGTATCCCGGTGCAGTGATCTTCGACGCCGGCAGTTTCGTCGCCCACAACCCGCTGGTGACCGAACCCTGCGGCCGGCCGGGACAGGTGCAGTGCCCGGGCGTGGCCGGCGGCCTGCCGGCGCTGCCACTGACCGGCGTGGTGGAAGTAATCATCAACGGCACGATGGAATTGCTGCGCGGCCTGTTGTCACTGTCTGACGCCAGCGACGTTGTTATTCCGCTGCGGCCGGATGGACAACTGTCCAGTACGGACCAGATGCTGGCGGCACGCACACCACTGCGTATGCCGCTGGACACGCGCATCGCTGCACTGGATGACAGCGCCCTGTGGCAGGCACAACGTAGCGCGCAGGCAGCCCTCGCTGGCATTGCGCAATTGCGCGACGGTTTTCCCGCCACCATGTCCAACGCTCTGCTGGTCAACGGCGAGCACACCGCCAGCGGCCACCCGATTGCCGTGTTCGGCCCGCAAACCAGCTACTTTGTACCGCAACTGTTGCTGGAAATGGCCGTGCACGGCGGTGACCTGCACACGCGCGGCATGACCTTCACCGGCCTGCCCTATGTGGTGATCGGGCGTGGTCCGGATTTCGCCTGGAGCGCCACCTCCGGCAACTCCGACCTGACCGACGTAAAAGTGCTGCCGCTGTGCGCACCGAGTGGCGGCGGCCCCCGCGATGGCTATATCTATCGCGGCCAGTGCGAGGCGTTCGATGTGATCGACGACAGCTGGAGTGCGCGATGGAACGTGGCCGTACCGGCCGGCGACCCACTGGCCACCGGCCAGAACGTCAAAGTGACACGGCACGTCATTCGCAGCCCTGACATCGGCCCCGTGCTGGGCTATGCCACCGTGAACGGCCAGCCCGTGGCGCTGGTGCGTCAGCGCAGCACCTACTTCGCCGAACTGGATACCGCCCTGCCGTTCCTGCTGGCGACCCGCAACGACGTGTTCGATGCGCAGAGTTTCCGCGAGGTATTCAACTTCACCACCGGCAGCTTCAACTGGTTCTACATTGACGACCAGGACATCAGCTTCATTCACGCCGGACTGTATCCGCGCCGCGCCGACGGGGTGCACCCGGAACTGCCGTCCTGGGGTGACGGGCGCTATGACTGGCAAGGCTTCCTGTCACTGGAAGAGCATCCCCATGACACCAATCCGGCGCGTGGCTTCCTGGCCAGCTGGAACAACCGCCCGGCACCGGGCTGGTGGTCGGCGGATGACAACGCCAGCTATCAGCTTGTGCACCGTAACGACATGCTGGAGATGCGGCTGGAAAAACTCGTCGCCGAAGGCAACGTGACCCGTGGCAGCCTCACCGAGGCCATGGGCGATGCTGCGGTAACCGATCTGCGCGGCCAGGAAATCCTGCCCGCCGCACTGGCCCTGCTGCAACGCGGCACGCTGACCAGCGCGCAACAGGAAGCGGTGTTCATGCTGCATGACTGGGTTGATGCCGGCGCCCCCCGCCGCGACCGGGACAACGATGGCCGCTACGACCAGCAAGACGCTGTGGCGCTGATGGATGCCTGGTATCCGCGCATGATCGAGCAACTGCTGACACAGGTGCTGCCACTGGAAAACACGGACTTTGGCAACCTGATGCCGGTGGGCCGGGACAACAAACCCGGCGACATGGGGTCCGCCTATCAGCACGGTTACTACGGCTATCTCCGCCGGGTCATCGACATGGCCAATGGCGATTCCAGTGCCCCTTACCGGTCGCTGCGCTGCGCCGGTTCCGACAATGCGACGTTCTGCCGGGCACAACTGCTGGGCAGCCTGGACCAGGCAATTTCGGATCTGGGCGGCATCGGCAATCGCGACAACTGGCAGGTGGACATGACCCAGGACAGCATTGAGCACCGCGCCATTGGCCTGGCTGGTCTGCGACCGATTCACTGGCAGAACCGGCCAACGTTCCAGCAAGTGGTGGAATTTACTTCATCGCGCTGACACATCGCGCTGGGGCACACGCCGTCGTCACTCCAATCCCGGCAGTGGCGGCGGTGACATTCGCTGCGGCTGCCGGGAAATACCTTCCATGAACGCCACCAATGCCTGGATATCCTGATCGGACAGCCCGAGCGGTTTCAGCAGCGGGGAGGTTTGCGGGTACAGCGGGTCGTCCCGCAGTGGATTACCCGCACTGACTTCCGCCCCGCCGGCATTATAAATATTCAGCAGGCCCTCCAGCGTCAGCATCAGACCGTTGTGCGCCCAAGGGCCGGTAAAGGCGACATCGCGCAAACCCGGTGTGCGGAATGCACCGACATCCTCGGCCTTGCCGGTGACGCTGTAGCGGCCACGATCTTCTCTCATACGTCCGAAGAAATGCATGCCGATGTTATGAAACCCGCCGTCCGTCAGCAGCGGGCCGTGATGACAGTTCATGCAACCCGCCTGCGTGCGAAACAGATGCAACCCGCGCACCTGTTCATCACTGAGAAAGCGGTATTCGCCACGCATGAACCGGTCGAACGCACTGGTGCGGCTGGTAACAGTGCGCACGAAAGTGGCAATGGCACGGGCCACGGCATCCTCGTTGATATCGCCATCACCAAACACTGCATCGAACCGCTCACGGTATTCAGGGATGCGTGCAAGTGCCCGCATCACCTGCTTCAGGTCCGCATTCATTTCCCTTGGATTGACCATCGCCATCAGCGCCTGCTGTTCCAGCGTGTCCGCGCGGCCATCCCAGAACATGGTGCTCAAATATCCGGCATTGATGATGGTCGGCGCGTTGCGCCCGCCGGCACGCCGGTCATGCCCGAACGGCACTGCCCGGCCATCGGCCCAGCCCAGGTGCGGATCATGACAGGACGCACAGGCAATCTGGCCGGAGGACGACAATCGCGGATCAAAGAAAAGCATTCTCCCCAGCGCCGCCTTGCTTGAGGAATAGGGATTATTTTCCGGGAAAGGCACCGACGGCAGCGGCCCCATCTCACGCCAGACGACGCCATCCGCCACCGTCGGCGCCGGCCAGCAGTGCACCGGCTGCTCATAGGCCGCGCGCAAGGCGGCCATGTCCGGCTCCGCCGGCAACACCGCGCATTGCAAGGCACTGGCGCCGGCACTCAACCCGAGCAGCAACAACCCAACCAGGCTAGAACGCATAGTCCATTCCCAGCCAGAAACGACGGCCAATTTCAACGCCACGCGCGCCAACCGGCACGCTGTAAGTGCGCGCATTGGCGATGTTTTCCACGTCCAGCAGCAGGGAGAAACGGTGGCGAGGCCAGGGAGTCCATTTGATATTGGCGTTGGCCAGTATGCGGCGCGGGGTATTGGTGTCCGTGAGCACCGGCAGTATCTCTGGCTGGCCGTCGGGTCCGGTGATGGTGATATTGCCCGTTTCAATAACATTGTCGTGGCTGCCAAGGTATTCCAGCACCACACCCACCTGCAGGGTTTTGGCCAGGTCCTGCGAGATCCGGAAGTTGCCCACCAGAGGCCGGGCAAAGTTCTGGCGCAACACCTCTACCGCACTGCTGCGCATACGCTGCCCGCGGTACCACACATAAGGCGAGGTGGAGACATCACCCAGCGAGTCATCATAGCTTTCGTTGGTGGAGGAAGATTCTGACCAGGTCAAGGTAATGCCGGCATGCGTACCTGTGGACCAGCTTCTGTCCCAGCCCAGCGAAACACTTTCATACTCACTATGGCCGTCATTGTTCAGCATGATGACGCGAAAGCCATCCTGAAGAATATCGGTGGTTTCACTGGAGAACTGATCGCGATTACGCCGTTGCAGCAGATCAATGCTGGCCACACCGCCGAGGAAGTGCTGACGCAGGCCGATGGTCAGCTCATCACTGTAAGGTGTTTTCAGGTCGTTGGAGCGGTATATCTCCTCGGACTGCTGGGCCGCACGCTCCCAGTCATTGACGATGTTCTGCGTGGCGCCCCGGGATTCCCCGTACGCGGGACGACGTGCTTCGCGCAGGCGATAGGTGATCAGCGATCCGCCATAATAACGATTGGCGCCAAACACCAGCAGGCTGCGACGATCACCGGCCAGATCGACGCTGAAGCGGCTGCGCGGCGCAATATCAACGTTACGGGTGTAGTCATTGTAATCACCCCGCAACCCGAAGGTTGCCTCAAACCGGGGCCAGGCGAAACTCATTTCACTGAACAGGCCAGCCTCCAGCAGAGTGACATCCACGTTATCGGCTTCATAGACTCTCCGGCGGGTAAAATACTGCTCGTTATCAACGCAATCCACCACTGAGCCACGGCAGTCAATATCCGGATTCTTCAGTGCCGAACTGTACTGGCGGCTCGTCGAGGGCCGCTCGTACCCAACCTGGCTGTAGATGGCTTCGGTACCGTAGCTCACTTGCATGACCGATCCGGAAAATGTGCGAGCCGGCTCGCTGATCTTGAGCTTGCTGCTCGCACTCTGTTCGAAACGTTCCAGCGAGCCGGTCCCGCCAATGTGACTCAACCCGGTTTCCACATTGGCACCCCAGGGCTTGCTGGCCGTGACCGCCCAACTGAAGCCGTCACGCGGCCCTTCACGGTTGCTTTCCCGGGTGGATAAATTGGTATCGAACTGTACTTTCCTCGCGCGATTGGTGACGAACCGGAGTTTGTTACCGAGAGACAGACCGCCTCCGGTGAACTGATACTCGCTGTCCAGATAGGTCGGCAGATAACCGGTCTGCTCAAACGGCGCCCAGATCAGGCTGGTATCGGATTCGAGACCGTTAAAGAATGCCTGGCTGTGCTTGAGAAACAGGTTCAGGTTGCGCTGCGTCTGTTGCTCGGTCTGGTTCACCACCAGCAGCGGCGTACTGGATTCGGCCAGCGCGAACGCTGCAACGATACCTGCCGTATCACTTATCGGACGGGAATGACGCACTGTGTAGCGGCTGCGCCTGAAATCCGGCTCGCCGACAGGTGCGCGCTCGACACCCGGCTCAGGGGGCAACTGGAACACGCGGGATTTTACCCAATCACCCTGGGTACGACGTGCCGAGAGATACGTCTCCGGCGTTGCCCCGTGACGACGGGTTTCCATGTTTACCACGCCCCCCAGAAAACGGCCGTACTCTGCCGGAACGTTGCTCTGCCAGACTTCCACACTGTCGATCAGGTCCAGATCGAGGAAAAGCCCCTGATCCTGACGCGGCGGCTCGGACCCCAGACCGCTGCCCTTGCCCGGATCAAAACGGCTGTTGACAGAAAATCCATCCAGCGTGAAATTGTTTTCGTAGATGCGCCCCCCGGCGATCGACACCGACGGAGGACGCAAATCCACAAGAGAGTCATCGTCAAAGCGTTCTTCATCAAACTGCACATTCGGAATACTGCTCAGCACCGGCGTAATCTGGCCGCTGCCCTGACCGTACCGATCCAGTTGCCGGCGATTAATCAGCCAGTTGCCTTCCTTTTCCGTCGGCGCGGTGGATTCCCGTTGCGCCCGCACCTCCACTTGGCGCAAAAACGCAGCACCTTGAGGGGATACGACACCTTCTTCCGGGCCGGTTTCTGCCTCCGGCTCCGCGAACACAGGCACGGCCAGAATGCAAAAAAGCAGCCCCGCGAGGGGCTGCCTGAATAACAATTGGTTCATAAGGATCAGGCCGCGCAGTCCGCCAGGCCGTCCGTGGCAAAGAAGGGGCGACGGTCCTGACTGTCGGGGCATCCATCGCCGTCGATGTCATCGTCAAGTTCGAAGGGGTTCTCGCCGGCGCTGCTGTCCGCCGGATCGAAGAAGTCCGGGCGACCGTCACCGTCCAGGTCGCGTGAGGCGTGGAGACTTCCGGGGAAATCATCATGTTCTACGATGGCCGCCGCTACCGCGCCGAGGGCCGCCTCACGGTCTGGACGATATTCGATCTGATTAGCTGCTCCCACAGCGTCAGCAGCGTAACCGGCATCCACCAACAACAATGCTATGGCACTAATGACACTCGCTCTTTGTTCAGATGAATTCAGTGCCAGCGCTTCATTGATGAGTGGCACATTGTCATCCAACAGCAGCGAGGCCACCTGTGTTTCCAGCCACCCCAAAAGCGCCTGCCGGTCCGTATCTGGCACGCCATCCACAGCAATACGCGAACGCAGAGTCTCACTCACTGACAGCAACGTAGCTACGTAAGAGCGGATCAGAGTGATCTTTGCGTTACGTTCTGACTGATCATCACCAACTGGCAGAGGCAGCGCTGGCACACCCTCCAGGGCTGCAGACAGTGCGTTTCGTGTCACCGCATTGAGGCCAGCTAATGCAGAAAATCTGGCAACGGTCATCAGGTTAGTGTGGCTATCTTCACTGGCCTGAGCCAACGGAAGCATGCGCTCTGCCACAACACCTATGCGTTGCAGATCAGACATGTGCATCAGTTCATTGTTGATCACACTCGAGTAAGAGAAAAACTGAACATCCGGTGTCGACCAACTATAACCTTGTATGAACGTCAGACAACTATCCATCTCCGTATCCGCACGCTCACGATCACCGATGCGATACCAAGCGAACGCCACCTTGGCACAGCCCCATGAACCCAGCATATTCGCGCTGTCCGCATTTTCCTCCAGCCAAGCATCACTGCCGACAATACCGTCAGCATATTCAACCACGGCAGCGGCTGCCTCCAATTGCGACAGGCCGATCAGCAGATTGAGAAGACCGACCCCATCATAATTTGTGCCCGTCCAGAGAATGGTACTTAGGCTGCCTCCCAGGCTTTCTTCATCTGCCAGAAGCTCGTCGAGCACCACATCCACCTCCTGCTCTTCTAGCGCCGCCAACGTCTGCCATGCAGCGATAGCAGACAGTGCACGGCTTTTCTGGGAGGAAGAGCTGATGGTATCCGTCAGCGCCAGGAATTCGTCAATGCGATCATTTCGTCCGTATACGTCTGCCATATAGCGAATTGACGAGTCCACATTGGTACCTTGCTCACGGAGAGCCAGGAATGCCTCAACGGTCGGCCAAGGGTCTTGCCCCAGACGATCCTCGTACCCAGCGATTACCGTCAGATAAAGGGCTTTCACCGTTTCCGCACCATTTGGCAGCGGCGGCGTGCCCAATACGATCGTCTTGTAGACAGCCAGCAACTGCTCAGCTTCGGTCAGCGACAGATTACCAGATTCATACTCTGCGATGGCGTCCGGAACTGGACCCAAACCAGTGGCACTACCGAGCGCCCCAATCACTCTTCCATATAACGTGCGGACATCTGCATTCCCAGCATTCACTAAAGCAAACTGATACAAAGGCTCAAGAGCACGCTCGCCCAAATCGGTATTGCCTGAATAGCGAGAAAAATTTACCAGACTGATCAGCATTTCGGCTTCGTCCTCGCCGACAAATCCCGGCCCGCCCAAGGATGCAATGATCCTGTCCGCACCATCTAGCGCGGCTATCATCACTTCCCTGGCATCTGCCGTGCGCCCTTGCCCTCCCAGGAGCTGGGCAACTTTCTTCTGTGCTTCAATGCGCTGGCTAGCCTGAAAAATTCGAGTTTCCAATGTCACCAGCGCCTGATCCAGCAAACCGGCCGCAGCCTGCCCCGCCGCGATACTCTGATACAACGGATCTAGCACGTTATCATCCATGACCCCGTCAAAAATTCGCTCGGCCCGATAAAACGGCGACAAATCCGACGCATAGAAGTACGCCAGTCGGCGCGCATTATCACTGCCCAGGAATTCACCCGGCGCCAACGGCAGGGTGTGATCAATCGCATCGCGTGCGGCAGTGATGCCAGCGATGCGGTCGCTGGAAAGGGTCGGCACGACAAACTGCTCATCCGACAGATCAGCCAGTTCAATCTCGCCTTCAGTCAGTGCATAACGGATCAGGTTGACCACGCGCGCGCTGTCCAGCGGCACACCGCGGCGGCCATTGGCGTCCCATACAGCCTGCACCAGCGCATCGAAATTGGCAGCAGTGACCGGGTCGTCCAGATTCAATGCGCCGATGTATTCGTTGATATGGTGTGCCATGCCCACGCGCAGGTTGGCCAGCGTAAAGCGCTCAGCCACCTGCTCTGCGTCCGCTGCGCCCGAGGCGTCGAATTGCTGTTCCACTTCCGCCAGCAGGGCAAAGTTATCGGCGGTACTTGCCGCACGCGCGTCATCAATCAGTTGCTGTCGCGCCATCAGCAGGTCGCCGTTGGCAGCCCGCAGCGCGCCGGCGATCAATGCCACTGGCGCTTCTTCATCGCGCAGGGCGTTCAGCCAGCCGGCCAGGTGCAGTGCGCTGTATTGCGCTGCGGCGCTGTCACGCGGGTCGGCCAGCACGGCGGCATCACTGAGGCTGTACCAGCCGGCGACGGTCTGCGTGGCTGCCTCGGCGCTCAGGCCGTCTTCCTCGATCAGGTACTGCACCAGCGACGTCAGCAGCGACACCACCGGCTCACCTTCGGTGACCGGCGCACTGAGCACGGCATTGCGGAAGCTGTAGCCGGTGACGACGTCTTCGCCACCCCGGCTGGTGAGCACAGCGCCGCTGAGGTCGCTGCCGGCGGGATAGTTGATCGTGAAGCGACCCTCGCCATCCGTGGTGACCACCGCCGCCAGGGCATTGCCGCTGGCGCTGCGCAGCGTCACCGTGGCGCCTGCAATCGCCGGGTCCACCACCACGCCGCTCATGCTGTGTGTCGACGGCGTGCCGCCGCCGCCACCGCCCCCGCCCCCGCCACCACAGGCGGAGAGCAGGCCCAGGCCCAGCACGAGCAGCGCCGTGCGGAAGGAGAAGGAAACTGTGTTCATGGCGCAAGCCCCCGAGGAAAGTTGAATCGTTCATGCCGGGCCGGGCGTCCCTGGCCGCCAGACGACATCCTGTCGAGGCGTGCAGTGTGCGTGTCGTCAGTCGCAGATCACGTTGAGCAATTGCGTGGCCTGGGTCGGGTCCAGTTCCCGCAACAGGCAACCATCACGACGGGCGCTGACGATGTCCGGGAAGGTGAAACGCTCAATGCCTTCGCAGGTGATATCCCGCGCTACCAGCCAATCCGCCAGTGCCGGGTCCCCCACTTCCTGAGCCAGGCCTTCGCCGAGGTTGATCCACTCATCGCAGTTCAGCGCCAGCGTCGGCGCCTGGTCGGCACCGGCCAGCGAGGCAAGGCCGCAGCACAGCAGCAGGGCAGGCAAGCGTGTTCGAGACATGGCAAATCCCCCGGTCCGATCTGAAGCAAAGAAGCAAAGACGGCTGCCGTGGCCGGCAGTCTGAGGCGCAAATCGTAAATCTAAATAATAATGATTATCAACCATTAAGTGATATCGCAAAGCCATTACTTCGTTTGCGTTGCCGCCCCCGCGCTCGCGATATAGCCTCTTTGGCAGGCCAACCCCTTGAATTGGAAGGCATACCGAAGCCCACCCGCGACCCACGGAGCCCGCCATGACCATTGCCCGATCCGCTCGACGGTTCAGTGTCCTGCTTGCCCTCACCACCCTGAGCGCCTGCTCGGCAGAAGACACCCCGCCATCCCCTGCCAGCAGCAACGAGGCTCACCTGGCCGTGCTGGCCACCAGCGCGCCGCAGCCTTCCCAGGCACACGATTTTGTTATCGAGACGTTGGCCGAGGGCCTGAAACATCCCTGGTCGGTGGCGTTTCTGCCGGACGGCACGCTGCTGATCAGCGAACGTGCCGGCACCCTGCGGCGGTTATCGCCAGCAGGGCTCTCCGCACCACTGACCGGCGTGCCGCAGGTCGTGGTGGAGAATCAGGGCGGGCTGCTGGATATCGCGCTGCACCCGGACTTCGCCGAGCAGCCGTTTGTGTACCTCAGCTATGCCACCGCCTGTGCCGAAGGCGGCGCCACCACGGCGTTCGGGCGTGGCCGGCTGGCAGACAGCGGCCTGGTGGATTTCACCGAGCTGTTCGCCGCCGATGCCTGCGCACGTGGCGGCCGCCACCACGCCGGGCGCCTGCTGTTCGACCGGGACGGTTTTCTGTATCTGAGTGTCGGTGACCGTGGCCAGGACCCACGTGCGCAGGACACTGCCGATCACGCCGGTACACTGTTGCGCTTCAACGCCGACGGCAGCGTGCCGGCGGACAACCCGTTTGTGGGCGATCACGCAGGTCTGGATGAAATCTGGAGCTACGGCCACCGCAATCCGCAGGGCCTGGCGCTGCACCCGGACACCGGCGCCCTCTGGGAACAGGAGCACGGCCCGAAAGGCGGCGACGAAATCAATCTGATCCGCCCCGGCATCAACTACGGCTGGCCGGTCATTACCTACGGGCGCGAATACAACGGCGACTACATCGGCCCGGGCGAGCAGGACGGGCTGGAACAACCGCTGAAACACTGGACGCCTTCCATCGCACCGTCCGGCATGGCGTTTTACCAGGGCGATGCCTTTCCCGAGTGGCGCGGCGATATTTTTGTCGGCGCCCTGGCGGGCACACACCTGGCACGGGTGCGTTTCAACGGCACGGAGGAAGTCAGCGAAGAAAAACTGCTGGCAGACACCGGCTACCGGATCCGCGACGTACGCACGGGACCGGATGGCCGGCTCTACTTATTGACCGATGCACCAGACGGCAAACTGCTGCGGCTGTCACCGCCCTAGCAGGGTGTTGATAAAGCCTCTTTGAGGCTTTATCAAGCCACCTTTGCGGCACAGGTCCGCAAAGATGGACACGGAAAATCAATCGCTTATCGCGTTTGATTTTGCTGACGGCTTGCTTGAACCGTCAGCGCAGGCTGTTTTTCAACAGCCTGCTAGACTTTGGTCGGGCAGCCCGGGAAAAACGGAACTTGTTAACTGAATCACACTGCCCTCCGGTGCGATAGTCCCAGCTTCGCACCGGAGGGCAGGGACGCAGGCGCGCCTTCCGAACCAATAACATGTTCTCGGGGAAGCTCATGCCACGTTCCGCATTTTGCCGCACACCGTTGGCGGCGGCTGTTCTTGCCGCGCTGTCCGTGCCCGTCCAGGCCTCACTGCTCGACGACGCCACGCCCGTTCTTACCCTCCGCACCCTGCCCGAAGGCTATCGCTTCAGCAGTTTCGATGTGGCGGCCTTGCCTGACGCGCAGGTGGCCGTGATCTGGACCGAACACCACAGTGGCCTGACCGACCCCGATCTGCTGGTACTGCAACGCTTCGACCAGGACGGCGCCCCGGTGGGCGAGGCCCTGACACTGTTTGAAGAACAGGCCAGCACCGCCTCGCTAAGCCAGGCGCGTATCGCTGCGGATGAACAGGGCAATATGGTCGTGGCCTGGAACCGGCAACAAGGCGGCAGCCTGTCGACGACTGCAATGGCGTCGTGCAGTTTGTGCGCATCAGCACGGACGGTGATGTCTCCACGACAAGTTCCCCGGATGCCGGCGCCAGCGGTGGCCAGTGCCACCCGGCCGTGGCGATGGACGCGGACGGGGATTTCGCCGTGCTGTGGCTCGACGACAACAGCGTGCCCACCCACTACCTGCGCACCTTCCAGGCCAATGGCAGCGCGTTGGCCGGGCCAACGCTGGTCGCCACCCCCAACGGCAACACACCCGCCGCCCTGGCCATGCAACGCGACGGCACCCTGATGGCGGCCTGGCGGACCAACAACATTCTGCAAGGGCGCCGTATCAGCCTGAACGGCACTTCGCTGGACGCCGCCGCCCGCCTTGACGGCAGTGCACTGACCGCCAGCCTGATTCAGCAGGACCCGGCCCTGGCCGCAGACCAGGACGGCGGATTTGCCGCGCTTTGGTCCGAGTTCAATCCCAACGCCGACACGGAAGACATGGAAGTCACCCTGCGCGGCCAGCGCTGGCATGCCGACGGCACGGCGGGGGACGCTTTCCTGCTGGCCAATATGGCCAACAACGGTTCCGATTATTTCAGCGCGCCGAGCCTCGGCGCGGACAGCGAAGGCAACCTGGCGGCAGCCTGGGTGCTGATGTCGCCCCATGCTCCGGATGCCCCGCAAGCCACCGCGCTGGACGCGGACAGCGAAGTCATCGGGGAACCCCGGATAGCGTGGACAGACGGAATCACCAGCAACTCGGACCTGTCCACACCACGTCTGGCCATGAGCGATGAGGTGATTGCCCTCACCTGGTCACACCGCACCGAATACGGGGAGCCGGAGCAACTGCAGATGCGCCTTGCCCCGCCGCTGGCCGACCCGGCCACCATTCCACCGCCAGCGAGAGGCGGCGGTGGCGGTGGTGGCGCAAGCTGGCTGCTGTTGTGGCCCCTGGCCGCCCTCGGCCTGATGCGTCGACGAATACATCGCGGTTAAAACGACTTTCAAAAATTGAGGGAACCATGCATGTCACAGCCTATGTTTCGCCGCGCACCGCTGGCGGTCGCCATCCTGAGTGCGCTGTCCTTGCCGGCGCAGTCAGCGCTGATTGACGAGGAGGCCGCACCGGCCTTCGTGGTCCACAGCACCGCCCAGGGCTATTCCATCTCCAGTTATGACATCGCCGCGTTGCCGAACCGGCGCGTCGCCGTGCTCTGGACGGAACACCAGAGCGGCTCCAGTTTCCCCGACCGGGTGTTGTTGCAACGCTTTGATCACCAGGGCCAGGCGGTGGGCGATCTGCTGACGCTGTTTGAAGAAGGCTCGCTGGAACTCATTCCCTCCTCCACCGTGTCGCTGACCCACGCCCGTCTTGCCGCCGATGCCAGCGGCAACATGGTCGCCACCTGGGGCATGCAGACCGGCCCGCTGACCAGCGTCTGCGACGGCGACGCAGCGCTGGTACGCATCCGCGCCAATGACACCGTCACCGGCCTGTCGATGGTGCACGACGAGCAGACACTGACCGACGGCGGCCATTGCTATCCCTCGGTGGCGATGGACGAAGACGGCGACTTCGCGGTGTTCTGGCGCCACGAAACCGATGACCTCGACCGCTACATGCTGCGTACTTTCCTGGCCAACGGCACCCCCCTTTCAGACCACGTCGAAGTGGCCGAGCCGTCAATCAATCTCGCTGGCGGCGCCATCGCCATGCAGCGTGACGGCACCCTGCTGGTGGGCTGGCAGAACGAGCAGAGCGTGGGGCAGGAATTCCTGTTGGGCTCCCGCTACAGCCTTGCCGGCGAAGCCCAGGATGACACTCCTTTTCGTCTGGACAACGACGCGCAGGAAGGCTTCAGCGTCTTCCAGCGTGATCCGTCCCTGACGGCGGACCAGGAAGGCGGCTTTGTGGCGGTCTGGGCTCAGCTCACGCCGCTGGCCGCCGACGAAGGCGACCCGGACAACGGCCTGTCCGTGCGCGGCCAGCGCTGGCGCGCGGACGGCACGCCGGGAGACAGTCTGCTCGCCGGCGGACGCCAATATAACGGCTCCAATTCCTTTTCCGCCCCCGGCGTGGGTGCTGATACGCAGGGCAACCTGGCCACGGCCTGGTTCTACAGGACACCCGACGGGCAGTGGGACCCCACTGCCACACTGTTCAATGCCAACAGCGAAGTGATTGGCGAGGCCGCCCAGCCGTTCGTTGAAGACCCGTCCACCAGCACGCGCGTGCGTGATCCGCGTGTGGCGATGAACAACCAGCTGATCGCGGTCGCCTGGACCGAACGCGAGGCCAGCAACAACGATACAGAACTCAAGGTGCGCATCTTCCCACCACTGGCAGAGCCGACGCGCAGTGGCGGCGGTGGTGGTGGCGGTGGTCCGGTCGGCCCCCTGGCACTGCTGATACTGTTGTTCGCCAGCACCTGGCGCCGTCTGTCACGACACTGACGCGGGCGAAAAACGTTACACTGCCCACGGGCCCGCCGGCAGGCGCCACCATTCTGCCGGCGGGCCCCGTTTTTTCTGGCGTTTTTTTTGCCGAACGGATATCGCGATGGCACAGCACCCGCTCCTTCAGGCCGCCCTGCGTGCACAGCAGCAGGGGCAACCCCGGCAGGCCGCCACCCTGTACCAGCGCCTGTTGCGGGAACAGCCCGGCCATCCCGAAGGCACCCTGCACTACGCCCTGCTGCATGCCCAGTCAGGCCAGCCTGCCGCCGCCCTGGCATTGCTTGATCCGCTTGCAGACCGTTTTCCAGACGTGCCTGCCGTACACATCAATCGTGCAGAAATACTGCGCCGGCTGGGACGCTTTGAAGAAGCCATCGGCTGTCTGCGCACGCTGATTCACCAGATGCCGGACCAGCCCCTGATACGCTTCAATCTCGCGCTGGCGCTACGCGGCGCGGGCCATCTGGACGATGCCATCCGTGAATACCAGGCACTGTTACAGCAAAAACCAGACTATGCGGATGCCTGGTATAACCTCGGCAACACCCAGCTCGACGCTGGCCACAACGACGAGGCCCTGCGCAGTTATGAAGAAGCGCTGTCCCTGACGCCCGTTGCGCAGCAGCCACGCGTGCTCAACAACCTGGGCAGCACGCTGATTTACCAGCGACGCTATGCCGACGCCGAAGTCCCGCTCCGGCGCGCCATCGATATCGCGCCAGACTACGCAGAAGCGCATCTGAACCTGGGTGTGACGCGGGAACGGCTCGGGGAGATTACCGAGGCTGCCACCCATTTCCGTCGCGTGGCCACCTTGCAGCCTGCACACTGGTGGCATGCCCTGCGGGCCGACATTCTGTGCCCGGAAGTATTTCCGACGTCTGCAGCCATCGACCACTGGCGGCAGGGTTTTGCAGACACCATTGCCCGCTGGCGCGAGCAGCCCGGCCAGCTTGACCCGGCGCAATTGCAGCACAGCGGTGTCGAACCACCGCCCACCCTGATGTACCAGGGCCGCGAAGACCTGGCCCTGAAAAGTGCTTACGCGGACATGCTCGCACCAAGGCTGCCGGCGTTTGAACCACCCGCCGCCCGCACCGGCGTCGACCGTTACCGCATCGGCTTTTTCGTCAACCACGGCCACGAGGCCATTTTTGCGCGCAGCATGCTCGGCATTTTTCAGCGCCTCGACCGGCAACGCTTCGAGATCGTTGTCGCCGTGACGCAACCGGCGCTGCAACATACTCGCACACTGCTGCCCATCAAGGATCTGCACTGGCTGCCTCTGAGCACGGCGGTGGACCAGGCCGCTGAGCAACTACGCGCCGCGCAACTGGACCTGCTTTATCACTGGGAAACAGGCTCGGATTCCGGCAATTACTTCATGCCCTGGTTCAGGACCGCACCGGTGCAATGCACCAGCTGGGGCTGGCCACTGACCACGGGCATTCCGGCGATGGATTATTTTCTGTCGTCCGCCCTGGTGGAGCCGGATAACGCGCAACGGCTGTACCGGGAAAAGCTGCTGTGCATGCCAGGCAATCTGTTCACCTGGGCCGAGCCGCCGTCACTGCCGGCACGGCAAGCCAGCCGCGCGGAATTCGGTTTCAGCGAACAGGATCACCTGTACCTGTGCCATCAGAATCCGCGCAAGATCCACCCGGATTTCGACAGCCTCGCCGCCGCCATTCTGCAACGTGATCCGCACGCCCGGCTGTTATTGATCGGCAGCCCCACCGGCAGCGAAACCGCACCACTTCGAGCGCGGTTGCAGCAACACCTCGGCACGCTCGCCGAACGCGTGCACATCCTGCCGCGCATGCCGCGCGAGCACTATCTTTCGCTGGTCAGCCTGGTGGATGTGGCCCTGGACCCGCCGCACTATACCGGCGCCAATACCAGCTTCGATGCGCTGGGCCTGGGCGTGCCGGTGGTGACATTGCAGTCCACCTTGCTGCGGGGAAATTTCACTTGCGGGCTGTATCGGCAGTTGGGCAACACGGAACTTGTTGCCCGCGATGCCGCGCACTATGTCGAGACCGCCCTGTTGCTCGCCGGCGACCGGGCGTTGCGACAACACTGGCGCGATACATTACTGTCCGGTGGCGAGCGTCTGTTCCGCGACGAGCGTGCTGTCAGTGAACTGGAAACGGCCTTGCTGATGATGCTGGCGCAGCGTTGACGCGCGGTGAATTGCACATTGCGATATTCGCTGCTGTGGATGCGAGCCTTGATTACCCTTTCCATCTTTAATGGACGGTAGGGTGGGTAGAGCCAAAGGCGAAACCCACCGGGACCCTGTCGCACCCTGCTCGCACAAAATCATCGAAACCACCCACCTCCCAAGCCGGGTGATTTCGATGGTTTTGCGGGAGGGAAGAATGGGCATGGACGTGGTGGGTTTCGCCGTTGGCTCTACCCACCCTACGGCAGCACCGCCTTTTCCAACAATCGTGCGATAACACATTCTTTATTCGCACTCTCCACGCCGCCAGGACATCACCGGCGGCTGCGCACAAGCCTGGCAGCTATTCCCGAATTGCCCCATCGCCTGGCCGTCTTCACCGAAACCGCACACCGGGTCATGAATCATCGTGCACACAGCACGCTCAGGCGGAATGCCGGTTTTTTCACAGCGGGTGGCGCCGTCCGGCATCGTCGGGCTGTTCTGGCAGCCCGTGATGGCGAGGATGCCGGCGACCAGGCTGGGGGCGATCAGGCGACGAATCAGCATGTCCTTCATGGTGCGCTCCTTGTGTTGCAGGGGTCGGTCCACGGCCACCATGGGCCAGCGGTATCGACACAGGGTACACTGAACGCCAGCACACCAATAAGTTAATAAATGTTTACCGGGGGAGTCCTGCCTTATGCTGTCTGCATCGCACCCTGCCCGTTTCTCGCACCTTGCCATGCTGTCGTTGCTGCTTGCGCTGGCCGGCTGCACCCCCTCCCCGGACATGACCGCCACGCCGGAGGCCATTCGCGAACAGGGCGAACTGGTCGTGCTGACCCGCAACGCCCCGACCACCTATTTCATCGACCGCGATGATCAGGCCACCGGCTTTGAACATGATCTGGTACTGGATTTTGCTGCCACGCTCGGCGTGCCGGTGCGCTTTGAGGTGCTGCACAGCATCACGGAAATCCAGCAAGCACTGGCGGCAGGCAAGGCGCATATGGCCGCCGCCGGTCTGACACGGCTGGAAAGCCGTGGTGATCGATTCAGTTTTGGTCCCGGCTATTACGAAGTGCAGCAGCAGGTCATCTGTCACCGCAACGGCCCGCGCCCACGCACGGTGGAAGAACTCAGCGAGGTCTCGCTGCTGGTGATCGGCGATTCCAGTTACGAGGCGCGGTTGCAGGAACTCCGCGACAGCCAGGTGCCTGCACTGACCTGGCAGACCGACAGCAGCCTTTCCACGGAAATGGTGCTGCAGAAAGTCTGGGAACAGGACGTGGACTGCACGGTGGCAGATTCCAATATTTTCGCTATCAATCGGCGCTATTTTCCTGAACTGGTGATGATGTTCCCGCTCAACGAACCGGAAGAACTGGCCTGGCTGCTGCCACAGGGTGCCGATGCGCTGAGCGACGCGATCACTGACTGGTACCACCAGGCCAACGAAGCCTCCTTCATCACGCTGGTTGCCGCGCGTTATTACGCCCACGTGGAAATTTTTGACTACGTCGATATCGCCCGCTTTGTGCGACGTATTCAGGAACGGCTGCCGGAGTATGAAACCCTGTTCCGCCAGGCGGCAGACGAATATGACTTCGACTGGCGCCTGCTCGCGGCGCAGGCCTATCAGGAATCACACTGGGACCCGGCGGCGCGCAGCCCCACCGGCGTGCGCGGCATCATGATGCTGACGCTGCGCACAGCAGGCGAGGTGGGCGTGACAAACCGTCTCGACCCGGCACAGAGCATCCTGGGCGGCGCCCGTTACCTGGCCAACCTGCGCGAGCGGCTGCCGGAGAGCATTGAAGAACCGCACCGGACCTGGATTGCCCTGGCCGCCTACAACGTGGGCCTGGGCCATGTGCACGACGCCCGCGTTCTGGCCGAGCGGCTGGGACGCAATCCGGATTCCTGGATTGATCTGCGCCGGGTGCTGCCAAAGCTTTCGCAGCCGGAACACTACCGCTCACTGCGCTACGGTTACGCCCGCGGCAGTGAGCCGGTGCAGTATGTGCGGCGCATCCGCAACTATGAGGACATCCTCAACCAGCAGCTCGCCATGGCAAAGTGACCTCTCCGGATGCGCCGAAATGCCAGTGCCGACTGGCACAGTTGTACAATATTTTACATTTCATCACGCGCGAGGTGGCGACAGCACTCCGGCCTTGCTTCATGGTTGGCACAATTGTGCTAACGGTTGTACACCCAAGACCATGACGGACCGCCGGGTTTCCCACCATTCGCTGAACGCCACACCGCCCCGCCCCGCCGCGGCCGGTGCCACGCGGCTGTTCGACAGCGAGACGGCCCGCCGCATCGACCACTGGCTGGACGAACACGCCACAGCGCTGGATGCCGACGGCCAGCCTGTCACCTCACTGTTCCTTGCCGATGACGTCGTCGCCTACCGCATCGACAGCCTGCTGGTCAGCGCCCGCACCAGCGACATGCTGCTGCAGGATATGGCCCGCCAGCTCGCCCGCCGCCACCATCTGGGTGACGACGGCATTGCCCTGCTGCAGCGGGCGCTGGATATCCTGCGCGGTGAACTGCGCCAGCAGCCCGGCGCCTGATCTCCGGTTCTCTCGCCACTTTCTGTTTCGCTTCAATCCAGCCGCTTGCGGAAACGCAGGATCGCCAGCGTCATCATCAGTGCGGTGAAGACCAGCAGCGCCAGCACTTCCCGCCACATCTCGGTCAGGTCCGCCCCGCGCAGCATGATGCCGCGGATCAGGCGCAGGAAGTGCGTCAGGGGCAATGCCTCCGCCAGCCACTGCACCACCTGCGGCATGCCTGCAAACGGGAACATGAAGCCGGACAACAGGATCGACGGCAGGAAAACAAAGAAGGTCATCTGCATGGCCTGGAACTGCGACTGTGCGCGCGTGGAAATCAGCAGCCCGAGGGTCAGGTTGGCGAGGATCAGCAGCACGGCAGCAACATACACTTCCCATACGCTGCCACGGATCGGCACCTGGAACAGCCACAACCCCAGCAACAGGATCACGCTGGTCTGCACCAGCCCGATCCCCGCATACGGCAGCACCTTGCCGACCATCAGCTCGGCCCGGCTGACCGGCGTGGCAATCAGCAATTCCATGTTGCCGCGTTCGCGCTCGCGCACGATGGCCACGGCGGTGAACAGCACCATGGTCATGGTCAGGATCACACCAATCAGCCCGGGCACGATATTCACTGCGGAGCGTCGCTCGGGATTGTAGAAGCTGACCACGCTGATCGGCTCCGTACGCGATGCGCTCGCCTGCGTCAGCGGCATGCGCGCCAGCTGGATGGCGGCGCTCTGCACCACGGTGTCACTGCCGTCCACCAGCACCTGAATGGCTTCGCGGCCTTCGTTCAGACGCCGTTCGAAGTCCGGCGGGATCACCACGCCGACGCTGATGTCGCCACGGCGCAACAGGTCCATCAACTGTTCGGGCGTGTTCGCCCGGGCCACCGGGCTGATCACGCCGGTGGCGAGCATGTCCATCACCACCGTGCGTGACGCGGCGTTGCCGGCCTGGTCGGCAATACCGGCCGGCAGGTGGCGCAGGTTCAGGTTGATGGCGTAGCCAAACAGCACCAGCTGCATCACCGGAATCACGACGATCATCGCCAGCGTGATCCGGTCACGCCGCATCTGGCGCAGCTCTTTCAGGAAAATGGCGTACAGCCGTTGCCAGTTCATGCGGCGTCGCTCCCGGCGCCGTCGCGCGTCTGGCCACGGGTCGCGGCGACGAATACGTCCTCCAGGTTCGGCTCGGCCTGATGCACGCTGGCCTCCAGCCCCGCCTGCTGCAGCGCGCCCGACAGCGTCGCACTGAGATCCTCTTTCGCCTGCGCCAGCACGCGCAGGCTGTTGCCGATCTGCGCCACGCTGAGCACGCCGGGGAAATTCACCAGCACCTGCTGCGCCCGGCGCGGCTGCGCCGCCACCACTTCCACGCAGCGGCCGGCAAGATCGCGGGTGAGCGCACCCGGCGCACCGTCCGCCACCAGCACCCCACGGTCCAGAATGGCGATGCGGTGGCAACGCTCGGCTTCGTCCATGTAATGGGTGGAGACAAGAATGGTGGTGCCCAGATCCGCCAGGTCGAACAGCTTTTCCCAGAAATCACGACGGGATTCCGGGTCCACCGCGCTGGTGGGCTCGTCCAGGAACAGCAACTCGGGTTCATTGATCACGGCGCCGGCCAATGCCAGCCGCTGCTTCTGGCCGCCGCTCATGGTACCGGCCAGTTGTTTCTGGCGATCGGCAAAGTGGTACTGGTCGATCAACTGATCAATGCGTTCGCGTGCCTGCTGGCGCGGCAGCCCCTGCACGGCAGCAAGGAATTCCAGGTTTTCCCGTACTGTGAGGTCTTCGAACAGGGAAAATTTCTGCGTCATGTAACCGATGCGCAGGCGTAATGCCTCGGCTTCCTCCGGCACGTTCAGCCCGAGCACCTGGATCTCGCCAGCGCTGGGCGTCAGCAGCCCGCACAACATGCGGATGGTGGTGGATTTGCCAGAGCCATTGGGGCCGAGAAAGCCGTACACATGACCGCGCGGTACGGTGAGATCGACGTTGTCCACGGCGCGCAAGGTACCGAACTGCTTGCTCAGCCCGCGCGCCTGGATGGCCGGCCCCTGCCCGCTGTTCATGGCGCCGGCCCGAACTCGCCGCGCACCGGCAGGCCGGCCGGCAATGTCTGCGCCGTGTCGTCGAGCTGGATCTCGGCCAGGTAGCTCAGGCGCGCAGCGTCTTCGCCGGTGAGCGCGTAGTAGGGAGTGAAGACCGGCTCGCTGCGGATCATGCGGACGGTGCCGGGATAAGCAGTGTCGCGACTCTCGACATGACCCTCGACATAGACACGCACCTTGTCGCCCACCTGCACGTAGGCACGCAGGGGCTCGGGCACGTAAATCCGCGCGTAGGGCGCCTCGCCCACCAGCATCACCACCAGCAGCGCACCGACCGGCGCCTGGTCACCGAGCTTGTACGGCAGGCTGTCGATGCGGCCGTCGCGGGGCGCCACCAGCGTGAGTTTTTCCAGCAGGGACTGCTGCGCGGCCGCCTGGGCCTCGGCGGCGCGCAGCACGGCTTCGCCCTGGGCGATCTGTTCAAAACGCACGCCGTTTTCCATTTCCGACAGGGCGGCTTCGGCGGCGCGTGTCTGCGCTCGCGCACTATCGGCGGCCGCGCGGGCGCGATCCTGCTCGGTGGCGGACACCAGCTTGCGCGGCAGCAGCGGCTCGATGCGTGTCAGATAGGCCCGCGCATCGGCTTCCCGCGCGCGGGCGGCGGCCAGGTTGGCGCGCGCCTGGTCGATCTGTTCGCGGCGCGCACCGTGCTGCATTTCCAGCAGCGCCTGGCGGCTGCGGGCCACTTCCGCCTCGGCGGCGCGCCACTGGGCCTCGGTGCGGGTGCGCTCCAGTGTCATCAGCAGCGTGCCGGCCCTGACCTGCTCGCCTTCGCGCACCAGAATGGCGGTGATGCGTTCTGCCGCCGGCGACGGCAGCGTGATGCGGTCGTATTCCAGTGTGCCCAGCGCCTGGGGCGGCGCCTCGCCACAAGCGGCCAGCGTCATCAGCAGGGCCGCCAGCAGCAGCCCGTTACAGCAGCGTTTTTCCATCACCCAGCTCCAGTCCGCGTTCCAGCAGCGCCAGCGCGTGCCGGCGCACCCCGTCCATGGTCAGATCCGTGGCGTTGAACACCTGCCGCCAGATCGGCGCCCCCGCCACCGGAAACATCGTCAGCCCGATCACCGACACCATCAGCAGGCGCGGGTCCAGGGCCGGGTTCAGCTCACCCGCCGTCTGGGCCTGCTGAAAACGCGCGGCCAGCAGTTGCCCGAGCGACGGTGCCAGCCGCGTCATCAGCAGGTCACGCAGCGCGCCCCCTTCCGTGACGACCTCCCGCACCCACATCGGCGGCAGCCACGGGTATTGCTCCACCACGGCAAAGATGCCGTCGACAAACAGCCGCAACAGCGCCGGCAGATCGCCGGTGGCGCCCATCAGCGGGGTGCGGATGCGCTCGAACACCGGCATCAGGCGTTCCTCGATCACCGCCTCGCGCAACTGCGCGGCGTCACCGAAGTAGTAATGCAGCATGGCCGGCGTGACACCCGCTTCACGGGCGATATCACGCAGGGAGGTGGCCTGGATGCCCTGCCGGACATAACAGGCCAGGGCAGCGTCCAGCAGCGCGCCGCGCTGGACAGCGCGGTCGGCGGCCGGACGGCCGGGAGAGCGGCGTGGGGGGCGAGTCGTCATGCCGCTATATTTAATTGATCATTTAATTAACTGCAACAAGAAAAACCACCGGCGGCGGGCAAAAGAGCAAGCCGCTCGCAGCTAAACAATACTGTCCACAACCCCGCCATCCACCCGCAGCGCCGCGCCAGTGGTGGCAGAGGCCTGCAGCGAGCACACATACACCACCATACTGGCCACCTCGTCGACGGTGGCCGGGCGGCGCAGGATGGAGCTGGGCCGTTCCGACTGCACGAATTCGGCACCGGCTTCTTCGATGCTCTGGCCGTTTTCCTCGGCGGTTTCCGCCAGCATGCTGCGGAAGCCATCGGAAAGCGTCGGGCCGGGCAGCACGCTGTTCACCGTCACACCGGTGCCGGCCGCAAACTTGGCCAGCCCACGGGCAATGGCAAGTTGGGCCGTCTTGGAGAAGCCGTAGTGGATCATGTCGGCGGGGATGTTCAGCGCCGACTCGGAGGAGATGAAGACAATCCGCCCCCAGTCAGCCGCCAGCATGCCCCGGAGGTAATGCCGGCTCAGGCGCACACCGGACATGACGTTGGTCTGGAAGTAGGCCTCCCAGTCTTCATCGGTCACATCGAAGAAGGGCTTCGGGCCATAGATGCCGACATTGTTGACCAGGATATCCACGGTCGGGGCGGCCTTGATCAGCTGCGCGGCCCCGGCGGCGTCGCCGAGATCCGCCACCACGCCGTGCAGCGATGCGCCCGGCACGGCCTTCAGCAGCGCCTCGCGGGCCTCGTCGACACTGGCCTGGCTTCGGCCATTAAGCACCACCCGGGCGCCGCTTTTCGCCAGGCCCTGTGCAATACCCAGGCCGATACCGGCCGTGGAGGCCGTGACCAGAGCCGTCTTGCCGGACAGATCAATACGCATGCGAAACACTCCACAGACTGACCGGCGTCAGTGTGGCGCCGGTGACATGACGTCGCCCTTGTCGGGCCCCTTTTCCTGTCCTTCCCCGATTTCTCGCCGGCCTCGGGCGCGCCCCAGTACGCCGCCCGTGACCGCCCAGCCCAGCGCGATGCCAGCACCGATCAGCATGGCCAGCGCCGGCAGGCTTTCCAGCAGGTCCAGGCCGCGCTTCAGCCAGCCACTGAGGGCATCGCCGCCGCGATAGACCACGGTATCAATGAAGTTCTTGGCTTTGTATTTCTGCTCCGCCGGCACCACGGTGTAAAGCATTTCCCGGCCCGGCCGCACAAACGCATATTCACCAGCACGGCGCACCACCATCACCACGACAAACACGGCAAACACCGGCGCGAACGCCAGCCACAGGAAACCGGCCGCCACCACCAGCGGCACCGCCACCAGCAGCACGCCGACACCCAGCTTCTGCGCCACACGGCCGGTGAGAAACACCTGCGTCAGGATCGCCAGCACCTGCACCACCGTGTCGATCAGCCCGAACACCTGGGTCTGTTCGGTGCGGCCGGTAAAGTGCAGCGCCACCATGCGCGCCTGCTCGAAGTACAGGAACGTACTGACGCTGGCGAGCAGCACCACGAACAAAGCGATACCAAGCAGGTACGGCGAGCGAAACACCTCCGTGGCCCCGGCGAACGGGTTCCGCCCCAGCGGCGCCCGCCATTCTTCTGCGGCGGGCGCGGCAGGCGCCGGGTGATGGTCGCGCCAGCGATACAGCCACAGCCCGGCGCCGGCACTGGCCGCCAGCAACACGGCTGACAACAGCACCAGGCCACTGTGGCCCAGCGGCGCCACCAGCAGCGTGCCGAGCAGTGGCCCCGCCAGGCCACCGAGGCTCGCGCCCCCGGCCACCAGACCGAACAACCGTTTTGCCTGGGCCGGCTCCAGCACATCCGCCAGCGCACTCCAGGCCAGCGAGATCGCCAGCAGGTTGAACACCGAAAGCCAGATGTAGAACGTGCGGGCGACCCAGGCGTTGTCCGGCACGCTGCTGAACGCGGCGGCAAACAACAGCAGATTCACGACGAAGAAACCGTAGGTCCACGGCAGCAGATGCCGGCGCGCCACGATAGACGCCAGGAGGCCGAACAGCGGCAGCGCCGCCAGAGTGGCGATGAAGGTGCCGGTGAACAGCCATTGCAGGTTGTCGACGCCGCCGGCGATGCCCATGGTCTCGCGCACCGGGCGCAGCATGAAATAGCCGGTGAAGAGCAGGAAAAACATCAGCAGGCCCGCCGCCACCGGCGGTGCCTCGTCAGGTTCAAGATTGAACAGGTGCCTCACCAGCCGGGTGAGCACCTGTGCGGCGGCGCGATGCGGCGCCATGCTCAGCGAAACATCCCGATCAGCGAACGCTGCTGTGCGTCGGAGAGCAGCGGCCCGATGCCGCCGTGCAGGTTATCCGCCTGCCGGTCGGGCCGGCTGGTCGCGGGAATCACGGTGGTGACCGCCGGATGGCTGATGGCGAATTTCAGGAACATCTGCGCCCAGGAACTCACGCCGACGTCTTCGGCCCAGTCCGGTAGCGGCGTGTCGCGTACGCGGGCAAACAGGCGGCCGTCATCAAAGGCACGGTTGATCAGCACGGCCACGCCTTTTTCCTGTGCCAGTGGCAGTACCGTGCGGGCAGCATTGGGGGCATTGACGGAATAATGGATCTGGATGAAATCCAGCGTCTCGGTGCGCAGAATCTGTTCCAGTTCGTCCAGGCCGCTGTCGAGATAATGGGTCACCCCCACATATTTCGTCTTGCCCTGCTGTTTCAGTTCGCGCGCGTAGGGCAACTGGATTTTCCACTGGCGCAGGTTGTGCACCTGCAACAGTTCGACATGATCGGTACGCAGCCGGCGCAGCGACTCGGCCCATTGCGCCTCGGCCGCTTCGCGCGTATCGGCGGCAATCTTGGTGGCCAGGAAGCACTGCTCGCGCCAACCGCCCTCTTCCAGCAACTGACCCAGCACGGCGTCGGCCCCGCTGTAGTTGGGCGCGGTATCGATCAGCGTCGCCCCGCCTTCGAAGAAGACCTTGAGGACGTCCTTCAAGCCGTCGAATTTGTCCGAACCGGGCGAGGCCTCAAAGCTGCCGGACGTCCCCGCGCCGATCACGGGCAGCGTCTCACCCGTGGCAGGAATGGCGCGCTGACGCAATCGCTGGCTGGCGGCGTCGGCCAGCGCCAGACCAGCGCGGGAAGCCAGCGCCAGACCGGCGGTGGTCGTCATGGCGGCATGAAGAAAACGGCGACGTGAATACATGGGGCGCTCCTTTGCAGTCTGCTCACCGGACTACCCTATCCCAACAGCGATAAAGCAGGCCAATCTTTAACCAGACCGACAGGGGCGCCCAGGGTTCAGCGCTGCTCCAGTCTTGCCATCCGTTCGCTGATATCACGCAACAACCGCACAATTTCTTCACGCTCATGGCGCGCCATCTCATCCATGGCCTGACGCTCTGCGCGCTGCTCGCTTTCGTGCACTTCCTGGGTGGCGCTGACGATGATGGCGATGAACAGGTTCAGCACCATGAAACTGGAGATCAGGATAAACGGCACGAAGAACAACCAGGCCCAGGGATAGGCTGCCATGACCGGGCGGGCGATCCCCATGGACCAGCTTTCCAGGGTCATGATCTGGAACAGGGTGTAGGCGCTCTTGCCGAGCGAGCCGAACCAGTCCGGGAATTGCTCACCAAACAGCTCGGTGCCCATGACGCCGAACACATAGAACATCATCAGCAACAACGCGGCCGTCCAGCCGATCCCCGGCAGCGCCTGCAGCAATGAGTCCACCAGCATGCGCAGCCGCTGCACGGTCGAGAGCAGACGCAACACCCGGAGAATACGCAGGCTGCGCAGAATCTGCAGCGGGCCCGAGGCGGGCACCAGCGCGATGGCAACAATCAGGAAATCGAACACATTCCAGCCGGACCGGAAAAAGCGCGGGCCGAACGCCACCAGCTTGATCACCAGTTCTGCCACGAACACCGCCAGCACGCCCTGATTGAGCCACAGCAGCACCGGGCCAAAACGCGCCCGCGCCACGTCGGACGTTTCCACACCCAGCACTACCGCATTGATCAGAATCAGAACCGTGATCAACCGGCGCAGGGCCGGTGATTCAATCCAGTCGCCCAGGCGCTGCCGCCAGCCTGGAGACCCGGTCTGCGTGCTGCCGTAATTCATGCCACTTTACTCCGCTCACCACCGAAGCCGGGGAGTATAACCAAGTCAGGGCAGCACGGACTCCACGGCACGGATCAGCGCGTCGTCATCCGGGGCAACGCGGCTGGAGAAGCGCCCCACGACCTTGCCGTCCGCGTCCAGCAGGTATTTGTAGAAATTCCAGCGTGGCGCGCCGCCGCCTTGCTCCGCCAGGTAGCGGAACAGCGGCAGGGCATCCTCGCCCTTCACCGGCTGGGGCGCCGTCATCGTGAAGGTAACGCCGTAGTTGATGTAGCAGACGCTGGCGGTCTCGGCCTGGTCGTCGGCTTCCTGGCGGAAGTCATCGGAGGGCACACCGAGTATGTTCAGGCCCTGATCGTGATAGGTCTCGTACAGGTGTTGCAGCCCGGCGAATTGTTTGGTGAAACCGCAGAAGCTCGCGGTATTGACCACCAGCAGCGGCTTGCCGGCGAACTGGCACAGGTCCACGGTATCGCTGGAATGCAGTTTGGGCAGCGTCGCATTGAAGGGGGCAGGGCATTCTCCGGCCCGGGCGCCCACGGCAACAAGTAGCCACAGCAGGGTGACGGCAGCACGCATGATCAGTCGGTCTCCAAATGGGGGGCACAGTATCGTGCCAACGGCAGCACAGTGACGTGAACGCGTTACAGGCCACGCGTCCAGAACATCATGGGTTTTTCACTCTCGGTCGCATCGCCGATATCACGCCAGGCGTAACGGGCCAGCATGGTCGGCTGGCGCTGGTAGCCCCGCGCCAGCCAGAAGGTATCCAGCGGCCGGTAATCCGCCGGCCGTGCCGGGTGATCTGCAGCCCGCTGCACGGCACAGAACGTGGTTACCGGAAACCCGAGCTGCCCGGCAAAGGCTTCGCGCTCATCGAAAAACCGATGGCCCAGGCCCCGGCCGCGATAACGGGCATCGAGGACGGATTCACCAAAGTAGAACACCGACGTCACCGGCACGCCCTGGTCGGTGAACGGCTTCTGAAACGCCGCATCCGCGTCTGCCATCGGCAGGCCACTGGATGCACCGATCACCCGGTCGCCGTCCAGCGCCAGCACCATCAGGCTGCGCGGCGAAGCCGCATAGGTACGCAGATAATCGCGCTCGTACGCCTCCGAGCCTTCGTACAGATACGGCCATTCACGGAACACCTGCAGGCGCAGGCGGGCCAGGTGGTCGAGCCAGGGCAGGATGGCGTTGCCGGAGACCGGCAGGATGGCAAGTTCAGGCATGACAGTGCGACAGGTTCGGTAGCAACGACGGACATTATGGGCAGTGAAACGGCCCGGCGCGAGCCCACCGCGTCAGGCGGCAACCAGCTTTTTCACCTTCAGGCGGTGACGATTCTGCTCGGCAAAAATGGTCAACGGCTCTCCAGCAACTGCCGCCCCAGCGCCGCCAGCACCTCCTGCTCCGCCACCTGATACACCGCCGCGCCATGCTCGGCCGTCATGTCCGCCAGCAGGGCGCGCAGCCGGGCGCAGGCCGCCGGGGTAAACAGCGGTTCGCCATCGATAAAGTTGAACACCACTTCCGGCGGGTCGTCGGGGTGGAAGGCGAGTTGGCGCGCGGCCATGGTCTGCCACCAGCGGATCAGGCCGGTGTGGCTGCGGTCGGTCCAGTCGGGAATCTGGTCGGCATCAACGCGCTCGGGCTTGTCGGGCATGGTGCACCTCCGGGATGACCTGCCCGACCATAGCAAAATACTGTCCCTATGAACAGTTATCGCGCCGCCGCCAGCACCAGCGTTGCCCCCGTGAACAGCAGCAGCACAAACACCGCCTGCCGGAAGCGCTGCTCGTCAATGCGCCGGTGCAGCCATTCGCCGAGCACCACGCCCACTACCAGCAGCGGCGCATAACCCAGCAGACGGGGCAATGCCGGCAGCAGGGAGCCATCGGCCAGGAAAATCAGGGTCAGCAGGCTGTTGAGCACGAACCAGACACAGATCAGGGTGGCGCGGAAACGGGTCTTGTCCAGTTGCACACCGGTCAGGGCATACACGAGCAACGGCCCGCCGGAGGCGAACAGGCCGTGGGTCAGGCCGGCACCGAGCATCAGTGTGCGGGTCAGCCAGGGCGGGTGCGCGGCGCCCTGGGTGGCACGCGCCATGCGCCAGAGTTCGCGTGCGGCAAACCAGACGATCAGGGCACCGAAAAGCGTCTTGGCAAGGCCCGCCCCGAGTGCCGGGCGCAGCAGGTAGCCGGCAACCGTGCCCAGCGCCATCAGCGGCAGGATCATGCGCAATAAGGTGGGCAGATGAATGTGCCGGTAGTGACGCAGTGTCAGGTAACCGCTCATCAGGATATTCAGCGGCACCAGCACGGGCAGCAGCGCCGGTATCGGCAACAGCATCGCCCCCAGCGACAGGGCGATGACGATACTGCCGAATCCGGTGACGGCTTCGATGGTGTAGGCGATCAGGATGAACAGGCCGAGCCACAACCAGGGGTCGATCACTGCTGCAGCTCCACCGCGAATTTTTTCATCATGATGCGCAGATACAGGTCCGGGGCCAACCGCCAGAGCAGGCTGCCAAACACTGCCAGGTTGTCGGAGTAGACGCGCTTTTTGCGTCGCGTCCAGGCCTCGACAATACGCTCGGCCATCCAGCCCGCATCTTTCATCTTGCCGACCATGGACCGGGCGTGAGACGCCGGCTTGCCGTCGAAGCCGAGCGCATGCTGTTCGATCGGTGTATCAAGAAAACTCGGGTAGGCCATCAGCACATGCACACCGTGCTGCGCCTGCTCGCAGCGCAGCACCTCAAACGACTGCGCCAGGGCACTCTTGGCGGCGCAATAGGCGGTGCGGCCCAGCACCGGCATCCAGCCTGCCATTGAACCGATATTGATGATACCGCCCTGGTGTGCCTGCAGTTGCGGCAGGCAGGACAACGCCAGTGCCAGCGGCGCATCCCAGTCCACCTGCATGACTTTGCGCAGCACCGCCATGTCGGTTTTTTCTGCCAGGGAACGGTGCGTGATACCGGCGTTATTGACCAGGACGCGCACGCCGCCAAACCGCGACTGTGCCAGTTCCACCAGCGCATCGCGATGGGCCACGTGAGTAATGTCACCCGCCAGTATCGCCACCCGTGCCGGGTTGCCCAGCTCTGTTTCGCGTTGCGCCAGCAGCGCGCCATTCATGTCCGCCAGCAATACATTTTCACCACGGCGCAGAAACGCCTGCGCTATTTCCCAGCCCAGGCCGCCGGCGGCGCCGGTGATCAGAACACAGCTCATACATCCCCCCGTGCGCGCGCATGCTCGACGTAATAACGGAACGTCTGCTCGGAACTTTTCTCCGGCTGGTAGCCAAATTCTTCCTTCAGCCGGCGATTACTCAACACGGGCCGGTAACGCAGGAAATTCACCTGCTCGGGGCCGTAACGGCCGATGCCCAGATGCTTGCCCAGCCACAGCACACTGCGTATCAGGCCCGGCGGCAACGCCAGTACCGGCTTGCCAAGGATGGCTGCGATCTGGTGGATGGTGAGCGCCCCGTCACCGGCCATGTTGTAAATGCCGGCAACGTCTTCGCGAATGCCCTGCTCCATGGCACGGATCACATCACCGTCCCAGATGAACACGAAGGGCGAATCACTGCCCTTGATCGCCAGCAGGCGTTTTTTCGCAAACAGGTCCGTGATCAGGTTGCGCGTGTGCGCACCGAGAATAGTGCCCGGACGAAAGATCAGCTGTTTCAGCTGCGGATACTCCTGCCGGAATTCCGCCAGCATGGTTTCTATCTGCCGCTTGTGATCGGAGTAGGGAAACTCCGGGTTGCCCCGCAGCGCGTCCTGCTCGTCAATCCATGCCGGGTTGTCGGCATGATAGCCATAGGCCGCGCCGGAACTGGTCACGGTGATATGAGAGACGCCCGCCCGCACGGCACTGATCAGCACGTTGCGCGTGCCGTTGACGTCAATGTCATAGTCGCGCGCACGGTCCCCGCTGGCATCCAGCACCGATGCCAGATGCACCACGTGGGTAATGTCCTCGCGCTCCATCAACGCCTGGATGGCACTGTCGCGCACATCCATTTTCTGCACCGCAAACGGCAGGTCATCGCGGCTTCGGATATCGGTGCCGACGATATTGAAGTCTGCCGCCAGCCGGGCGCCCAGCAGGCTGCCCACATAGCCGGCGGCACCAGTGATCAGGATATTTTTCTGCATCGGGACACTCCGGGTTCAGGCTGTGCGGGCGTCGCGCGTGCGCGACCAGATGGACGCCAGGGTCAGGCCGGAGACCAGATGCCAGACACCCCAGAACGCAGTAATCAGCATCATGCCGCCAGCCTCGGGGAAGAAAGTGAACAGAATCACCAGCCCCAGGCCCGAATTCTGGATGCCGACCTCCAGTGTTACCGCGCGCCGGTCTGCCACCGGCAGCCGCAACAGGCGCCCCATGCCATTGCCGAGCGACAGCGCGAGCAGGTTGTGCAGCACCACCAGCCAGAAGAAGGTATGAAAACGCTCCAGGAACAGATCCACGTTGTTGCTGAATGCGATGCCGACAAAACCGAGGAAGACCACCAGAGCAAACAGGCGCAGCGGTTTTTCGCTGCGGGCCGCAAAACCGGGGAAACGCTTGCCGACCCACATGCCCAGCATCAGCGGCACCCCCAGCACCAGCAGGACCAGTACCAGAATACTCAACGGATCAAGGGAAATGCTGGTCAGTAGTTCGCGCGTGTTCGGGTTCAGGTAACCGTAGAGCGCAAAATTCATCGGCGTCAGCACCGTGGCCACCAGGCTGGAGACGGCCGTCATGCTCACCGACACCGCCACATTGGCTCGCGCCAGCCAGGTCATCACGTTGGAAAAACTGCCGCCGGGGCAGGACGCCACCAGGATCATGCCCAGCGCCAGTTCCGGGTCAATATCCAGCGCCCAGGTGGCCAGGCAGGTAGTCGCCGGCAGCAATATGAACTGGGCAAACAGGCCGGCCAGTGGCGCCACCGGGGCAATCAGAATGCGGCGAAAATCTTCTGTCTTCAGCGTCAGTGACACGCCGAACATCATGCACGCCATGATGACGTTGAGCATGATCAGGCTGGCAGGGTCAAAATGAATCGGCAGTGGCCCTGACATCAGCGCGCACCCGCCACGCGCTGACGCGCTCGGGCCAGGCTGTGCTGTTCTTCCCGCATGGCCCTGATCTGCGCCAGCACCGCCTTGCGGTAACTGTCCTTGTGCACGTAATAGGCCATCCGCTCCAGTTTCAGGTAATCGTAGCCGCCGTCCATCACGTTGCCGGCCTCGCGCCGTTTGGTCTCTTTCAGCCGCAGGGCCGCCGGCGAACCGTTGGCCAGTTGCCGGATATACAGTGCCGCCATTTCCGCCTGCTCATTACGCCCTTCCCACCCCAGGCCGGCGGCCTCGATCATGCCCATCATGAACAGGTTGTCGTAATCCGGATGGAACACATTCAGGTAAAGCTGTGGCGCCCCGGCGCCCTGTGGCCAGTTCAGGTGCTTACGATCAATGAAGGGATAATGCAGCTTGTAGCCGGTGGCGAGCAGGATGATGTCGTACTCACCCTCGCTGCCATCGGTGAAACACACCCTGTGCCCGTCGATCCGGGCGATATCGCGCCGCGCCTGAATGTCACCGTGGCCAAGGTGATGCAGGATCAGCGAGTTCATCACCGGGTGAGATTCGTACATGCGGTAATCCGGATCCGGCAGGCCATAGCTGGAGGGCTTGCCCATCACGAGCTTGATCAGCAGGCTGTCGGCCCACTGCTTGAGCCGGCGCGGCAGTTTCAGTTTGCCGAGCGTATCGGTGGGCCGGCCAAGCAGGAATTTCGGCAGGAAGTAATAACCGCGGCGCACGGACAAATCCACGCTGCGCGCATGGTGTACGGCGTCCACGGCGATATCGGCGCCGGAATTACCGCAGCCCACCACCAGCACACGCTGGTCACGGAATACTTCCGGCGAACGGTATTCGCTCGAATGCATCACGCGCCCGGCAAAGTCGCCCGGCAACGTGGGAATGTTCGGATGGTGCAGGGTGCCGTTGGCAATCAGTACGCCGTGGAAGCGGCGTGTCCGGGTAACGCCGTCGCGTTCGGAGGTGACCAGCCAGCCGGCGCCGTCCGGTTCCACGTTCAACACGCGGGTGTTGAATTCAAAGCGGCGGTACAGATCGAAGTGGCGGGCGTAGTCACGGAAGTAGGCGCGCATTGCGTCATGACGCGGATAGGGCGCCACGTCGTCGCGCATGGGAAACTCCGCGAACTCGGTCATGGTCTTCGAGGATATCAGGTGCGCTGTCTCGTACATGGTGCTGTGCGGGTTATCGATATCCCACAGGCCACCCACGTCATCGTTCAGCTCGAAGCCGGTAAAGGCGATGCCCTGCTTGTCCAGGTTGCGGGCCGTGGCCAGCCCCATCGGGCCGGCGCCGATTAGCGCGTACATGAGCTCTCCTTCTTGTTATGCTTGGGGCCGGGTCGCCCGCGATTCGACCAGCATAGGGCAGCCTCCCGGGCATGTACCGGCTCATTCGGGACGCCCTCCGGTTAATTCAGGACCGGTCCTGATCAGAAAATACTAGGCCCTGGCATGTCCCACACACCCACCATCACACCCCGCTTCAGCCAGGCCATTGTGCAGGCCGCTGAGCGCCTGGGCGTGGCATTGCCGTCGGGGCTGTATGACGCACTGCCCCGGGATGAGTTGTCTGACCGCATCCCCCTGGCGGTCCAGGACCAGCTCTGGGTGGCACTCTGCCAGGCCAGCGACGACCCGCTGATCGGCCTGCGCGTGGGTCTGGACATTCAGGTCGGGCATCTGGACAGCGTGGGCATGCTGTTGATGAGCTGCGATACGCTCGGCGATGCCGTGGAAGCGCTGCTGGAATATTTCCCGATCATCAGCGAAGGCAGTGCGTTTGAACCGGAACAGGCCACCGACGGGTTGCACCTGCATTATCGGCCGGGCTTCGACACACTGCTGGATATTCGCGCCGAGGCGGTCTTCGGCTGCCTGGTGCACCTGTCACGCTGGATGACGGGCCAGCGCTTCACTCCGACGCTGATCGCCTTTGCCCACGCGCCCCGCGACAGTGAAAGCCGTTACCGCCAATTGCTCGGTGGCCCGGTACAGTTCAACGCGCCGAGCTACCGCATTTTCTATCGTGACAGCGACCTGGCAACGCCCTTGATCCAGGCCAACGCGGCCATGCGCGAACACCTGCGCGCGGTGGCCGACGCCATGCTGGCGGCGCTGCATGAACAGGGCCTGTCGGCACAAGTGGAGCAACTGGTGCGCGCGCATCCGCATTGGGGCAAGGAACGGGTCGCCGAGCGGCTCGGCATCAGTGGCCGCCACCTCAATCGGCGGCTGGCCGAGGAAGGCAGCTCATTCAAACTGCTGCGCGATGCAATCCTGTTGCGCATGGCGGAAGATAAACTGCGCGGCGACCAGCGCCTGGCGGACATCGCCGACGCGCTGGGGTTTTCGGATGAGAGTGCTTTTGCCAAGGCATTCAAGCGATGGGCCGGCGTGACGCCGGCCCGGTTTCGCGAGCGACAGTGATCAAGCCTGTTCCAGCGCCTGGGTAATGTCCGCCAGGATGTCGTCCACGTGCTCGATACCGATCGACAGCCGCACCATGTCGGCACTGACACCGGCGGTTTTCAGCTCAGCCTCGTTCAACTGACGGTGCGTGGTGGTGGCCGGGTGGCACGCCAGGGTTTTTGCGTCACCGATATTCACCAGCCGCTTCACCATCTGCAGCGCGTCGATGAAGCGACCGCCCGCATCGCGCCCCCCTTTGATGCCGAAGCTCAGGATCGACGCGGGGGTGCCCTGCGTGTACCGCTGCGCCAGTGCATGGTAGGGGTCGTCCTTGAGGCCGGCGAATTTCACCCACGCGACTTTATCGTGACCTTTCAGATACTCCGCCACGGCCTGAGCGTTCTCGCAGTGACGCTCCATCCGCAGCGGCAGGGTTTCGATGCCCTGCAGGATCAGGAAAGCGTTAAACGGCGACAGCGCCGCCCCCATGTTGCGCAGCGGCACCACACGCGCCCGACCGATAAACGCGGCCTCGCCCAGTGCTTCGGTATAGACCACGCCATGGTAGGACGGGTCCGGCTCGTTGAATTGCGGAAAGCGCGGATTGTCTTTCCAGGGAAACTTGCCGGAATCGACGATGATGCCCGCCACCGTGGTGCCATGGCCGCCCATGTATTTGGTCAGCGAGTGCACCACGATATCCGCGCCGAAGTCGAACGGGCGGCACAGCACCGGCGTGGCCACGGTATTGTCGACGATCAACGGCACACCCGCGTCATGCGCCACTTTCGCCAGCGCCTCCAGATCCACGATGTTGCCGGCCGGGTTACCGATGGATTCGCAGAACACGGCACGGGTCCGGTCGTCGATCAGCGCCGCCAGGGCCGCCGGGTCATCACCGCTGGCCATCCGCACCTCAATGCCCAGCGTCGGCAGGGTGTGTGCGAACAGGTTATAGGTGCCTCCATAGAGCTGACTGACGGAAATGATGTTGTCACCGACACGCGCCAGGGTCTGGATCGCTGCGGTGATGGCCGCCATGCCTGACGCCATGGCCAAGGCGCCGACGCCCCCTTCCAGATCTGCCACCCGCTGTTCGAGCACGGCATTGGTCGGGTTCATGATGCGGCTGTAGATATTGCCCGGTACTTTCAGATCGAACAGGTCCGCCCCGTGCTGGGTGTTGTCGAAGTAGTAGCTGGTGGTCTGGTAGATCGGCACCGCGACGGCATGGGTTTCCGGGTCGCCGGCAAAGCCGCCGTGGATGGCGACGGTTTCTGGTTTCATGTTTTTCTTCTCCCGGGTCTTTGACAAGGTGTCGAGACAGCCTGATTGAGGCGTTCTCAAGCCACCGTTGCAGCGCAGGTCCGCAAAGGTGGGCACGGAAAATCAATCGCTTATCGCGCTTGATTTTGCTGATGGCCAGGTCTGGCCGTCAGCACAGGCTGCTTTTTTTCAACAGCCCGTTAAATCGAAACCGGGACTATAGCGAAAGCAGCCGGCCCATGGCCAAGACTCAATCGTGATCAGCTCATGTCGGGGAACAATCCAGTACCGAAAAACCGCCGGCCATATAGTGCGAAGGCAGCGCATCGAACATCTCGCGGGTGGTACGCACCAGATGCGGCTGGTCGTAGAACCCGCTGGCGGCGGCCAGGGCCGACACCGTCATGCCTTCGCGCCAGTGGCGAAACAGTTGCTGGGTTTTCAGGTGCAGCAGGAAGCGGCGCAGGGTCACACCGGTCTGCTCGCGGAACAGGTGTGTCAGGCGCGAGGCAGAGAGATCAATCTCGCCGGCCAGCGCGGCCACGTCGAGCTTGTCCGGCAGTTGCTCGCGCAACCGGGTGGCAATATGCAGCAGGCGCGGGTCCAGCGGCGGCACCGGGCAGGCCAGCCGTGCCAGCAGGCGGGCGCGCAGGGCGCTGGCGATCGGTACGGACGGCGCGGCCAGCAGGGCACGGGCATCGGCAAGCCATGTCGGATCACACGGCAGGTCAGCGCTGGCCCGTGCTGCGCCATCCGGGCCACGGAGATGCCCGGCCAGTTCGCGCCAGGCGGGTGTCACCGGATCAAAATGGGCAATCAGTATCAGGCCGTCACCGGGGTTCAGGGCCTGGGGCACATCCGGCGCCACCAGCGCCAGCCGGGTACTGCGCCAGGCGCCCTGCACTTCCAGTTGCAAGGGCGCCTCCAGGCCGCACAGCAGCGAGGCCGCTACATGCCGGTGGGTCCGGTTGGCACCCTGATGGCCGACAAACAACCAGTCATGCTGCCACAGACACAGAATGCCCCGCTGGGCAGCCGCCCTCACTCAGCGATGCGGGTGCGTCGCATGCGGGACCGGCAGGCCAAGGCGGGCGCCGACTTCAACACTGACAAAGATCGGGCCGATCAGCAGGAACACCAGGTCTTCGATAAACGAGGGCTTCTTGCCTTCCACCTTGTGCCCCCATACCTGAACCGCCCAGGCCACCAGCCAGACCACCAGCGAAATCCAGAACAGTGACCAGCCAGCACTCTGGATGGCCATGATGCCGGCCACCGAGGCGGCGAACCAGGCCACCATCAGCAGGAACACGCCAAAGGACAGGCGCAGATAAACCACCGCCGAGATCACGCCCAGCAGCGTGCCGCCGTTGACCCAGTAGGCCACCTCCGGCGACAGGCCCAGCCAGCGGCCGATCGGGACCAGCCAGAGCAGGCCCAGGGTAGAAAAGAAGATGGCGGGCACGCAGATGATGTGCACCCACTGGTTAACCGGGTTTTGATGGCTCTCGCCGTAGTCGGCCAGAAACTGATGTAAGTTGCGCATGGGTCACTCCCTGTCTCACGGGTTGTTATTCGAGGTCTGGGGCGATGTTAGGCAACCGCACCGGGCAGCGGCTTGTATGAATCCGCTGTCGCCCACCGCCATCCTATTCCGGAATCTTCATCTCCTTGCGCCATTCCCGCAACAAGGCACTGCGCCGGCGCGGGTAATGCCCGGCACCCATATCCAGCTGGTTAAGACGGTCGAGCCGGAAATGCCGGAAGGCACCGCGCAACTCACACCAGGCCACCAGCATGCGGGTACGTTCGAAAAAGGCCAGCATGACGGGCCAGACCGTGCGCTGACTGACTTCACCGTCAGCACGGGTATAGTCGATAGTAACCACCAACTCACGCCGAATCGCTTCTCTCACCTGAGGCAGGAAGGCTGTGCCGGCGTCCTCGTTACAGGCCGACCAGGCCACCAGACCGATGCCGGCAATGCGATCACGCAGGTCCCGGGGCGAGGACGTGGCCACCTTGGCCAGCACATTATTGGCGGCCCGCACCAGTTCCTCGTCTCCCTGCTCCGCCACCCAGCGGGCACCGAGCACCAGCGCTTCAAGTTCACTGTCGTCGAACATCAGTGGTGGCAGAAAAAAACCGGCGCGGAGCTGGTACCCCATGCCGGCTTCGCCATCGATGCTGGCGCCCAGGCCGATCAGGCTCTGGATATCGCGATAGATAGTGCGCACCGACACCGACAGTTGCTCCGCCAACGTGGCCGCCGTGACCGGGCGGCGGTGCTGGCGCAGGCAGTCCATCAGCCGGAAAAGACGTTCGGTGCGGTCCATCAGTGGGCTCCATGCAGCGTGAGTGGGCCCATGTTATAGCGGCGACTGCTGACAGAATATGGCAGCAATCTTCACGCGGCCTTGAGGCCGGTTGTCGTATCAGGCGACAGTGCCTGGCATCAGCAGCCTGCTGCTAGGCCAGCGGCGGCTCTGGCCAGAAGTCGAACTGGTCCGGCACGCTCTCGGACACCTTCGCGGTGAACACCGGATCGCGCTTTTCGAGAAACGCCCGGAAGCCGTCACGGCCGTCCAGCCGCTCGCTGGTGAGGTACATGAGTTTCGAATCCACGCAGTGGGCCTGCATCGGGTGCTCGAAGGAGGGGTTGCGCCAGAGCATCTGTCGCGCCAGCGCCAGCGACACCGGCGAGGTCTTGTGCATCAGTTTGCGGGCCAGGGCGTAGGCCGTCCCGAGCACGTCGTCCCTGGGCGCCAGGCTGCGGAACAAGCCCTTCTCCAACCCTTCTTCCGCACTGAATATTTCACCGGACAGCACCCATTCCATGGCCGCCTGCATGCCCACCAGGCGCGGCAGGAACCAGCTTGAGCACGCCTCGGGCACGATGCCACGCTGGCTGAAGACGAAACCTATCTTGGCGCCCTCGGCGGCGATGCGGAAATCCATTGGCAGCGTCATGGTGATGCCCACCCCGACGGCTGCGCCGTTGATGGCCGCGATCAGGGGCTTTTTCGAGCGATACAGCGCCAGTGACAGCTCTCCCCCGGAATCACGGATCTCTTCGATGTTGAGGCGCTCACCCTGGGGAATGTCGTAACCGAAAATGTTGCCTTCTTCGCGCTCGAGCTCCATGCCGGCACAGAACACGCGGCCGGCGCCGGTGACGACGATCACGCCGATATCGTCGTCCTCGTTGGCGCGCGCCAGAGCATGCAGCATTTCGTCGCGCATGCGCAGCGTCCAGGCATTCAGGCGATCGGGGCGGTTCAGGGTGAGGGTCAGAATGCGGTCGCTGACCTCATAGCGGATATCCTGGTAATCCATGGTCGTCCTCGGCGTGTATGGCAAAGCACTGACCATAGCAGGGCCGTACCCGACACCCCATGACCGGAATTACCGGGGCCGGGCTGCCGTCAGGCAAACCGGCCCGTGCCACTCAATCGCAGCGGTGACGGTTGTTTTTCAGGGCGGTCAGCACCTGACTGCGCAACAGCAGCCCCACCAGACGACGGTGTTCATCCACCACCGGGTAGACCTTCGGCTTCTGCTTGATCATCTGTTCCGCGATATCCACCACCGAATGATCCTCAGAGACCGTCAGCGGCTCCGGGTGCATGACGTCTTCGACCTTGGGCGCGCCTTCACAGTGGTAGCTGGACACCAGCAGACTCCGCAGGCAGTCCTGCTCGGATACGAATCCGACCACACGCCGCTCTGCATCCACCACCGGCAGGCCGGTCATCCTGTGTCGCAGCAGTGTATCCACCACGATCGTGAGTTCCGTCCCCAGCGGGATCGACGGTGAATGCCGCGCCATCACCTCCCTAACTACCAGACCAGACATAGCCCCTCCTTGCCGACCGCTCCGTTGAGCCACCAAAACACTCGTGCCCTGCATGACGTGCCTCCATCCTTCCGTATATGTGCTCACCGATGGCGGCGCTCAGGCGCCGCGTACCAGCCATTCCGCCAGATCGTCGGCACCACCGATGCGCTGTCCTTCAATATACACCTGTGGCGTGGTGCCTGCGCCAGTCACCGCCGCCAGCGTGCTGTAGCTCAGCCCGTTGCCGCCCAGGCTGATTTCCTCGAAACGGTAGCCGGCTTCCCCCAACAGTTTTTTCGCCCGCGAACAATGCGGGCAGCCAGGCTTGGTGAACAGCGTGACGCGCTTGGGCAACTGCGCGGCGTTGTTGATGTACTTGAGCATGGTATCGGCGTCGGAGACTTTGAACGGGTCGCCCGGTTCTTCCGGTTCGATAAACATTTTTTCGATTACGCCATCACGTACCAGCATGGCGTAACGCCAGCTCCGCGCACCGAAACCCAGTTCGTTCTTGTTCACCAGCATGCCCATGCCGGCGGCGAATTCACCGTTGCCATCGGGGATAAAGCGAATGTTCTCCGCCTGCTGGTCCTCGGCCCAGGCGTTCATGACGAACGCATCGTTTACCGACAGGCAAATGATGTCGTCGATGCCGTTGGCGCGAAACACCGGCGCCAGTTCGTTGTAACGTGGCAGATGCGTCGATGAGCAGGTTGGCGTAAAGGCGCCGGGCAGCGCAAACACCACCACACTCCGGCCTTTGAAGAGGTCCTCGGTGGTGACATTGATCCAGTCATTACCCTGACGGGTGCGGAAGGTGACTTCCGGAACCCGTTTTCCTTCGCGGCTGTTCAGCATGGTATCGCTTTCCTTTTTCGGTCAGGTGTGCAACAGAGGCTCAGGATAGGCCGCACAAAACCATTGATAAAATAACCTGCCATTATCAAACCAATAGTCATTTGTGATCCGATTTGATCGACGGCGGACGCACATAAAAAAACCCGCCTCAAGGGCGGGTTCAAGGGCGGGTTTTTTGTGTTTCACCGACCGGGCATCAGCGCAAATGCGCCGTCAGCATCCAGACGGTTTTTTCATGCAGTTCGATACGATCGCCGGCAATCGACGCTGTCCCTTCATCGCTGTGTTCCTGCGCCACACGCAGCACACGGTCGGCCTGCTCAGCCACCAGCTTGTGGTCCGCAGCCAGTTCCGCCAGCATCGTCTCGGCATCCGGTGTCCCCGAGGCATCCTTCACTGCCGAGAGCTTGGCATATTCCGCATAACTGCCCGGCGCCCGCTGCCCCAGCGCGCGAATACGCTCGGCCAGGGTATCCACCGCCGTGGCCAGTTCCGTGTACTGCTGCTCGAACATCAGATGCAGGGCATGAAAATTCGGTCCGGTCACATTCCAGTGGAAGTTATGCGTTTTGAGATACAGCGTGTAGGTTTCTGCCAGCAGGCGCGCCAGCGCCGCGGCAACTTCAGGATTGTGGTTCATATGACGCCTCCTTTCTTGAATGACGCGCAACGGGTCAGGCTCAGGTGTGCGCAGACCAGCCACTCTGGCACACGCGCCTTCACCCCATTCTGATCCAGGTCAGCGCGGCGCCCAAAAAAAGCGCCGCGCCTGTCCCGGGATCACTTCAGGCCCAGTGCTTTCTTCACACCTGCACCATAGGCCGGGTCTGCCTGTGTAAAGTGCTCGATCTGCCGCCGGCAGATCGCTTCCGGCACACCGGCCATGGCGGCAGCAATATTGTTGAACAGCTGCTTTTTCTGCTCCTTCGACATCAGGCGGAACAGGTCGCCCGCCTGTTTGTAATCGTCATTGCCGTCCCGGTGATTGTAGCGATCCGCATCACCGCTCAATGCCAGCGGCGGTTCGCGGAAGGCAGGATCCTCTACCGGCCCGCCGAAGCTGTTCGGCTCATAGTTCACACTGCCACCACCGTTACCATCGAAACGCATGGCACCGTCACGGTGATAGTTGTGCACCGGGCATTTTGGCAGGTTCACTGGCAGTGATTCATAGTTCACGCCCAGGCGGTAACGGTGCGCGTCCGCGTAGGAGAAAATGCGGAACTGCAGCATCTTGTCCGGGCTATGGCTGATACCACGCACCACATTCGCCGGTGAAAAACTGGATTGTTCCACTTCCGCGAAATAGTTTTCCGGATTGCGGTTCAACTCCAGCACGCCCACTTCGATCAACGGGTAATCGCCATGCGGCCAGACTTTGGTCAGATCAAACGGGTTGTACCAGGTCTTGTCAGCATCCGCCTCGGGCATGATCTGCACCATCATGCGCCACTTGGGATAATCGCCATTCTCGATACTGTTATACAGGTCGCGTTGATGGGTTTCGCGGTCGCCACCCACCAGCTTGGCCGCTTCGCTGTCGGTCAGGTTCTCGATACCCTGCATGCTCTTGAAGTGGAACTTGACCCAGAACCGCTCGCCCTTCTTGTTGAAGAAGCTGTACGTATGCGAACCAAAGCCGTGCATGTGGCGGAAGGTGCGCGGCAAACCACGATCAGACATCAGGATCGTGACCTGATGCAGGGATTCCGGGCTCAGCGACCAGAAGTCCCACATTGCCGTCGGGTTACGCAGGTTGGTTCTCGGGTCGCGCTTCTGTGTGCGAATGAAATCCGGAAACTTGTAGGGGTCCCGCACAAAGAACACTGGCGTGTTATTGCCCACCAGATCCCAGTTGCCTTCGTCGGTATAAAATTTCAGTGCAAAACCGCGCACGTCACGCTCGGCATCTGCCGCGCCCCGTTCGCCGGCCACAGTGGAGAATCGCAGCAGGCAATCCGTGACTTTCCCTTTTTTGCTGAAAATGTCCGCCATGGAGTATCGGGAAATATCACCCGTGATGGTCAGGGTGCCGAAGGCTGCCGAGCCCTTGGCGTGCACCACCCGCTCGGGAATACGCTCCCGGTTGAAGTGCGCATGTTTTTCAAACAGCTGCCAGTCCTGCACCAGTAGCGGCCCACGGGGGCCGGCGGTGAGACTGTTCTGGTTATCCGCCACGGGGATGCCCGCAGAGGTCGTCAGCGTGACCGGTTTACCTTTCTTGCTCACGCTTTTGACAGAATTCACGGCTTTGACTTTCTTGCCGCCTTTTTTGCTCTCCTTTTCCTTCGACTTGCTCATGCGCTGTCTCTCCCTTTGCCTTACTGATGTACCAACAGAACCCGGGGCGGGCCGCAACCTGTCGTTGCGTTCATCAAGCTAACGCTGCCTTCGGTGACAGGTCAAAAACAACCAGACTTGTGTTGTGATAGCGTGAAACTATCATGACGGGCCCGCCACGGGGTTCAACCTTATCAACCGGCACACCCTCGGCAGCACTCGTCAAACCGGGCCGGTGCCGTTAGAATGCGCCCTCTTTCGGCCATGGGACAGAAGAAGGCGCCGCCTTCGGCAATCTCAAACGAGCGTTTGATGACGCAGGCCGGAAGCCCCGTCAGGGAGAGGTGGCTGAGTGGTTGAAAGCGCACGACTCGAAATCGTGTTTACGTTCATAGCGTAACGAGGGTTCGAATCCCTCCCTCTCCGCCATATCAAGGCGCAAAGGGCCCCGAGTAGGGGCCCTTTGTCTTTTCGGCGTCCGGTCGCAAGCGTCCGGCCCATGCGCCGGCAGGCGCACGGGCGTTCGCGATGCGCAACGCAAGGCGTTGCTCAAGATTCATCGCGCCTCCTCGCCATATCACGACGCAACGGCCCCATCGGGGGGCGAACCCCACAAGGGGTAAAATTTCGTCTACAAGAAAAATACACTCGCCGCTCTTCATTCACGCCACTATGATCCGAACAAGATGCCGGGCGACGGCATCCGGCCAATCAATCGCCAATCAGGACGACAGAGGGAAAGCGCATGGGCATGATGCAGGAGTTCAGGGAATTTGCCGTCAAGGGCAACGTAGTGGACATGGCTGTGGGGATCATCATTGGCGGCGCCTTTGGCACCATCGTGAAGAGCCTGGTGTCTGACGTGATCATGCCACCCATTGGCCTGGCACTTGGCGGGGTGGATTTCACTGACCTGTTCGTGGTGCTCCGGGGCGAAGGCGAGTTCGCCACGCTGGCCGAAGCCCAGGCGGCTGGCGCCGTGACCATCAACTACGGCATTTTCATCAATAACGTGGTGAGCTTCATCATCGTCGCTTTCGCCGTGTTCATGCTGGTGAAAAGCATCAACCGACTCAAGCGCAAGGAAGAAGAAAAACCCGCTGCACCGGCAGCGCCCCCGGAAGATATCGTGCTGTTGCGGGAAATCCGGGACAGCCTGAAGAGCGGCCACTGAGGCCACGGCCTGGCACGCCCGCTGCTCGGCGGGCGCGCCTTCATCATTGCGTGATCACTGGCATGCTTTCAACGCGCCGTCGTAATCTGGCTCGTCGGTGATTTCTTCCACCAGCTGGGTGTAGACCACGTTGTCCTGCTCGTCGAGCACCACCACCGCGCGGGCGCACAGGCCGGCCAGCGGTCCACTGGACAGCGCCACACCGTAGTCACGGGCGAACTCAGGGTGGCGGAAGGTAGACAGGGTAATCACGTTTTCCAGCCCTTCTGCGCCGCAAAAGCGGGCGGCCGCAAACGGCAGGTCGGCGGAGACGACCAGCACCACGGTGTTATCCAGGCTGCTCGCCTTTTCATTGAATTTCCGCGCTGACGCTGCACACACCCCCGTGTCCACGCTGGGCACAATGTTCAGCACTTTGCGTTTGCCACGATAGTCCGCGAGTGTCTTGTCGCTGAGGTCCTGCGCGGTAAGGGTGAAAGCGGGTGCCTGGGTACCGGTTTTCGGGAAATCGCCCGCCACATCCTGCGGCGCGCCTTTGAGTTTGACTTGAGCCATGCGGGTCTCCTGCGTCGGTATAGAGAAAGGCCTCCGACATTGCGGCAGGCGTGCCCACCTGGCAAGTGCCAGCCGCAGAGTTTTACCCGCCGTTACGTTAAAGAGCGGCTGAAGATACGTCAGTCTTCGCCGGGGAAGTGTCCATGACGGCCTACACCGGCCTGAAAACGGCCCGCGCCAGTCGCCGCTTCACCGGAACGCAGGGTCTCCAGGCCATGCCGGAATTCGTTCTCCAGCGCGGCTGCTTCGTCCAGGCCCCACTGTTCCAGCACACTGGCACGGTCACCGCGCAAGCAGGTTTGCGGGAAAGCAGCGATGTCGTGGGCCAGCGCCTCGGCGGCGCGCATCAGCTCGGCACCCGGCACCACGCGATTGGCAAGGCCGATCGCCAGTGCTTCCTGCGCGGCCACCGGACGGCCGGTGAGAATCAGGTCCAGCGCGCGGCTTTGCCCGATCAGACGCGGCAGGCGCACCGTGCCGCCGTCGATCAGCGGCACACCAAAGCGCCGGCAGAACACACCAAAGACGGCATCCTCGGCGGCCACACGCAGATCACACCACAGCGCCAGCTCCAGACCACCCGCCACGCAGTGGCCAGCCACCGCAGCGATCACCGGCTTGCTCAACCGCATCCGGCTCGGCCCCATCGGCCCATCGCCGTCGGTATCCAGACGGTTCATCCGCGCGGCATCGCCACTGGCAACGGCCTTGAGATCGGCTCCGGCGCAGAACTCGCCACCGGCACCCGCGAGGATGGCAACGTGCAGCGCCGCATCCGCCTCGAAGGTACGAAACGCGTCCGCCAGGGCGGCCGCAGTGGGCCCGTCCACCGCATTGCGCGCCTGCGGACGGTTCAGGGTTATGACACACAGTGGCGGCCGGCGCTCGTAGAGCACCGGCGAGGAAGGCGTGGACATCGGCATGGCTCCTGTGGCGATGGCGGGGACTCGATACCCGATCAACGCTCAATCGAGTCCGCTGCACGCATCATTACACAGAAAGCCGGCATCCGGGAAATGCCGTAATACCGGTCAGTCCTCGCCCTGCTCCGGCCCGCGCATACGATATTGCTCGCGCAGCATTTTCATGAATTCAATCACCAGTTCTCGCTGGGCGGCAGAGAGTTCGACGAAATCGTCCTGCAGGCGCTGGAGCTGATTGCCCCATTCGGGATGGTCCGGCTCCCCCAGGCAAAGCAGCCCGGCCGGCAGCCGGCGGCCGCCAGGCAAGGCCCCGTCCAGCACATCCAGCAAACGCTGCGAGGGCCGCCACGAACCCGGGGCCGGCTCCAGACCTGCCGCCTGCCGGCGCGCCCTGACCGCCAGTGTCGCCAGCCGGCGGCGTGGCAGCGGCAAGGACGCCAGCCGAGAGGGGTTGGCGTCATAACGCACATCATAAGCAATATCGTAGGAGGAACATGGCATGCCTGATCACCCAATCAGCAATGGAAAGCCCGATTATGGGTTAAAGGGCATATTGCATACCATGCATATTCGCCATTAATTTCATGGCGTTAACGCCACACGATTTATGGCGAAAACCGCTGGCGGGATACACCGCGCGTCAGTCGTCCGCTGCCACCTTGTCCGCCTCACCGCTGCCACGCTGTATGCGTTTGAGCAGTTTGCAGAACTCGACCACCAGCAAACGATTCTCCGGCGTCAGTTCCTTGACGTGGCGCTGCAAGCGGGCCAACTCGCCTCCCCAGCGGCTGACCGGGGGATCCGGCATGTGCTGGGTACGCTCGACCTCCAGATAAAGATCCGACACGCGCGTTTCCAGCGCACGCGCCAACGCCTCCAGCAACCCCACCGAAGGTTGCTGGGTGCCTCGTTCGATACGTGAGAGATTGCTGGCGTCAGTCCCGGCCCGGTAGGCCACCTCTTCCAGCGTCTCGCCGCGATCGTCCCGTCTAAGTTTGAGAACCGCGCCAATTTTCATGGCTGGATTGTGCGAAGTACAATAGCGGCGCGCCATGCGCATACGCCATTATTTTTGTAAATTTTGGCGAATCTCATGAATGCCTCCCTGCTGGCTTCAGCACCCGGAAAGACCCGGGCTTCAATTACGTACCGGAAGATGATATCAATATGACATCATCTTTCAATCCCCGGCCCATCGCTTGTGACAGCCCACCGACGGACGCTTGCGCGCCGCAACGGCACGGCGCGCTCGCCTGACCGGGATGACAGGGCATCATTGTGGAATCAGCCATCACCCCGGATCAGTTAAACAGCGCTCATCTGGAAGAATACTGGATGATTTACGCCGTTTGTCCAGCCACCGACGAAAGCCTCAAGGTATGGGACTGCAAGGAGCTGTCACTGTTTGCCTCCGGCACCGGGCGCCACCTGCCCGTCACCCGCCTGCACATTGTGGTACCTGCACTGGACAACCGGACACTGCGCCCCCTGCTGGCACATATCGAAGCCATTGATCCGTTCGGCCGGCGCCGCCTGTGTGTCGATCCGGACATGCCATTGCCCTGAGACCACCGCCCGATCCTCGGCGGGCCATAACGGTCATCCGCGGTTTCGCGGCCTCCGGGCCGGTGCTAGGCTCACTGTTTGATCAGCATGAGCAGCCCACCCGTGGAAGACGTCTACTCTCCGACCGAAGAAGTCCTCAACAGCCTCACCCACGGCATCGGCGCCGCCCTCAGCGTCGGTGGCACGGTGTTGCTGGTGGCGCTGGCCGCACAGCTCGGCGACCCCTGGAAGATCGTCAGCTTCAGCATTTTCGGTTTCAGCCTGGCGCTGCTGTACCTGTCTTCCACGCTCTACCACGGCTTTCGCAACCCGCAACTGCGCCGCATCTTCAAGATGCTCGACCATTGCGCCATCTTCATCCTGATCGCCGGTACGTACACGCCCTTTCTGCTGGTCAACATGCGTGGGCCGGTAGGCTGGACGCTGTTCGGCATCATCTGGGGGCTGGCGCTGTTCGGCGTTGTCCTGAAGCTGGTGTTCGGACACAAATACAAGATCCTGCGCGTGGTGATTTATCTGCTGATGGGCTGGCTGGTCATGTTCGCCTCCGGCGAGCTGCTGGCGCGGCTCAATGATGTCGGCTTCTGGCTGCTGCTGGCAGGCGGCATCACCTATACCTTCGGTGTGATTTTTTATCTGGTACATCTGATCCCGTTCAACCACGCCATCTGGCACCTGTTCGTGGTCGGCGGCAGCGTGTGCCACTTCCTCGCCGTCCTGCACGGCGTGCTGCCTTACCAGGCCTGACCGCAATGCATCAGAAAAACTGATAACTCCGCTCAAGGCGGTGCAGTGTTTGCGCTGCCCGCGCCCGCCTAGCATTGAAAACCCGTGAGCCACTGCTCACACCGGATATCACACAACCTGGCAGGTTTTCAGAAGGAGCCGCGGATATGGCGAAGATTCTTGTTCTCTACTACAGCACCTGGGGCCATGTGGAAACGATGGCCGCCGCCATCGCAGAAGGCGCGCGCGGCGTGGACGGCACCGAGGTCACCATCAAGCGGGTACCGGAAACCATGCCCGAGAGCGTGGCGCAGCAAATCAGCGCCAAGACGGACCAGCAGGCCCCCATCGCGGACCCGAATGAACTGGGCGACTACGACGCCATCATCTTCGGCACCCCGACCCGCTTCGGCAACATGGCCGGCCAGATGCGCAACTTCCTGGATCAGACCGGCGGGCTATGGGCGAAAGGCAAGCTGATCGGCAAGGTCGGCAGCGTGTTCGCCTCCACCGGCACCCAGCACGGTGGCCAGGAAACCACCATCACTTCTTTCCACACCACCCTGTTTCACCATGGCATGGTCGTGGTGGGCGTGCCTTATGCGATCCCCGAACTGACCAACATGAAGGAAATCACCGGTGGCAGCCCCTATGGCGCCACGACGCTGGCCGACGGCGACGGCAGCCGCCAGCCGAGCGAGAACGAACTGGCGATTGCCCGCTACCAGGGCAAACACGTCGCTGAAATCACCGCAAAACTGGCGAAGTAACCTGTTGCTGACCGGCGTGCCGCGCCGGTCAGCCTTGCCCTGCCAGGTCGCGCAGGCTGCCCTCCACCATATACGCCACCATGTCGCCCAGGCCATCCACCAGTTGATCGAAGCTGATCACCGGGTTGGGTTCAGCCAGATGGCGAATGATGGTGAAGATGCCCCCGTTGATGATGATGTAGGACTTGGTTGGCAGGTCCGGCAGTTTCAGCAGGTGCGGATGGTGCATCACGTATTGCACCACCAGCTCCATCAACATCTTGTTGATCGGCTCAAGATTGTCCCGGTGCGCCATATGCACGGTGTAGCTGACGTAGCTCAGGTAACGGCTGTCATCGCGCAGCAGCCAGGCGCGGAATTCGCGCAGCAGGGTGATCACCGCATCGCGGATCTCCATGTTGACCAGTTTCGGCGTCAGCGGGCGGATGATGGCGACGATGTCCCGCACCGCATGCTGGTACATGGCGTCAAACACCGCTTCCTTGTTGGCGAAATACTCGTACAGAGACCCCACGCTGATGCCGGCAATCTCGGCGATATGCCGCGTGGTGGTGCCTTCCATCCCGTGCCGGGAGAGCGAAATGAAGCCGGCCTCGACAATGGCATTCACGGTCTCCCTGGCGCGGCGTTGCTGCGGTTTTCTGGGCATAGGCGTAACCGTCTTGTGATGGGGCGCTATCCGAATTGAATCCGAACAATTGGTCGGAATATCGTGACATCGATCAATGGCACGGTCAATCTGACATCATCGTGCCGCCTGTTGCACACCGAGCAAGCGAGGCAGCATGTTCAACAAGAAGAAAGTCTCCCGCCAGGCAATGGCCGTGGTCACCGGTGCAGGCAGCGGCATCGGCAAGGCCTTTGCTCTGGAACTGGCCCGGCGTGGCGGTCGCGTCATGTGCAGCGATATCCACCTGCACACCGCCGAACAGACCGCCCAGGCGATCCGCGATGCCGGTGGCAGTGCGCTGGGGCTGGCCTGCGATGTCTCCCGCCTGGATCAGGTAGAGCAACTGGCCACCGCCGCAGAGGACTGGCTCGGCCAGGCCCCCGATCTGGTCATCAATAACGCCGGCGTCGGCGCTGGCGGGCAGCCGATCGGCGAAACACCGATGGAAGACTGGCAATGGGTGCTGGGGGTGAACCTGTGGGGTGTCATTCATGGCAGCCACGTGTTTGCCCCCAGGCTGCGCGCACTCGGCCACGGCGGCATCATCAATGTCTGCTCCACGGCGAGCTTCGCTGCCGCGCCGCTGATGGGCCCCTACAACACCAGCAAGGCCGCCGTGCTTGCCCTGTCGGAAACACTGGCCGCCGAAATGAGTGGCACCGGCATTCACGTGACGGCGCTGTGCCCGACCTTCGTGAAAACCAACATCACCCGCGATGGCCGTATCCCCGAGGGCACCTCTCAGTTCGCCAACACCCTGATGAAGTGGACCGGGATTTCCGCCACGCGCGTCGCCCGCACCACACTCGACGCGCTGGACCGCAACCAGCTTTACGTTCTGCCGCAACTGGATGCGCGCACCATCTGGCGCATGAAGCGCTTTGTACCGGGCACTTATACCCGTGGTGCCGGGCTGCTCAATCGCCTGGCCTTTTCGCGACTCTGACAGGAGCAACTGCATGGCTTCCATCGACCTGGACAAAATGCTCGCCAAGATCAAGAGCACACAGTGGGCGCTGGCCGACATCGACTGGGATGCGCCGGGCGCGGAACGGATTACCGACGAACAGTGGCCCAAACTGAAAGCCTTCATGGCCGACCTGATGTGGATCGAGCACGTCGGCGCGCGCGCTTTCGCCGCCATGGCGAAAAAGGCGCCCACTGAGACGCTGCGCGAAATCTACACCTATTTCCATGCGGAAGAGCAACGCCACGCCAACGCCGAAATGGCGCTGATGAAACGCTGGGGCATGCTTGAGGGCGACGAGATTCCCGAGCCGAACATCAACCTGCGGCTGGTGATCGAATGGCTGGACCGCTACGCCGACGAGATGCCGGTGTACGTGCTCGGCACCGTGGTGCCGATGCTGGAAGTGGCACTGGACGGCGCGCTCTGCACCTTCCTGCTGGAAACCGTGGATGACCCGGTCTGTCACCAGGCGTTCGAAAAGATCAACGATGACGAATCACGCCATCTGGGCGTCGGCTTCACCGTGATGGAGATGCAGGGGCGCGGCAAGACGTTCATCAAGCTCACCCAGATGGTGGCACCGCTGCTGGACCCGCGTCTGCTGCTCGGCATCGCGTCCTACTTCCCGCTGCTGAACAAGATGCGCGACAACATCATGGACATGGGCCTGCCGGAAGAGAAGCTGTACAACGCGATGCGCAAGTTCGAGAAGATCGGCGGGCGCACGGCCGATGGCCGCCGCAACCCCTGGTTCCAGATCATCAGCCGCCATGGCCGGTTCGTGATCAACCGCGATAACCGTTTCTATCACGCGCCTGTGGATGCGCTGGTGCGCGCCACCCAGTACATCCCGCGACGCGCCCTGCCGGCCGTGCCGAGCTGGGTCAAAGAGCTGACCTATCAACCTGCGGCCTGACGGCCGCAGCGTTCCACGCATTGACCAGGAACACCTGACACATGAGCACGACATCCGCCAACCCGGCCAAGGCCACGAAGACCTCCGCCCCGCGCAAGAAGACCCGGCGCACCAACACGCCGTCGATCAGCGCCGTGCAGAAACCCGCCTCCGTACTGATCGTCGGCGCCGGCTTTGCCGGCCTGGGCATGGCCATCCGCCTGCAACAGGCCGGCATCCGCGATATCGTCATTCTGGAGCGCGCTGACGCGGTCGGCGGCACCTGGCGTGACAACACGTATCCGGGGGCGGCATGCGATATCCCCTCGAACCTGTATTCCTATTCGTTCGCGCAGAACCCGGACTGGTCGCGCAGCTTTTCCGGCAGTGGCGAGATTCTGGAATACATTCATTATCTGGTATCGCACTTTAACCTGGCGCCCTATATCCGCTTCAACAAGCACGTCACCAGCCTGCAGTTTGATGACGCCGCCGGGCTCTGGCATGCCAGCACCGACGACGGCGAACGTATCAGCGCCCGTGCTGCGGTGATGGCGCAAGGCCCTTTGTCCAACGCCAGTTTCCCGGACATGCCGGGCCTGGAAAGTTTTGAAGGCCACAAGATCCACAGCGCCCGCTGGGATCACGATTACGATTTCACCGGCAAACGCGTGGCGGTGATCGGCACCGGCGCCAGCGCCGTGCAGATCATTCCCGAACTGGTGAAGCAGGCCGGTTTCGTCAAGGTCTTCCAGCGCACTGCCGGCTGGGTGCTGCCCCGCCCGGATTTTGAAACACCGGCCTGGAACCGGTCTTTGTTCCGCGCATTTCCCGGCGCCCAGGACGCGCTGCGCAAGGCGCTGTATGTCACACACGAATCCATGGCCCTGGCGGTGATCTGGAACTCGCCTCTGACCCGCGTGGCCGAGCGCATCAGCCGGCTGCACCTGCGCCGGCAGGTGAAGGATCGCTGGCTGCGCCGGCAACTGACGCCGAACTTCCGCATCGGCTGCAAGCGCGTACTGCTCTCCAGCGATTACTACCCGGCGCTGCAGCAAGACAATTGCAAGCTGATCACCTGGCCGATTGCCACGCTGTCGCCAAAGGGCATCCGCACGGTGGAAGGCATTGAACACCAGTTTGACTGCATCGTGTTTGCCACCGGCTTCGACGTGAGCAAGACCGGCACGCCGTTCCCGGTGACCGGCACCGGCGGACGCAAGCTGGATGAAGAATGGGCGCGTGGTGCGCAGGCCTACAAGAGCATCAACGTGGCCGGCTACCCGAACCTGTTCCTGACCTTCGGCCCGAACTCCGGCCCGGGGCATAATTCGGCACTGGTCTACATGGAGTCACAGCTGGACTACGCCGTGCGCGGCATCCAGAAAATCCTCAATGAGAACCTGAAGACACTGGACGTCAAAGCCGATGCCCAGGCCAGTTACAACGTCGCCATCCAGAAACGGCTGGCAAAGACCAACTGGAATTCCGGCTGCAAGAGCTGGTACCTGACCGAGGATGGCCACAACGTGACCATGTATCCCGGCTTCGCCACCCAATACGCTCTGCAGATGAAAACGCTGGAGCCGTCGGACTACGAGGCCACCCCGGCCTGACCCGTCATCCGTTGCCCGCCCTGTCCCGTGCGGCGGCCTTTGCGGCCGCGCGGGACACCAGCCTGTTCAGCATCCGCATCGCCACCTCATACGGCCAGGCAAACTTGCGCTGGAACCAGTAGCCGATGCGGATATCCGGCGACGTATAGACCATATAGCGCCCGCGCCGCACCCCCTGGAGAATCCGCCGCGCCGCCGTTTCCGGCGTCACCGCATGGCGCTGGAAACGCCCGGTGAGTTGCTGGAGTTCCGGCGCCTCGCGGTCCACCCCGACAATCTCCACCGTGCGTACCAGCCCGGTATCCACCCCCCCGGGGCACACCAGGCTGACCTGGATACCGTGCTGGCGCAGATCAAACCGCAGCACCTCGGAGATGCCCCGCAAGCCAAACTTGCTGGCGCTGTAGGCCGCATGCCAGGGCAGGCCGAACAGGCCGGCGGCGGACGATACATTGACCAGATGGCCGCCGCGCCCGGCCTGGATCATCGCCGGCAGAAACGCCTGCATGACGTGCACCGGCCCCATCAGGTTGATGTCCAGCACACGCCGCCAGTGATCCAGCGTCAGTTGCTCGATGGTGCCCCAGACCGAAATCCCGGCGATATTCATCAGCACATCCAGGCTACCGTGCGCGCGGTGCAACTGCTCTGCGAACGCGGCCACGGCGTCCGCGTCACAGATGTCCATCGGCATGGCCGCCAGCACCCTGGCGCCTTCGGCGCGCAACATCGCGGCGGTCTGCTCAAGCCCCGGCGCGTTGATATCCGTCAGGCACAGCAGCGCGCCCTCGCGACCCAATGCCTGGGCCACGGCACGCCCGATGCCGCTGGCCGCGCCCGTGACCAGGCAACGCTGCCCGCTGAATGTCCGCTTCGTCATGCCTGCCCCGCCCGTCCGATGATTGACGCCCCAGTGTCCACCACGTCGCAACACCCGCGCCAATCAATCTGTGACATACTGGCGCGATCAGGAAGATCGCAGATCACGGGCCGTCATGACCGGTCGCAACCGGCACGCAGACAGCGGCCGGCCCGTTTCAGGGAGACCCGATTGAATGGCCAGTGATCCCCTACAACCCGAGGGTGGCTGGGCAGGGCCCTTGCAGGCCCGGCTGGAAGTGCCGCCGCCGTCAGAACGTGGCCTGCTGTTCCGCGCGGTGTCACGGATCAGTCATCTGTTTGGCCGGCCGGAGCTGCCGGCCGTATTTCCATTGCTGCACCGCAATCCACGCCTGTTCTGGGGCTGGCTGTTCTTCGCTTCGCGGCTGATGCCGTGGGGGCGGCTGGCGGCACCGGCACGTGAGCTGGTGATCCTGCGCACCGCCTGGCTGTGCCGGTCGCGGTATGAATGGGGGCAGCATGTGGAGATTGCCGAACGGGTCGGCGTGGTCGATCGCGACATCATTGCCGTGACCCGGGGCCCGGAGGCGTTCAGTAACGCGACCCTGCGCACGCTGATCCAGGCCTGTGACGAACTGCATCAGCAGGATTGCCTCAGCGACGATACCTGGCGCCAACTCCAGATTCGCCACAGTGACAGCCAGTTACTGGAAATCATGATGCTGGTGGGACACTACCGGATGCTCGCCGGCGTGCTGATCAGTTGCGGACTGCCGCTGGAGGTGCGCATGGAAGACAACCTGAAGGCCTTCCACGCACGCATCCGCTCGCTCATTCAAACAGACTGAGGTAGTCACCGTAGCCGAGGCGTTCCATGTCCTCTTTCGGCACAAACGTCATGGCCGCGGAATTCATGCACCAGCGCTCCCCCGTGGGCGCCGGTCCATCATTGAACACATGGCCCAGGTGCGAATCCGCATAGCGGCTGCGCACCTCGGTACGCGTCATGAACCAGGCACGGTCTTCGTGCAGCGTCACCATGTCACGCTTGATCGGCTGGGTAAAACTCGGCCAGCCGGTGCCGGAATCGTATTTGTGTACGGAGGCAAACAGCGGCTCACCGCTGATCACATCGACATAGATGCCGGCCTCTTTCTTGTCCCAGTAGGCGTTCTTGAAAGCGGGTTCGGTTTCGTCCTCGCGCGCCACCTCAAACGCTATTTCCGGCAGCAGGCGCTTGAGCGTTTCATCATCGGGCCGCACAAACGCAGCCCCTTCCCACGGCGGGCCGATCACGTTCCGGGCCTCACCTTGCGGGGCAGCGGCGGGCGGCGGCGCTGACACCCAGCTCCGCTGGTCCGGATCATCCCAATGCACCTCAAGAAACTGATCGCGACCGGAGCGGTAACGGTAGTATTTGTAGCGCAGCGGGTTCTTGCGATAGTAATCCTGGTGATAGTCCTCTGCCGGATAAAACGCATTCAGCGGCAGAATTTCCGTGACCAGTTGCGCGTCGAACCGGCCACTTTGCGCCAGCGCATCCCGCGAGGCCTGCGCCTGCCGGCGCTCTCCATCGGAGCCGTAGAAAATCACGCTGCGATACTGCGCACCACGGTCGACAAACTGGCCGCCGGCATCGGTCGGATCAATGTGCTGCCAGAACCAGGACAGCAATTGCGGGTAGGTGACGATGGCCGGATCATAATGCACCTGCACGGCCTCAACGTGGCCCGTTTCGCCACTGGCCACCTGCTTGTAGGTGGGATTCCTTTCCTCACCCCCGGCGAAGCCGCTGACCACAGCGGAGACGCCTTCCAGCTTTTCAAAGTCGGCTTCGGTGCACCAGAAACAGCCACCGGCAAACACGGCGGTGGCCTCTGCCGCCAGCACGGGGCTGGCCAACAGGGTCAGACAAAGAGCGACAACAGCTTTCATGACAGATCCTCCTGCTGATGCACATTCGATGCATCACCGCTCCGAATGTTGCACAGCCGGAGGCAAGCTGCCGTGAAAAATTGTTATTTTGCCAGCGTCAGCACGTCATAACCGGTTGACGGGCACCTTGAGGTACACCACGCCATTGTCTTCCGCCGGTGGCATCTGCCCGGCACGGATGTTCACCTGGATCGCCGGCAGGATCAGCCTCGGCATCTCCAGCGTGGCATCCCGCTGCTCGCGCATGGCCACGAACGCCTCTTCACTGATGCCTTCATGCACATGGATATTGCCCCGCTTCTGTGCCGCGACCGTGGTTTCACACTGATGCTCGCGGCCTGCCGGCGGATAATCGTGGCACATGAACATGCGGGTGCTGTCCGGCAACGCCAGCAGGCGCTGGATCGAGCGATACAGAGTGCGTGCATCACCTCCCGGAAAATCACAGCGCGCGGTGCCCACATCCGGCAGGAACAGGGTGTCACCGACAAACAGCGCATCGCCGATCAGCCAGGCCATGTCCGCGGGTGTGTGGCCCGGCGTGTGGAACACACGGCCGGTCAGCGCACCGATGTGGAAGGTGTCCTCTTCGCTGAACAGATGATCGAACTGGCTGCCGTCGCACAGAAACTGTTTCTCCAGGTTGAACACCTGGCGAAAGATGCCCTGCACCTCGCGGATATGCTCGCCGATCCCGATACGGCCACCGACCGCATCCCGCACGAACGGCGCGGCAGAGAGATGATCGGCGTGGGCGTGGGTTTCCAGAATCCAGTCCACGGTCAGCGCCTGCTCGCGGACAAAATCCACCAGCCGCTGGGCGCCGTCTGTCGAGGTGCGGCCGGACTTGTTGTCGAAATCCAGCACCGGATCAATCACGGCGGCATGGCCGCCGGGGTGGTCGTAGACCACATAGCTCCAGGTTTCGGTATCCGGGTCGAGAAAAGGGGCCACTTGCGGGCGGACTGTACTCATAGCGTTTCTCCTGGGCCGGAATCAGAGAAGGCCGGCGAATGGCATCAATATATATTTACATATAATGTATTTCAATATATTGTTTGCCCATCATCGACCACCGGACCGCCCCATGCCCGATACCACCGCCATCAGCCTGGACCAGATGCGCGCCGCCGCTGGCGACGCCACCCTGATGCTGCGTTCGCTTGCGCACCAGGATCGCCTGCTGCTGCTGTGCCAGCTCAGCCAGGAAGAGATGTGCGTGAGCGATCTGGAGCAACGCCTGGGCATCCAGCAGCCCAGCCTGTCCCAGCAGCTCGGCGTGCTGCGCCGCGAAGGGCTGGTGCTCACCCGGCGCGAGGGCAAGCATGTGTACTACCGCGTCGCCGATGCCCGCGTGCTGGGCCTGTTGCAAACCCTCTACACCCTGTTCTGCGATACCGGGGAGGCCCGCCATGCAGATTGACCTGAACGCCTTTACCCCCGTCAGCAGCTTCGGCGGCGGCCTGATGATCGGCCTCGCCGCCGCCCTGCTGGTACTGCTCAACGGCCGCATTGCCGGGATTTCCGGCATCCTCGGCGGGCTGCTGCGGCCGGCCAGTGGGCTGGCGCGTGGCGTTTATCGCCGGGCTGGTGCTGGCGCCCGTGCTCTGGCTGCTGTTCGGTGCACTGCCGGCCATCCAGATCGACGCCGGCTACCCGCTGCTGATCGCGGCCGGGCTGATCGTCGGCGTCAGCACCCGCTACGGCGCCGGCTGCACCAGTGGCCACGGTGTCTGCGGGCTGTCGCGGCTGTCACCGCGTTCGCTGGTGGCGACGCTGGCCTTCATGGGCAGCGGGTTTGCCACTGTCTTTGTGGTCCGTCACCTGATCGGAGGCTGAAGCATGTCGCGCATCACCCTTTCTGCGTTGATCGCCGGCCTGCTGTTCGGGCTGGGCCTGCTGGTGTCCGGCATGGCCAACCCGGCCAAGGTGCTCGGTTTTCTGGATCTGGCCGGGCTCTGGGACCCGTCGCTGGCGCTGGTGATGGCCGGTGCCGTGCTGGTGGGCCTGGTCGCCTTCCGGCTGGCCGGCCAGCGTCAACGCTCACTGCTGGCAGAGCCGATGCGGCTGCCCACTGCGCGGGACATCGACCGCCGCCTGGTGCTCGGCGGCATCGGCTTCGGGGTCGGCTGGGGGCTGGCCGGCTTCTGTCCTGGCCCGGCACTGGTGGCGCTCGGCACGGGCGACATGAAAGCCGTGGTTTTTGTGGCCGCCATGCTCGCCGGCATGGCATTGTTTGAAGTCCTTGAAGGTCAACGGACCTGAATCCAGGAAGGAAGCTTCGCGCGTCATGTTGTCCGCATTCTCACGGCACCTGCCTGACTGGCTGCGCCACTACCGCCGCGATCTGTTCGCCGGTGACCTGCTCGCCGCCCTGATGACGGTCATGCTGGCCGTGCCGCAAGGGCTGGCCTATGCGGCGCTGGCCGGGCTGCCGCCGCATGTCGGCCTGTATGCCAGCCTGCTGCCGCTGGTGGCCTACGCCCTGCTCGGTTCCAGCCCCACCCTCTCGGTCGGCCCGGTGGCACTACTGGGGCTGATGACCGCCTCCGCCCTGGCGCCACTGGCGACGCCGGGGACACCGGAATACCTCACTGCCGCAGCCCTGCTGGCGCTGCTCTGCGGCCTGATGCTGCTGCTGTTCGGGTTGCTGCGTCTGGGCGCCCTGTCGCAACTGCTCAGCCACCCGGTGATCAGCGGCTTTGTTTCCGGCGCCGCCATCCTGATCATCATCGGCCAGTTACAGGCGCTGCTGGGCATCCGCTCCGACGCGGGGGCCGGCGCGCTGATGCTGCTGGATATTGCCGGCCACCTGCACGAGCTCGCGCCCCTCACGGCCAGCCTGGGCCTGGGGGCACTGCTGATCCTGATTCTCTCGCGCACCCTGTTGCCCCGGCTGCTCCACCGGCTTGGCCTGCCGGCCACCCGCGCCGCCCTGCTGGCACGGCTGATGCCGATGCTGCTGGTGGTGGCATCGGTGCTGCTGGTACAGACCCTCGGCTGGCAGGCGCGGCTGCCAGTGATCGGCACCCTGCCCGGCGGGTTGCCGCCGCTGGGGCTGCCGGCGGCTGACTGGCCCCTGGTGCGCGCGTTGCTGCTGCCGGCACTGATGATCGGCCTGATCAGTTTCGTGGAGAGCATTTCCATTGCCCAGCGGCTGGCCAGCTATGCCTCGTCGCGGGTGAACCCGGACGCCGAACTGCGCGCACTGGGCGCGGCCAACATCGCCAGCGCCGTGTCTTCCGGCATGCCGGTGGCGGGCAGTTTCGCGCGCAGTATCGTCAACGCCGAGGGCGGTGCGCGCACCCCGCTGTCCGGGCTGCTGGGGGCACTGGGGCTGGCCTGCGTGCTGTTGTGGTTCACCGGCCTGCTGCGCGCGCTGCCGCTGGCCGTGCTGGCGGCGATCATCATCAGCGCCGCCAGCGCACTGATCGACCTGCGCACGCTGCGCCACGCCTGGCGCTATGACCGGGCCGATGCCTACGCCCTGCTTGGCACGCTCGGTGGCGTGCTGGTGTTCGGTATCGAGGCCGGGATCGCTATCGGGATCAGCTTGTCCCTGGCGACGCTGATCTGGCACGCCAGCCGGCCTCACATCGCCGTGGTGGGCCGGGTACCGGGCACCGAGCATTTTCGCAATGTGCAGCGCCATGACGTAAAGACGCACGCCAACGTGCTCTGCCTGCGCATCGACGAGAGTCTGTTCTTCGGCAACGTGCGTGCGGTCGAGGCACGCATCATGAAAGAGCTGAAACGGCACCCGGATGCACGCCACCTGGTGCTGATCATGTCCTCGGTGAGCCGCATCGACAGCACCGCACTGGACATGCTGCACCAGCTCAACAACGACCTGCGGCAACGCGATATCCAGCTGCATTTTGCCGAAGTGAAGGGGTTCGTGCTGGACCAGCTCAAGCAGGCTGACCTGCTGGAGCAGCTCAGCGGCGAGGTCTACCTCACCGCCTTTGAAGCGGAAGTGAATCTCGGCGGCAAATGAACTGTCAGAAACGCAGCGCCACCGCCGCCATCGACGGCGTCAGCACCCAGTCGTAACGCACCGGCAGAGTGCCGCCTCCGGCCCGCACTGTGAATTGCCGTGCCGGGCGCGCGTTTGAGACCGCCTGGCTCTGGGTGCGCAGCCTCAGCTCAGACACCAGCATGCCGGTGGCGAAATTCAGCGCGCCATCACCGGGGCGGTCGTCGTCAATGGCGATGGTCAGCCCCGCCGCCAGGTTCACCAGCAAAGGCCCGAGCCGCGCACGCAGGCCACGGCGCCGCTGTTCTTCGGCGGCCACCTCCGCCATCAGAGCGCGCGCCTCGTCCAGCCGACCTTCAGACTCCAGCGCCTCCAGGCGACGCTCGGCGCGCGCATGAGGCTGCGGGAACAGCAGCACGTCGGCCACTCCAAGGGCGGTCTTCACGACGCTGACGCGGGCATCGTAGCGATCATCCTCGTCATCGGCTCGGTCCGCGCGCACACCATAATAGACCGTCGCCACGCCGTAGCCGCCGGCCCAGACAGACTGCCAGAGGCGCGCGTCACGGGCGCCGTCGGCCAGCACGGCACGCATCGTGCGCCATTCGTTCGCCGCGTCCCCGACATCCTGTTGCGCCAGCGCAGGCCCGCCGCACAGCAATCCGATCCAGAGCACCCACCCCATTCTGTGCCGCACCATCCATTCTCCCGGCCTGTTGACGAAGCCCTCATCCAAGCAAAGCCGCCAGAACACCACAACCAACAGCCGGCAATTTTTTGTTGAATCGAGCCGCCGACCGCGCGTTTCTTTTTGGAACCCGTCGTCCTATGCTTGGCCCGTCACGCAGCCTGAAAGGACCCCGATGTGAAGTGGAACGATATCGGCAACCAGACCTGCTCAGTAGCCCGCACGCTGGCCATCGTCGGCGACCGCTGGACGTTGCTGGTGCTGCGCAATGCCTTTCTCGGCACACGCCGGTTCGAGGATTTCCAGCAGCATCTGGGCGTGACCCGGCATGTGCTGGCCAGCCGGCTCAAGCGGCTGGTGGAAGCGGGCGTGTTCCGCAAGGACGCCTATCAGCCCAACCGGCATGAATACCGGCTCACGGAGATGGGGCTGGCGCTGTACCCGGTGATCATGGCCATGGCGCACTGGGGAGACACCTGGCTGGATGAAGGCAAGGGCGCACCGCTGGTGTACCGGCACCGCCCCTGCGGGCAGCTCACCACCCCCACCCTGGTGTGCTCGGAGTGCGGCGAACCGCTGGACCCACGACAGGTGACACCGCTGGCAGGGCCGGGCCTCAGCCCCGGCACCCTGCCACGCCCCCTGCCGGAGGCCGGTTGATCAGAGCAATTTCTCGATATCCTTGCCGAGCGATTCCGGTTTGTCGGTGGGCGCGTAGCGCTTCACCACCTTGCCGTCGCGCCCCACCAGAAACTTGGTGAAGTTCCACTTGATGCCCTTGCTGCCCAGCAGCCCCGGCGCCTCTTCCTTCAGATGACGGTACAAGGGGTGCGCACCGCTGCCGTTCACATCGATCTTGGCGAACATCGGGAAACTCACCCCGTAGTTCAGTTCGCAGAACTCGCTGATCTGCGTTTCGTCGCCCGGCTCCTGGTGGCCGAACTGGTCGCAGGGGAAACCGAGAATCACCAGGCCCTTGTCCCGGTACTGTTCGTACAACGCCTGCAGCCCTTTGTACTGTGGTGTAAAGCCGCACTTGCTGGCGGTGTTGACGATCAGCAGCACCTGGCCGCGATAGTCACCCAGGGTGCGTTCTTTGCCATCAATGGTGGTGGCGGAAAACCCGTATACGTCGGCCATGGCTGGCACTCTCCCGAAATCGGCAAATATGGAAAACCGCGTTGAGTGTACCGGAGCGCCCCCGGCGCGCCTACGACGCCCGACGAGGGTGGCGCACGCACGCCGTGCCCGGTAGATTGCAGCCTTCAGCCTCTATCCGGACAGCGCATGGACTGGCAGACACTGCTCAACAAGGGCCGCCTGGGCGGCCGCGCGGCGAAAGACGAAAGTGGCCGCACCGCCTTTATTCGCGACCACGACAAGATCATCTTCTCCGGCGCCTTCCGCCGGCTGGCGCGCAAGACGCAGGTGCATCCGCTGGCCACCAATGACCATGTGCACAACCGCCTGACCCATTCGCTGGAAGTGTCCTGCGTCGGCCGCACACTCGGCATTCGTGTCGGCGAACGGCTGGAGAAACGCAACCTGCTGCCGGCGCAGACCGGCGCCACCGACCTTGGCGATATCGTGCAGTCCGCGTGCCTGGCGCATGACATCGGCAACCCGCCGTTCGGCCACACTGGCGAGCGCGCCATCCGCGCCTGGTTCGGCGATCGCGGCGCGCGCTATCTGGATCGTCTCGACCCGGCCCAGGCCAGTGACCTGCGGGTGTTCGAAGGCAACGCACAGGGTTTCCGCATCCTGACCAAGAGCGAGTACCACCAGTACGCCGACGGCATGCGGCTCACCTACGCCACACTCGGCGCCTTTCTGAAATACCCCTGGCTGTCCTCCGCCAGCGAAGCAGAAGGCTGCCCACGCCCGCACAAATACAGCGCGTTTCTGGCCGAGGCGGAGGCCTTCCGGGAAGTCTGCACCGCCACCGGCCTGACGCCGCTGCAAACGGATATCCATGCACGCCACCCACTCGCCTATCTGGTCGAGGCGGCCGACGATTTCTGCTACGCCATCATTGATCTGGAAGACGGCCTGGAAATGGACCTGCTGCATTGGGACGAGGTGCATGCGCTGCTCGCCCCGGCGATCCCCGACAGCGACGAGGTACGTGCGCTGCTGCACTCGGACGTGCGCGTGGGCCGCAAGGCGGCGCTGTTGCGCGGCAAGATCATCGAACGTTTTATCGAGGCAGGCGTGGAAGCCTTTATCGCCAATCACGACCGGTTGCTGGCAGGCCGGCTCAGTGGTGATCTGATCTCGCATTGCGAGCCGGCGGTGCGCGATGTGGTGGAAAATGCCAAGCAACTGGCCAAGACCAAGGTGTTCGAACACCCGCGCAAGATCGAGCTGGAAATCGGCGCTTTTGAAGTGATCGGCACCTTGCTGGACGGCCTGATCGAGGCCGCCGTGAGCCATGCCCGCGACGACACGTCCAATTACCGCCACCAGCGCATCATCGACCTGATGGGCCGGCACAGCTTCCCGCCGGACCTGCGGCAGTTGCCGGAACATGAACGCATCTATCAATGCATGATGCGCGCGCTGGATTTTCTCTCCGGCATGACCGACGACTACGCCACTTATCTGGCCAAGCAGTTTTCCGGCATGGCGGTGACGCGCTACTGAGCTTCGTCCACTGTCGGGCGAGCGCGCACCCGGCGCCAGTTGCCGTGCGGCAACAGCCGGCCGCCTTGTGGCGGTTGCTGCTGGTAGTAGACCCAGGCCGGGCCGAAGGGCGTGCGCAGTGTCCGGCGCAAGTAATCCGCGGGGTAATCTTCCAGCCTGTCGAGCGACGCCAGGCCAGCCTCATCGACACGATAGATTTCGCCGTCGACGGCATGTCGGCCACCGGGCACCAGCACCGGATAGGCACCCAGTGAAAACAGCCGGTAGCAGGCAGGCGTACGCCACGCGCCCAGGCAGGGCGCGCCGCGCAACCAGTGATGATTCGGCTCGCCGGCAAGCAACGTGCCGTAGACAAATACACGATGAAAAGCCATGCGCGAGAGTGTCACCCGGCACCGCGCCCGCTCGCAAGCCGCGTGCGAGCCGGGCGGGTGACCGTGCTCAGGGCGTCTGGCTGAAGAACAGGTATTCGAGCACGCGTTCCTGCGGCAGATAACCTTCCTCCGGCGCGTCATGGCTGACGTGATAGGAGCTGTACACCACCTGCCCCTGGCCATGCCGGAACGACAGCGTCATGATCGCGTCCGTTTCGTCGGGATAGCCGGCCTCACTGACATCTGCCCGCACCAGCGGCGTGACGGCGCCCGGCAATGGCTGTGCCAGGTGCCAGCCGAACAACATGCCTTCGATGTGGATCTGACCGTCCGTAATGCAGGCACCGCCAGCACAGGTCACGCCGCCCAGCCAGCCGGCCATCGGCGCATCCACCACACGCGCCGCCAGTTCACCGACACCACTGCCCCAGCTCAACGCCGGTTGCAGATAATCACTGAACCCTTCCAGCCAGGTGCTCGACTGGTCAGTGACATACAGCGTACCGCCCTGTGCCACGTAATCGCCCAGCAGATCGCGCCAGCCACTCGCGTCCGGCTCATCGGCACCACAGTTGATGTAGATGATGTCGTACTCGTACAACCGCACCTGCCCGTTGACGGTGCTGAACAGGGCGTCCACCTCGGGATACTGTGCGGGCAGCGAACCGTTGCCGTCATACAGGTCGAACTTTTCCGACCCCAGTTTCAGCGGTAATGAACGCGCCGCGCTCTGCGCGCCACGCGGTGCATGTGCATGTGCATGGTCGATATGAGCGCGCGCAGCCAGCCCGTTCTCCTCCACCTCGCCCAACCCCATCTTGGCCAGCAGGTACTCGATGTTGTCGTAATGGCCGGTCACCACTGCGATGTGCGCGGCGCCCGACGCGGTGTCTGTCCTGAACGCCACCGCGCCAAGTGCCCCCGTGCTTTGCGCGGTAAAGCGCAACGGCAGGCTCAGCGTCCACGCTCCCTTTTCAGCGTGCAGGGTGCTGCCCGGCGGCAGATCGGTCACGTCGAAACTGAATTCGCCCGTGGTCCCGGAGCAAGTCCATTCGCTCTGTGTCTGCGGCGCCGGGCAGGCACCATTGTCAGCACCGCGTGGCAGTACGCGGGCCGATGCACCCGGAGATTCGATATACACAGTCGCGCCCGGAATCGGCGTGACGCCGTTGGGGGCCACCAACTGGCCGGTGATTTCACCGGTATAGGGTGTTGCCGGTGGCGCGGAGGAACTGCCGCCGCCTCCACCGCAACCCGACAGCATCCAGCACAACAACGCGCCGGGCATCAATGCTTTGTACATGGTGTTCTCCCTGATGAGTCGTTGAGCCCTGTTTAACAGGGTGTTGAAAAAGCCTCTTCGATTTTTTCAAGACAGCTTGATCAAGCTGTCAGCACGGGTTGTTTTTCAACCGCCTGTTAATCCACCATGACCGGCATGCTGGCGCAGGCGCCGGGGCAAATATCCCGCACCAGCACGGTGTTGTCCGGCGCGCCCTCGGAACGCCACCACTCTTGCCCGTGCTGGCCGTCGTCGGCAACGAACAGCAGCCGGTCATTGAGCACAAACGGCCGGTAAAGACGGTGGCTGTACAGGTGCAGGTCATCGCGTAGCACCTCCGCCGTGTTGCCGTCTTCGTGCAAACGCCACAGCGGATAATCGCCGTCCCGCAAGGCGGCGAAGTAAAGGCTGTCGCGATACACCACCGGCGCCCGCATATTGCGCACCGCATTGCCGTCGGCATCATGCACCTGAACGGTGCCGGCCGCCGTCCCGTCACTGCGCCAGAGCCGGGTGTAGGATTCACCGGCATAGGCTGCGAAATAAACCTCATCTCCCAGGGCAACCAGCCATTGCGGATTGCCGGCGCCGTCAGGATGGATATCAAGCACCATGGACGTCCCTTCTTCGGTGCCATCGCTCTTCCACAATTCCGCCTCGTGTTCCCCTTCATTGGCGCGGAAAAACAGCAGATCGCCCGCCACCGTGAACAATCCCATATTCGCGTGCTGTGCCACACGAATACCGCGCACGCGCGTCGTGCCCGCGGCCGTACCGTCTGTGCGCCAGAGGCCGTATTCCGTATCCACTTGCGCGGAGAAATAAAGCATGTCGCCCCAGGGCGTGAGGTTGGACGGATAGCTGCCGCTCGATGGCGTCAGCACCGCGACAGTCCCGGCGGCGGTACCATCGGTTTTCCACAGGCCCGGCCGACCAATGCAACTGTTGACGGCCGCAAAGTAAAGTTCGCCACGGAAGGCCGTGAGCGATGACGGGTGGCTGCCGCAGGCCCCCGGCGCCAGATCCGCGACCTGCACCGTACCCGCCGGTGTGCCGTCACTGCGCCAGAGTTCCGGGCCATGCGCTTCCGTCGACAGCACGAAATACAACACATCACCCAGCGCGGTGAGCTGGCTTGCGTAGCCCATGACGTCGACCTGCAAAAGCGCCTGCAACCCATCGTCCGAGCCATCCGTGACCCAGATATTTTCCCTGTCGTCGTTCGACGCAACAAAGAACACCCGGTTGCCAACCACCGTCATCTCATCCGGGTAAGCGCTGCCGTTTTCGGCAATGTCATGAACCAGCCTGGTGCCGTCGGCGGTGCCATCGGTGCGCCAGAGTTCCCAGTCTTCCTGGCCATTGGCCAGCGCTGACCCGGAAAAATAGCGGTACTGTGTCTGATCCGGCTGTTCACCCGGCGAACGCGATCCGCTGCTGCCGCCACCGCACGCACTGAACAGGCACATGGCACCAAAGGCCAGTACCGAAGCAAGCATTCGTTGCATGAGTCTCACCCTGAAAAAAGTCATTGGACGCGGGCCATTCCCGCAGAGCCGACAGCGTAGGGACTGCAGCGCCGGCCCACCCCACCGTGGCGGGGTGGGCCCGGCAGGTCTCACAGCGGACTGCCGTCGCACGGGCCGGGACAGGTATCCGCCAGCATGAAGGTGCCTTCGTCGGTGCCGTCGGTGCGCCAACGTTCCCGACCATGCACTCCGTCACTGGCGCGGAAAAGCACCAGGCCATTGAGCGGCGTCAGGGAAGCCATGTCATGCAAGGCAAGGTCCGCGCGCAGCCGGGAAGATCCAGCTGGCGTGCCGTCCGACATCCACAGTGCCTGCCCCTCGCCCTGTCGCGTGATGAACAGCAATTTGTCACGCAGGCTGCCAATACCCAGGAAGACATCCGCCTCCAGATCGCCGGGCAGCAACAGGCGCAACGTGCCCACTTCGGTGCCGTCCGTGCGCCACAGGCCGGTGCCTTGCGCATCGTCGGCAAGAAAGAACACCTGCTGCCCGATGCTGATCAGCGAGCGGGGATGGGCATTTCCCGGCCCTGCGTGAATATCGCTGACCCGATACGCGACACGACCCGATGCATCCGTTCGATATAACTCACGCCCTTCATCGCGTCCGTATGCGACAAAATAAACCGTGTTGCCCACCGCCCAGAGATCCAGCCCGTTCAGTACCGGCTGCGTTTCGCCCGCCACCGTGACCGGATGCGTGCTTTGCGGCGTCCCTTCGGTCACCCACAGTTCACGGCCACGCTCCGTGCTGACACTGAAGAACAGTCGCCCCGGCACCGTCGCCACCGGCGTCATGGGGCTACCGTCGAAGACTTCCTCTGTGCCGGTCGCCGTCCCATCTGTGCGCCACAGGGAAGTCCTCCCGCCGCACCCTGCCGTGGCGCGGAAATACATCCACTTGCCGACAACGCCCAGCGGGCGTGGCCAACTGGAGCACTCGCCCGGCGCAAGGTCCAGCAGCGGGTACGTGCCGGGCGTTGAGCCGTCGCTGCGCCACAGCTCAATACCACTGTCGGGTGACTCGGCGGAAAAATACAGCACATCGTTCATGGTCTTTGGGTATTCGATACGCGCATCACCGTCCGGATGAATATCCCTGGTCAGCCGGGTGCCCGCGTCTGTGCCGTCGGTGTACCAGAGCTCCTGGCCGTGCACACCATCGTCCGCGACAAAAAAAGCACCCCGTCGCGTGCGATAGACCATGTAAGTGCTGTTGGCGCCGGACGGCCCGCTGCCCTCCCTGATCCGGTGCGTACCGTCCATGGTGCCGTCCGTGCGCCACATCTCCCAGTTGCGCACGTCGCCCGGCGCGTCGTTGGCAAAGAAGTAAAAATGTCCCGTCGAGTGGCGGCCACCGCTGCTGTCACCACCGCATCCACTCAGCAACAGAACACCCGCAAGGGCCAGGAAAGAAAAACATCGCATTGTCGTTCTCGTCAGGTCAGTCATTGTGAAAAGGCGGCTTGTGGCAACTGCATCAGAAGGCAGCGCAGTCACCCGGACAGATATCCATGATCAGTTCGGCCCCCGACAGCGCCGGCCGGGTACGCCATAGCTCCACACCAGTGCCTTCACTCCGCCCGACAAACAGAAGATCGTTATTCAGCGGCAGGACCGAATAGGTAGGAACAGGCGTGACAGGTGCTTCAAGACAGCGCAACCCTGGCGCGCTGACGGTCACCGCACACAGCTGCCCGCCGGCGTCCCTCGGGCGATGAAAATAGAGGCTGTCCTGATATGTCCCGAGGATGTTGCTTATTAACTCGGCGAGCGGCAGGTCAAGGATCACGCGCGCGGGCGCGCCCACATTTTCCACTGCCCACACGCCTGCACCGGCGTCTGCGGCAGCCACGATCAGCAGCACATTGTCGGCGCTGTAAAGCTGATAGAACTGTGTGCCTGCGATGCCTGGCGTCATATCCGTATGCAGTCGGGTTCCTGACACGGTACCGTCACTGACCCACAGCTCCTCGCCGTAATCAGCGTCCGTGCCCAGAAAATAAACGTGGTCACCCATTACCCTTAATGAACTGATGGCGCGAAACGTGCCATTCATCGGCAGTTCAAGCAGCGAGACGGCGTCTCCTGTATCAGGCGCGATACTCCACAGATGGGATACGCCCCCCACACTCTCGGCGACGAGCAGGCGTTCCCTGAACGCCACCATCTGGGTAAAGCCCTGCCGATCCACCTCGCGCAGCAGGGTTGCCGTCTCCTCTCCGGCAGACAGCCGGATCACGCCTCGCTGGTTCAGGCCGGTATACACCACCATGAACAATTGCCCGCCCAGGACGACCATGGATGATGGATGGGGCGCCACGTCCGATAACGGCAGCAGATTGTCCAGACGGTAGGTGCCTTCCGGCGTGCCGTCCGTTCGCCACAGGTCCTGCACGCCCACACCGCCGGAGGCATTGAAGTAAATGACGTCATCGAGACGGGTGAAAGACCCCGGTGACACCGGTCCGGGGTACAGCGCGCTTTCAAGCGGCTGCGTGCCCGCTTCCGTGCCATCGCTCACCCACAACAGGGAAGTGCCGAATGAGCGGGTCGCGGCAAAGTAATGCAGCCCGTTCATACTCACCATGTGCGGGAAACGCGGAGCAGCAGGCATCGCGATCTGATCGGCGCGCACGCGCCCGGTCCCCGCCGCCGTACCGTCCGTACGCCAGAGCACCTTGTCGCCCTCCGGCATTTCCCGCGCTCCGAACAGCACGGATTCCCGTGGCCCACCACCGGTGTTGCTGCCGCCACCACACGCACTGACCAGCAACGCGCACATCACCAGATATCCTGTTTTCTTCAGCATGTATCCCCCGCCTCTCACGCCACGGTGCGCTGTGCCAACACAGACACCGCCTATCGCGCAGGACAGTACCCACGAAGCGCCGCACCGCCCCCACCCACGCGGGGTAGCCTCGGCAGGCCCGCGCACGCCTCGCGGCCCTACCCCGACGGGGTAGGGTGCTGCGGTAACAGTGGATTTATATTCCCGGGGTGGGCTAGATTCTCGGCAGATGGCCCCGCCTGACACGGAATTCCGAGCCATGACCGACGCCTCTCGCCGCCGGAAAGCGTTACAACGCATTCGCCGCCTGGCCTGCCTGGATATCAGTGGGCCTCAACTGGCCCCGCTTCTGTTGCAGGAATTGCGGGATGTGCTCTATTTCGATTCGGCAGGTTATTTCTGGCGCAACGAACACGGCGCCACTGATCTGTTCATGGACGATCAGGCCGTCATTGATCTGCTGCCGCTGTACATGGACGACTATATCCAGAAAGCAGAGCGGGAAGCCGGGCGCTCTTTCGAAGAAGGCCTGCGTGAAGACTTCGGCCCCATTCGCACCGAACAGATGATCAAGCTGCCGCTACGTCGTTTTCTTCGCCACGACTATTACAATCTGATTCTGCGGCCAATGGGTCTCAACCAGTGTGCCAGCCTGGTCCCCCGCCTCGCGGGCGGGCGTCCCACCGGCGCGCTGAAACTGTACCGGCGCAATCCGCGCCATCACTTTACCGATGACGAAATGCGGCTTTTCGGCGCGCAGGAACGTTACCTGGCCGACGTGCTGGATCACACCGCCTCTGGCCATGAGCAGGATCTGGTCAACGACGCCATTCTGGTCGCCACACTGAAAGGCGAGCTGCAATGGATCTCTGATCAGGCCCGGCAGATTCTCTCGCTGGCGTTCAGCAGCCGCTGGCACCAGCACAGCAGCAACCTGCCCGGCATGTTGCGTTTTCTGTTGAAGAAGCTGTCACAACTGAGCAATGGCCGTGAAGCACAGGGTTTGCCCCACGCCGCCCTCACCACGCCACACGGCCGCTTTGTCTTCAAGGCACGCCTGATGATCTCCACCACCGGCCAGGATAACGTCGCCAGCATTCGCATTGAGCATCACCGCCCACGCCATTTACGCGTTCTGGAAGCCCTGCGCGACATGCGCCTGCCACCGCAGCAGTCGGAGGCTTTCTACTGGCTCAGCCAGGGTTTTTCCGAGCAGGACATCGCCCAGCGCATGCAGATCAGCATCAACACCGTGGTCTATCACCGCCGCCAGCTCTATGCCCGCTTCGGCGCCGCCAATCGCAAGGAGTTGCTGGCGCATCTGGAACAGCGGATCGCGAACGCTGCACAGCCCTCCCTCACGGGTTGAGCCGTTGCATCCGCTGTGACAACGTCTGCATGTACTCCGCATTCGCCTCATAAAAACGCACGTTTTCCACCGGTGCGCCGCTACGCGCGATCATCTGGTCACGCTCCGCCGGCGACGCATGCTGTATCATGGCCGACGCCATGGCGGCCTGAATCCACGACATCAGGCACAACGCGAATTCATCCACGTCCAGGCCGGCACGCTCAATGGCGCGACGCAACGCCGGGCGTGAGCGATACAACTCGGCGATGTCATCAATACTTTCCGCGTCCTCACGCTCTTCGTCCGTCAGCGGCGCGGCATCCTCACGCATCACCACGGCCAGATTGTCCATCGCGGCTTCCATTTTTTTCAGTACCGGCATGCTGAGCCGGTAGCGCGCCAGGCGCGCTTCATCTGGCTGCGCGTGCGCTGCCGACAGGCTGGTGACCAGCACGATGGCCGCGACCAACAGATGACCCAACGATGCATTCTTCAGCGTCATATCGAGATCTCCCATCCGATATGGCCAGCCTATGCCGACGCACACTACGCCGCCCCACCCCGGCAGGGTGGGCGGCGATTTACTGAATTTTTCATTTTAAACACTGCTTTAAGTGAGCCCGGCGGCACAGCTGTGTAGTCTCGAAAGACCCCGACCCCAGGTCACCACACAGAAGGGAGATCGCATGAGCACGAAACAGCCTTTTCTCACTGACATCAAAACCCTCCGCGATCGTGCACGCCAGCACATCGAACAGGGTGCCGTCACCGCCGGTTACAAGGCAGACCGCGAAACGGTGCTCAAGCTGCTCAACGAAGCCCTTGCCACGGAAATCGTCTGCACGCTGCGTTACAAGCGCCACTACTACATGGCTGAAGGCCTGAGCGCGAGCATCGCCGCGGCGGAATTTCTGGAGCATGCCCAACAGGAACAGCAGCATGCCGACTGGCTGGCCGAGCGCATCGTACAACTTGGCGGCGCGCCGAATTTTTCGCCGGAGGGCCTGCAGGATCGTTCGCACGCTGAATACGTGGAAGGCGATACCTTGCGGGACATGGTGAAGGAGGACCTGATCGCAGAGCGCATCGCGATCGACAGCTATCGGGAAATTGCCACCTACCTCGGCGACAAGGACCCGACCACACGTCGTATCATGGAGGAGATTCTGGCGCAGGAAGAAGAACACGCCGATGACATGGCCGCGATTCTGGAAGCCCTCCCGTCCTGATGCCAGAGTCCCGTAGGGTGGGTAGAGCCAAAGGCGAAACCCACCATGTCCATGCCCGTTAATCACTCCCGCAAAACCATCGAAACTGCCCTGCTGCGGAGGTAGGTAGGCAGATAGGCAGATAGGCAGATAGGCAGTTTCGATGATTCTGTGCGAGCAGTGTGCGACATGGTCCCGGTGGGTTTCGCCTTTGGCTCTACCCACCCTACGGCACCGACCACGACGACGGCCGGGCACGCGCCCGGACGCCGTCATACAAACAGCCACACCAGCAGCGGCCCGGCGGCCAGATTGAGCAAGCCCATCAGCACCATCACCAAACCCGCCACCGTGCCTTCCTCGCCGCCCACTTCCCGCGCCCGCGCGACACCGGCGCCGTGTGCCCCGACACCGAACAGGGCGCCACGCGCCAACGCGGTTTTCAGCGGCAGCCAGCGCAGCAGCACCCCACCGCACAACGCCCCGAGCACGCCGGTCAGCATCACGAAAATCGCGGCCAGTTCCGCCACCCCGCCGAGACTTTCCGCCAGGGGCATGGCAAAAGGTGTCGTCACCGAGCGCGGCACCAGCGAGCGGCTGATCTCACCCTCCAGCGACAGCAGCCCGGCCAGCCACCAGGAACTGCCCACCGCCACCGCACTGCCCGCCAGCATGCCCCCCAGCAACGCCAGCCAGTGACGTGCCAGCAAATGCCGCTGCTGCCAGATCGGCACCGCAAACGCGACGGTGGCCGGGCCCAGCATCAGCGCCAGATAGTGCGCATCGGCAGCATAGTCCGCATAGCGCACATGCAGCGGCACCGCGACCGCCAGCAACACCGCCGGTGTCATCAGCAGCGGCGACAGCAGATAGCGTGGCCAGCGCCGATACAGCGCCCGGCTCACCACATAGGCCGCCACCGTGAACAGCAGCCAGAACAACGGCAGCGCATCAAGCCTCATGGCGCACACTCCAGCGGCACAACCCTTCTACCGTCAGCGCCGTGACCAGCATCACCAGCAGCGTGCTGCCACCGATGACCAGCACAATGCGCAGCCCGGCATCGCGCATCAGCGCACCGTAATCAAGCAGGCTCATCAATGCCGGGACGAAGAACAGCAACATCTCCGCCAGCAACAGGCCAGCGGCCCACTGCACGGACGCCGGTTGCACCCGGCCGGTGGCAAACGCCGCCAGCAGCAATGCCAGCCCGATCACCCCGCCAGGCACCGGCCAGCCCAGCCAGCTGGCCAGCGCCGTACCAAACAGGTACAGCCCCACCAGCACCGCCAGTTCCAGCACACGACGCAGCCCACGGGTCACGGTTTTCATTGCAGCCTCCAGATTCACTGGTGTTCAGCTTAGGGCTGCGCCTATCATCGCAAAAGCGAATTGTAAGACTGGGAGCTATTCCATAATGGAATTCAAACAGCTGCGCGCCTTTGCCGAGGTGCTCCGCCAGGGCGGCTTCACCCAGGCCGCACGCACCCTGCACGCCAGCCAGTCCGCCGTGAGCAAGCAGGTCGCACAGCTGGAACAGCGGCTGGGGTTGCCGCTGCTGGAACGCACCGGCCCGCATATCCGCCTGACCGACGCCGGACAGGTGGTGTTGCGCCATGCCGAGATCATGTTGCGCCAGCAACAGGAACTGCGCACCGAACTGGATGACCTCGCACAACTGACCCGGGGGGAGCTACGGCTTGGCCTGACCATGCTCGGCGGCGATGCCCTGTTTGCAGCGCCTTTTGCCGAATATCGCCGGCGCTATCCCGGCGTGAACGTGCACCTGATGGAAGGGGGGTCGAAAACCGTCGAACAACTGGTGCTCAACGGCGAACTGGACCTCGGCGCCAGCCTGACACCGGACAGCCCTGCGTTCGACTGCCAGCCCTTCTGCAACGAACCGCTGGATGTGCTGCTGCCGGTGCAGCATGCCCTGGCCAGCGCACCGCACCTGAGCCTGGCGCAACTGGCCGACACCCCGTTCGTGCTGTACCAGCAGAGCTTTACCCTCAATGACCGGCTGATGCGCGCCTGCCGCGCACTGGGCTTTACACCGAAGGAAGGCGGCCGCAGCGGCCAGGCGGATTTTCTCGTCGCGCTGGTGGCGGCCGGCCAGGGCGTGTTGCTGCTGCCGCGGATCGTGGCGCAGTCACTGGCACGGCCCGGCGTGGTGTCCCGGCCGTTGCACGGCTCCGATCTGCGCTGGGACATCGCCTTTATCTGGCGCCGCGACGGTTACCTGTCCCGCGCCGCCCGCGCCTGGCTGGCGTTGCTGGAAGAATACCCGGCCCCTCAGTAGACGATGCAGAGCACCAGCAACGGCGTCAGGTTCAGCAGCAGAATGCCGATTTTCAGTAGCGCCATGCCGCCGTAATGAAGTGCGTCAAACGTCGGCATCGACAACGCAAACCAGCGTGTGTGCAGCCGAAATATCGCATCGTGGGCCAGCGTGATGGCGCCGAACCAGATGAACAGGAACAGGTAGTTGATCAGTGCGCTCCACCACAGCAGCGCTTTCAGTTCCGCGATGGGCATGACGCACCTCCCTGATCGGCAATCGATACACATCGGCCCTCATGATTGCACCGCCCCCCTCCGGGCAACAGTCATGCGAATGTAAAGTTCCATGCAGCCTGTCATCTGCCTGTCCCTTGCCATGGCGATACTTGGTATCCGGACAGGAGACACCATGCACACACCGACACAAACGCCTTCGCTGGCCGGCCTGCCCATTCCGGAAATATTGCTGGCGCCGGCCGATGGCGACAGCCGCACCCTGCACGAACGCTGCGCCGGCCGCAGCAGCCTGCTGGTGCTGGGCGGCGACACGGCCTTGCTTCAGGCCCTCACCCGGTTGGCGCCCCGGACCCTGGTCATTGCGCTGGGCGGCGCTCAGGGCGACTGGCCGTTTACACAGCGCAGGGACGACGACGGCACGCTGTGCCAGCGCTGGCTGCAGGCGCTGCACGCCAGCACGCTGGCCTTGCCGCTTCTGCTGAATGTGACGCCCGGCCTGCGCATCCGCCAGGTGTTCGCTGAGGCCACCGCCGGGGATCTCGCGCGTCTGGAAATACCGCCGCCAGCGTCTGTGCAGATCCTCCAGCACGCCGCGCCGGTGCTGTGCATTCCGGAAGTGATCCCGGCCTCGCTCTGCCACGCCCTGATTCAGGCACACGACGCCGACCACCACGACAGCGGCCTGCTGCGCCACAATAACGCCACCACCTCTCTGGTGGCAGATCACCGGATCAAACGCCGCAGAGACCACGCACTGGCTGCACCGGCGCTGGCCGAGCGCGTCACCACGGCACTGCGCCAGCGCGTGCTGCCGCTGGTGCAACAGGCCTTCACGTTTCCCGTCACGCGGCTGGAAGGCTACAAGGTGGTCGCCTACCACGGCGGTGAACAGGGGCACTTTGCCCTGCACCGTGACAACACGTCGCCGGACACGCGGCATCGACGGCTGGCGCTGTCCCTGTTACTCAGTGAGGACTACGAGGGTGGTGAACTGGTCTTTCCGGAATTTGGTGCGGCCGGCTCAGATGCGGTGGGCTATCGCCCGGCCGCCGGCAGTGCCGTCGTCTTCTCCGGCAGCCTGCTGCACGGCGTGCGGCCCGTCACCCGGGGACGACGCGACGTGCTGCTGACATTCCTCTGGTAACCGGTCATCGGCGCGCCCGACGTGCGGCTTCCAACGCGCGGCGCGCCCAGTGTGCGGCCACTTCCGGATCGTCCAGCATGTCATCCGGGGCCTGATAATAAGACAGCGTCACTCGCCGGCCACGCTTTTCATAATCGAACGGCGGCAGCGCCGCAGCCTCGAAATCCGGCCGGTTCCCGTCATCGGCCTTCAGGTACAGCACGTCATCCATCACCAGCGCAAACATCAGCCCCCCATGAAAAAGGCCGTAGCCACCAAACATCCAGCGCGCCGTGACCGGGCCAACATCCGACAGCACTTCCCGCAGGTATTCCGTGTATTCACTCATGTCGTTATCCCGCATCACCCGCCTGGCTCGTTCACATTTCATTACACGCCGCCACGCACGCCCGTGCAATCTGTAACGCCGCGCAGGCACTGATTGACCCCACAATCTCCGAGGCATTAAATGGAGATCGCCCGTCAGGAACAGGAACGTTCTCATGACCATCACCCGCAGGGATTTTCTCAACGGTGCGGCACTGACCATCGCCGCCGGCTTCACCCCCCTCCAGGCACTACGCGCCGCTCCTGGTCTGTATTACCCCCCCATTCTCACCGGCATGCGCGGCAACCATCCCGGTTCCTTCGAAGCCGCACACAAGGTCGGCCGGCAGGGGCACCGTTTCCCGCTTGGCGGGCTGTCGGTCAGCGAACAGTATGATCTGGTCGTGGTCGGTGGCGGCATCAGTGGCCTGGCCGCCGCGTACTTTTATCGCAAGCAGCACCCGGACGCGAAAGTACTGATTCTCGACAATCATGACGATTTCGGCGGCCACGCCAAGCGCAATGAATTTCACGAAAGCGGCCATACGCTGCTGACCTACGGCGGCAGCGAATCCTTTCAGTCGCCGAAGGCCCTGTTCAGCGAACGCGTGAACAGCCTGCTGCGCGAACTGGGCGTAAATGAGGATAAATTCACCCGCTATTTTGATCGCGATTTCTATTTTCGCCAGGGTCTGAGCCGCGGCGCCTTTTTCGACAAGGCCCACTTCGGCGTCGATAAAGTGGTCGGTGGCAGCCCCGAGATGGGCATCGCCGATGACCTGCGTCCAGACCTGCTCAACAGTCGTTCGCTGGCGGCCTATCTCAACGATTTCCCCCTGCCGGAATCGGATCGTCGCGCACTGATCACACTGCACACCGATCCGCCGGACTATTTGCCCGAGCTGTCCACCGAAGAGAAAGAAGAGTATCTCGCCACCATCAGCTACAGCAGGTTCCTGAAACAGCATGTCGGCCTGACCGACGAGGCCATGCTCTACTTCCGCTCGATGAGCAACGAATTCTACGGCTATGGTATCGACGCCATTGCAGCCATCGACGCTTACGAAACCCGCTACCCGGGTTTTGATGCCATGCACCTGCCACCGATCAGTGAAGAGGTGCAGGCGGAACTCGACGAGCCCTATATCTATCACTTCCCGGACGGCAATGCCTCGGTGGCACGGCTTCTGGTGCGCGCAATGATCCCGACCGTGGCACCGGGTGCCGGCATGGACGACATCGTCATGGCGATGTTCGACTACAGCCAGCTCGACCAGCCCGGCAACGCCGTGCGCCTGCGTCTGAACAGCACCGCTGTACAGATCGACAACCCGCAAGGCCCGGTGGATATCGGCTACCTGCGCGACGGTGTGTTGCATCGTGTGCAAGGCAAACAGTGCATCCTCGCCTGCTACAACATGATGATTCCGTCGATCATGCCGTCCCTGCCGGACGAACAGAAACAGGCACTGCACCGCAACGTGAAAGCGCCGCTGGTCTACAGCAAAGTGCTGCTGAAAAACTGGCATGCCTTCAAGAAACTCGGCGTGCATTCCCTGTATGCCCCCACCGCACCCTACAGCCTGGTGAAACTGGATTACCCGGTGAACATGGGGGGCTACACCCACGCCCGCAGCCCGGACGATCCGATCATCGTGCATATGGTGCAGGTGCCCACAGTCCCGAACACCGGCCTGGATGTACGCCAGCAATTGCGCATGGGCCGCTCAAAACTGCTCGGCATGTCGTTCGACGAGATGGAAACGGAAATCCGCCAGCAACTCGGCGCCATTCTCGCCACGGTCAACGAGCCACTGGACCCGCTGATCAAGGCCATCACCATCAACCGCTGGTCGCACGGCTACAGCTACGAAGAAACCAGCCTGTTCGATGATTCAGACCAGGCGGAGCAGACCATCAACCTGGCGCGGCAGGCCCACGGCCAGGTGGCCATCGCCAACTCCGATTCGGGCTGGAGCCCGTACATGCATGCCGCCATCGACGAAGCCTGGCGCGCGGTCAACGAACTCAACGAGGAGGGCTGATCATGCGCCATAACACACTGCTTATCGCGCCCCTGCTCGCGCTGACACCGTTGCTGCACGCAGCGGATGCTGAACAGATCCAGCGCGGCGAATACCTCGCCCGCATCGGCGATTGCGTCGCCTGCCACACTGCCCCCGGCGGCGCATCACTCGCCGGCGGCCTGCCGATGGAAACACCCGTTGGCGCCATCTATACCACCAACATCACCCCGGACAAGGACACCGGCATCGGCCACTACACACTGGACGATTTCACCCACGCCATGCGCGAAGGCGTGGCGCGCGACGGCCACCATCTTTACCCGGCCATGCCCTACCCCTCGTTCGCCAAAGTCAGCGACGATGACATCGCCGACCTGTACGCCTATTTCATGCACGGCGTGAAACCCGTTTCGCAACCCAACAAAGACGCCGATATCCCCTGGCCGCTGTCCATGCGCTGGCCGCTGGCAATGTGGAAAATGATGTTCCTCAAGGAAGGGGTGTACGAAGCCGACAGCGAACAGGATGCCGAGTGGAATCGCGGCGCCTATCTCGTGCAGGGCCTGGGCCACTGCGGTGCCTGTCACACTCCGCGCGGCCTCGCGTTTCAGGAAAAGGCTCTGACCGAAGCGGACGACGCCTACCTCAGCGGCGCCACCCTCGACGGCTGGTGGGCCACCAGCCTGCGTGGCGACTGGCGCACCGGCATCGGCAGCCTGTCCGTGCCGACACTGGTGCAACTGTTGAAAACCGGCTTCGGTGACCCGCTTTCCGTCTCCGGCCCCATGGACGACGTGATCACGCACAGCACCACGCATCTCAGCGACGAAGACCTCACCGCCATGGCGGTATACCTGAAATCCCTGTCCGACCAGCCGGCGACGCACACCACGCGCGTCAACGAGCCGGTACTCAACGGCGGCGAACTCTATAGCGAATACTGCGCCACCTGCCACCGTGACAACGGCGCCGGCTATCCCGGTGTCACCCCTGCACTGTCCGGCAACCCGACCGTGCTGGCCGACCACAGCAGCTCCGCCATCCGCGTCATCCTGTACGGCGCACGCAGCCCCGACACCGGCGCCGGCAACACGCAGTACGCCATGCCCGGCTACGGCTGGCAGCTCAGTGATACGCAGATCGCCGCGCTGGTGAATTACCTGAATACGCGCTGGGGCAACCAGGGCGACGCCGTAAACGAAAAAGACGTGGCCAGCATGCGATAGCCAGCCACGTCAGGAGACAAACACATCAGGTATGGCAATCAGATGCTGGGCCGGTGCTGGGACCGGCGCAGCCGGCACTCAGCGTGCAACCGGGACGCGCACCACCTTGTTGTACTGGCGCTGGTCAAATTCACCCGTCGCCTCACCCGCTTCATTCATGAGCGGAAAGACATAACGCGGCGTCATGACCACCTCATAGTCATATTCCCCCACCGGGCGTACTTCCACTTCCAGAAAACCGTAATGCTTGCCGCCATCAATCAGCTGATTACCGTGCCAGATCTCCGGCACATCCCCGTGCGCACTCCAGTGGCTGGCCTGGGCATCCGCCGGCAACAGATCAAACGGAACATACGTCGTGGTCGGCGCATAACCCGGCCCGCGCAGGCCATCGCCCGCAAACCCGACATCCCAATAATGCACCCCGTCGTGATTGACGTATTCCAGCAGTTCATCGTGACCGGCCACCACCGCGACCACACCGTAGCGCTCAAACAACTCGTGATAGACCCGCATCGGCTGGCCGGACTGGTTGTCTTCGTTATTGGCGATGCCTGCCGAGCCCGACACCAGACTGTGCACACCGGTGCCGAACGGCGAGTGATGGAATTGCACGATGATCACCTGGCCTTTCGCCTGGGCATCCGCCATTTCACGCACTGCCCAGTTCCACTGCACACTGCCCGGGTTGAAATCCGGCACGCGGGACTCGGCACCGTTGATCATCAGGTTGGTGTCGCGGGACGGGTCGGCATCATCGCCGTTGGAAGAATCCAGCGTAATCAGGGTGACCGGACCGTAGTCGACACGGTAGTAACGTTTTTCATAACGCTCATCCGCCGCGAAGTTCGCCGGCAAATCCCAGTAGGTGCTCCACTTGTCGTAGGACAGCATGGACGCGGCGGCGTTGTAACCCGTCGCCTCCGGATGCCAGTAATTTTCATGGTTGCCCAGCGCCGGGAAGATCGGCGTGCTCGATGCCAGCGTGCCCCACTCGCCGGCGCCATGGCGCCAGAACTCATCCCAGTCCAGTTGGCGGCCGCCTTTTTCCACCAGGTCGCCTGCGATCACCCAGAAATCCGGTTGCCGCGCCTGCGCATACACCAGGTTGGCCCGGTAACCCGTGGTCTGATCGACCGGGTACATGCGGCTGTAGGTGTCCGGGTCCGTGCCCAGCTTATCGCCACCGACGCGCAGCGCACTGGCCGACCAGGCCACTGATTTGCGGGTGGACTCGGGTTCGGTTTCCATGTCCGACATCACCACAAACCGCACCGGTGTGCGCGCCCCGGTGTCCGGTGCGGTGGAGAAAGTAGAAGAAAATGTCTGCGCCGCGCCCGGCTGCACCACGGTGTAGTCATACGTGGTGGCGGCAACAAGGCCCTCGACACGCACACTGTGACGATAGGGCAGCACGGGGGCTTCACCGTCTTCCAGGCCCGCGTGGGCGCCACCGTAATTGGTGTCCCCATGAAGGTAGGCCACTTCGCTGGCCCCGTACGTGAGGCGCTCCGCCAACACCGGCTCGGAAGGGTAGCTGCCATGGCCTGACACCTGCAATTCACCGGGCACATTCGTGTCGGTAAACCAGATCACCGTGATGCCTTCGGTGGTCGGACGCTGCACATAGGGCAACACGCGGAACGCTGTCGCCGGGGCCGGTTCAACCGGGGGCGTCGTATCGGGACGGCGGCTGGAAGAATCGCTGCCACAGGCCGACAGCAGCAACGCAACCGACACCGCGGCCAGCGTGGTGAAATAATGACGTTTCATAGTAGGCAACTTGATATCAGACGGAGGATGCCGGGCAGTCTGGCAGCTCGGCATGACAGCGGCGTGGCACTTCCGTGACGCAGACGGCAGGCCAGCGACACATCCGCTAAACTGGCCCTCCCGTCCATCGCAGGAGCCCCGCCGCCCCATGCAGAATGCGCTATTCCCCGACCAGGACGACCAGCCCCTCGCCAGTGTCCGCCCGGCCCGGCAAAAAGACGCACTGCGCGCGCTGGCCGGGCAACTGCCCGCCAACCTGCGGCTGGGCACCTCGTCCTGGCACTACCCCGGCTGGGCCGGCCTGGTGTGGGACAAGCTCTATACCGAAGCACAACTCTCCCGCGATGGCCTCCCCGCCTACGCCCAGCATCCGCTGTTTCGTACCGTCGGCGTGGACCGTGGTTTCTACCGTCCGTTGACCACCGAACAGTACGCGGCCTACGCCGCGCAGGTGCCCGACGACTTCCGTTTCGTCATCAAGGCACCGGGCCTCGTGACCGACGCGCAGATCCGCGGCGCCGGCGGGCAGGGGCGCGAAGACAACCCCGCCTTCCTCAGCGAAGACGCCGCCATTACCCAGTTCGCCGAACCGGCCCTCGCCGGCCTCGGCCACAAGCTCGGCGCGCTGGTGTTCCAGATCAGCCCGCTGCCGATGCCCGCACTGAAACAGATGCCGCGCCAGATCACCCAATTGCATCGCCTGCTGCGCGCATTGCCCGCCCTGCACGAACGCGCGCCCGATGCCGTTGTGGCGGTAGAAGTCCGCGACCCGCAGTGGCTCACGCCCGATTTCGTCGCCGCCTTGCGCGACACCGGCGCCACCTATTGCCTGGGCCTGCACGCCAAAATGCCGCCCATCACCGAACAATTACCGATCCTGCGCGCCCTCTGGCCCGGTCCACTCGTATGCCGCTGGAACCTCAACCCGGTCCACGGTGCCTTCGGCTACGAAGACGCCCGCGACCAGTATTCCCCCTTCGACAAACTCGTCGATGAAGACCTGGCCACGCGCCAGGCCCTGGCGAAAGTGATCGCCGGTACCGTTAACGCCGGACAGCGCGCCTACGTCACCCTCAGCAACAAGGCCGAGGGCAGTTCCCCGCTGTCGGTGATCAAACTGGCCGAGGCCATCCTCGCGCGCTGATCACACTCTTTCGAGCTTGCCCCTGTGCAAACACCGCGTTCTGGTCTATCCTGCACAATACTGCTCATATGGACAGTTATCACATTCTTTCAACGGGAAGGCACAGAGGTAATGAATGGCCGTCGAAGTGGTATATCGCAGCACACGGGATCCGGAGCAGCTTTTCATGGATAAGGCCGAAGCGGATCGTCACGACAAAATGCTGGAACTGGCGGAAACCCTGCGCGATGTGCTGCAAAAGGCCGTGCCGTCGCTGAGCGAACAGCAAGGGGAAGAGCTGGGGATCTTTATGGCGAAGAACCGGGCGGTGTTTGCCAAGGCGTTCAAGAATCAGGCTGAGGCGTTGAATGAGTTGGAGATGCCGGGCTGACAGCCTGCTTGCCCGCTCACCGGGAAGCCGCTACCGTTCAGGGCTTCCCGGTATTGGTGGCTACCGGCAGGCAGGGAGCTTTTTATGAATGACCTGATGATCAACGGGCTGGATCAGGATTTGATGAGCAAGCTAGGCGACCGGGCAGCGAAACAGGGTCGTTCCATAGAGGAAGAAGCGCGGGATATTCTGCGGATTACGCTTTATCAGGAATCCGACACGGGCGAATCACTGGTGGAATCAATCCAGGCAAGGGGACGTGCAATCGGTGTCGGTTTTGATCTCGAACTGCCGCCTCGCGAAGCCATTCGTGATCTGTAGGGCCTGTCGCCGCGATCATTCTTGGCGTGAATATCTTGTCGGAATTGGTCTGCCGCCCTCCGCTCAAGGCCGTCATAAGGTGGCCCCTCTAGCAACCGCGCACAGCGCTGTTACCACCACATGACACAGGCCAAAATGCTTTATGGCATCGCGCTGTTGACTGAAGGGCAGCGCAAACAGCAGTTGTACGCATTGGTACAACAAACATTCAATCAGGAATTCAAGCGCAAGGTTTTATCCTTCGATGAGACGGCCGCACAGGCGTACGCGGGCATTGCTGCGGCCCGAAAACACGCCGGCAATCCAATCAGCCAGCCCGATGCCATGATTGCTGCGATTGCGCAGTCTCGCGGCGCGGCGGTGGCAACGCGCAATGTGCGGGATTTCGTGGATTGCGGTGTACCGCTTATTAACCCTTGGAGTTATTAAATATTAAACATATATGTTCTAAGTACTACACCAATCCATCCGACACCAACCCTGTCGCATATGGCCACATATTTCCCGGATCGAAAAAAGATCGCATGATTCTATGACGCTCGGTGCATGGCACAAAGTTAGGAACACCTTCATCCAAGCCTATGTTCTCAGATTTTTTGAGATTTATTTTCCACTTGAAATTCTACATCACGACCTTAATAACGAAAAAAATCCAAAGCAAAGAAACCATAAGAACAATCATATAAACCGAAAATTCAAAAATCAGCAGAGCGATGACCTTAACAAATATCCAAGCCCTATTATTTTTGTATTCCTGTGGCCAGGTGAATTTAGTCCATGCGTGGTCCACATATTTATGATTCTCATATCTATCAAGTATTTCCTCATACTTTAATCTGTAATAATTGAAAAGAAAAATTCCGTCCTCCCTACCACCTTGAAGCTCCTGAAATATTCTCATTTTTAAGCGATTAATCTCGATTCCACAGCTATACATTTTGAAACTTCTAGCGCTAAAGTCATTCATGAAAAAAACAATGGAAACAACAAAAATAAAAACACTAAATAGCACAGACGAGCCACTTACAATTACATCGTTTTCGCTGGGGATCAAATCCAGTATATCCAAGATAGATACGCCGACGACAACCAATGAGGACACTACAAGCACAACCAAAGAAGCCATATAATGTACGTGCAGTCTCCTGCTCGCCGTAAATCTATTATTCCCTGTAACTTTTACTACTCTCTCCAGTTCTTTTAGCGGCGCATCGCTCACATTCATCACCATCACTCAACTTAGCAAGCCGATATCAGTTTCCATGTCACTAATTTCTCTTGCGATTATCATTCTTACCATCCTAACCACTTCTTCCCCGCTCATACCCGCGATATCCATATCAAACGTATGCACCGCTAGAATTCTAGCGGAATTTTCTGTTATATCCGAATCAAAATTAGTTATGTACCCCATGCGACCGTCATAACTCTTAACTTCATAAATTGCACGAACAAAGCTCCTTGCTTTAAATGAATCAGACTCCATCACATATCTCTTGATCAACTTTTTGACAAAGTTATCCAAAGAGTACATTAGTGGAATGTCATTGATCTCTGAGAAATATGGCAACCAGCCTTTTAATTGCCCTCCCCACACACAACCCGTTATTCGGAGACCCAGCCGCCATTGAAGAAACTTCAAGTTCTTCTTCTTTGACTTGCTGTATGATGAGAAAAGGGATATCAATTTGTTTCTTAACTTCTGAATTGAGGAATCTCTAACAGAAATACTCCTTCCATGAACTCTATATCCTAGAAATTCAACCGCCTGATCAGGGTAAATCCCTTTATGAAACTTTCCATTCCCCCCAGAATCATGAAGAGACAATCCTAAAGGAAGGACACTTTTCCGCAGTGCTTTTTCAATATTATCATGCTGGCCTTCTTCGCAGAAAATAAGAATATCATCAACGTATCTATAATATAACACCGCTTCCTTTTCTGAAATTTTCCTATCCACATCAGACATATACAAGTCAGCCAAATAAGGGCTTATTGATATTCCTTGGGGCACCCCTTTCCTTACCTTTTCAGAAGACGACTCATTTAGGCCGGTAGAAGGCGTCGAAATAGCCTCACCAATTAATCTTAATGCTCGATCATCAATAGGATGCTTCCCCAGCATTAGCATTAAAGAATTATGATTTATTGAAGGGTAATAGTTTTTTATATCAGCCTTGATAAAGGCTCGCCCATCCAATTCTTTTACATCAGATACAAACTCCCTAACTATAGAGCCAGGAGATCTCGGAAACCTTCCCAGAGGAACATTTTCCTTCAGATATAAATCTAATACCTTCAATACAATTCTATCTCGAATCGTTGGAATCGATATTTCTCGTGGAGGCTTCCCTCTTCCTTTACTAATCAGTTTCAGCTTATATCGAGAGAAAAAATATCGTCCGGTTAACACCTTCTCATGGATTAATTTGACGTTACTATCTAGGCTCTCCTCAAATCCACGCAAATTCTGACCATCAATCCCTCTCGATGCCCCTTTATCCTTTATCATACTAAAAACAGACAGTATGTTTTCCTGCGAAAAAAACTCTGAAAAATCCATCTATGTCTCTTTGAAAAAAAGAAGAGTGAACCTCTATAAAAACATTGCTGACTATCACCCTTAGACGCGGATGTGCCGATACAATCGGCCTACATATAGTAGTTTAATTACTCTCGCCTTAGATTTCTCTATGACGCAGCGATGCGGCGCATCGCCGTATAGAGGCCACTCCAAAATCCGATACTACAAGAGCTAGAGATGACAAACCAGTCGCCCGAATGCCACCGCACGGATTTGACTAGCAAGACCCCATGTCCAAGCCATACGCTGATTTATCACTTTAGAACAGAGAATTAATAAGCTCTATATTTATAGCAAGGATGTATAGATTCAGCCTGCGTGCACGCCACCTATTTTTCTCCGAACTGACCTAAGGGAGCTAAAACCAGCCAAACATTACTTCTTAGCAAGTTGATATACTAAACCTGTGTTCCGAGAAGCATTCTCGCGCATCAAGACACTTAAACACCATTCGGCAATAGCAAGCACCACATATTCTTTGGCGCGGGTAATCCCGGTATAAACCAACTCCCGCCCCAGAATCGGGCTGTCACTCTCCGGCAACACCAACACCACCTCATCAAACTCACTCCCCTGACTCTTGTGGATCGTCATTGCCCAGCATTCCTCAAACGCCGGCAAGCGCACCGGCGGCACATAACGCACCTGCCCATCCGGCGCGAGGAACGCGACTTTGAGCTGGCCATCTTCCGGGTCGAGGACGGCGACGCCGGCATCGCCGTTGAACAGGCCCAGTGCCCAGTCGTTGCGTGTCAGCAGGACGGCGCGGCCGAGATACCATTCCTCGCTGTCGGTAAGGCCGGCGCGGCGCAAGGCGCGGGTGATCTGCATATTGATCCGTTCGACGCCCCACGGGCCGCGACGCAGGGCGCAGAGAATGCGGAAGCGGCCGAAGGCAGTCAGGACGTCTTCGGCGGGGGCACCGGTGGCGGCGAGTGTGAGCATGGGCTTCAGTGCGTTGACGGCGTACTGGATTAACGCGTTGCGGTCCGGCTCGGCCCAGGCGAGGTCCGGTGGGGGTGTGTCACGCAATGTCTGCACGGCGCGTACGTCGCCCGTGCGGACGGCCTCGGCGAGTTGGGCGATGCCTGACGTGTGTCCGAAGCGATGCGTGCGGGTGAGCCGGACAACGGTGTCATCGACCAGGCTGGTCTGCTGCGTGCTTTCCGGCACATCGATGTCTTCCAGTGCCAGCCGCTCGGCAAGTGGTGCGGAAAATTGTGCACCGCCTTCGCCACACAGATCGGCGAACACGCTGCCCGCTTCCACGGAGGCAAGTTGGTCGCGGTCGCCGACCAGATACAGGCTGGCCTGTTCGGGCAAGGCCGCGACGAGTTGTGTCATCAGGCCGAGGTCAATCATAGAGGCTTCGTCGACGACCACGATATCAACCGGCAGTGAACGTGAGGCAGTGTAGCGCGGGCGGCCATCGCGGCCGGCGCCGAGCAGGCGGTGCAGGGTGACGGCTTCGCTCGGCAGGGCATCGCGTAATGCGTCGTCAATCTGCAGTGAGGGCAAGGCGGCGCGCAGGGATTCTGTCAGGCGTGCCACCGCCTTGCCGGTGGGGGCGGCGAGGCGGATGCGCGGTAGCGGGTCGTCCGGCGCGAGCGTCTGGGCGACCAGCAACTGCAGCGCGAGCATGCGCGTGACGGTCCAGGTTTTGCCGGTGCCGGGGCCGCCGGTGATGATGCCGAAACGGTGCAGGGTGCAGTTGATGGCGGCGATGCGTTGCCAGTCTGTTTCATCTGCGTTGTCGGGAAACAGGGTGGCCGCCAGCTGGCCGGCCAGGCCTGTGGGCAGTTCGCGGAGCGCGAGGCGATGGCGCACGGCAGCGGCCACGCGGCCTTCGGCCTGGTAGTGCCGCGACAGGTACAGGCGGGTGTCGTCCAGGATCAGGGGGGCGTTGTCGCCGGGCGCGCCGATCAGTGTGCCGTCGATGGGTGGTGGCGTGTCAGGTCGCCAGGGGCAATCCGGGAGATCAAACGGCTCCGCCGGGGCGTGGGCCAGATCAAGGCAGACGTGTCCCTGGGTCGACATGAAGCTGACCAGTGCCGTCAGCCAGACGGCGTGGTCGTCGCCACCGTGTTCGGCGACAAAGCGCGCCAGGCTCACATCAAGGGGCCGCAGGCCGCCCCGGCCCACGCGCGCTTCCAGCCATTGCAGTGCCGCGCTCATGCGTCACCTCCGAGCAGGGCATCCAGGTGCTGCAACAAGGTCGGCGCGGGCGTGTGGAACCAGATGCCGTGGCCTTCGCGGCTGATGCCGCGCACAAACAGATAACCGACACCGCCGAAATGTTGCGCCGGGTCGTAGTCCGGCACAGTGCGTTGCAGATGGCGATGCAGTGCCACGGCGTAGAGCATCGCCTGCACGTCGTAGCGGTGTTCGGCCATGGCGGCATCAAGGGCGTCGGCGTGGTAATCCGCGACGCTGGCACCGAGCCAGTTGCTTTTGAAATCCACCAGGAAGTAACGCCCCCCGACGCTGAACACCAGATCGATAAAACCGCGCAGCATGCCGGCCACGTCGTCGAAATGCAGCGTCGAGCGCGGTTGTGTGGCAGGCAGGATATTCACGGCGGCATCCAGTGCGGCAGCATTCAGGTTGGTGAGCGGCAGCATGAATTCCATTTCCGGACACCAGAGATCGGCGTCGCCCAGGCGCGGTTGGTCGCTGGCCAGTGGCGCGCTCAGTGTCTGTTCAACCATCTGACACAACACGGGGCTCCAGCCCGGATCGAACCCATGACGACTGAGCTGGGCGCGCACCATGTCGTCGGAGAGCCGCAACGGCAGCTGGTATTCGACGCGTTCGAAAATGCTGTGCAGGCAGATGCCCGCCGCCGCCCCGCGCGGAAACGCATGGATGGAGGTGAACTGGGTGGCCGGCACACTCAACACGGGCCGCTCCGCCGGTTCGAAATGCTCGGCACGCGGGTGTTCGAGGTCCCGTGTGAGGCCGGTGTAGCTGGTCAGCCGCCAGTGGTCGCTGACATGGCCGGTAAAACGCCGGACCTGGTCAGTGCGCGGCGCGGACGGCACCGGCACTTCGCCGGCGGCGGCCGGTGGTTCATCGGTCCAGGTCACCTGATCGCCGTGCGCCAGCGCATCCAGCCGCGCACGATAATGGTCGACATCGGTGTCGTCGGCACCAAGCGCGAGCAGGTGATGCAGTGCGGCATCGGCGCGGCCCTTGCCGACCGGCGCCAGCATCACATAGCAGCGCTGGATGCTGCGGGTCATTGCCACGTACAACAGCCGCATGTCTTCGCCGAGCTGTTCGCGCCGGGCCGCGGCGCGCAGTGCGTCGGCGCGCGCCTCGGGCAACAGGCGCGCCGCATCCAGCGCGCAACACTGCTGTTGTGTGGTCTCGTCGTAGTAGCTGATATCGGTGCCTGTCCGCGACGGCGCGTTCCACATGCCGGCGACGAACGTGACGGGATATTGCAGCCCTTTGCTGGTGTGGATGGTCACCACCTGCACCAGATTGTCCTCGCTTTCCAGCCGCAACTGGCGGGCGTCGTCCTCCATCGGCTCCTGGCGCTGACGGGCATACCAGTGCAGCAGTTCGCGCGGGCCGCCCTGGGCCCCCGCAGCCTGTTGCAGCAGTTCGCACAGGTGCAGCAAGTCGGTCAGGTGCCGCTCGCCTTCTTCGCCGGTGCGCAGGCGCACGAGGACTTTTTTCTCCTCGAACAATCGATAGAGCGCAGGCAGCACACCCTGGCGCCGCCACAAGGCGGCCAGGTCACGAAACTGTTCCAGCGTGCGCTGCCAGGCGCGCGTGTCATTGAAGAGCTTGTGCAGTGCCAGCGGCGCAATGGAAAACAGCGCCGTGCCCAGCGCGCTGCGCACCAGGGTTTCATTTTCCGGCTCCACCAGTGCCGCCAGCACCTGTTCCAGATCGGCGGCCAGCACGGTGGTGAAGACGCTCTGGCGACCACGGTATACACAGCCGATCGCTTCCGCCGCTAGCGCATCGCGTACCAGGCGCGCTTCGTTGTGGCCACGCACCAGCACCGCGATATCGCTGGCCGCCAATGGCCGCTCGCCCTGCATCGCCTTGCCCTGCGCCGCCAGGCTCAGCAGGCGGCGAATCTCGGCGGCAATCCAGCCGGCCTGCCAGCGCTGTGCATCGGCCTTGTTGTCTTCCAGGCCGGTCTGTGCCGGATCAGCCAGCACCAGGGTCAGCGCGGCGCGCTGTTCCGGCGCGTTGATGCGCAGCGGCGTTTCATCAGCGCGCCCGGCGGCGCGGGCGATATGAAAACCAATGCCGTCGATCAGGAACGGGTCGTGATGCTGTGCAAACACATGGTTGACGGCACCGACCATCGGCGTGGTGGAGCGCCAGTTGGTGTCCAGGGTAAAACGCTTGCCGGCCTCGCAATCGCGGGCCGCACCCAGGTAGGCATGAATGTCTGCACCACGGAAGCGGTAGATCGCCTGTTTCGGGTCGCCGATCATGAACAGCGCCGTGCCGGCACGCTGGTAATACAGGCGCCGGAAAATGCGGTACTGCAACGGGTCCGTGTCCTGGAATTCATCCACCAGGGCAACCGGGAAACGCCCGCTGACCTGTTGCGCCAGTTGTTCGCCAGCTTCGGCATCCAGCGCACCGGCCACATCGGCCAGCAGATCATCCATGCCGCGCTGGCCGGCGGTGGCCTTGAGCTGTTGCAGGCGCGCGAGCACGGTGTCCCGGGTCACCCCCAGCAGCACGCAGCGCTCCCGCGCCGGGGCCTGTTCCTCAGCGGCCACGATGTCGGGCAACAGCGACAACAGTTCGTGGCCTGGCACCTCCGCCAGCCGGTCCGGATTGGCCGCTGCGCGCAGTTCTTCCGGGTATAGCCGCACGCTTTGCACCTGGCCACTGCCGGTCCGCGCGACAGGGGTATCGGCCTCGCCACCGGCCCAGGCATCAAGCTGGTTCAGGGCCGGCTGCAGCCAGCGCCATTGCAGCTTGCGACCGTTGAACACCTTGTCCTGGCAGGCCTGTTCGAGATGACGGCGCACGATGCCGCCGTGGGTCTGCCAGGCCACACGCAGCTCTTCCAGCAGGGCGATGCGCTGGCGTTCGTATTTGCGATAGTCCACCAGGCTGATGCCAGGCTCCAGCCGGGGGCGCGGGCTGCGCAGCAAGGGCCGGAGCTGCGCGAACAGACCGTCCGGGGTACCGAAACTGCGCAACAGGGCAGCGCCAAGCTTGTCACTGTCGGCATAGACCTGCTGCCGCCAGATATCGGTCACGGCCTGCTGGATCAGCGCACTTTCGTCTTCGACGAAACTGCATTCCAGCGGCGCGCCCAGATCCAGCGCATATTCACGCAACAGGCGCTGGCAGAAACCGTGGATGGTGAAGATGGCGGCGTTGTCCAGACTGGTCAGCGCACGGTCGAGCAACAGCATGGCGGTTTCGTGTGGCACCTGTTCCAGCAGGAAGCGCTCAAACGGATCATCGCTGGCCGCACGCTGGAACAGTTGCCGCGCGTCGGCCAGGCGCAGGCGGATACGGCCGCGCAGTTCGGCCACGGCGGCACGGGTAAAGGTCACCACCAGGATGCTTTCCACCGGCAGCGGATCGCGGCCAACGCCCAGCACCAGACGCAGGTACAGCCCGGCGATGGAGAAGGTTTTGCCGGTACCGGCGCTGGCTTCGATCAGGTTCAGGCCGTCCAGCGGCAGGCTGCGCAGGTCCATCGGCTGCATGTCATTCATACGGCAGCACCTCGGCAGCCTGCCGCAGCGGCGATAATAACCGCTCGCCTTCACGGGCAAAGTCACGCAGCTGCTGATCGGTAAAAAACGGGAACAGGCGCGCGACGGCCGGATCGGCGGCCTCACCCATGCTGCGGTCGTTGCCCAGCAGCTCGGCTTCCACGCGCGCGGGTTCGTCCGGGTAGACCAGAGCGGCCCAGCCGGTCTGCGGCAGGAACGTCAGTGGCGCACTCAGGCCACGCCGGTAGCGCTGCAATACCGTTTGCAGATGTGCCGTTGCCTGCGCGGGCGGCAACGGTGCCAGTTGCAGCCGGACATCACGGAAATACAGCATGGAGGTCCGCGCCTGCTCCGGCAGCGGCAGGGTGTTCAGCGCCAGGTGCGTGAGCCAGTATTCGAGCAGATGGCGCACTTTCGGCAGGGCACGGGAATCGGCCAGCGGGGTGGCTTTTTTGGGGGCTTCACGGAAAAGCCGCGATGGATTCCGCGCCTGCCACCCGGCGCTGGTCAGTTCGCGAAAATGCCCGGACACCGTGACACCGTCTGCGCTGACGCTGAAGTCCGCACCCGGCAGCAATTCACCGGCCTGCCACAGACGCCGGATCTGCTGCGCGTGTTCTTCGGCAGCCGCGACATGCTCCTGCAGGAAAAGCCGGCCAGTGTTACCCGGCGGCAGCTGCCCACGGCCTTGCCAGCGGGCCATCAGGTCATCCAGATCTTCGCCGGCCAGCGCCTGCTCGAGCACGTCCTTTTCCAGTTGCCAGATATCCAGGCCATCCGGCGCGAAGGGTTCGTCGTCGTCGAGCACGTCGTCACGGGTGCCGAGATAAATACCCAGCCGCTGTTCCAGCAAGGCACGCGGCGGATTTTTCAGAAACCGTGCGAGATCGCTGATGCCCGGCGTGAGCAGGCGTTCGGCCAGGGTGTCGTCATCGGGCAGGGTGCTCATCGGCAACGAGGCGATGTTGCTGCCGGCGGCCACGTCGCCCCACAGGCTGGAATAGGAAAACAGTTTTTCATCACTGCCAAAGTAGCGCGGGCTGAACGGCTGCAGCGGGTGCCGCACGATCAGGGATGGCGACAGGCGTGCGCCGTCGTCGGTGACGAACGCCTGATCCAGGTAATCGGTCAGCTCTGCCAGCACCACGGACGGCGGCCGCTCGCTGTTGTCGCGGCTGTCGCGGCCACACCAGGAAATGTACAGCTCGTCGCGCGCGGACAGCAGCGCTTCCAGAAACAGGTAACGGTCTTCGCTGCGGCGGGAACGGTCACCCGGCAGTGGTCGGTCGCGCATGAGGTCGTGCCCGGCGGGCTGTTCGGGGCGCGGGTAGGCATCGTCCTGCATACCGAGCAGACAGACAACCCGGAACGGCACGCTGCGCATCGGCATCAGCGTGCAGAAGTTCACGCGGCCGGCCAGGAAGCGCTGGCCGCCGGCACTGCCGGCCAGTTGTTGCCGCAGCCAACCCTGCACCATGTCCACGTCCAGCGGTGTGTCATCCAGTGCCTGTCCTGCGGCGCTGGCGAAGGTATCCAGCGCTGCGCGCAGTTGGTCGATCTCGCTTTGCCAGGCGGCATCTTCCTGGAAGCAATCATCGAGCAGCAGGTTCAGGCGCTGTTGCCAGCGCGCAGCACTGCACGGCTGGTTGAAATCCCGATCAAAACGCTGCAACTGGCGCAGGCACCAGGCCAGTTTGCCGGCCAGTTCTGCCTGCCCCTGGGTCAGCCCCGGCAGGCTGGGAATGCCTTGCCAGAGCGTTTCGTCCTCGCCCATGGCGACGCCCAGCAGCAGGCGTTCGAGGCCGGCGGCCCAGCTGTTTTCGGAGAACGCCGGCAGTCCCAGTCGGGTGCGGTGCTCGGCATCCAGGCCCCAGCGGATATGCGCCTGCTCGATCCAGCCGCGCAGCAGCGGCAGTTCATCGACACTGAACCCGAACCGCTCGCGCAGCGGCGCGACGTCCAGCAAATCCATCACTTCGTTGGCCGTGAAGCGGCTCAGGCGCGGTTGCAGCAATTGCAGGAAGGCACGCAGCACCGGCGCCTCCTCAGCCAGGCTGCGGTCGGCAATCGCCCAGGGAATCGGGTGCTCGCTGTCCGCGCCGAACACGGCCTCGATCAGCGGTGCGTAATCACTCACCTGCGGCATCATCACCACCACATCGCGCGGCGCCAGGCCCGGGTGCTGCTCGAACAGAGCCAGCAGGCGATCATGCAGCACTTCCACCTCGCGCATCGGGCTGTGGCAGTCGTGCAACTGGATGTTCAGCGCGGCCGGCAGGCGCGGCGCCGTGCGGCCATCGCGCAGGTGGAAGATGTCCGCCTGGACCTGGCCCAGCAACGAGGTTTCTTCCGGTGCCTCGAAGCTGTCCAGTTCGACCGTTTCCGGCCACAGGCCACCCAGCAGCAGCTCCAGCAATTCGCGCCCCTGGCCACCGAGGGACGCCAGCAGCGGGTTGCCGCTCTCCTCGAATAACTGGTCCGGCGCCTGACCATTGCGCAACGCCTCGACGCGGCGGCGGGCAAGCTGCCGGTCGCTTTGCACATGGCCCCAGTATTCGGCGCTGGGGTTGAGCAGGAACAGATGCACGTCGAGTTGCTCGCCCAATGCCCCGAGCGCTTCCAATTGCGCCGCCGGCTGACTGGTGGGCCCGAACAGGCACACGCGCTTCGGCAGGCGCGCCTGGTGCAGGCGCTGCCCGAGCAGGGTGGCGTTCATCAGTTCGCCCCGGTGCAGATCCTCCGGCGCCAGCGCCCGGATGCGCGCCGCCAGTTGTTGCCATAACCGGGGCTGCCAGCGGCGGTGTGCCGGGATGTCACCTGTTTCACCGCGCTCCCACTCGGCCATCCAGCGGGGGCGGTAAACGAGATACTGGTCGAACAGATCGGCAATCTGCTGGCAGAGCTGGAAGCGACGCAGCGGCCGGTCATCGCGCAGGTATTCTGCCAGCGGTGCGCCGTCAGGCTGGGTGAGCATGTCCGGCAACAGCGCCATCAGGTGCCAGAGCATCGCCTCCTTGCTCCAGGCGGATTGCTCCGGCAGCGCCGGGTGCAATTGCCGATGCAGTTGCCAGAAGAACGACGACGGCAGTGGAAACCGGAAGTTGGCGGCAATGCCCAGCCGCTCCGCCAGATGCAGCCGCAACCAGGTGGCCATGCCGGGGCTGTGCACGAGGATGTCTTCGGGCGCCAGGGGCGCCGGTGGGTCGGCGCGCAGTACCGCGGCGAGCATTTCGGCAAGGTGTTCGAGGCGGTTTGACTGGTACAGGTAGTGCATCAGCAGTCCGTGGCAGGCGGTGGCAGGGTTACGCCGGAAACGCCGCCACCACGGAGGGCGAGGTCATTTTCCCCGGGGTAACGGCATCAGGCTGGCGGCACGCACATCCTCGGGAATCAGGATTTCCGTCGACACCGGCAGGTGGTCGGACAGCAGGCAACTGTCCAGCACCTCGGACTGCACGGCCTGCAGGCCGCTGCTGACGAGAATATGATCCAGGTGTTTTTCCGGCGCCCAGCTTGGATAGGTACGATGCTCGCCGTCCATCAGCTTCATGTCCAGTTCTGCCAGCGGAGAATTCAGCAACTGGTCCGGCAAGCAGTTGAAATCACCCATGATCACCACATAGCGGTATTCCCGCAGCAGGTTGCTGAGGTAGGCGAGCTGGGCGTTGCGGTGCTTGCCGCCCAACGCCAGGTGTACGCCCACCACCACCAGCGGCATCTCCGGGTGGCCGTACTTGACGATGAAGGCGCCCCGTCCGGGCAGGCCCGGCAGGCGGTGATCTTCCACATGGTAGGGCACCACGCGGCTGAGCAGGCCATTGCTGAACTGGCCGAGCCGGCCAAGGTTGCGGTTGAGCTGCTGGTGCCAGAACGGAAAATCGGCCAGCGAGGCCAGGTGCACCAGCTGATTGAGGAACTTCGAGCGCAGGCTGCCGCCGTCGACCTCCTGCAGCGCCACCATGTCGTAGCCCCGCAGCACTTCGGCGATGTTCTGGATATTGGAGAGGCTGCGCGGGTGCGCCACCAGATGCTTCCAGCTGCCGGTGATGTAGTCGCTGAACTTGCTGGTGCCAATGCCGGCCTGGATGTTGAAGCTGAGCAGTTTCAGGCGATCATCCGGCAGTTCGATCATGCTCGGCTGGCGGGTACGGCCTCGCAGGCCCTCGCGCACGAGGGAGAAGCCCTTGCCGCGGCTACGCGGTGTCTCGGGGGAAATCGGGTCTGTCTTCAATGGTTCACCTGTCAGGCACGCCGGCAAGGCTGCCGGCGCACTCGATCAGCAAGGTTACTTGCGGGCACTGCGTTCGCGGTTGACCAGATAATCGACCACCTGGAAGGTCTCGGTGTCGTTTTTCAGGTTGGCGCGCAGCACGACATATTTGCCGTTGACGGTGAAGGCCGGCACGCCTCTGAGACGGTAATCGCGGGAGGCGGTATCGGCCTGGCGCACCTTGGTGGACACGCCGAAGGAGGAATACAGCTCGTTGAACTCCTCCTCGCTGACACCGTATTTCTCGAAGAAGCCGGCGATGGATTCGGCCGAGAACAGCGGCTCACGATGCTTGTGGATGGCGTCGAACAACGGCGTGTGGATTTCCTCCGACAGGCCTTTGGCTTCCGCCACGTAGAAGGCGCGGGCCAGCGGCTCGGCACCCCGGATGAACAGGATCGGCGAGCGGACGAACTCGACATCGTCCGCCTTGTTGGCTTTCCAAGCGTTCACATAGGGTTCAACACCGTAGCAGGCCGGGCAGCCATAGAAGAAGAACTCGCGCACTTCGATCTTGTCCGGGTCCAGGGTGGCGACCGGCTCTTCCAGCACCTGATAGTGCTGGCCTTCGACGAACTGGCCGTCGCTGGCCAGTACCTGGGCCTGCGCCGGGGCAATGATCAGGGCGCCCAGCAGGGCAGCCGCCCCAGCAAGTACTCGAAACATCCGGATATCTCCTTTCTGGTTATCACTGTATGGAGCCTTTGACCGGAAAACGCGGCAGTTGCTCCCGAAGCAGCGAGGATAAACGATTTTACCGGTCGATGGGTGTCGTGGCAGGGGGCCAGCATGCGCCTTTTGGCAGGCACAAAAAAGGCGGCCGCTGGCCGCCTTCTCTGGTGTGTCAGTGCCCGCTTACTCTGACAGGCCGCTGATGAAGCTGGCAACGGCCTTGATTTCGCGGTCGGTCAGCTTGGCAGCGATGGACTGCATCATGCCCGGTGCATCGGAATCGGTGTCGTTGCGGCGGTAGGCCTGCGCACCCAGATCGTCGCGACCGGCCGAGCGGAACGCGCGCAGCTGGTCTTCGATGTACTGGGCCTGCTGGCCGTGCAGCGCCGGGAAACCGGCAGCAGCGATGCCGGCACCCGCCGGGCCGTGGCAGCCGGAACAGGCGGACACGCCAGATTCCAGGTTACCACCGCGGTACAGCCGCGCGCCGGCTTCCACCAGCTCCGGGTCAGCCTTGCCGACTTCAACGGTCTGGGCAGCGAAGTAGGCAGACAGATCAGCCATGTCCTGCTCGGACATGCTGGCGACCTGCGCCTGCATGATCGGGTTCTCACGGGCACCGCTCTTGTAGTCCTGCAGTTGCTTGAGCAGGTACTTTTCATTCTGGCCGGCCAGTTTCGGATACATACCCACCTGGCTGTTGCCATTGGGGCCGTGACAGGCTGCGCAGACCGCCGCCTTGGCTTCGCCCGCTTCGGCATCACCGGCGGCGTGAACGTAACCGGCCGTGGACAGGCCAGCGAGCATCAGGGCAAACAGCTTCAAGGACTTCATCGCCTTTCCTTACGTTACGTCGTCTTACTTGGACATGTATTCGATCAGCGCGCGGAATTCGTCGTCGCTGCAGTCGGCACACATGCCGCGCGGCGGCATCGCGCCAATACCGGAACGGGTATGGTCGAGCAGGGTGTCCATGCCTTTCTCAAGGCGCGGCGCCCAGGCAGCCTGATCACCGGTCTTCGGGGCACCGGCAGCACCACTGCCGTGGCAGAACACACAGCTCTTGTTGTAACGGTCTTCGATCGCGTCAGCACTGACGGCGCTGGTAAGCAGCAAAGCTGCCAGGGCAACCATCCACTTCATTCGATGCGCTCCTCGCCTCCGGGTAACCCGCCGGGGCCTGTTCTGAACCAGCTCGGGCGTTTCATGCGTGGCGCCGGTCGGGGAGGCCGGGGTGCCACGCGGCGCGCATTATATACCACAGCGGGTCTATTTCGTCACATCCAATGTGGGTTTGTCCGCCCCCTTTTCCGCCCTGGCGTTGCATCTGCCGGACACAGCCGCCACCATTGCCCTGCCCCGCCTCAGGGGCGCCGCGACCGAGAGCCCATGCACCCTGTAGAACGCCTGCTGCGGCAGACCCGCTTCCTGACCAGCGCCCAGCGCCTGGACCAGTGCCCCCCCGACGAAGGCCTGGAAGTGGCCTTTGCCGGCCGCTCCAATGCGGGCAAATCCAGCGCCATCAATCGCCTGACCGGCCAGAAAAGCCTGGCACGGACCTCGAAGACGCCCGGTCGCACCCAACTGCTGAATTTCTTCGAGGTCACCGAAGGCCGCCGGCTGGTGGACCTGCCCGGTTACGGCTACGCCAAGGTGGACCGTGCCACCCGCCAGCAATGGCAGAAGGAGCTGGACGGGTACCTGGCCGAGCGCCGCTGCCTGCGCGGGCTGGTGCTGCTGATGGACATCCGCCACCCGCTGAAGGATTTCGACCAGATGCTGGTGGACTGGTCCGCCGAGGCCCGCATGCCGCTGCATCTGCTGCTGACCAAGGCCGACAAGCTCAGCTTCGGCCAGGCCAAGACCACCGTGATGAAGGTCGCCAGCTCGCTCAAGGGCCACCCGGCGCCGCTCACCGCACAACTGTTTTCCTCCACCAGCGGTGCCGGCTGCGATGACGCCTGGGATCGCCTGGGCGGCTGGCTCGAACTGCCGCTGGACTGACACAGCCTTCCTGACGCCAGCTGTCACCCGACGTCACTCAAGCGACCTTTTACGGCAGGTGAAGCCTGCCGCCATCTGGCACGGGCTTGCCAATCGATGCGTGAAACCGCTTGCACCGGTGCATTTGTCATGACGGTGTCAAAGCTGGCATGGGGTTTGCTTTGTTAGAGACAGGTAAGAAAACCCGTTGGGGAACGGGTGTCTGGCCAGAACGGCAGGCAAAAAAAATCCCTGGCAGCAAATCGGGGGAAGGGAACGACTGCGCTGCCAGGGAGGCTTGCCGCCTCCGGTTCTCTGGGGGAAGAAACCGGAGACTAAAAAGCTGCGGACCGGCGAGGGTTACTGGGGGATCGGGGGGTACCGTTCCGCAGCTATTTACTACGACTCATTGTATCGGGCCGGAGTTCCCGGTTTTCAACTTTTCTGCTCCGGAGCCCTACTCTTTTACAGATTTTACCGTTCGGTACAACAGCGGCGTGTTTTTTCTTGCAGTGCATCACACCAAGCGTGTGCATCACCGGACAAACGGTCTTCGTAAACAGTTCGGTGCCCGCCAGGAACACCCAATCTGCACAGTGCAACCCGGCGCGCCAATGAAACGTGAAGGCTTGCGCAAATCCGCCCCCTCGGCTCAGACGTCACCGCTGTGCTGGTTCCAGAACTGCCGTGCCGTCCGCCCGGAACGCCCACCCTTTTCCATCGAAAACCGGCGCGCCAGGGTATGTAACTGCTCACGGTCAGTCACCGCCGGAAACAGGTGGTCGATCATCTCGAAATACTGCTGCTCGGAAATCGGGTAGAACGATAACCCCAGGCCAAAACGGTCTGCCAGGGAAATCTTTTCCTCGACGGCGTCACCCAGGTGCAGTTCGCCATCCACCACTCGGCTGGCCGCGTTATCACGATGATATTCCGGCAGCAGGTGGCGGCGGTTGGAGGTAGCGTAGATCCGCACGTTTTCCGGCGGCAGCTCAATCGAGCCCTCCAGCACGGTTTTCAGATGCTTGTAGCCACGCTCGCCTTCATCAAAGGACAGGTCATCACAGTAGATGAGGAAACGCTGCGCACGCTCGCGGATGTCGTCGACGATTTCCGGCAGTGACGCCAGTTCGTCCTTGTCCACCTCTATCAGCCGCAACCCTCGCGGCGCAAATTCATTCAGCACAGCTTTCACCAGCGATGACTTGCCGGTGCCCCGACTACCCCAGAGCAACACATGGTTGCAGGGCTCACCCGCCAGAAAGCGTTCGGTGTTGCGCACCAGTTTGGCTTTCTGGGTATCGACACCGAGCAGGTCATCAAGCCGGATCGGATCCAGGTGCCGCACTGCCCGCAGTTGTCGGTTATGAGCTCGCCAGACCGCAGCGGTGGTCAGTTTCCAGTCGATGCTCATGGATCAGTGCGCCTCGTCCCAGTTATCGCCGATGCCGGCATCCACCACCAGCGGCACCTTCAGGTCTGCGGCGCCACTCATCAATGCGGTCGCTTCGCGGATCAATGTGTCCACCTGTTTTTCGTCCACCTCGAACACCAGTTCATCGTGCACCTGCATGATCATCAACGCATCGATGCCGCTGTCTGTCAGCCACTGGTCCACGCGAATCATGGCGCGCTTGATGATGTCCGCCGCAGTACCCTGCATCGGCGCGTTAATGGCGGTGCGCTCGGCCGCCTGGCGCATGGCTGCGTTGCGGCTGCTGATTTCCGGGAGGTACAGGCGGCGGCCGAACAGCGTTTCCACAAAACCCTGCTCAGCGGCTTTGGCACGCGTGCTGTCCATGTATTCCCGCACCCCCGGGTAGCGCTCGAAATAGCGGTTGATATAGTCCTGTGCTTCACCGCGTGGCACACCCAGCTGTTTCGCAAGGCCGAACGCGCTCATGCCGTAGATCAGGCCGAAGTTGATCGCCTTGGCGTTGCGGCGCTCGTTATCGGTGACCGCATCAAGCGGCTTTTCCCACACTTCTGCCGCTGTCGCGCGGTGAATATCCAGGCCGTGTGCAAACGCATCCAGCAGCCCCTTGTCGCCACTGAGGTGCGCCATGATGCGCAGTTCGATCTGCGAATAGTCAGCCGCAACGATCTTGCGCCCGGCAGGCGCCCGGAACGCCTGGCGTATACGGCGGCCTTCCTCGCTGCGCACGGGGATGTTCTGCAGATTCGGATCGCTGGACGATAACCGCCCGGTCGCGGCCACGGCCTGATGGTAAGACGTATGCACGCGGCCGCTGCGTGGCTGCACCATCTCCGGCAATTTGTCGGTGTAGGTGCTTTTCAGTTTGTTCATCGCGCGGTGCGCCATGATGACACTGGGCAGCTCATATTCCAGCGCCAGCTCCGCCAGTACCGGCTCCGCCGTGGACGGTGCGCCCTTGGGCGTTTTTTTGATCACCGGAATGTTCTGCTCGGTATAGAGAATCTCGCCGAGCTGTTTGGTGGAGTTGAGGTTGAACGGCCGCCCGGCAATGTCGTGGGCCTGCTGCTCCAGCGCGGCCATTTTTTTTGCCAGCTCCTGGCTTTGCCGGCGCAGCATGGAAGCATCCACATAACAGCCGTTGCGCTCAATGCGTGACAGCACACTGACCAGCGGCACCTCGATATCGCGGAACACGCGGGCCAACGCCGGGATGGCTTCCAGGCGTGGCCAGAGTGTTTCGTGCAGGCGCAACGTAATGTCAGCATCTTCCGCCGCATAAGGTGCAGCGTCGTCAATGGCGATCTGGTTGAAGGTGAGCTGCTTGGCGCCCTTGCCCGCAATCTCCTCGAAGGCGATATTGCGGTGCCCCAGAAATTTCAGCGCCAGTGAATCCATATCGTGGCGGGTGGCAACGGAATCCAGCACGTAGGATTCCAGCATGGTGTCGTATTCCACCCCGCGCAGCCTGATGTCGTACTGGGCCAGCACGCTCATGTCGTATTTGAGGTTCTGGCCGATCTTTTTCAGGGCCGGGTCTTCCAGCAACGGCTTGAGTTTCTTCAGCACCGCGTCGCGGTCGAGCTGGTCGGGCGCCCCGGGGTAATCATGCGCCACCGGCACATAGGCGGCCTCGCCCGGCGAGATGGCGAAGGAGACGCCCACCAGCTCCGCCTGCATGTAGTCCAGGCTGGTGGTTTCGGTATCAAAGGCAAACAGTTTTGCCGCCACCAGTCGTTTCAGCCAGTCATCCAGCGTTGCGTCATCAGTGATGGTGACGTAACTGTCGCGATCAACGCTCGTCTCGGCGGTGACCTCCTCGGGCGCATCCTCGTCATCGAGTATTTCCAGTAACCAGCTTTTGAACTCCAGCGTTCGGTACTGCTCTGCCAGCGCCACCTTGTCCGGCTCGCGCAGGGTCAGCGCATCGAAGGTCTCGTTAAGCGCACAATCCAGCTTGATGGTGGCGAGCTGATAGGACAGGAACGCCTGGTCACGATGTTCTTCGAGTTTTTTCGGCAACGTTTTTGCGCCGCGAATCGGCAACGCCGGCACCTTGTCCAGATTGTCGTAGAGCGTCGTCAGGCTGCCGATGCCCTGCAGCAGTCCCAGAGCGGTCTTTTCACCGACACCCGGCACGCCGGGAATGTTGTCGACCTTGTCCCCCATCAGCGCCAGCAGATCGATGATCAACTCCGGGCCAACGCCGAACTTTTCCACCACGCCGTCAGGGTCGAGCACCGTGCCGGTCATGGTATTGACCAGCGTGATATGGCCATCCACCAGTTGCGCCATGTCCTTGTCGCCGGTGGAGATGACCACCGGCTGGCCAGCGGCGGCGGCCTGGCGGGCAAGCGTGCCGATCACATCGTCGGCTTCCACCCCCTCTTCCACGATCAGCGGCAACCCCATCGCCCGGATCAGCGCGTACAACGGCTCCACCTGGGCACGCAGCTCATCCGGCATCGGCGGGCGCTGGGCCTTATACTGTTCAAACAGTTCGTCGCGGAAGGTCTTGCCCTTGGCATCGAACACCACGGCCATGCGTTCGGGCTGATAGTCCGCCAGCAACTTGCGCAGCATGCTGGCCACACCGCGCACCGCACCGGTCGGCTGGCCGGACGATGTGGTCAGAGGCGGCAGGGCATGAAAGGCTCGGTACAGGTAGGACGAGCCGTCTACCAGGACGAGGGGTTTCGGTTCTGACATGAGGTGCGGGCCTGTTCGCGGCTGGAGAGAGCATCTTGCCGCAGGCCCGCCAGATTTCAACCGTTAGGGAACCTCTGAATAACTCCCCGGTGGTTCTGGCTTTCCGGGCGGCATCTGATCAAGGCGCGACGTCGAAGGCATAGCGGGCTACGTCGGGAAGGCGCAATACCCCATTCGGGGCACAGGCGAAGAGCAGGTGCCGCCCGGAAAGCCCCGCAGGGCGGGCGCTACAGCACGCAGAGCCAGCGGGGAGTTATTCAGAGGTTCCTTGGCTTGCCTCAGAACAGAAACACGGCGGCCAGTTCGACGGCGTCCAGCGTCACCGTATCGCGATCCAGGTAACGCATGAATTCCACGCTCAGCGCCAGCGACGGTTGCGGCTGCCAGTAACCACCCAGGCCCCAGCTCAGACTGGTGTCGTCGTTGCGTTCGGTATCACTGCGGCAGGCACCCCCGTTGCAGCGTCGCAGGCGGGTGCGGATCTGGGCATCAGAGAGACCGGCAACGGCACGCGCGTAAACACCCTCCGCCAACGGCAGCCGCGCCAGGACCAGCACCGAGGCCAGATGGTCCAGACTGTCGTCACGGCGTGCACTGGCGGTACCGGCCACGCGCTCATCCCGGTCGGCAACGATGCCGCGCGCGAGGCGCAACTCGGTGCCAAACGTGTCGTCCATCATGCCGCCGACACGCAGCCCCAGCGTCAGCGGGCTGGCGTCGAGGCGCCCGAAATCCAGCGTCGTCTGCGCGGCGCTGACCGCCACCCAGAAACGCGGCTGGTCGCGGTACACGGACACCTCGGCCAGTACTGGACGGGCAGAAAGCGCCAGCAGAAAAAGCAGACAGGCCAGCCGGCCGACGCGCGGCCATCCCCGGTATCGCATGCGGAACTCCGTTGTTGTTATACGCCCTTCCCAGGGCCTGTATCAGCGCCGTGGCGCTGTCGGTGCGTGCGCAAGGCTGACACCTTGCGGCACGTTTTTTTATGCGTTCCGCGAGTTATAACGCAGCCACCGTGCAAACGGCACGGCGGCCCGACGAACAGCAGGGTCAGTTGCGGGGCAGTTCACACAAGCCGGCATGAAACAGGGCGGCGGCGAAACGTGCGGCGTAGTCCGGGTCCAGCGGGCGGCGGCTGACCATGACCCGGCTGATCTCGTGCCCCACGCCGACGAAGGCTGCGGCGATGTATTCGCTGTCGGCCTCTGGCAGCCAGCCACGCGCCTTGGCGTCGTCGATGTCTTCGACCAGGTGTTCCATCGCCAGGCAGAACATGGGGATGCGGTTGAGGCTGCCAATGGACGTCTCGTGCCGCCGCACCAGCTCGAAGCTGACCGGATTGGCGGCCAGACCGCGAAAGTAGGCTTCGTAGCCGAAGCGCACAAACTCGGCCTGGTTGGTCGCTTTGCGGCGGAACTCACGCACGGATTCCGCCACCCGGCCGATGTGCTCATCCACAATCGCGGCAAACAGCGCTTCTTTATCGGCGAAGTAGTTGTAGAAGGTGCCCAGGGCGAGATCGGTAGCGTTGACGATGTCCCGGACCGTGGTGGCGTCGAAACCCTTTTCCAGAAAGATGTCCGTGGCGGCGGCGATCAGGGTTTCACGGTTGCGTAATTTGGTCAGTTCACGCTTGCCCTGGCATGGTTCGCCACGGGCAGCCAGTCGTTGCGTATGCATGGCCGATGCCTCCTGCATTGGGCCGTCCGCGAAGCAGATAGCGGACTTGATATCCGGCAACAATCCACTGGCATGATGCGCACGCCCTGGCCCCTTCCCTGCCTGACATGCGCCGGCTTTATTACCAGTGCCGGATGATAAGGTGATCGAACACCCGCATTGCAGTCCATGCGCCGACGAATGGCAAGTGGCGGCAGTTTGCCAGCACGAAAGTACCAACTCCTTCACGCGCACCCCGACACGCATCCCGTTCAACCCGGCGCTATACTCACGCCCATGACTGTCTTCACACCCCTGACACCCGACCAGATCAGCGCCCTGCTCGCCCGGCATCAGCTCACGCTGTTGCATCAGCGGCCCATCAGCGAGGGCATCGAAAACAGCAATTACCTGCTGGAAGCGCGCCGTGCCAACGGCGTTCCCGTGGCGCTGGTGCTGACCGTGTTCGAGACCCTGCCGGCGGAAAGCCTGCCGTGGTTCATTGCGTTGCTGCACCGACTGCAAGCGCGCGGGCTGTTTGTGCCGGCACCGCTGGGCGGGACGCATGCCCTGATGGAAGTGGCCGGCAAACCTGCGTTTCTCGTGCCGAAGCTGTCCGGGTCTCATCTTGCCCAGGCTGACAGCACCCAACTCACCACGCTCGGCAGCGCCCTGGCACAGATTCACCTGACGCAGGCACCGGAAAACCCCGTCGTGCCGCCGAATCCGATGCAGCAACTGGCGTCACTGCTGGATAACCACCTGCATCGTCTGCCCGCCCCCGACCGGGCCCGTGCGGAAACGCTGCTCGCGCGCTGGCAACAGCGTCTGCCGACGCCGGTGCTCTGCCACGGCGACCTGTTCCGCGACAACGTGCTGTTCAACGGCCAGCAACTCACCGGTCTGCTGGATTTCTACAACGCCGGCGAAGCCCCGGCGGAGTACGATCTGGCGGTGACCATGAATGACTGGTGCCTGGATGCCGCACGCCGGCCTGTGCCGGCACTGGAGACCGCGCTGCTCAATGGCTACCAGCATGTGCGCCCGCTGGACATGGCCGCGCGCATGCGGCTGCCGCTGGCGTTGGCCGTCGCAGCGTTGCGTTTCTGGCTGTCACGACTGGGGGCAGAGATGCCCGGTGAGGAGGTGATTGGCCAGGGCAGCAAGGACCCGGCGGAGTTCGAGGTGCTGTTCCGGTTGCGTGCGGACGCGCTGTAGACAGGCTTTCGTCAGGCTTCGCGGATCATCGCGGTCAGCCGCTGGTGCCAGGCGACATCCTCCCAGAAACCGGGACTGTGCGGGCGCGCGTGCAGGCCGGTGGTGATCACCGGAATACCTTCTTCTACTGCCGCCATCACCATGTGCTCGGACACCATGCGCACCCAGTCCCAGTCCAGCGCACTTTCGCGGGCATCGTGCACATAGCCTTCGCCCAGCATCGGCGTCAGCCGGCGCATGCGGGCAAACTCGGCCTGCTGGTGCAGGCGTCGCCCGGCGCGTCGGCTCCACTGGCTCTGTCGCGCACGATACAGCAACGCCGCCATGCGGCTTTGCAGCCGGCTCGCGATTGCAGGCGCCATCGGCGTCAGCATTTCACCGCTGGCAAAGCGGAAGCGCGGGTCGTCACTGAGCCAGGTGTGGGTGTCGAGAAAATCCAGTTCGCTGGTGTCGAGCTGACGGATGTTGTCTTCCTGCGTGGCCGCCACGGACACGCCGTAGCGGTAGTGCGGATACAGCGCCCGCAAGGCGCGCGGCACCTCCAGCAGATACTCTTCCACACGTCGGCAGACGCCGCCGGACCAGCCGAGCATCTGCGGCAGCGGGTTGCGCGGGTGGCTGCCAAAGATACGCCGGTAGGCGCCATGGGCGCAGGGCGCCTGGGGAAATTCATGGCAGAAGTCCACGCCCAGGACCAGGTCGCCGTAGCCTTCGTTGTCGATAAAGGCGAGCGTCTCGGCCCACACGCGAACAAAATCCTGCGGCCGGCGCACGAATGAGCGGCGTGCCTGGGTGTCGGGCATGAACCAGCTGGTGAGCCACAGGCTGACGCCGTGGGCGCGGGCGCGACGCAACAGCTCCACCAGCGTTTTACGCGGCTGCACCTGCACCGGCACGCGGGCGCCACGGCGCAGGTCGAGACCTTCGGGCAGGACATCGAAACGGTCCTGAGCGAGTCCACTTTCGCCACGGGCGAGCAGATGAGGGAAGGGATCCAGACGCAGGACGTTGTAGCCCCGTTCAACCAGTTCGGCGAACACCTTGTCCAGATCGCGGTACTCACTGGCGCGGCCGTCACGACGGGTCAGCCAGGAATAATCCCAGCAAGCCAGCGCCAGGCGCGGTGTGCTGCCCGCCTCTCCCACCATCAGACACCCTGAATACCAAAAAGACGGTCCAGCATACGCATTTGCGCGCCGGCGACAATGGGCCTGCCGCATATCGGCCCGGACTGCCTGATCAGCCCTGATCGCATTACAGTAGACCCGACCCGCAACCGGAGAAGCGCCCGTGGCCCGCCCGGCATTCACTGATTTTTTCACAGGCCCGAACAGCCTGCCCTGCACCATGCAAAAAGCTCGCCGTCTCCGCGTGCTGACGCTGCTGACCTGCGCGCTGGCGGGCACCGTCTTCGCCGCCGAGCGGCTGCCGGAGTCCGCCCCGGGCGATGAGCCGGTGGGCCGCGACATGGCCGAACGCTTTCCCGCGCCGGTCATGGAGGCCGAGGAAATGGAGCGGCTGTTTCTGGAAACGCCGCTGCTGATCGAACCGGAGGAAACCCGCCGTGGCGGTGGGCGCACGCTGCCGGACCAGCAGCGTTATGCAGAGCAGGACCCGAGTTTTCTCGAACGCCTGCGCAGCCAGGGCACCGTGGCCCCACCACCACCTCTGGAACAGGTCACCCCGCCGCCGGCTCCGGTGGGCATCCCGGTACGCGAACTCTGATCAGGGTGTCGTCAGGCACTGGCTGAACAATCCTTGCAGGTGCGTCAGCAACGCGTTGTAGGTGCCGCCCGCCACATCCCGACCGAGCGGGTCGGCCTGGACCAGCCGGCATTGCTCGCGGCACAACCGCTCCAGCAACGCCCGCCGTGCTTCCGGTTCTGCCATCACGCAATGCACCTGTTGCGCCTGCATGATGCTGCTGAGTTCAACGAAACGCCGGCTACTGGCCGAGGCCTCGATGTTGTGGTTGATCACCAGCGGACGGCGCACCCCGAAGGCATCCGAAAAATAGGCCCAGGCATCGTGATGGCTGAGGTACGGCGTGCTGGCCACCGGTGCCAGCGCGGCGCGCACGGCGGCTTCGGTTTCGGTCAGCGCGGCCTCAAACGCCGCGACACGCTGCGACACGTCCTCGCGCGATAGTCCGAGTGCCTCTGCCTCGGCCGGCAGCGCCTGCGCGAGACGCCGCATGTTGGCCGGGTACAACCACAGGTGCGGATCAAGCAGACCGTGGTGATGGTGTGCATCGTCGTCATCGTGGTGATCATGATGCTCGTGGCCTTCATCGCCGTCGCGACGGTACACACCATCGAGATCCGTCAGCGCCAGTTGGCGGCCGCCATGGCGCTTCAGCAACCCGGCCATGCCCGGCTCGGCGTCGGCACCGAGCCAGACGAGCAGATCCGCTTCGCGCACCTGACGCGCCTGGCCCGGTGTGAACGACGCATTGTGCGGGGTCTGGTTCGGCAGCATCAGCGTCTCGACACGCACCGCATCGCCCAGCACTTCGCGCAGCAGCATCGCCACCGGCTCGATACTCGCCAGCACCTTTGGGCGGGACACTTCGGCGACGACGACGCCATTCAGGCACAACAGCAGGGCCGCGAGCAAAACACGCATGGAAACTCCGGTGAATAAAACAGGCCGCGTAGTATATCATCGGCGCTCCACCGAATACGCCGCTGACACAGGCTTTGATGCATGGCCGCAACCCGCCCCGTCCCCGACACCACCGATGCACCGCTGATCGCGCTGCATGACGTGGCCGTGCGCTTCGGCCAGCAGGAAGTGCTCAGTGACATTCATCTGTCCCTGCACGGTGGCCGCATCACCACGCTGATCGGCCCCAATGGTGCGGGCAAGTCCACGCTGGCACGGGTGATCCTCGGCATCGTGCCGCCCAGCCGGGGGCGGGTGACCCGGCGCGCCGGCCTGCGTATCGGCTACATGCCGCAGCGCATCAAGATCGACGACAGCCTGCCGCTGACCGTGGACGGTTTTCTGGCGCTGGGCATGGCCGGCGCCACCCGCGCACGGCGCGATGCCCTGAGCCGCGCCGGCGTGGCCCATCTGCGCCGGCGTGCGGTGCAGGCGCTGTCCGGCGGCGAAATGCAGCGTGTGCTGCTGGCGCGGGCACTGCTGCGCAAACCGGACCTGCTGGTGCTGGATGAACCCGCACAGGGCGTGGACGTGGCAGGCCAGGACGCGCTCTATGGCCTGCTGGCCGAGGTCCGCGATGAACTCCGCTGCGGCATTCTGCTGATTTCCCACGACCTGCATCTGGTGATGGCCGCCACGGACGACGTGGTATGCCTGCATCATCACATCTGCTGCTCCGGCACGCCGGAAGCCGTGAGCCGCGACCCGGCCTTTCGCGACATGTTCCCCGGTCACCCGGCGACGAACCTGGCGCTGTACACGCATGAGCACGACCACGAACACGACCTGCATGGCGACGTGGATTGCGCGGAGCATCATCACCATGATCATTGAGCTGTTGCTGTTGCCACTGCTGGCCGGCCTGGCCGTGGCCACCGTCGCCGGGCCGATGGGCGCCTTTGTGGTGTGGCGGCGCATGGCGTTTTTCGGCGACACCCTGGCGCACGGCGCACTGCTCGGCGCTGCCTTCGGGCTGGCGTTTGGCCTGGCGCTGTATCCCGCCGTGGTGCTCTGCTGTCTGGTGCTGGCGCTGACACTGGTGGCCCTGCAACAGCAACAGATCATCGCCAGCGACACGCTGCTCGGTATCGTGGCGCATACCACGCTGGCGCTGGGCGTCATCGCGATCAGCCTGCTGCCATCGGTGCAGGTGGACCTGTTCGGTTTTCTGTTTGGTGATCTGCTGGCGGTGAGTGGCCGCGACATTGTCTGGCTGTGGAGCGGCGCACTGGTGATCCTGCTGCTGACCGCACTGAACTGGCGCCGCCTGCTGAGCATCACCGTAAATGAGGAACTGGCGCGCGTGGAAGGCATCAACGTGGCCGCCACCCGGACGCTGCTGATGCTGATGCTGGCGCTGCTGATCGCCGGCGCCATCCGCACTGTCGGCGTGCTGCTGATCACGTCCCTGCTGATCATTCCCGCCGCCAGCGCCCGGCGTCTGTCGCGTACTCCCGCCCAGATGGCGATGCTGGCCAGCCTGCTTGGCGCCTTCGCCGTGATCGGCGGGCTGGCCCTGAGCTGGTTTGCGGATACGCCCGTCGGCCCGTCCATCGTGGTGGCCGCCGCCAGCATCTTCGTGCTCTCCCTGCTGGCGCCGAGAGCGGCCTGAAACCCGCCTCAAGGCCGTTTTCGGTCTTCCCGCGTGCTCGTTTCCGCCCTTCCCGTAACACCCCCTCACACCCCGTGCATTTCACACACCCAAGCGCACTGAACCGTTACACGAGGTAAATCAGTGCCTACATATTGCCCGCCCGCCGCTCCCTATAGTCACAAGTGGGCGGGGGTCCCTCCGCAATCTGGGAAATATCTGGCAATGAGGGTTACACAATGAACGGAATCTTTGCTCGGGGCGCCCTGCTGGGCGCGGTGCTGTTCGCACTGGCTGCCTGTGGCGGCGGTGGCGGCAACGCAGGCGGCGGCAACCCGCCCGCCGAACCGGCGTCACCGTCCACGGAACTGACCAGCACTGAAAACGCCTTTACCGAAGCCTTCTGTCCGTCCGCTGTCACCGGACAGGTCGAAGGCCAGATTTCAGCCACCGACTGTCAGGCAGAAGCCGCTGCCGGCATTCCCGGCTTCAACGGCAACGTGCTGGCCCGCTTCTGCCCGGAAGCCGCAGAGGGCTTTGCCGTCATCACCTATGACGAAGACGGCCTGACAGTACTGCCGATGGACTTCGGCCCGGCCTGCCTGCAGGAACTGGCCGGCATGCTCGGCAATCTGGAAGACCTGTTGGGCGGCGACGGCGGCAACCCGCTGCTGACCACGCTGTGCCCGACGGCGTCCATGAGCAACGAATTCAACCCGGCTGACTGCCTGACCGAGGCCCTGAGCCTGGGCAATGGCGACATGCCCGGCCTGTCTGAGCTGACCGAACTGGTCGGCCAGATTCCGGTACTCGGCGACATCATCGGCGGGCTGATGGGCGGCGGACTGCCGGGCGAATTCCCCGGCCTGGATGGCCTGTGCGACCCGACCGATCCCCTCGGCTGTCTCGGCGCACTGGCGGAATTGCTGAACCCGCTGACCGACGCACTGGACCAGGTGCCGGTGCTGGGTGACCTGATCAATGGCCTGCTCAGCGGCGAGTTGCCGGGTGGCGGCCTGCCGGGTGGCGGCGACCTGCCGGGCCTGGACCAGCTGGCCGGCCTGCTGGCCCCGCTGACCGGCTTGCTGGGTGAAATCCCGGTGCTCGGGGACGTGATCAATCAGTTGCTTGGCGCCCTGCTGGGCGGCGGCACCCCGGGCGGCGAACTGCCGGAGCTGCCGGGCCTGGGCGACCTGTGTGATCCCGCTGATCCACTGAGCTGCCTGGCCGCACTGTCTGACCTGCTGGGCCCGCTCACCGGCCTGCTGGACCAGGTGCCGGTGCTGGGTGACCTGATCAACGGCCTGCTCAGCGGCGAACTGCCGGGCGGCGGCCTGCCGGGTGGCGGTGATCTGCCGGGCCTGGAGCAACTCTCCGAACTGCTAGCGCCCCTGACCGGTCTGGTTGAGGAAATCCCGGTACTCGGCGATGTGGTCAACAGCCTGCTCGGCGCCCTGATGGGTGGCGGCACGCCAGGCGAACTGCCGGGCCTGCCTGACCTGGGTGAGCTGTGTGATCCGGCGGACCCGCTGAGCTGCCTGACCGCGCTGTCTGACCTGCTGGCCCCCCTCACCGGCCTGCTGGACCAGGTGCCGGTGCTGGGTGATCTGATCAACGGCATCCTCAGCGGTGAACTGCCGGGTGGCGGCCTGCCGGGCGGCGGTGACCTGCCGGGCCTGGAACAACTCTCTGGCCTGCTGGCCCCGCTGACCGGTCTGGTCGGTGAAGTGCCGGTCCTCGGCGACATCATCAACCAGCTGCTGGCGCCGCTGCTGGGCGGCGGCACCCCGGGCGGCGAACTGCCCGACCTGGGCGGCCTGTGTGATCCGGCCGACCCACTGAGCTGCCTGGGCGCGCTCACCGAACTGCTCGCCCCGCTGACCGACGCGGTGGCACAGGTGCCCGTGCTGGGTGACGTGGTCAACGGCCTGCTGGATGCCCTGCTCTCCGGTGGCACCCCGGCACTGCCGGGCGTTCCGAACCTGGAAACCCTGTGCGGTGACGCCGCAGACCCGCTGCAGTGCCTGCTGTCGGTCGAGCAACTGCAACCGATCACCGACCTGCTGACGCAGATTCCGGTGGTCGGCGACATCCTCGACGGCCTGCTCGGCGGCGTGCTGGGTGGCGGCACGGGCGGCGGCAGCGGCACGCCGCTGGACGACCTGCCGATCCTCGGCCCGATTCTGGGGCCAATCCTGGGTGGCTTGTTCGGTTAAATCAGACGCCACGAAAAAGGGGCCATCAGGCCCCTGACAACACCGTGGTCATGGCCATTGCGGTAAGCCGCTCCATGACCACGGTTTCATCACTCTCATCACTCTCATCACTCTGCACGCCCCCTCTTCTCACCGCCCCACCACTCGCGTTGCATACCCAACTGAATGAATGCCCCGCCCGTCATCGTGCGACGCTGAGTTATCATGGCAAGTGATCAAGCGGGGTGGCCGTAGGGTGGGTAGAGCCAAAGGCGAAACCCACCATGTCCATGCCCATTAATCACTCCCGCAAAACCATCGAAATCGCCCGGCTTGGGAGGTGGGTAGTTCCGCTGATTTTGTGCGAGCAGTGTGCTGCATGGTCCCGGTGGGGCTTGCCTTTGGCTCTACCCACCCTACGGCACCATGCATTTCATCAACGTCATTGAGCATATCAACCGGCCTGGGTCGCCTTCGATCTGCATGCCGTCCATAATCCTGCCGGACTTTTTCAGCACAGCACCGCAGATCATTTCCGGTATTCACTTGGCGCGCAATGCATCCAACGCTTGAACGCACGCACAAAACCGCCGGCATCCGTGTAGCCAAGATGCGCAGCCACTTCCTCGATCTTCATGTTGGTATTATCCAGCAACTGCAAAGCAAGTTGTCTGCGTTCCTCTTCTACCAATTCCCGATAGCTGGAACCTTCCTGCTCCAGCTTGCGGCGCAGGCTGCGGGAGGACAGCGCCAGCTCGCTGGCCATATCATCAAGCGTCGCGCCAAGCCCCATATCGCCAAGCAGTTTCTGGCGGACCTTTCCGGTGATACCGGTATTGTCGACAGCCACCATGCGCTGACGGCATTGCTGTTCCAGCATGCGCGTCAAAGCGGGCTCGTAACCGGGAAAGGCCTTGCCCGCATCCTCACGGCTCACCAGGATGCGATTGGTGGGCGCATTGAAAACTGGCGCAACACGGCACAGGCCTTTCACGACCTCCGGGCTGACTTCAGGCACGCCAAAGAATTCCACCGCCGTGAAGTCCACACCATGCAGGGTGATCTCCCTGACCAGATTAATGGCTGTCGCCATATCCCGTTCCAGCAGAAATTGTCGCAGGTGGGGCGGGATCGAATCAGCATCAAACATCACACCAAAGGTATGCTGGTCTTCACACAGTGTGATCCGGCAGTAAGCCGTGCTCAGGGGCAAATAGCGTATCCCCAGGACAATCGCATCGCGTAATGTCTTGCAGGTGCGCAGCGCAAATCCCCATACCCCGAACGTGGCCAGGCTGTACTGCAAGCCCAGCTCAAAGCCAGATGCTCCCGTATCCGGCAAGGCCAGCATGAGATTCTCGATAAGACGCATTTCCTGAGTGCGCGTGATCAGCCCGTCCCCCCTTGCGAGAGAGGCGTCAGAGACCCCGGTGCCCAGCAGGCAGGTTTGCCGGTCGATGCCGCGGCGCTGGGCGAAGTTGAGCATGACCTCGCTGATCACCGCCGGATGCAGTGTTTCATCCGTGTTTTGCATCGCTCGTTACCCTTTCTCCCGATGGCCAGTATTTCAGGGCAGATGGCCAGAGCGGCCATTCTGGTGGCCATGCGGCCACTTTACTATGGCATTTCACAGTCCCGACACAAGGCAAACCGCATGGAACCGGCGGCGCTGAACAAGCAGGCGATTGCCTGCGCAAAACACTATATGGGGAAAACCGCCTGGCCGACAGTCGCGCTCACGCTGGGGGTCGTGGTGACTTTTGTCGCCACACTAGGATTGTTCACCGGCGCGGCATTGCCTGCATGGGCAGCGTATCTGTCGGTGGCAGTGCTGACCTACATGGCCTATACACCGCTGCATGAAGCGGCCCATGGCAACATCCACGGCCAGTACGATAGTCGAAAATGGATCAACGATCTTTGCGGTTATCTGGTTGCCCCGATTATTGCCATACCTTACGCCTCACACCGCCTTGAGCATTTCGCCCATCACCGTTACACCAACCAGCCAGAGAAAGACCCGGATTTCATGGTCAGCGGCATGCAGAGGGGCCTGGTGGCTGTGGTCACCACCGGCCTGCGTTTCCTGTGGATTCAGAATACTTTTTTCCTGAAACACGGCTGGCACAACGCCTCAGCCACCGAACGCTTTATTTATGGTATGGAACTGACGGTGTCGCTGGGCTGGCGCATGGCCTTTATCGCCCTGGTGAACCAACCCGGTACGATAGCCGTGGTTTTACTGGGTTATTACACTGGCGCTCTTTTCACGGCTTACTGGTTTGCCTACCGGCCGCACCACCCCTACAAGACAAGCGAACGCTATCGCAACACCAACAGCCTGATCATGCCCTCCTGGATGAAACCCGTGGAGTGGTTCTGGCTGGGGCAGAACCTGCACTCCATTCATCATCTTTTTCCTCGCGTGCCCTTTTACAGATATCACGCGTTGCACCGGGATATCCGGTTCATTCTGCAGGAACAGGGCACACCTGTTATCGGCCTCTTTTCGCGCCAGCCGGTGGCGAGTGACGCATCCGGGAAAGAAGCCTCCCGTTTCATCAAACCACCGCATGAATAACACACTATAGAAAGGCACACGCGGGATACACGGCACAGACTTCACCCAGGCCTGCCCGACAGACGAGCCCGGGCACCTTGCCGTTCGGCGATGAGTGCTGGATCAGGGGGATGGATTTAACCAGTGGCATGGCGGTGACAAAGGCCTGCCACCGCCGCGTTGCCACTTACGCAGGCGATCAGGACGCGTTGCGTTTTTTGGGCATGATGAATTTCATCAGCGTCATGAACCACATCAACTGACCCGGATCGCCTTCGATCTTGATCTTGCCCTGCTGCATGCCTTCCATGAACGCCATCTGGTTCTTGCCAGCCTTTTGCAGTGTGGCAAAAGCGTAGGCGGCGTCCTCGAAGGCCAGCGTCACGGTCGGCGCCGGGTTCAGGCCGCCCCGCGCAGTCACACCGCTGGGCTGGAAGTGAAACCAGCGCGCGGGGGCACCCGCCTTGGTGCGCCATTGCATGATCACATTGCGGTTTTCCAGTTGCTTGCGGAAGTCCGCGTTATGGCGCCCCAGCCAGCGCAGGCGCCAGCCCAGAATCAACAGTACCAGCCGAAATCGCATTGCCGTTCCCTCGTCCGAAAAAAGCCGCCGCCTCAGAACAACGCGGGCAGCGCCTTGTTGAGTTTCATTTTCTCGCCACAGGCATCGCCGGTGAGGGCATAGCCACGCAACTGGCCGTCACTGTCGTGGAACAGCGCCTTGACGTGATGGCCGTCGATCTCGAACTCCCACTCGCCGGCCACATCCTGCGGTGGCGGCACGCACACCACCGGGCAGGCCGGTGTCTTGATGGTCACCGGCATGACGCCGTAGCTCACCGCAGTGTCTTCGCCAGCCAGGGTTTTCGCCAGCGCGCGCGCCGCGCTCATCAACGGCAGCACATACAACAACACATGGCCATTCACTTCCGCGCAATCGCCCAGGGCATAAATGTCCGGGTCACTGCTGCGCAGGAAGCGGTCCACTTTGACACCGCGACCGGTATCGAGGCCGGCGCCTTCGGCCAACCCGATGCGCGGGCGCAGACCCACGGCAGAGAGCACGATATCCACGTCCACCGTGCTGTGATCAGAGAGCGTCACCCGCACACCGTCGCCGTGCCTGTCCACCCGTTGCGCGAACGGGCCGAAATGAAATACCACGCCGAGCTTGCCCAGGGCGGACGATACCGCCGCCGATGCCGGCTCCGGCAGGAAGGTCGGCAGGCAGCGGCCTACCGGCTCCACCACATGCACCTTATAACCACCGTTGGTGAGGTCATTGGCAAACTCACAGCCGATCAGGCCACCGCCGACCACCAGCACGCTTTTCTTGCCGGCGGCGGCCTCGCGGAAGCGGGCGTAATCCATCAGGTCGTTGACGGTGTAGACCGCGTCCATGCCATCGCCTTCCATTGGCGGGCGGAACACGTCGGCGCCGCAGGCCAGCACCAGCTTGCTGTATCTCAGCCGTTCGTCGCCGAGCACCACTTCTTTTGCACCACGATCGATTGCCGTGACGGTGACACCGGTGCGCAAGGTCGCATTGAAGGCCGACGCTGTCTGCTCCGCCCCGCCCATGGCCAGGTCGTCCGCCCCCTTGTCCTTGGTGAAGCCGGTGGAAAGCATCGGTTTGGAGTAATTGCGACCGTCATCGGCGGTCAGCATGATCACGGGGGTGTCCTGGTCGAGCTTGCGCAATTCTTTGACCAGATTGAAACCGGCCAGGCCGGTTCCGATGACGATAATGGGGTCCATAGGCTTCTCGGTGTCCGGCGGCGTCAGCAGCTATTCAGGCAGGCACGTCGGGGCGCGTGGCGCCCCGCAGGCGGGGTGGATCAGATTTCCACCATTTCGAAATCATCTTTGGAAACGCCGCAATCCGGGCAGACCCAGTCATCCGGTACGTCATCCCAGGCGGTGCCCGGCGCAATGCCTTCGTCCGGCAGGCCCTCGGCTTCGTCATAGATGAAACCGCACACTACGCATTCCCACTTTCTCATGATCTTTCCTCACACTTATTCCGAGGCAAAGTCACCCGCCGGAGAAGGCGGCCGGGTAACCCGCGAAGGCGCCTAAGCTAGCGGCGCCCATATGAAAAATCAATGACATCGGGGCCACAATGCCATTCACCTCTGGCAACATATGACCCACCCTGAGGCGCCGCCGGTTTCTTGCCAAGACAGGGGCCCTGGCGCATAGTGCGCGCGGCATCCTCCAGCCGGCCGGAGCCTCTTCCGTGAAGCAGCCGTTTTACCCCAGCCCCATCCTGCCTGCACAGTGCCACTGGCAACCCCTCGGGCGCCAGCCCCTGCCTCCGGTGATCGGTGACTGGATCGCCGACAGCGGCTCCCTGACCCGCCGCCTGCGCCAGCATGGCCGCTTTGCCGTGCAACCACTGCGCCAGATGATGGGCCGGCCCACCGCCACCGAACTGCGTCTGGCCGGCCAACGCCAGCGCCAGCACGCGCTGCTGCGAGAGGTACTGCTGACGCTCGATGGCGAGCCGGTGGTATTTGCCCGCAGCATGCTGCCGCTGCGCTCGCTGCGCGGCGCCAACCGGGTGCTCGGCCACATGGCTCGCCGCTCACTGGGCCTGGAGCTGTTCAAGCCGCCGCAGGCCACGCGGCGCGCGGTGTGGGTCACCTGCCTGGATGGCGCCCGCCTGCCGGTACCCGGCCTGCAAGGCCCGGTCTGGGGCCGCGAGTCACTGTTCGAGAAACGTGGCCAGCCCTGTCTGGTGGCGGAATTCTTCCTGCCCACGCTGTGGGCGCGGCCCGACGTCGCCTGCGGCACGCCGTCCCATCACCGGCGCTGAAGCCCGTGCCCATCGGCGCTATGATGACGCCTTTCACGGACAAGGCAGACCGCTGATGCTTGCTGCGATACAGACCCGCTACCCCGCTCTCTGGCCCTGGATTCAGTTGATGCGCCTGGATCGCCCAATCGGCGCGCTGCTGCTGCTCTGGCCCACGCTCTGGGCGGTCTGGGTGGCCGGCGACGGCACGCCAAGCCTGACCGTGATCCTGGTGTTCATTGCCGGCGTCTGGGTGATGCGCGCCGCCGGCTGCGTGATCAATGACTTCGCCGACCGCCATTTCGACGGCAGCGTCGCCCGCACCCGCGAACGGCCGCTGGCCACCGGCGCCCTGAGCGCCAGGCAGGCGCTGCTGCTGTTCGCCGGCCTGCTGGTGGTGGCGCTGCTGCTGCTGATCCCGCTGAACCGCTTCGCCTTCTACCTTTCTTTCGGTGGCGCCGGGCTGGCGATCCTGTACCCCTTCATGAAGCGCTTCACCTTCCTGCCACAACTGTTTCTTGGCGCCGCGTTCGGCTGGGCCATCCCGATGGCGTTTGCCGCCGAAGCGGACAGCCTGCCGGCAGCGGCCTGGCTGATCTTCACCGCCAAGGTGGTGTGGACCGTGGCCTACGACACCCAGTACGCCATGTGCGACCGTGAAGATGACCTGAAAATCGGCATCAAGAGCACCGCCATTCTGTTCGGCGAGGCCGACCGGCTGATCATCGGTGTACTGCAGGCCCTGACGCTGTGGCCACTGTGGCTGCTCGGCCGTGGCCTGGATTTCGGCTGGCCCTGGTATCTGGGGCTGGCCATCGCCGCCGCATTGTTCATCTACCAGCAATGGCTGATCCGCGACCGCGAGCCGGCGGCCTGCTTCCGCGCCTTCCTGAACAACCAGTGGGTGGGCCTGGCCATCTTCGCCGGCCTGTGGCTGCAATACCTGTTGCGCTGAGCCGCCATCCCGGGCTCGTACAAATGTAAAATTTTTTACACCACGGCCCGTCACATTCCCCGTACCGCGCCATTTGCGGCGTTTTGCGCTGGCAGCGCCGCTGGCCCGCTGTTGACGGCGGCTCCGGTGTCATATTCTTGTCACTAAACGGCCATCTAATGGGCACCCTAAACCATTAGCGAAAAACTGACCGCCATGAGCAAACACAAGATTCTGATTGTTGACGACGAGCCGGCGATCCGCGAGATGGTCGCGGTGGCGCTGGAGCTGGCCGACTTTGAAGTGCTGGAAGCGGAAAACGCCCAGCAGGCCCACGAAATCATTGTCGATGCACGCCCGGAGCTGGTGCTGCTCGACTGGATGCTGCCTTCGGTGAGCGGCATTGAACTGGCCCGCCGCCTCAAGCGCGACGAGGGCACCTCGGAAATTCCGATCATCATGCTCACGGCCAAGAGCGAAGAAGACAACAAGATCCAGGGCCTGGATGTCGGCGCGGACGATTACATCACCAAGCCGTTCTCCACCCGCGAACTGATCTCGCGCATCAAGGCCGTGCTGCGCCGCACCTCCGCCGGTGGCGCCGAGAAAGCCATCGAAGTGGAAGGGCTGTGCCTGGACCCGGTCAGCCACCGCATCACCGCCAATGGCGACCCGGTGGACATGGGCCCGACCGAATACCGCCTGCTGGAGTTCTTCATGAGCCATCAGGAGCGCGCCTACTCCCGCACGCAGCTGCTGGACCAGGTCTGGGGTGCCAACGTGTATGTGGAAGACCGCACCATCGACGTCCACATCCGCCGCCTGCGCAAGGCACTGGCCCCGTATGATTTCGACCGCTTTATCCAGACCGTACGCGGTACCGGGTACCGCTTCTCCATCAAGACCCCGCGCGTTGCCTGACGCGTGCCGTGGCGGCGGGGTACACTGCGCTGACCGGATGACCCGCCAGGGTCACCGGGCAACGCAGCCCCTGCCGATGGTGGAGAAACCGGCTTGAATTTCACTGCGAATACCGAACTGCGCCGTATCGCCCTGTTGCTGGCGATCGGCTTCGCACTGTCCTGGTACTTCGGCACCCTGTGGCCGGCAGCACTGCTGCCGATTGCCTACATCGGCTACTCCTTCGGCCAGCTGGTGCGCTTCCACCGCTGGATCATGCGTTATCCCGACGACTGGGAGCCACCGGAAGGCACCGGTGCCTGGGGTGAACTGTTCGACGCCATCTATCGCATGCTGCGCAAGGAATATGCAGCGCGCGATGAGCTGCAGCAACTGATCAGCCGCGCGGAAAGCTCCGTTACCGCACTGCGCGACGCGGTGGTCGTGGTGGACAAGCGCGGCCGGCTGGAATACTGGAACCTGGCCGCCGAACGCCTGCTCGGTTTCCGCGCCCCCCAGGACCGCCGCCAGACCTTCACCAATCTGGTGCGTGATCCGCGTTTTGTCACCTATCTGCAGGCCGGCAATTTCGACCAGCCCATCGACCTGCCCTCGCCGCTGGATGACAACGTACAGCTGGAGTACACCATCACCCGCTTCGGCGCCGGCGAATGGCTGGTGCTGGTCCGGGATGTGACACGGCTGCATAACCTGGAACAGATGCGCAAGGATTTCGTCGCCAACGTCAGCCACGAACTGAAAACACCGCTGACCGTGCTCAAGGGCTACCTGGAAACCCTGATCGACACCATGCCGCCGGAGCAGAAACGCATGCACCGCGCACTGCTGCAGATGAACCAGCAAAGCCAGCGCATGGAAGCCCTGATCAACGACCTGTTGCTGCTGGCACGCCTGGAAGGCACCGAGGCCGACAAACACAACCAGCGTGTGCAGATTGCGCCGATGTTGCGCCGCCTGCGCCAGGACGGCCAGGCCACCGACCCGGAAAAAAATCACGAGTTGCAACTGGAAGTGGACCCCGCCGCCGCCGTGCTCGGCGACCCGGCAGAACTGCAAAGCGCGTTTGGCAACCTGATCACCAACGCGGTGAAATACACGCCGCAGAACGGTCGCATCGAGATCCGCTGGTGGGAAGATGACAAAGGCGGCCATCTGAGCGTGCACGACAATGGTGTCGGCATTGACCCACGCCATATCCCGCGCCTGACCGAACGCTTCTACCGACCGGACTCCAGCCGCGTCACCCAGACCGGCGGCACCGGCCTGGGCCTGGCCATCGTCAAGCATGTGCTGATCCGCCACAACGCACGGCTGGAAATCCAGAGCCTGCCGGGCAAGGGCAGCACCTTCACCTGTCATTTCCCGCCGCACCGGCTGGCGCCGGCGCAGAGTGTGGAGGAAGCGGGTTAAGTTCGTGTCAGCCAGTATTCGGGCCGGCGGCGATGGTGCGCCACCGCCAGCACGAGTATCTGCTGGCCGATAACGCGGTAAAGAATGGAGAAGGGGAAACGCTGCATCACCACGCGCCGGATATCAGGTGATGCCTCAATGGACCATAGCGTCGGCTGCTCGCAGATCAACGCCAGTGTTAGCTCCAGCTCATCAATCAGCGCCGTGCCCAATCCCTGAACGCGTTGCTCATAGAAACCTGTTGCTTCGAGGAACTCGGCCTCCGCTGCCGGGTGAAAGCGGTAATTCACCGAATCAGGGCTCTGGCCTTGCGGAGCACGTCGTCGCCAGGCACAGCGTCCACTTCCCCACTCTCAAGCTCGCGGGCGCGCCGAGCCGCTTCCGCCAGCCACTCCCGTCTCAGCTCATTGGCATCGGGTACGTCCAGACTCATTACCAGCTTGCGAATCAACGCCTCCCGCGCCTCCCTGGGCAAGTGCAGCGCTTCATCTTCTATCTGCCGGATATCCATGCTCTTTCACCTGTCTACACTGTGAACAGGAGGATTCTGCCATGCTCACGACTCTCCATGCCATCCACAGGCGCCGGCGCTATCCAGCACCTGACGAGAGGACTAGGCTATCACCATGAATTTGCTGATGTTCATCCGATCACTGTCGGCACTGCCCTGTCTGCTTGTCACCAGCCTGTGGGCCACGCCGCTGCATGCGACGATGCCCCCCGCCGCCGCGCTCGCCGAGACCATCCAGCGCGAAGGGCTGGCTTCGCGTCTGCTGATCCGGTCGGAAGAACAGGGCGACACCGCACGCGGCAGTGTCGATGCGATTGTTGATTATCCGTTCGCCGTATTGAGCACCGCGCTGACCGGCATCGACCCCTGGTGTGAAATCACCTTTCTGCATTTCAACATCAAGGCGTGCGTCTACCGCGAGGATGACAGCGGCGGGCACGTCACGCTGTACAGCGGGCGCATGCATTACCAGCCGCCGGAGAAGTCGTTCCGCAATGATTACCTTTTCCGCGAAGAAGCCCGCACGGACACGCGGCTTGCGGTCAGCATGCTGGGGGCCGACGGGCCGTTCGGCACGCGTGACTATGAAATCCGCATTGAAGCCGTACCGCTGGATGCACAACGCAGCCTGCTGCGGCTGAGTTATTCCGTCAGCTACGGCCTGATCACCCGCACTGCACAGCGGCTTTATTTCGCCACCGCCGGCCGGCACCGTATCGGCTTTTCCACTGAAGACGGCAAGCCGATTCGCGGCCTGCGCGGCATGATGGAGCGCAACACCATGCGTTTTTATCTGGCCTTGCAGGCGTATCTCGAGTCACCGGCCGACGACGCACTGGAGACACGACTGGCCCGCTGGCATGCGCTGACGCTGAAGTACCCGGACCAGCTCAAGGAATTGCCGCTGGAAGAATACCTGGACAATAAAATGCGTGAACGCGCCCACCAACAGACACTGCAACAGGACGCCGACTCAGGCTGAACGCGGCCCGCTTTCCACCTCACTGAACCGATCCACCTGCCGCAACGGCTTGAACCCCCAGGCCCAGCCGACCACTACCGCCAGCGTCGCGGCGCCACCCATCACCGCCGCCGGCACCGTGCCCAGCCAGGCCGCCGCCGTGCCGGCGCGAAACTCGCCCAGTTCGTTGGACGAACCGATGAACAGCATGTTCACCGCATTGACCCGACCACGCATTTCATCCGGCGTCGCGAGCTGAATCAGAGTCGTGCGGACATACACGCTGATCATGTCTGCCGCCCCGGCCACCAGCATGGCCGCGAACGACACCCAGAACAGGCTCGAGAAGGCGAACACCAGATTGGCAACACCAAACACCGCCACCGCCACGAACATCACCAGCCCGACATGGCGGGTGAGCGCGCGGGTGCTGAGATAAATCCCCATCAGCAGCGCCCCGATCGCCACCGCACTGCGCAACGCGCCCAGGCCTTCCGGCCCGACATACAGCACATCGCTGGCATAGATCGGCAGCAACGCCACCACACCACCGAGCAGCACGGCGAACAGGTCCAGCGAGATGGCGCCGAGAATGATCGGCCGTGAACGGATATAGCGGATGCCGGCGGTGAAGCGCTGCCAGGCCGTATTGGTCACCGGCAGGATTTTTGCCGCGTACAGGACCGGCACAGGGAGCAGCATCAGGATGCCGATGACAAAGCAGCCGAGGCACACCGCATACGCGAGGCTGCCACCCAATGCATACAGCACACCGCCAATCAGCGGCCCGCCGATCACCGCGACTTTCATGATCATGCTGTTCACAGCAATGGCCCGTGCCAGTTGCTCGCGCGGCACAATCTGCGGCAGCAGGCTTTGCAGGGTCGGGCCGGTAAAGGCGCGGCCACAGCCGAACAACGCCAGCACCAGATAGTAGTAACCGACCTCGTGTTCGCCGAGGGAAAGGTACAGCAGCATGCCACTGCACAGCGCCTGACCGCTCCAGCTCAGCAACAGGATGCGCTTGCGGCTGTAGCGATCCACCAGATCGCCGGCCGGCAACAACAGAAACAGCATGGGAATGAATTGCGCCAGCCCCACCCACGCCAGCGACAACGGGTCGCGGGTGATGTCGTAGACCTGCCAGGCCACGACCACCGCCTGGATCTGCATGGCGAAGACAGCCGCCAGCCGGGCAATCAGAAACGCCGCAAACCCCGGTTCGCGCAGCACACGCCGCCGGGATGGTTCGGCCGAAGCCTGCGATGTCATGGACCCTTACCTGTCTTGGCCCGCGCCGAACGACGTCCTGCCCGACGGGAATCAGTAGTGCGGCGGCACCTCGTCCTCGGCGCCGCGCCGGTCTCTGACCAGTTCGTTCATGTCCTGCAGGTGGCCGATCAGGGACCGGCAGACCTGCTCAAGCTGGTCGATCTGTTGTTGCTGGCTGGCGACGATGCCGTTGAGGGCCAGCAGCAGGTCTTCCTGGTAGGCCAGTTTGGTTTCGATATCCACCAGACGCTGTTCACTCATGGCGTTGCCTCCACCTGGCCGAGAGAGTTGCCGACCTTATCATAATCCCTTAGGCTTGGCGCCGTTCTGGGGGAGTAGTCTCCGTGCCGCCCCTCGCTTAAATGGCACGGCGGGCCGTCAACATACTTGTCGCACACGACATGGCGCCCCGATCCCGCACCCGTCTGACCACGGGTACAGGGACTGACAAGACCCGGGACACAGGTGCCTCCCATGGCGGGACGGGCGCATGTGTCTCGGTGTTGAAGATTCGGTCCCGCCTCTGGAATGTCTCATGCTTGCAGAAGCCTTTGTTGTCTCCACCACCCTGGTTGCCATCGGCGAGATCGGCGACAAGACGCAGTTATTGTCCTTTGCGCTGGCCCAGCGCTACCGCGCGCCCTGGTTGATCATGGCCGGCGTCTTGCTGGCCACGCTGCTCAACCATGGTCTGTCGGCCTGGTTCGGGGGTTATCTGGCCGGACTGGTCAGTCCGTTCTGGCTTACCGTGCTGCTGGGCAGCAGCTTTATCCTGCTCGGGCTGTGGATGCTGATTCCCGACAAGGAAGAAGACATCGACAACGGTCGGCGCTGGGGACCGTTCGCCGCCGCCTTTGTGCTGTTCTTTCTGGCCGAGATCGGTGACAAGACGCAGATCGCCACGGTGGCGCTGGCGGCACGGTTTCCGGCGGATTTCTGGCAAGTGCTCACAGGCTCCACGCTTGGCATGATGCTGGCCAATGTGCCGGTGGTATGGCTGGGCGCGCGGCTGGTGAGCCCACGCGGTGAAATGTGGGCCCACCGGATCAGTGCCGCGCTGTTCATACTGTTTGGGTCGGTGACGCTGGGCAGCCTGTGGTGGTGACTCAGTGGGCGCGCTGGTTCACCCGGCGCGCCACTTCTTCTGCCGATTCCTTGCGTTCGGAATAGCGATCCACCAGATAATCGCTGCGGTCTCGCACCAGCAAGGTGAATTTCACCAGCTCTTCCATGACGTCCACGATGCGGTCATAGAACGGCGACGGCTTCATGCGGTCGTTGTCGTCGAATTCCAGGTACGCCTTGGCCATGGATGACTGGTTCGGGATAGTCACCATGCGCATCCAGCGCCCGAGCACACGCAGCTGGTTGACCGCGTTGAAGGATTGCGAGCCGCCACAGACCTGCATCACCGCCAGCGTCTTGCCCTGGGTCGGGCGCACACCACCGAGCGACAGCGGAATCCAGTCGATCTGTGCCTTCATGATGCCGGTCATGGCCCCATGACGTTCCGGCGAACACCAGACCATGCCTTCCGACCAGGCCGCCAGCGCGCGCAACTCGGCGACTTTGGGATGGTCCACCGGCGCCGCATCCGGCAGCGGCAGGCCAGCCGGGTTGAAGATGCGCGTCTCCGCGCCCATGGCCCGCAACAACCGCGCCGCCTCCTCCGTGGCCAGACGGCTGAACGAGCGTTCGCGCAGCGAACCGTACAGCAACAGGATGCGTGGCGGATGCGATGAGGGCGATGCGGCGAACACCGCATCGTTATCCGGCACCCGGAACAACTCGCCGTCTACGTTGGGCAAATCTTTCATCGTGCCGCCTCCGCGGGAAACCAGTGCCGGGTACGGTTTGCCAGCGCCACCAGCGACAGCATCACCGGCACTTCCACCAGCACACCCACCACGGTAGCCAGCGCCGCGCCACTGTGCAAACCAAACAGCGAAATGGCCACGGCCACAGCCAGCTCAAAGAAATTCGAGGTGCCAATCAGGCCGGCCGGGGCGGCCACATTGTGCGGCAGGCGCAGCCATTTCGCGCCACCGTAGGCAATGATGAAAATGCCGTAACTCTGGATCAGCAATGGAATGGCGATCAGCAGAATTACGAACGGCTCGCTGACAATGGTCGGCGCCTGGAACCCGAACAACAGCACCACCGTGGCCAACAAGCCGGTCACCGACCACGGCTTGATCCGGGACACAAAGGCGTTGATGCGCGCCGCACCACCTTGTCGTTCCAGTTGCCGGCGCGTCATGACGCCGGCCAGCAGCGGCAACACCACATACAACACCACTGACAGCAGCAGTGTTTCCCAAGGCACGGTCACATCGGTCATGCCCAGCAGCAGCGCCGCGATGGGTGCAAAGGCGAAAATCATGATGATGTCGTTCACCGACACCTGCACCAGCGTGTAGTTCGGGTCACCCTTGGTAAGCTGGCTCCAGACAAACACCATCGCGGTGCAGGGGGCGACGCCCAGCAGAATCATGCCGGCGATGTATTCGGTCGCGCTGGCTTCGTCCACGAGGCCGGCAAACAGCACCCGGAAAAACACCCAGCCCAGCGCCGCCATGGTGAACGGCTTGATCAGCCAGTTCACCACCAGGGTCAGCCAGATGCCCTGCGGCCGCTGACGGATATCACGCACTGCGGTGAAATCCACCTGCACCATCATCGGGTAGATCATGGCCCAGATGAACACGGCCACCACAAGATTGACGTGCGCGTATTCCAGCGCGGCGATGGCGGTGAACAGGCCGGGCCACAGCAGTCCGGCGGCGATGCCGGCCAGAATGCACAGGCCCACCCAGACACTGAGGTAGCGCTCGAAAATACCCATGCCTTCAGCCCGGGAAGGTGTGCGACAGACGCTGCTGGATATCCCCCAGCGCCGCGACCAGTTCCGCCGGCTTCAGGGCTGCCAGGGGCAGCGCCAGCAACGCCTCCAGCCGCACTTCCAGCGCTCGCAGTGTCCGTTCGAAGGCGCGCGCGACAGTCTCGTCGTCGCCCTGTACCGGTGCCGGATCGGCCACACCCCAGTGCGCCTTGAGCGTTTTGCCCAACCAGACCGGGCAGCTTTCGCCGGCGGCGTTGTCGCACACGGTCACCACCAGATCGAAGGCCTGGTCGGCGAATTCGTCCCAGGATTGCGAGGCGACCTCGCCCACCGGAATCTGGTGGCGCGCCAGCACTTTCAGCGCGTTCGGATTGACTTCACCCGTGGGCTGGCTGCCGGCACTGAAGGCCTCCAGGCGACCGGCGCCGAGATGGTTCGCCAGTGCTTCGGCAATGATGGAACGGCAGGAATTGCCGGTGCAAAGAAACAGGACACGCATAGGCAGTTTCATTGACAGTGCTCCATTGGAAAATTCAGCAACACGTGGCCGCCCGTTTAAGCAGCGCACCCCGGCTGGCTGCCGCCGCCCCGGTAAGCTGGCTGATGACACCGAAGGCCCAGTCGGGCAGCGTTTCACTGAGCCGGTAATGCACCCACTGCCCGGCGCGCCGGTCCTGCACGATGCCGCAGCTGCGTAATTGCGCCAGGTGCCGGGAAACAGTGGGCTGTGGCAACGACAGGGCGCTGACCAGATCACAGACGCAGACCTCGCCAAAACGGCTGAGCAGCATCACCGCACTGAGGCGGGTGTCATCAGCCAGACACTTGCAGAGCATCACCGGGGTCAGGTCAACCATGCTTCACCATATGTGAATATTCGGATATGCGAATATAATAGACCGGAAAAAAGGCGCCGGCAAGGGCGCCTTTCTGTTTCCCGGCGATCATGGCTTGCCTTTGACTTCTTTCTCCATCTGATCGACCGAGATATGGCGCACGTCCTTGCCCTTGACCAGATAGATGATCTGCTCACAGATATTGCGTGAGTGATCGCCCACCCGCTCCAGGGAGCGCAGCGTCCAGATAACATTCAGCACACGCGAAATGGAACGCGGGTCTTCCATCATGAAGGTGACCAGTGAACGCATGGCGGAGCGGTATTCCATATCAATCTGGGCATCCTCGCCGGCCACTTCCACCGCCTTGTCAGCGTCGAAGCGTGCGAACGCATCCAGCGCAGAGTGCAGCATCCGGCGCACATGGTTGCCGATATGGCGCGCCTCGACATAACCACTGGGGGATTCGCCTTCCTGCGCCAGCTGAATGGCCATGGCCGCGATCTTGGCGGATTCGTCGCCAATGCGCTCCAGATCGGAGACGCACTTGGACACGGCGATCAGCATGCGCAGGTCGGAGGCGGCCGGCGCACGCAGCGCCAGGACGCGGGCACACTCTTCGTCAATCTTCTTTTCCAGGTTGTCGACCCGGTCTTCCACGGTCAGCACCTGTTCAGCCAGTTCGGAATCACCCGCCAGCAGCGCCTGCAACGCATCACCGACCTGCTTCTCCACCAGCCCGCCCATCTCCATCAGGTGGGTGCGGATGGACTCCATCTCCTCGTTGTACTGGCTGGAACTGTGTTTGCCAAAATGGAAGCGATCCATGACGCTCTCCTCAAGAAACAGTAAGGCCACCGCCGCGCGGTGGCCGACAATGTCATTAACCGAAGCGGCCGGTAATATAGGCTTCCGTCAGGTCGTGGTCCGGCTGGGTGAAGACCTTCTCGGTATTGTTCACCTCGATCAGCTCGCCCAGATGGAAGTAGGCCGTGCGGTCGGACACGCGCGCCGCCTGCTGCATGGAGTGCGTCACGATGGCGATGCTGTACTGGTTCGACAGCTCGTCGATCAGCTCTTCCACTTTTGCGGTGGCAATCGGGTCCAGCGCCGAGCAGGGCTCGTCCATCAGGATCACTTCCGGGCTCACTGCGATGGCCCGCGCGATGCACAGCCGCTGCTGCTGGCCACCGGACAGCCCGGTGCCCGGTTTGTCCAGGCGGTCTTTGACTTCTTCCCACAAACCGGCACGGCGCAGGCTGCTCTCGACGATATCGTCCAGATCACCGCGGCCACGCGCCAGGCCGTGCAGTTTTGGGCCGTAGGCAACGTTGTCGTAGATCGATTTCGGGAACGGGTTCGGCTTCTGGAACACCATGCCTACCTGGGCGCGCAGCAACACCACGTCCAGTGACGGATCGTAGATGTCGCGGCCGTCCAGCGTCACCTGGCCTTCCACCCGGCAACCGTCAATGGTGTCATTCATGCGATTCAGGGTTCGCAGGAAGGTGGACTTGCCGCAGCCGGACGGCCCGATGAAGGCGATCACCTCGTTTTCCATGATATCCAGGTCGATACCCTTGATGGCCTGGGTATCGCCATAGAACACCTTGACGTCACGGGCGCTCATTTTCGCCTTTTCCGTCATGGCACCTTCGGCCTGTCGGGCCTGAGTGCGCTGGCTCATCATTTCCGGATTGACCATTTTCATTGTCACCACCTTCTCTCGAATTTCTTGCGCAGCAAGATAGCCAGCGCGTTCAGGCTGATCATCATGCTCAGCAGCACGATGATTGCCGCAGAGGTGCGGGCCTCAAAGAAGTTGCGCAGCTCGTTGCCCTGCCACAGATAGATCTGCACCGGCAAGGCTGTGGACTGTTCAAACGGCGTGGCCGGGATGTTGGCCACGAACGCATTCATGCCGATCAGCAGCAAGGGCGCCGTTTCGCCCAGGGCCTGCGCCACACCGATAATGGCGCCAGTGAGCACGCCGGGGATGGCCAGTGGCAGCACCTGATGGAACACCATCTGCACTTTCGAGGCACCCAGCGCCAGCGCCGCCTGACGAATTGACGGAGGCACCGCCTTCAATGCAGCACGGGTGGCAATGATCACGGTTGGCAGCGTCATCAGACTCAGCACCAGACCACCCACCAGCGGTGCCGACAGCGGCAACCTGAACCAGTTGATGAAGATCGCCGCGCCCAGCAGGCCGAACACAATGGAGGGCACCGCCGCGAGGTTATTGATGTTCACTTCGATCAGATCGGTAAAACGGTTGCGCGGCGCAAACTCTTCCAGATAGACCGCGCTGGCCACGCCCACCGGCACCGCCAGGAAGATGACGATCATCATCATGAACAGCGAGCCCATGAAGGCCCCGGCCAGACCGGCCGCTGCCGGTGAGCTGCGCGAATCCGGGTTGGTAAACAGCGGCGTGGCAAACTTGATGTTCAGCACGCCCTCTGCCTTCAGTGCGTCGGCCAGATCGCGCACCGGCGCACGCAACTGCTGCTGGCTGTCCGGCAGGCTGCGGTCGATATTGCCGCGCACCCAGACATCCACGTTGGCATCGGCCAGCAGATCCAGCTTCACCGTCTTGCCGATCAGTGAAGTGTCTTCGATCACCATGTCACGCAGACGGAAGCGCTCGCTGCTGGTGAACAGTGCGCGCACGTCGCGGCGTTGTTTTTCCAGCTCCGGTTTCAGCGCGATGATGCTGTTCTCCATGATCCTGTTCCAGTTCACCATGGTGAGCTGGCTCTGCCAGGCGATTTCGCGCTCGCGGAATGCCTGCGGTGATTCACCGGTCTGGAACACCGGCTGCGGGTCCACCTGGATAACGGCCGGGTCAAAAAACACATCCACGGTAATCGCCGACTGCCAGAACGCCGGCAGGCCGCGCACGAGGATGCTGATAAACAGCAGCGCCACAAAAGCCAGGCCAGCCATGACCGCCCCCAGGCCGAACAGCCGGAAGCGGGTCTCCCGCGCATGGCGCCGGCGCAGGCTTTTCTCCACGCGGCTCTGGATGATGGCGCGTTCGCTCAGCGTCTCGTTGCTCATCAGTCGTATTGCTCCCGATATTTGCGCACGATGTACAGCGCCACCACGTTAAGCCCCAGCGTAATCACGAACAGCGTCAGGCCGAGTGCAAACGCGACCAGTGATTGCGGGCTGGCGAAATCGGTGTCGCCGGTGAGCTGGTTGACAATGGTCACGGTCACGGTGGACACCGCTTCCAGCGGATTGGCGTGCAACACCGGGCTGTTGCCGGCCGCCAGCACCACAATCATCGTTTCGCCGATGGCACGGCTCGCCGCCAGCAAAAAGGCCCCAACGATGCCCGGCAATGCCGCCGGCAGTACAACCTGGCGAATGGTTTCCGATTTGGTTGCACCGAGCCCCAGCGAACCGTCACGCAGAGACTGCGGCACCTGGGTAATGATGTCGTCAGACAACGACGACACAAACGGAATGATCATCACGCCCATGACAAAACCGGCGGTGAGCGCGCTGGTAGCGCGAATCTGGATACCCAGCATGTTGCCCACACTGGCAAAGAACGGCCCGATCACCAGCAGCGCGAACACGCCATAAACGATCGTCGGAATACCCGCCAGCACTTCGATGACCGGCTTGGCCACCGAGCGCAGCCAGGAAGGCGCGTACTCGGCCATATAGATGGCGGTCATCAGACCGATCGGCACAGCCACCAGCAGGGCGATAAAGCTCACCATCAGGGTGCCCCACAGCAACGGCAGCAGGCCGAATTCACCCTGCCCGCCCGCACCGGTGGTGCTGAATCGCGGATTCCAGGTGGTGCCAAAAAAGAAGTCGATGGGGCTGACAAAGGAGAAGAAGTGCATCGCTTCGCCAAACATGGAGAACACGATACCGACGGTGGTCAGGATCGCCACGCCGGAGCACAACGCCAGCAGGACACTGACCACTTTCTCGACATGATTCCGCGCGCGCAGGCCGGCCTGAATGCGGCGGCGCGCCACCACCAGCCCGGCCAGGGCCAATGACGCCATCACGGAAATCTTGGCCAGCTGGCCGATGTTGCGCAGCCGCGACAACGCGTCGGCGGCGGCGGCTTCATAAGGTGCGATATCGCCGGCCACGCCGAAGCCGGAAGCGATGTCGTTCAAGCGGCGCATCAACACAGTGATCTGCTGCGCCGTCAGGTTGGCCATCTCGGGCGGCAACTCGGAGAGCACCACCGCGCGGATCACGGACGGCTCCACCGCCGACCAGATCAGGAAGACCAGCAATGCCGGCAGGCCACACCACAGTGCCACCAGCCAGCCGTAATAACCGGGCCGCGAATGCATGCGCTCGCTGCTGCCGCGCGCGACGGCACGGCTGCGCATCAGGCCCATCTGATAAGCCACCGCCATCAGCATCAGCAAAATGGCGATCAGCGTCAGGTTACTCATCTTGACTCCAGTTGCCCGTCGCCGGATGGCGGACATGTGTTGCAGATCAAAGGAGCGGTTGTCATATTGCGGCAACAACACTCCAGAAACCAGCAGCCCCCGGCGGCCCTTTCCAGGCCGCCGGGGGCCGGGTGTTACCAGAGGCGATGGCGGACGTGATCATGCCTCATCGTCCGCCCTCCCCTGAGCACTGCCTTACTGAACGGCCTTGCGGGCCTTGAAGTCGGCCACTTCTCTGGCGCGCTCTTCGTCGTTCAGCGGGATCAGGCCAGCTTCTTCCAGCGGGCTGCCGAAACCGGATACCTGGTCGTTCAGGAAGTACTCGACATACTGCTCAATACCCGGGATCACGCCGATGTGCTCGCCTTTCACGTAGAAGAACAGCGGGCGGGACACCGGGTATTCGCCAGAGCCGATGGTTTCCAGGCTTGGGGTCACACCGTCGATGGTGGCCACTTTCAGGCGGTCACGGTTCTGGTCATAGAAGCTCAGACCGAAGACACCCACCGCGTCGGCCTGGGCTTGCAGGCGTGCCAGGGTTTCGGTGTAGTCACCGGCGATCTCGATGATGCGGCCGTCTTGACGCAGGGTCAGACAGGCTTGCGATTGCGCATCCTTGTCCATCGCCTTGATTGCCGGGTAAGTGGTGCAACCGGCGTGAATCACTTTCTCTTCGAACACTTCACGGGTGCCGTGGTTGGAGGCCGGGATCACCAGGATGATTTCCTGGTTCGGCAGGCTGGCGTCGATCTGCGACCAGCGGGTGTACGGGTTGGCCACCATTTTGCCGTCCTGCGGCACTTGCGCGGCAGCAGCGGCGAAGATGTGCTTCGGCTCCAGCGCGAAGGTGCCCTTGTCGGCGCGTGAGGCAAACACGATACCATCGTAGCCGAACTGGATTTCCAGAATCTGCTTCACACCGGCACCGGCGCAGCTTTCCACTTCGCTGGACTTGATGGCGCGGGAGGCGTTGGCGATGTCGATGGTGTTGGCGCCCACGCCCTGGCAGAACTGACGCAGACCGCCGCTGGAGCCGCCCGACCCCACCACCGGGGTGTTGAACTGGCCGAAGGCGTTGCCGAACTCTTCCGCCACGATGCTGGCGAACGGCAGCACCGTGGACGAACCGGCGATCTGGATGGTGTCACGGGCCATTGCCGGTGCGGCAACGGTGGTCATGGCAGCGGCGGCGAACGCCAGGCCAAGAGTTTGCTTGAAACGCATTGTCATATCCTCGTCTGCATCTGCGAATTTGCGGCATCACCGTTGATGCCCGCCTGGTCCAGGCCTTCAGAATCCGGGTTCCCCCGATGGCCCCCGGGACCAAGGGTCACTGGATTCTGGGCAGCAACTGTTGCAGTGGTGTGACACTTGGGCCGTTCGCACTCAATCCATCGGCCCCGGCGCAGGCATCTGCCACGCGTTGCTTCGATCGAACGCAGTCTAGGTCAGTTTTGTGACAACAAAATGACATCTTTCCGACAGCCATTCCGGCGGCTGGCCGGGGCGTACCACGCAAATCCGCCCCTTTCCCGGCCTGCGACGGCATTTATGTACCATCAGCGGATTGTATGAGGCCCTACCTTCAGTACACTTGCGCTTCAGGACCTACCACCCATGACAAGAACGGATCAGATCATGACCGACGACCGCGACGACGAACCGCAACCGGGCGGTGAGCTCGCCATCCAGACCATCGCCATGCCCCAGGACGCCAACTGGAACGGGGACATCTTTGGCGGCTGGCTGGTCTCCCAGATGGACCTGGCCGGCGCCGTGTGCGCCCGCAAGACCGCCCGCGGGCGGGTCGCCACCGTGGCCATCGATTCCATGTCCTTCCTGCGCCCGGTGCCCGTGGGCGCCGTCGTCAGCTGCTACACCGAACTGCTGGACGTGGGCCGCAGCTCGATGAACATTCGCGTGGAAGTCTGGATCCGCAGCATGGGCGAGGTGGCCAAAGTCACCGAAGGGCTGTTCACCTTCGTGGCCATCGACCAGACCGGCCGCACCCGGGCCGTCCATCAGGACTGAGGCGCGCATATCTCACTGCACGCATCCCCGTTATACTGGCGGCCACGCTGTCTGTCAGGGATGCGGAACGATGCGTCAGTGGTGGTTTTGCGGTGATCTGATCCTGGCCGGCCTGATCCTGGCTGGCCTGATCGGCACACCCGCCGGGGCGGAAGAGGTCATCCAGTATCCGGCACCGGTGAACGAGCGCGACCAGCGCGACCTGTACATCATCGAGTTGTTGCGCCTGGCGCTGGACAAGACCGTCGACAGCCATGGCCCCTACCGGCTGGAACCGGCCAGCGAAGCCCTGACCCAGAGCCGCGCGCTGGCGGAGCTCTCCCGCGGCCGTGAGCTGGACGTGGTCTGGAGCATGACCTCCATCGAGCGCGAGCAGCTCGCCCGCCCGATCCGAATCCCCCTGCTCAAGGGCCTGCTCGGCTACCGCCTGCTGATCATCCGCGACGAAGACGCCCCCTGGTTTGCCAGCGTGGACAGCCTGGACCCGTTGCGCGAGGTGCGCGCCGGCCAGGGCCACGACTGGCCGGACGTGGACATCCTCAATGCCAACGGCCTGTCGGTGGTCCGCGCCAGCAGCTACGACAGCCTGTTCCTGATGCTCGATCAGGGCCGCTTCGACTACCTCCCGCGCGGGCTCACCGAAGCCTGGGCGGAGCTGGACCAGCGCCCGGAAATGGCCATCACCGTGGCCCCCGGTCTGCTGCTGTACTACCCCACCGCCGCCTATTTCTTCGTCGCCCCGGACAATGCCCCCCTGGCCGAACGGCTGACACAGGGGCTGGAGACGGCCATCGCCGACGGCAGCTTCGACCGGCTGTTCTTCAATCACCCGCAACATAAAGAAGCCCTGGCCCGCACGCGCGCCAGCGTGCGCCGTGTACTGACACTGGACAACCCGGTACTGCCGGCGGCAACACCACTGAACCGGCCGGCATTGTGGTACCGGCCCGACCTGCTGCCACGCGAGCCCTGACATCACAGCGCCACGCATCGCTGGATACTCACAGGCACAGGCCCTAGACTTCGTTTCTTTCCATGCCAACAAGGTTCTGAAGTCGCCCCTGATGTTTGATCCCACCGCGCCCGATTCAGTGGGGCTGGTCAAGCCCGCCCTGATGCATTTCGACGAGCCGCTTGAGCTCGAATGTCGCCGCGTGCTTCCCAGCTACGACCTGATGTACGAAACCTACGGCACCCTGAACGCCGCGCATTCCAACGCGGTGCTGATCTGCCATGCGCTGTCCGGGCACCATCACGCCGCCGGCTACCACAGCCCGGAGGACAAGCGCCCCGGCTGGTGGGATAACTGCATCGGGCCGGGCAAGCCGATCGACACCAACCGGTTTTTCGTGGTCGCGCTGAACAACCTCGGCGGTTGCCACGGCTCCACCGGGCCCGGCACCGTCAACCCGGAAACCGGCCAGCCCTGGGGGCCGGACTTCCCGATGGTGACAGTGAAGGACTGGGTCACCAGCCAGGCGCGTCTGGCTGACCGGCTCGGCATCCGGCGCTGGGCGGCGGTGATCGGCGGCAGCCTCGGCGGCATGCAGGCCCTGCAGTGGGCCATCGACTATCCCGACCGCATCGGCCATGCCGCCGTGATCGCCTCGGCACCGAAGCTGTCGGCACAGAACATCGCCTTCAACGAGGTCGCGCGGCAATCGATCCTGACCGACCCGAATTTCCATGGCGGCCGCTATTACCTGCACGATACCTACCCGCGCCAGGGCCTGATTCTGGCGCGCATGGTCGGCCACATCACCTATCTCAGCGACGACGCCATGCGCGCCAAGTTCGGCCGTGACCTGCAAAGCGGACGGTTTCATTTCGGCTTTGATGTGGAATTCCAGGTGGAGAGTTACCTGCGTCATCAGGGCGAGACGTTTTCGCGCAATTTCGACGCCAACACCTACCTGCTGATGACCAAGGCACTGGATTATTTCGATCCGGCGCGCAACTTTGACAACTCCCTGGAAACCGCCCTGTCGCATGCCACCTGCCAGTTCCTGGTGATCTCCTTCACCTCCGACTGGCGCTTCTCGCCAGAGCGCTCCGAGGAAATCGTCAATGCGCTGGTGGCGGTCGACCGCGATGTCAGCTATGCCGAAGTCGACACCGACAAAGGCCATGATGCGTTCCTGCTGGACATCCCTGAATACACGCGGCTGTTCGGCGCCTATATGCGCCGCGTCGCCGATGAACTGGAGAACGCATGATGCTGCGCCAGGACCTCGCCATCATCCGTGACTGGATACCGCAGGGCGCACAGGTGCTTGATCTGGGTTGCGGTGACGGCACCCTGCTCGCGCACCTGCGCGACAATCTCGGCGTGCGTGGCTATGGGCTGGAAATTGACCAGGACAATATTGCCGCCTGCATCGAAAAAGGCGTCAACGTGATTGAACAGGATATCGACGAAGGGCTCGGCAATATCGCCGACCAGCGTTTCGATTACGTGCTCATGACCCAGGCCCTGCAGGCCGTGCAGCGACCTGATCAGGTGCTGTCGGAAATGCTGCGCGTGGGCCGCGAGGCGATCGTGACGTTCCCGAACTTCGGCTACTGGCGTGTGCGCGGCTATCTGTTCTTCAAGGGCCGCATGCCGGTGTCACGCCGGCTGCCCTATGAATGGTACGACACACCGAACATCCATTTGTGCACCGTGCGCGACTTTGATACCCACTGCCAGAAAAACGGCTTCCGGGTGCTGGAACGGCGCGTGCTCAACCATGACCACCGCTCGGCCCTGTTCAGCCAGTTATGGCCGAATTTTTTCGGCGAACTGGCGATGTACCGTGTCACCCGCTGACGGATACCGCTGATGAAGATCGTGCTCGCCTCGGGCAACCAGAAAAAGCTGGACGAACTCAACGCCATTCTCGCGCCACTGGGCTGCGACGTGCTGCCGCAAGGCAGCTTCAATGTGCCGGAAGCCGAAGAAACCGGCCTGACCTTTGTCGAGAATGCCATTCTCAAGGCCCGCAACGCCGCCGCGCATACCGGGCTGCCGGCCATCAGCGACGATTCCGGTATCGAGGTGGATGCCCTCAACGGCGCGCCCGGTATTTATTCCGCGCGCTTCGCCGGCCCGGACGCCACCGATGCCGCCAACAATGCCTTGCTGATACAACGCCTCAATGCCCTGCCGGACGCCACGCGCCGTGCCCGCTACCAGTGCGTGATCGTATTCATGCGCCATGCCGAGGACCCGGTACCGCTGATTGCCCATGGCAGCTGGGAAGGTGAAATCGTGTTGCAGCCGGCCGGCGAGCAGGGGTTTGGTTATGACCCGTATTTCTATATTCCGTCGCTGGGCTGCACTGCCGCGCAAATGGCACCGGCAGAAAAAAACCGCATCAGTCATCGTGGCCAGGCCCTGGCATCGCTGATGGAACAACTCCGTCCACGCCTGGCCTGATCGGACTCTCCCGGCCCGGCAGACCGTGCAGGAATACAAACAAGTGTTAAACCTGGGCGAAACCACAAACTATGCCCTCTCCTTCTGCTCTTACTATCAGGTAGTCTCTGCGTGAGGTTGGAAACCGCAAAGACGAATTGTCAGCAGATAAGGAGATTCTCATGAAGAAAGTATCGCTCGCCGGCCTGGCCCTGATCAGTGCGTTTGCCATTGCAGCCTGTGACAAGGGACCGGCTGAAGAAGCAGGCGAAAACATCGACGACGCCGGGGAACGCATTGAGAAAACCTGGGACTCTGCGACCGGTAACGAAGGCGCGATGGAAAAAGCAGGCCGCGCCGTCGATGAAACCTATGAAGACACCAAGGACGCGGTGAAAGACACCTACGAGGATGCCACCAACTGATCCGTTTTCGTCGCGTGTCATGAAAGGCGCCGCAAGGCGCCTTTCTCTTTTCTGGCGACAAGCCGGTGACAGTCCAGCGGGCAGCGCCTAGACTGCCCTTCTCCCTGACACGCACCCGGTCCGATCATGAGCCTCGCCCTGCCACCGCTGGCGCTGTATATTCATCTGCCCTGGTGCGTGCGCAAATGCCCCTACTGCGATTTCAATTCCCACGAACGCGACGGCGCATTGCCGGAAACCGCCTACCTGGCAGCGCTACGCCAGGACCTGGACGAAGAACTGCCCGATGCACAGGGCCGCCCCGTCGTCAGCCTCTTTTTTGGCGGCGGCACACCCAGCCTGCTGTCACCGGATTTCTATGCGGAATTGCTCGGCATGCTGCGTACCCGCCTGCGCTTTGCCGAACAGGTCGAGATCACCCTGGAAGCCAATCCGGGCACCGTGGAACAACAGCGCTTCGAAGGCTTCCGCCGCGCCGGCATCAACCGGCTGTCGCTGGGCATCCAGAGTTTCAATGACCGCCACCTGCGCGCACTGGGCCGTATTCATGGCAGCCGCGAGGCGATACGTGCCGCCGAACAGGCACGCGCCGCCGGCTTCGATAACCTGAATCTGGACCTGATGCACGCCCTGCCGGACCAGCAACAGGACGAGGCACTGGCCGACCTGGCACAGGCCATCGCGCTGTCCCCGGCCCACATCAGTTGGTACGAACTCACCATTGAGCCGAACACGGCCTTCTACCGCGCCCCGCCCCGGCAACCGGACAACGACGCCATGGCCGACACCGAGGCCGCCGGCTTCGCCCAGCTGGCCGAGGCCGGCTACCGCCGGTACGAAGTCTCTGCCTTCGCCCGGGACGGCCGCCAGTGCCGGCACAATCTCAACTACTGGACCTTTGGCGACTACCTGGCGCTGGGCGCCGGTGCCCACGGCAAGGTCACACGCCCCGACCACGGCACGATACTGCGCTACCGCAAGACCCGGCTGCCCACCCATTACCTGGCCGAGGGCGGCCAGCGTCGCCTGGACAGCCAGGATATTGCCGCCGCCGAGCGCCCGCTGGAGTACCTGCTCAATGCCCTGCGTCTCGTCGAGGGGGTCGACGAAGACCTGTTCACTGAGCGCACCGGCCTGCCGCTGACCGCGCTGGAACCCGCCCTCACCACGCTGCGCCGGGACGGCCTGATCACCCCCGGGCGGCTGGCCTGTACCGACACGGGCCTGCGCTTTCTGAACCGGGTACTCGGCACCTTCCAGCCCTGACCCGCCACCGCTGTTGCCGACTCCCGCAACGCCGTATGACGCGCCCTGTACCATGGTGCGGTCGACGCTTGATCATCGAATGAACCCGATTCATACTCCGCCATTCCGTTCATCCCGAGAACCGGACAAATAACGATACGCAGCCAGGAGAGGTGCATGGGGACGCGGGAACGACGCCTGCGAGAGCTTGCCGAACGCGAGCAACGCTTCCTTGATTCAGCGCGCGAGCAGATCAGCGAGCATGGCCTGTTGTCACTGCAGATGGCCAAGGTGGCACGTGCCTGCGATTACGCCACCGGCACCCTGTACCAGCATTTCGCCTCGAAAGAAGACCTGCTGTTGTCTATCTGTGCCGACCAGGCCGAAAAACGGGTGGAGTCGATGGCCCGCGCGGCACACTGGGACGCCCCCAGCCGCGACCGCATGATCGCGCTGGTCGTCGCCGACGTGCTGTTTGCCAAGCGCCACCCGGACCACTTCCGCCTTGCGCAGTACGTTACCACCGAGGTCATCTGGCGTGCGGCGTCCCAGAAACGGCGCGACGCCGTCCTGGAGGCCCATGGCCCGATTGGCGAACTGGTCAGCCAGGTGGTACAGGACGCCATCGACGCCGGCGACGTGGCATCGTTCAAGCTGCGTCCACTGGAAATCGCCATCGGCCCCTGGGCACTTTCCGAGGGCATGCACAACCTGGTGCACGCCGAGGGCATCCTGGATTTCTACGATCTGCGTGATCCGTACCGGCTGCTGCTGCGCCACAGCCACATTCACCTCAACGGCCTGCACTGGCAGCCGTTGTTCGACCCGTTCGATGACGAGGCGCTGACCGCCCAGCTCAACCATATTTGCGCCACGTTATTCGATGACCTGTGCCCGGAAGGCACCGGTTACCGTTATTGCTCGCCCCACTGAGGACCAGACCCATGAACAAGCGTTTCATCATCGTCATAGCTGCCTGCGTTGTCGTCTTCGGGGGCGTCTTCGCATTGCAGATGATGCTCCGCAAAGGCATGAACGACTTTTTCGACAACATGCCGATGCCTGCCGCCTCCGTCACTGCCGCTGAAGCACAATCCTTCACCTGGGAACGTGGCATCAGCGCCGTGGGCACGGCACGCGCCGTGAACGGCACCCAACTGACCACCCAGGCCGCCGGCATCGTCACCGAGATCCGCTTCAACTCCGGTGACATGGTGAAGAAGGGCGACATTCTGCTGCGCCTGGACGACGCCACCGACCGCGCCGAACTGCAGGCGCTGCGCGCCGCCGCCGAGCTGTCGCGGCTGGAACTTGAACGCACCCGCCGCCTGCAGAACCAGGGCAGCGTCTCGAAAGCCGAACTGGACCGGGCACAGAGCCAGTCCGACCAGGCCCAGGGCAGCCTGAATACGCAGGAGGCGCGCGTTGCCCAGAAAACCATCCGCGCACCGTTCGACGGCCAGCTGGGCATTCGCCAGGTGGACCTCGGTGAGTACGTGGCTGCTGGCGCGCCAGTGGTGAGCGTGCAGCAACTGTCGCCGATCTATATCGAGTTCAGCCTGCCGGAGCAGCGTTTGTCCGAGCTGGCGCTGGACCTGGAAGTGGACGTGACCGTAGACGCCTGGCCGGACGACACCTTCACCGGCAGCATCACCGCCATCGAGCCGGGCATTGACCGCAGCACCCGCAACTTCACCGCTCAGGCCACCCTGGCCAACGAAGACGGCAAGCTGCGCTCGGGCATGTTCGCCCGCGTCAACGTCGACCTCGGCGAAGCCGAACAGGTGCTGGCCGTGCCGCAAACGGCAATCAGCTACAACCCCTACGGCAACGCGGTATTCGTGATCGTCGAGAAACAGAACGACGCCGGCGAAACGCAACTGGTCGTGAACCGCCGCTTCGTCCGTACCGGCCGCACCCGGGGCGACTATGTCGCCATCGTGGAAGGCCTGGAGGAAGGCGACCGTATCGCCACATCCGGCCTGCTCAAGCTGAACAACAATGCGACGGTCACGATCAGCGAAGACGTGAATCTGGACCCGCAGCTTGAACCGACCCCTGACAACACCTGAACGGAGCCGGGACCGAATCCATGAAATTCACCGACTTGTTCGTCCAGAAACCTGTACTCGCCTGGGTGGTGAGCCTGTTCATTTTCCTGCTCGGCGTGCGCGCCGTGACGGAACTGAACGTGCGCCAGTACCCCGAGCTGCAGGACGCCGTGGTCACCGTGACCACCACTTACATCGGCGCCGACGCGGACCTGATCCAGGGCTTTATTACCACGCCCCTGGAGCGGGAAATCGCCACCGCCGAAGGCATCAACTACATCACCTCGTCGAGCACCGGCGGTGTCTCGCTGATCCAGGCGTTCCTGCGCCTGGATGCGAACCAGAACGCGGCTCTCACGCAGATCGTCGCCAAAGTGAACAAGATGCGCGGCGAACTGCCGGCAGAGGCGGAAGACCCGGTGGTGGACATGACCGTGGGCGACACCACCGCCGCCATGTACCTGGCGTTCTACAGTGAGATCCTCGACAACAACCAGACCACCGACTATCTGGTGCGGGTGGTGGAGCCTTTGCTGTCCACCGTACCCGGCGTACAGCGGGCAGAGATTCTCGGCGCCCGGACTTTCGCCATGCGCATCTGGCTCGACCCCGCGCGCATGACCGCACTCGGCGTCACGGCCTCCGATGTCTACGGTGCCCTGCAGTCCAACAACGTGCTCTCTGCCGTGGGTTCCACCAAGGGCTCGCTGATCAGTATCGACCTGACCGCCGAAACCGACCTGCAATCAGTGTCGGAATTCGAAGAGCTGATCGTGCGCGAAAGCGACGGCGCCATCACTCGCCTGCGCGACGTGGCCAACGTGGAGCTCGGTGCAGAAAGCTACGGCACGTCGGTCAGCTTCGGCGACCAGGCCGCCACCTTTATGGGCATTGAAGTGGCGCCGGATGCCAACTCGCTGGACGTGATCAAGGCGGTGCGCGAAGTCTGGGACAACGACATCCTGCCGGAACTGCCGGAAGGTCTGTCGGCGGACATCCCGTACGATTCCACCGAGTACATTCAGGACTCCATCAACGAGGTGGTGAAAACCATCGTCGAAGCGCTGCTCATCGTGATCGTGGTGATCTTCCTGTTCCTCGGCTCGTTGCGCTCGGTACTGGTGCCGATGATCGCGGTACCGATCTCCATGGTGGGCGCACTGTTCCTGATGCTGCTGATGGGCTTCTCCATCAACCTGCTGACACTGCTGGCAATGGTGCTGGCCATCGGGATCGTGGTGGACGACGCCATCATCGTGCTGGAAAACATCCACCGGCACGTGGAAGAAGGCATGGCCCCCTATGATGCCGCCATCAAGGGTGCCCGCGAACTGGCCTGGCCCGTCGTGGCAATGACCACCACGCTGGTGGCGGTGTACCTGCCTATCGGTTTTATCGGCGGCCTCACCGGCACCCTGTTCGTGGAGTTCGCCTTTACACTGGCGGGCTCGGTGCTGTTGTCCGGTATCGTGGCATTGACCCTGTCGCCGATGCTGTGTGCAAAACTGCTTAAACCACACACCGAAAACAGCAATGATGGCCTGGCACACTGGCTGGATACCAAGTTCGAAAGCCTGCGGCTGTCCTACCGCAACACCCTGCACAGCACACTGAACACCAAAGTCGTGGTGCTGATCTTTGGTACCGTTGCGCTGCTCTCCTGTTACTTCCTGTTCGTCAACACACCGGAAGAACTGGCGCCGGGTGAAGACCAGGGTTTCATTCTGGCGTTCTCGGAATCCGACCCCTACACCACGATGGAGTACTTCGAGGCCAACACCGCCCTGCTGCGTGAAAAAGTCGAAGCACTGCCGGAAATGGACAAGGTGTTCATGATCAACGGCATGAGCGCGGCCGGCGCCGGCACCGTGACCGACGGCATCACCGGCATGGTGCTCAAGACCTGGGAAGACCGCGACCGCAGCACACGCGCCGTACTGGAACAGAGCGTGCAGTTGATCGCCCCGCAAATTCCCGGCCTGGAAATCGCTGCGTTCCAGCCACCCCCTCTGCCCTCCGGCGGCGGTGGCGGCTTCCCGGTGGAATTCGTCATCGGCACCACACAACCGATTTCCACCACCGGCGAGCTGATCGAGCAGATCGTGGGCAAGGCCTATGAAAGCCGCAAGTTCATCTTCCTGAAGACCGACCTGCGCCTGAACAAGCCTCGCACCGAGATCGTCATCGACCGGGAAAAGGCGGCCGCGCTGGGCATCGACATGCGCTCCGTCGGGCAAGATCTGTCGGCCATGCTGGCCGGCGGCTACTCCAACCGCTTCTCGCTGGAGAACCGTTCCTACAAGGTCATCCCGCAAGTGCAGCGCAGTGATCGCCTGAACACCGACCAGTTGCTGGATTACTACACCCGCACCCGCGACGGTAACCTGGTGCCGCTGTCCACCATCGCCACGCTGAAAGACACCGTGCAGCCCCAGGCGCTGAAACGCTTCCAGCAGATGAATGCAGTGACCATCTCCGCAGTGCCCCGTCCGGGCGTCTCCCTGGGCGAAGCGCTGACCGTGCTGGAACAGGCCGCTGCAGAAGTCTTGCCGGCGCAGGGTTACCGCCTCGATTACTCCGGGCAGTCGCGCCAGTTCAAGACAGAAGGTTCGCAACTGCTGATGACCTTCTTCTTTGCCATGGTGATCATCTATCTGGTGCTGTCGGCGCAGTTCGAATCCTGGCGTGACCCGCTGATCATGCTGGTGTCCGTCCCGATGTCGATCTGTGGCGCGCTGCTGTGCATGGCGATACTGAACATCGCCAGTTCGTTCGCCCAGTTCGGCGGGCTGCTCTGGCATACCGCGACCATGAACATCTATACCCAGGTGGGTCTGGTGACACTGATCGGCGTGATCTCCAAGCACGGCATCCTGATCGTGGAGTTCGCCAACAAGCTGCAGGACCAGGGCCTGTCCAAGCGCGCGGCCATCGAGGAAGCGACCTCGATTCGTCTGCGGCCGGTACTGATGACCACCGCTGCACTGGTGCTGGCGATGATCCCGCTGCTGATCGCTGCCGGCCCCGGCGCCGGCGCCCGCTTTGCCATGGGCTTCGTGATCGCCACCGGCATGACCCTGGGGACATTGTTCACCCTGTTTGTGGTGCCGGCGATCTATCTGTATATCGGCCGCGACCATGGCAACACCGGCGAGTCGATGGAACACATCACCGCCCACTGAGGTAACGCATACCCCTTTGCGCCCCGCACCTGCGGGGCTTTTTTTATATATGTCCGTAGGGTGGGTAGAGCCAAAGGCGAAACCCACCATGTCCATGCCCGGCATTCACTCCCGCAAAATCATCGAAATCACTCGAATTGGGAGATTCGGAGATTGGGAGATTGGGAGATTGGGAGATTCGGAGATTGGGAGATTGGGAGATCGGGAGTTCCGATGGTTTTGTGCGAGCAGTGCGGAACATGGACATGGTGGGTTTCGCCTTTGGCTCTACCCACCCTACGGAACAAACACCTCGTATTTTACATCGTCGCGACTGGCGGCAGGGTAGCCGGCCCGCTACCCTGTGCAACACGTCCACGACCGTTGGAGAAACGAGATGAGCAGTAACCAGGAAATCGTGGCGCGCGACCTGAGCGTGCTCTGGCACCCCTGCACCCAGATGAAGGATCACGAACATCTGCCGCTGATCCCGATCCGGCGGGGCGACGGTGTGTGGCTGGAAGACTTCGACGGCAACCGCTATATCGACGCGGTCAGTTCCTGGTGGGTGAACATCCTCGGCCACGGCAATCCGCGCATCAACCGCGCCGTGCACGAACAGCTCGACAAACTCGAACACGTCATCTTGGCCGGCTTTACCCACGAGCCGGTGGTCGCACTGTCCGAGCAGCTCGTGGCCATGACACCGCCAGGGCTTGATCGCGTGTTCTATGCCGACAACGGCTCCTCCGGCGTCGAAGTGGCGCTGAAGATGAGCTTCCATTACTGGCAGAACATGGGCCACCCCCGCAAACAGCGTTTCGTCACCCTGGGCAACAGTTACCACGGCGAGACACTCGCCGCCCTGGCCGTCGGCGACGTGGCGCTGTACAAGTCCACCTACAAGCCCCTGCTGATGGACGTGTTCACCGCGCCCAGCCCGGACTGTTATCACCGCGAAGAAGGCGAGTCCTGGGAAGCCTACTGCCGCCGCCAGTTTGTCGAGATGAAAAAAATCCTCGCCGAACATCACGAGGAAATCTGCGGGGTGATCGTCGAGCCATTGGTGCAGTGCGCCGGCAACATGCGCATGTACCATCCGGTTTACCTCAAGCTGCTGCGCGAAGCCTGCGACAAGTATGGCGTGCACCTGATCGCCGACGAGATTGCCGTCGGCTTCGGCCGTACCGGCACGCTGTTTGCCTGCGAACAGGCCGGCATCACGCCCGACTTCCTGGCGTTGTCCAAGGCGCTGACCGGCGGTTACCTGCCACTGTGCGCCGTGCTCACCCGCAACGAGATCTACCAGGCATTTTATGACGACTACAACACAATGCGCGCGTTCCTGCATTCACACAGCTTCACCGGCAATCCATTGGCCTGCGCCGCCGCACTCGCCACGCTCGAGATCTTCGAGACCGATAATCTGATCGAGCGCAACCGCGAGCTGGCCGCGCACATGGGCCGCGCACTGGAACGCTTCAACGACCATCCGCACGTGGCCGAAGTGCGCCAGACCGGCATGATTGCCGCCGTGGAAATGGTGAAAGACAAGCGCACCCGGGAACCCTACGACTGGCAGGAGCGCCGCGGGCTGCGTGTCTACCAGCATGCGCTCAAACATCAGGCACTGCTGCGCCCTCTCGGCAATGTCACCTACTTCATGCCGCCCTATGTGATTACGCCGGAACAGATTGACCATCTGGCCGATGTGGCCTGGGCGGGCATCAACCTGGCCACACAGGACTGACGTCATGCGCCGCTTCTTTGACCCACAGCCGTTCAGCCAGGGCCAGCAGACCGTGCTGGGTGAAGACGCCAGCCACCACATCGCGCGCGTACTGCGCATGCAGGTCGGTGAACACCTGCAGGTGTTCAACGGCCAGGGCGGCGCCTGGGACGCAGAAATCACCGCCATCAGCAAAAAGGCGGTGACCGTGCTGGCGCGGGGCTTTGACGCGGAGGATCGCGCCGCGCCGCGGCCCGTGACCGTTGCGCTGCCCATGATCAAGGGCGAACGCATGGACTACGCCCTGCAAAAAGCCACCGAGTTGGGCGCGCACTGTTTTCAGTTACTGACCACCGAACGTACGGACGTGCGACTCGACGGCGACCGGCAGGAAAAGAAATTGCGCCACTGGCAGCAGGTGGTGGTCAGCGCCTGTGAGCAGTGCGGCATGAATCGGGTGCCCCGTGTCCACGCGCCACTACCGCTGGACGCCTGGCTGGCCCAGGCCGATGCTGCGCTGAAACTGATGGCACACCCCGGCGAGGCGCCGCTGGCAAATGAAACACTGCATGCGGCCGACAGCCTTGTTTTGCTGACCGGGCCGGAGGGTGGTTTTTCCGATACAGAATTGCACCATGCCGCAAGATACGGCTTTGTGTCTTTTGCGTTAGGCAACCGAGTGTTGCGCGCGGAAACCGCACCGGTGGCCCTGCTGGCTGCGTTGTGGGCGCGCCTGGAAGGCTGAGCATCGCGCGTCACGCACCCCGTGGCGCGCGCCTGCGCCGAAACCGCGCGGATACGATCAGCAGTACCGTCGGCCCCAGCGCCGCCTGCATGAAACCATGCAGGCACTGTTGCAACGGCCATGCAAAGACAGTGGGTACCATCAGGCCCTGACTGACAAAGCCGACTTCTGCCGACTGAACACGCGCCGTCAGATAGATCGAAAATGCCTGGCTCAATCCTTCCACCAGAAAATACACGCCGGCCAATGAGGCCAGCCCCAACGCCAGCGCGGCATCGTCACCTGTATGGACACGCGGTGTACGGGCTCCCAGCAAGCACAGTGCCTTCTCTGGCATGATCAACAGAAACCCGGCCACACCGAGCTTGACCAATGTCACCAGGCTGAACAGCCATACATAGGCAATACTGTAACCTTCGAAGTCGCTGTAGTTCATGAACGTCGCCAATCCGAGCAGACCGTTCAACACATACCACCCAATGAACAGCCCCAGCATGCGTATGGCAACCACCATTTCTTCTCACTCCGCGCTTGTATCGAGGGATTAGGCAATATGAATGAAAACGGGTGAGCACACATAGCAACCTTTTATCGGTTGGCACCAGGGTGCCCGAACCACTTTGAAATTCAAAAGCTATGATGCGCGAGGTTGAAACCGCCGTCTGATGCAGCGGGTCGGATGATATCGTTTTAGCACCATTTCTTCATGCGCTCTCCTGATTCAAAAGCATCATTATGATTGAAACCACCATCGGCGACAGGCTGAGCAATATTCCAGTGGTTTATCAGGCCCCGAGGATCATAAACTACGCGGGTCACGCATGCCTGGCTCATAGACAGCGCATCTCAAAGCGACGATCAGAAAACAGTAAACGCTCGGCCTGTAAAAAAAGTCGACGCAAGATACCGATTGCCCAGGAAAGGGCCTGTTTATTCAAGGGACAATGGCTATCACCGACAGGCTTTCCTGAAGCATCTCTGGACGTCTCGATCTGTATTGGCGTGTGGATTTTATGGGGTTGAATCTAAATATCTGGGGATATGGAAATGAGTGAAAAAGATAACGGACTTACCACAACGGCGGGCGCATCCGTCACCGTCAGCTCCTCTCAGGAATTGAATGAGCAAATTACATCGAACGCCAACGCCCTCGGCGCTGGCGATTCGCTGACCATCCAGATTCAGGGCGACCTGACGTTGCAAGAGGACATCGCCCCCATCGACACAGCCGGTTCTGTGACGATTGTTGCTGCCACCGGAACCGTAACGGTGGATGGTGGGCAGCCGTCTGCCAGGGGGTTCGTGATCCTCAGTGGGGCCGTGACGCTCAGCAACCTGACCCTCAGCAACATGGTGTCCCAGGGAAGTGCTGGCGGCCTGGGGGCGGGCGGAGGTCTGTTCATTGCCAATCTTCCATCGGGCACCCCCTACAACCCCAAAGGGCAGACGCCCAACGTCACTCTGAGCAATGTGAGCTTTTCAAACTGCGCTGCCCGGGGTGGCTCAGTCACCAGCAACGCGAGCGGTGGCCCGGGTGGCGCTCCCGGTGGCTACGGCGGCGGCGGCGGTGATGGCGCGGGTACCGATGGCCAGCACGGCACGGCAGGCAACCCGGGCATGAACCCGACGGGAAGCAATGTGTTCGGCTCGCCCATCAGTGCCGGCTTTTTTGGGGCCGCCGGCCCTGGTGGACAGCCTGGTGGGTACGGCGGCGGCGGCTCCGGGGGTGGCGATAGCGGGGGCTTCGACGCCCATGATGGCGACCCGGGTTCACGGGGTAACCCAGGCTTTCAGGGCGGCCATGGCGGTTATGGCGCTGGCGCTGGCGCTGGTGGCGGTGGTGGTGGTGCCGGCGGCGGCGGCGGTGGCGGTGACGGGGATTTCAATACGGGGAGCGGTGCGTCCGGTGGCCTGGGCGGTCTGGGTGGCAGTGCCGGCAGTCCGGGCTTCGGCGGGGGCGAAGGCGCCGGTGCAACACCGGGGAGCCAGGGCGGTGGACATAACGGCATGACCGGCGGCCAGGGCGGCCAGGGCGGCAGCGGCAGCTACGCCGGCGGTGGCGCCGGTTTCGGCGGCGCCATCTTTGTCATGAGCGGTGCCAGCCTGGCCGTTGAAGGGGGCGGCGCCATCTCCGGCGGCCAGGCCGTCGGCGGCACCTCGCCCGGTTCGCCGAGCGGGACAGGGGCCGGGCCAGGGCTTTTTTTACAAGGCACCGGCACGCTGACCTTTGCGCCCACCGGAAACAGTACCTACACGATTGGCGACGCGATCGCGGACGAGACCGGTGCCGTCGCTGACGGCGCGCCACCCAGAACTGGCTTGCCGACCGGGCCTGACGGCCTGCCCACAGGCGGCGGCCAGGGCACCTGGGGGCTGAACATGACGGGCGACGGCACGCTCGCTCTCCAGGGGCCGCAGGCGTTCTCCGGGCCCATCAGTGTCGATTGCGGGACGCTTGATCTCAGCAGCTACAGCAATCCCGCCGCCAATGACCTGACGCTGGTGCCCGGGGCAACACTCATACAGCGGCCAGCGGCACCGTCGTCGGCGCTCCCGCTGAATACTCTCTCCATCATCTCGTCCCCTAACGCGCCGGCGGTGCTGGCACTGAACGGGAACGCCTCCATCGTGGCCGAGACGGTGAGCATCCCCAACGGCGTTACGCTCCAGATCGACCCGACCGGTTTCGCTGCGGGCAGGCCCATGTCACTCATCCAGTCAAAGATAGCCATGAACCCGCCGCCGACAGTGTCTCTGTCGCCGGAATCCGGTTTCTCGGCAAAGGTGACGGCGAACGCGATCATCGTGACGATGAAAGCGCCTTCCTGACCCCACACGACGCCCACAGGCAGGCGAGCAGTACGTCGGTATCTCCTGCGTACCGCTCGCCCGGACAACGCTCATTTTCGAGAACACGCCCATGCTCAACCGCAAGGATTTTTATACATTCCATGCCGCCCAGCCCCTCATCCACAAGAATGCGGCGACAGGCATCGCGACCACCATCGGCACTACCATCACCCGCTACGAAATCAGACGGTACCGGGATGTGCGGAACCTGGCCGACACCCTCGCCTATCAGGTGCTTTGCACCCAGCGCATCGTGATCCCGAACGCGACCGCCTACACACCGGGCGGCGCCAACGTCACCCTGTTTGCCAACTATCCGGCGGTGGTGACCAATCACATCACCCTGGCAGGCGCACAGGCTCAGGAACTGGTCGACTACTCGCCGCGCACGGTCAATTCGTCAGTGGTCACCTCGGTCAGCAGCAGCGCCGAGCATGGCGCCTCCACGACCATGCAACATACCAGCGGCTCCTCCACGTCCCAGTCCAATTCCTTTGGCGCGTCGGCGCAGATCGGCTTTTTTGGCGATGTCCTCACTGGTGGCGTGTCCGTGGATGCCAGCCACAGCTGGGGCTCGGATCACAGCAAATCGGTATCCGCCGGCAATGAAGCCGGCAGCAGCCGCCAACAGGACAGCAATGATTCCATGACCGTCAAGGACTGGGCCTGCTATACCACGCTTGACCCTGTCGACAGCTCGCCGACCTGGGTATGGGGCCAGGAATATCCCTGGAACGTCATCCAGTTCAGGAACACCAACAACACCGACAACATCCTCTTGCCGGCCTATGTCAACGCGCTGTTGACCGACGGCACACAGTTGTTCCCGCCCAGCCAGCTGTCCCAGTTCGGCATCGACTTCACGATGAAAGCCGCCTGGGTGCTTAAAGGAGCGGACAGCCTCACCGTCACCCACGCCATCGATTACTTTACCGCCACACATCAGCTTAACGGCGCGACCGTGAACGCCAGTCTCAACGGACCACAGACCTTTACCGTCACGCACACGGCCCTGGACCTGTGCACCTACGGCCTGGACCCGTTGCAGTACGGCGGCGCAACACAGGTGGCCATCGTCGGCTTCATACCACGGCAATTCCACGTCCAGCCGGTACCCGCAGCGGTAAACAATGCCCAGATCACCAGCCCCACGCCCTTTAAAATTATCGCGCCGGCCAACAATCTGCTTATCGAAGACGCCACCGACTACAGTGGCCTGACCACCGCCGATGCCGGGGCCGGATTCACGGCCTCCGACACCGCACTGACCGCCACGTTCACTCCTCACTGCACGTCCATGACGATGGCTCTGCGCTTCAAAGTGATGGACACCGAGCATGGCTACCGCCTCTATGTGAAGCATTGGAAAACGGAGAGCGCCGGTGTCGTGCTGACGATCGTGATCAACGGCGACACGGACCATGCCATTGTCAAATACGTCGATGCATTCGAGGCGGAAGGCGGCGAAAACAACCTGCTGTCACTGTCTCTGCGCAACCTGGATTACGGGTCCGTGGATTTCCACGACTACCTGCAGTTGGGTCTGAATAGCATCGATATCACCCTGGCGCCGATCGGGGACAATCCCGCCAACTGCGGCTATCAGGTACGGGCCATTTCCATCGAGAGGGAATAAGCCATGCCGCCGACGCTGGCCGGGCCCGCGCCGCCGCCGAATACGGCGAAAAGAGCCCGCTATGAACCGGATTTTGACCCGACGCTCACCGCAGGCCAGGCCAAGGCAGGCGGGTTTCGTCCGTTTGCCTGGCAAAGCGGGCCGCACGGGGGCAATGGCGATGATTTCCGTTTTGCCTCGAACCGGACGGAGGGCAAGTATCGTACCGGGTACCATGAATCGGCCGTCACCACCGACACACTCGGCTTTTTGCGGGCTGCCCACCCCATCGGGCCAGGCGTCTGTCAGCTGCCCAGCCAGGCGCCGAAAGGCTCGTTTTTCGAAGACTATACCGGGATGGTGGTCAGCGAGCAGGTCCTTCGATGGTTGCTCAGGAACGCGGACGGCTTTCGCACGGATACCGCGCAAACCATCCTGTCCGCCCCAAAGGGGCTGGCGGCGGCACATTCCGGCTCGGGGCCCCAGGGCGCCGAGCTCGATACAACCGGGCAATCCGCCGCGCACAACCTGCTGCGTGCGGAGATCATGAACGTCCTTTCTCTTAACCCGAACACAACGAAAGGGCTGACTGAGCGTGCGCTCGTTGTGCTGATGGCATCAATGACCGTGTCGTCCATGGCACCCGGCAGGATCGCACGGAAAATTTCAGGCGGAACCAAATCGCTCAAGGCCGGCAAATGGGCCCGGCGCAGGTGGGAAGCCAACCGCAACCAGGCAAAGCGTCGGGTAAATGAAATGTTCAGTCAGCTCACTGCGGACGAGCAGCACTTCGTGGCACATCACGGGCGGCATTTTCTGGACAGCACGCAGGCCGGCGTGCTCGTCGACCGTCGCACCATCCCCAGTCTGAGAGCCACCTCCGAGGATCGGGAGGAAACAGAAGAGGTAGCCGGAGAGGTCGCTGGCGGGGGGTATGTGAAAACGCCCAACGCCACACTCGCCACCAAGGCACTGCCTGCCAGCCTGAGTGATTATGGCATGATGGCGACGGAGCCGTTCCGGGCGCCACGACGCAGCATCGTGTGACGCGGCAACAGATGCACATGCCAGAACGGTCGGTGACAGAGAGGACAGGCCAGGCGCAGATATTGAGGTGACTTGAACACAAAACCCGCCTTTCAGCGGGTTTTGTGTCGCAGTGGCCGCGGTGTCAGTCCGCCAGAAACAGTGCGCAGGACGCGTTCGCTGCCTCGCGATTATCGTCCATCACTGCCCAGGCCGACGGCACTGTCGGCAGCACATCAAAGCTCCAGTCTTCCAGTTCGTCCGTCATGTCGAAGCGCAGCGTGCTCATGTCCGACGGGTCCAGCGTAATCTGTGCCCAGTCGAGTTGCAGCACACGCGACTCGGTGTAGCCGGGCAACAGATTCATGCTCAACAGAATGGAATTGTCATTGAGACGGCGCCAGCTACCCGGCACATACAGCGGCGCCTTGAAGCTTTGCTCGCTGTCCGGCACACCGGCCTGCTCATAGCGCACACAAGCCTGCAGGCGGCCTTCTTCTATTGCCGCATTCTCGCTGGCGGAAAGCAGCAGGTGCAGGCGGCCCTCGCCCTTGGCCGGGTCGAAGTACGCGATATCCAGCACCTTGCCTTGCAGGTAATCCAGCGTGGCATCGAAGAACGCGTCGTCCAGCAGCAGCGCATCAAAATTGCCGGCGTCCCAATCCGTCCAGTCGCGACTTTCGTTCAGCAGAAACTGGCGCAGCACATCCAGATTCAGGCGCTGGCCGTTTGCGGTTGCCGTCTCGACCAGGCCCGCCAGACCGTCCAGCAGACTGTCGAAATCCGCCTCACTGAAACTGTCATTCAGCGTACTGTTTTCCAGCAAGGTCTGGATGAAACCTTGCAGCACGGCGCTCAGCGCATTGTCCACGCGCGGATCAGCCTCCGGCACCAGGAAGCGGTTTGCCTCGTGGCTGGCCAGAACAAGACGTGCACGCTCCGCCGGCGAGGTAAAATCACCACCGGGCTGTAGCAGGCCGGCATTGATAGCGGCCTGGACATAACCTCTGGCCCAGTCGGACACACCACCCGGCTGGGCGTCTTCCACAGGCTGCAGGCCCAGCACGCGCGTCACGATGCCAGCCAGCTCCTCCATGGTCAGGCCATCACCCGGACCGAACAGACCGTCACCGTTGAACGTACCGGCGCCCAACGCAGCGATATAGGATGTCTGCCAGCCAAACGAATCAACATCAATGAAGGCGCCCTGAGGCGGCGAGGCCTGCTCCGGGCCAAGCAGCCGTGCAAGCAGAGTTGCCATTTGCGCTCGCGACATGTTCCCGTCCAGATCAGGCGTGTTGCCCATGCCCGTGAAGATGCCGGCATTCACCAGTGCATCGTACTTCTCCTGCGCCGTCAGGTTATCCGACGCGTAGGGCACGGCGCTGCGGGCGGCAAATCCGACCGGCGTGGTGATGTATTTCTGGTAGAAGGCGTCGATGATGCTGTAGAGAATATCCAGGCCATCATCGCTGTCTGCCACCGCCGAGATGGCCGCTTTCGCCGCATCCAGGTCCAGATCCTGGTTGCGCAGCTGATCCACCTGGACGTGATAGCGATACACCTTCTCGTTCTGCTCGCCGGTCACCAGATTCACACCACCAAAATAGAACAGCGTCACTTCATCCGGCAGGTTGGACAACGACGGCAGGCGCAGGCAGTGCTGGCGCAGCGTCAGGTCCTGGCTTTTGCAGTAGTTGGTGTGGGTGATCGGGTTATAGCCGAAGAACCCCTGGCTGTCGGTATAGCCGATCGGTTCGTCCTCGTCGTGACTGGACGAGCCGTTCAGGTCCACGAAAATCGTCGCGTTCGCCAGCCCGCCCGCCAGCGTGACGCGGCCTTCTGTGCCGGCTGCCGGCCCATTGCCACCGTCCTGACGGCTGTCACCGCCACAGGCCACCAGCATGGCACTGACCATCGGCACCAGTACCCATTTTTTGTATGCAGTCATACGTCCCCCAATTCGTTCCTTGTTCCGGGCAGCCTGCTTTCAGGATGCCCTGATGATTTCCAGACTCAACACTGTGTGTATGCCGGGCCTCATGCCTGCACCCGGCGCCCAGCTCAGAAGCGGGATTGCCAACCCAGGCTGACCGCTGCGGTACGCGGCAGTTTGTCCCCGTCGATTTCGGTGTCTTCCAGGCCCATCAGCAGATCAAACGTCAGGCGATTGAACCAGGTAAGGCCAACGCTGACGCTGGAGAGCTGGCTGCCTTTCTGGTTGGCGTGGTAGCCGGCGCGAACCCCGGGCAACCAGATTTTCGGAGACTGGTACGCCGTCATCACCGACATCATCTGTTGCAGATCGCCAGTGGGCGTATTCACATCCGTCAGGTCATAGCTGAAGCCGACCATGCCACGACCATTGTTAAAGCTATAGCTGCCATCGAACGTGGCCTGGCTCGCCATCACCCATGTCTCGCTGGCAGCGATGCGGCCATTCTGTGCAAAGTAATCCGCCGCCATGCAGTTGGCGTATTCCTGCGAACCGCCTGGCAGTGAGGCACAATTCTGGCCCACAGCGCCGTACTCGAACTCCGGCTCGTTGATGTTTTTCAGCGTCAGGCCTGCGCTCCAGTTATTGACGCGGTAAATGGCGCCGAGGTCCAGACTGACGTTGGTGGTTTTTTTCTCGTTGGTGTCGTACTGGTCGGAGATGATATCGCCAATATCGTCATCGTCCGGGCTGGTGGCGGCCGCTTTCAGGTTGATCACCTGCTTGCTGAACGCACCGTTGATGATGTTCAGGCGCGCCCCACCCACCAGCGACTGGCCTTCATCCTTCCACAGTTCTTTTGCCCAACCCACGCCAACCTGGGCAAACGTGGCCGACTTGAGATACAGCGACGACCGGGTGCGTAATGTCTGATTGACCGCATCATAGGTTACGGCATCATCCAGCACGCTGGCCTTCACTTCTGCGTCCGCTTCAAGGGATACGCTGAAGGTGCCCAGGGCCGTACGGAAGGCAATCGGTGTCAGCGGCACCTGCAAGCCGGTGTTGATACGCGCATAGCCATCACGCCCCATCTGCACCAGCACGTCGTTCATGTCATTGGCGAGGGTAATGCCTTCGGCCACGCCAATGTCGTCACGCTCAAGGTCGTCAAGAATATCGTCAAGGCCGTCCAGAAAGTTATCGACCTCACCCATTTCGTAGCCAACGCTGATACTGCCGGCGACCCCCATGCGGAACCGGTCTTCTTCCAGCATCACATAGACACCTTGCGCGGGGTTGTTGGACAGGCTGTGCAGGTTGACGCCATGGCCGCTGTAACCGTAGGTCACGTTCGGACCTTTACCCACCGACCCTGGCAACGCAAAAGCAGAAACTGAAGCCGTGGCAATAGCCACCGCCACGAGTGACCGTGTGAACATGAATACCCCCAAAAATGAAGCAACCCCAATAAAGTGGGCCGAGTATAAGCGAGGGGAAAATCACACAACAACCGGAAACCGCCAAGCGACAGACCATCCCTTTTTCAGGGGACAGACGGTCTGCGGAGAAAGCAGATGTTCGGGCCATGCCCGATCGGGAATGAGCCGGTATACGTTCTTTCGCCCGATGTGCTCACCACCGCGCACCGGGCCTTTACAAGGTTACTGCTGCACCCTGCTCTCAAAACACTGCTGCATCTGAGAGGCATCCCGGGACGCCAGCATTCTGTTGGCCATACAGGAGGCAAACCGTTCGATCAGGGCTTCGGCGCCTGCCTGGCCTGTTATCTCGTCCTGCCCGGCCTTGGCGGCAACAATACAGTCATGGGTGTAACGGCGACCTTCCTCGCTGCACGCCGCGCGGGAAATATCCGCGCAGACCAGAAATGCCGGCTCGGCACAGAATATGTCGCTGCCCTGCCGGTACAGTTCCAGCTCGGCCAGCTCAGGATAAACGGCCTCTTTCATGGCTGACATCGGCACACAGCCGGACACTGCAATGCACAGCCCACACCACCATAACCGCATTCACATCACCCTCTGAAATGTTTTCGTCGTGTTCGGTTTTTCAGGGCTGGTCTGATTCCGCAGCGCAGGCCAGGATGCAGCAGGCCGGGTTCTGATTTCTCGGAAAACTGAACACTTCCTTGTGCTGCCCGGGATACAGGCGGTGGCGCACCGTGTCTTTTCTGTTCTGCCCGGCATACACCCAGCGCCGCTCAATGGTTACCCCGACGTAGGTGTCTGCGGAGTTTGTCAGGTAGTACCAGGCATATTTGGCATTACCCTCTTCCGATACCTTTACCTTGCGGTCACACCCAAACGGTTCACACCGCAGGCTCTCGGCAGCCACCTCCGTCTCCGGACCGGACACTACGACCTGGTCGGCCGGCGGCGCCACCAGTTCTGTGCCGGCCTCATTCATTGCAAATACTTTGCCCACCAGACAGGGGGCGTTCGGGTCAATTCGCTCGTCGTGCATGTTGTGCTCCTGGATATCCTTATCAGCATCGCTGCTCATGGTCTGTACATCACACCTTCACGTTCGACACATCGGCATACCGCTCGAACATCTCCACGTTCAGGGTTGCCAGAAGTGTTCTGTTCTGAAGGGACTGGTTCCGGAAGACACCCACAAGCACTGTCGCAGGCGCATGCACGTAGCGCGTTTCAAATTCCCAGCCAATGGTGATCGTCTCGCCCGACGGGTAGAAACCCACCGGGACAAAGGTGCCTTGATCTCCCGGTATCGGAGATGGCGGCGGCAGGTTGACGCTCACACCATTGATGACCACCTTCATGAAGGCCATCTCGACACTGGCCGCAGGGCGCTTCCCGAGAAACAGCGAGAGATGCGTCAAACCAAGTTCACCCGCCTGGATAAAATCATCCGCTGCCTGGCGGGCGTCGCTTTCCTCTTCTTGCACAACAGGCGCCGTCGGCAACCCCAGCCCTGCGACAAAGGCCAGAAATGCCTGCCGGTCAGCGGCCTCCATTTCATATGAACGGCGCGTACCCGCAAAATCAATATGAAGAAAAGCCTTGCCACCCGCCTCGCTGGATGACATGACACAACGCACATTAAAAGAAGGCCATTTTACCCAGCACAGGATCTGATCCCGGCTTTCCGACACGGTTATTTTAATCAGTGTTGAGGTTTCCGGCGGCCATTCAAGCTCACCCTGCTGGCGCAGTTCATCGATAGCTAACCGGATCAGCGCTATCTGTCCCTGTTCGTCTTTTACGCTTGCACTAAAGGTCTTCACGTCCCTTCCGCCCTCTTCCTTGTGAATGGTATGCCCCGTTTTCTGCATGGTGCTCAGAGGGGCCAAATACCGACGATAGCCACCTTTTTTGTCTGCACTATGCCACGGCAGAATATTTTTATCGTTATGGGCTATTAAAAACATCACCGCGTGGCGCATGCACTCCGGCACACGCCAGCGCTCTCGCCCCGCTGTCTGCTACCGGAACATTCTGGTCAGGGTTTCATCCTTGTCAAAAAGATGGTGCCAGAGAGCCCCCATGATATGCAGTGCAACCAGTACCACCAGTATTGGCGCTGCCACATGCGTATGCATTTCATAAATTATGCCGGCCAGCTTTTCATTTTCCGCCAGCACCACGGGAATGTCGAACCAGCCGTATACACTGACCGGCTTCTGAGCGAATTGCGACATCAGCAGGCCGGCAATGGGCATGCCAATGATCAGCAGGATCATGCCCCAGTGAGTCAGTGCGGCCAGCCGCGTCTGCCACAGGGCACCGTAGGGATGGGGGCGGCCAAGCCAGGGCTTGAGGATGATCCAGGCCAGCATGGTCACCATCGCGGTCAGGCCCAGGCTGCGGTGCGCAACCATCCACCAGGCTTTGGCCTCGCTGCCTTTGGGTTGGGCTTCGGCCATGTTCACGGCGACGATGATCGCCACCACCAGCAGGAACAGGCTCCAGTGAAAGAGTTTATTGAGCACACCCCAGCGGGTGTCGGTGCTGCGCAGTGTCATTGTTGTTCTCCCCTGTCGATCCGTGTCAGGGCAACTCGTCCACCTTCAATGTGCCGTTGCGGCGGCGAGCGTCCCGCAAATACGGTACCACATCGGCGCGATAGAACTGCCGCTTACGGCCATGGCTATGGCGCAGGCGTTTGTATACCCAGTGGTACTGCTCCGGGTAGCGGCTGATCAGGGTGGCCAGGCCGTCGTTCATGGCAGCAAGGCACGTCGACTCGTCGTCGCTGTGAATGGCGTCCGCCGCCGGCTCGATGTAGACCTCGATATCGTTCGGGCCATTGCGGCGATGGCAGCCGACGAAGAATACGTGCGGGTGGTAACGGCTGATCAGTTTGTACGGCAGGTTGGAGGTGCGCACCGGATGGCCGAAGAATGGCACCCACGGGTTGTTGCTGCCGTGCGGCGTATGGTCCACCAGGATCGCCACGGACTCGTTGCGGCCCATGGCGGCGATGGCGGCCTTGATACCGCGTGCATCCGCCGGCACCAGTGTGCTGCCGGTGCCCTCGCGCGCCCGGGTGACCACGGTGTTGAACGCATCGCTGGCGCTGGTCTGGTAGAACACCGTCATCGGGCCTTCCGGGCCCAGCAGCAGGTTGGGAATTTCCCAGCTCGACTGATGCAGGGTCAGCAGCAGCACCGGGCGATCACTGGCATAGGCGGCACGCAGCGCCTCCATGCCTTTGACGGAGCGCACGCGGCGCAGGGTTTCCTCCGGTGGCCGCGTCCAGACGTGGGTGAACTCGGCCAGGGTGCGGCCGGTTTCGGTGAGGGCCCGCCGCGCGCGGCGGGCGGCCTCCCGGTAGCTGAGCGCCGGGTAGCAGAGCAGGATATTGACCAGCACCACACGGTAGGCACCGGCCATGCTCAACGGCAGCCAGGTGATCAACCAGGCGCCGAAAGCGCCGAAGCGGGTGACAAACCCCAGCGGCAGGCGGCCGAACAGTCGCAGGGCAGTCAGCATCCACTGTTGCTGGCGGGCGTTGTTGTTTTCGTCAGACATGGTTTCTCAGGTACGGGTATCGCGGGCGGCTATTGTCTCGCCATGCTGCAGCACAAGGAAGTCCGCCGGGTCGAGCGCGCGCGTCTCCAGCGCCGCGCGCAACTGGATCGGCGGTTCATCCATGGGCTCGTCGGTGAGCACAAAGGTGCCCCAGTGCATGGCCACGGAGCGGCGCGCTTTCACATCCAGGTGAATCTGCACCGCCTCGTCGGGGTTCACGTGCACGGGCTGCATGAACCAGCGCGGGGCGTAGGCACCGATGGGCAGCAGCGCCAGGTCAACGCCACCAAACACGTCACCGATATCGCTGAAGCAACTGCCATAGCCGGTGTCGCCGGCAAAATAGAGCCGGAAGCCATCGATATCGATGATCCAGCCACCCCACAGCGAACGGTTACGGTCAGTACCGGTGCGGCCACTGAAATGCTGGGCGGGCACGAAGAACGCTTCCCCCTGCGGGTGCGGCGCGCTCTGCCACCAGCCCAGCTCGACCAGGTTGTGGATACCGCGTTTGCGGAACCAGTCGCCCACGCCTTCCGGGACATACCAGGTAATCTGTTCGCCGAAACGGCCATGCAGGGCACGCACGCTGTGCAGGTCCAGGTGATCGTAATGGTTGTGCGAGATCAGCACTTTGTGGATCGGCGGCAACTGGTCGACGGTCAGGGCCGGCGGCGTGTAGCGCTTTGGGCCGGCCCACTGCACCGGGCTGACGCGTTCTGAAAACACCGGGTCGGTCAGCAGGTTCGTGTCGCCGTGACGAAACAGGAAGGTGGCATGGCCGATCCAGGTCAGGCGCGGCTCTTCTGCCTTGCCGTTTAGCAGGTCATCGGGCGGCGCCTGCACCGGGAAACGCTGGCCGCCGGGGAAACGCCCACGGCTTTCGCGCTGCCAGCGCAGGAAATCCCGCAGGCCGTGACCCGGGATACGGTCCAGATTGTAGAAGCGGCCTTTATGCAGCGTCTGTCGCAACGCCAGTTGCGCCAGGCGCTGGCGGTCAACCCCGTGCATGCAGACCTGCCACGGCCTGTTCGATGGCGTCCAGGTCCGGAATCACCGCCAGGTCGCCACCGAGCTGAATATACATGGCTTCCGCCGGCCCGGTTTCCACCGGCTCCTCCACCAGGTCGTTGCCGTTGACTTTGACCTGACGCGGGATGCCCTGCACCACGACGGCGTAGAAACCCAGCTTGCCGGTGACGCTGTTGAGCACCGCGATACGCGCCTCTTCACCGATGACCACCTGGCCGGATTCGTTCAGGCGCTCAAAGGACAGCAGCGGCAGGTCCACATCGCGCCAGTTCAGCCAGCCCAGCAGCCATTCGGAACCATGGCCCGGGCGGTCCGGCTGGCGCAGCGCGATCACTTCGGCGACGAGGATGTTCGGCAGCAGCCAGGGGCGCCCCTGCATCGGGATCAGCAAGCTGGTGATCTCTGTGGGCAATTCGGCCATGTTGATTCCTGCCTTCGGGTGTCTTGTGGGTTATCCGGCGCTGGCGGTGCTGCGCAATTCGCGGCGCACGCGCTCCACCAGTTGCCTTGCCAGCACGTCCGGGGCGCCGTTGAAGGTCACGCAGCCGGTGTCACGCACGGCGTCCGGCTGGCTGCTGACCGCACAGCTTTCCGCGCTCTGGGCCCAGACCGGCGCGCCGCGTGCGGCCATCTGCGGCGCCGCGATGCTGCCATCGTTGCCCATGCCGGAGAACAGTACCGCGCCAGCGCGCGGACCGAAACTCAGGCTCGCATTCTGGATCGCCTGGTCAATGGACGGCGCGTAAGGGCCGTCCCAGGGCTTGCCCATCGAGCAGACGCGGCCGGTGCCGGTGAAAGTGACCGCGTACTCCACCGGCGCGATCAGTACCGTACCATGGCGCAGGGCACTGCCGTCATGCCCCACCTGACAGGTGAAACCGTTATCGCGGCAGAGCACTTTGGCCAGGGTGTCGAGGAAGCCACCGTCGATATGCTGGGCCAGAAAAAACGCGACCGGCAGCTCCGGTGGCAGGCAGTCCAGGAACAGTTTTACCGCCGCCGGGCCACCCAGCGAGGCACCCAGCACCCAGACCCGGTCCGGCGCGTCGCCGTGCGGCAGTGCGTGGAATTCCTGCGGGGTCTGTACTGCTTCGCCGCGGGCGCGCCCGGTATCGGGGGCCAGGGTGGCCAGTTCCTCGCGAATGCGCGGCTTGCCCACATAGTCCAGCAGCTTGGCCAGCAGGCGACGCTCCCAGCGCGGGTATTCCGGTGCAATCTTTGCCGGCGCCTGGTTGTCGCAGAACAGGATCGGCACGGCGGCCTGTTCCAGCAAGGTGTCGAGGAACACCTGCCAGCGGTCTTCGTGGGTCAGGTCCACCACCCACAGGTCCGGCTTGCGCGCCAGCCAGTCGGGTTCGAGATTGCCGGGGTCGGTGGCCAGCACTACGTCGTAACCGTGCCCGCGCACCGCCGAAGAGAGCAGATGACACTGCAGACTGGTGTCCGCAATGATGCCGATGCGCGGATTGGCCGGCGTCATGATGTGCCTGCGGTGTCCCGCGTCTGCGCCAGCAGTTCATGGATGGTGGCGAGCAGTTCGTTTTCCTGGAAGGGCTTGCCCATGTAGGCGTTGACGCCGATATCGAAGGCGCGGTCGCGGTGTTTTTCGCCGGTCCGCGAGGTGATCATGATGATCGGCACATCCTGCAGGCGTGCATCGTGGCGCACGTGCATGGCCACCTCGAAACCGTCCATGCGCGGCATCTCGATATCCAGCAGCATCAGGTCCGGCCGGTGTTCTTCAAGCGTGGCGATGGCGTCCATGCCGTCCTTCGCGGTGATGACTTCAAAGCCGTTACGCTCCAGCAGGCGCGTGGTCACTTTGCGCACCGTCACCGAGTCGTCGGTGACCATCACCACCGGCACGCGGGCGGCACGCTCGCGCTCTGCCTGCTGGCGACGCTCGTATTGCTCCAGCTGGACCGCACGTCGTTCTTCCACCGCCTGGTGCTGCCGCTGCATGTGCGCTGCACGGATCAGTGAGTGAATATCCAGAATGATCACCACCGAGCCGTCACCCAGAATGGTGGCGCCACTGATACCGGCCACGGTGGCCAGTTGCGGGCCGACGGACTTCACCACCACTTCGCGCGAGCCCACCAGGCCATCCACCAGCACCGCCACGGTATGCTCGGACGAGCGGATCAGCAGCACCGGCAGCGGCATGATCTGGTTGTCCAGGTGTGGCTTGATCACGCCGTGGACGAAGTTGCCCAGGTATTCGAAATCATACTGCTGGCCGGCGTAGGTGAACGGTGTGGTGTCCGCATCGAAATAGGCTTCCAGTTCGTATGGGCTGATGCGCACGATGCCTTCGATCTGGTTCAGCGGAATGGCGTAATTGTCCTCGCCGACACGCACCATCAGTGCGCGGTTCATCGCCAGCGTAAACGGCAGCCGGATCACGAAGCGTGTGCCCTGGCCCTTGCGTGAATCGATGGTGACCGAGCCACCCATCTGCTTGATCTCGGAGGCGACCACATCCATGCCCACGCCACGACCGGAAATCTGTGTCACTTTTGCCGCCGTGGAGAAGCCGGCATTGAAGATAAACTGTTGCACTTCCTGGTCGCTGAGCTGTGCGGCTTCGTCGATCAGGCCACGTTCGATGGCCTTGCGGCGCACGGCGTCGGTATCGATGCCCTTGCCGTCATCGGACAGCACCAGCACCACCTCGCCACCTTCGCGGCCCAGCTCCAGGGTGACGCGGCCGGTATCGTCCTTGCCCGACGCACTGCGCGCAGCGGGGTCTTCGATACCGTGGTCAACGGCGTTACGCAGCATGTGCTCCAGTGGCGCCACGACCCGCTCCAGCAGGGTACGGTCCAGTTCGCCTTCCGGGTTGATCACATCGAATTCGACACGCTTGCCGATTTCACCGGAGACCTGCCGTACGACGCGGCGCAATCGTGGCACCAGGCGGGCGAAGGGCACCATGCGCGTGCGCATGAGTTTTTCCTGCAGCTCGGTGTTGATGCGCGCCTGTTGCAGCAACAACGTCTCGGTGTCCTTGGTGCGGTCCAGCAGGGTGGATTTCAGATCGAGCAAGTCGGACGCGGATTCCGACAACTGCTTGGTGATCTGGTGCAGTTCGGAATACTGGTCCATTTCCAGCGGGTCGAAGTCCTCGGCGTACTGGCCGGTCTCCACGCCCTGCTTGTAGTTGGACATGATCTGCGCTTCGGTTTCCGCATCCAGGCGCCGCAGTTGTTCGTAGAGACGCTCCACCGTGTTGCCCATCTCTTCCACGTGCGCGGAAAACTCGGAAATGCCCTGCTCCACCCGGCCCCGGTTGATACTGGTTTCCCCGGCAAGGTTGACCAGCGTTTCCAGCAGTTCGGACGCCACCCGCACCATTTCCTGCGGTTGTTGCTGGCGCTTGAGGCGTTCTTCGCGGCGCAGGCGCGCGTCCATCACCGGGGCGGGTTCAGCCAGGGCGGTGCCCGGCACTTCCGTCACGACCGGTTCCGGCAGTGCTGAACGGATCGGCGGTTTCGGCACGGCGGCGCGAATCGCCTCCATCAAGGTGGTGATGCGTTCCTGCCAGCGATGCAGCGAGGCAAACCATGCCTCGCCCGGCAACTGGTGACGTGGAAGATTCTCCAGCAGGTGTTGTTCAAATTCGTGGCTGGCATCGCCCAGTGCTTTCAGGCCTGCCAGCCGCGCACCGCCTTTCAGGGTGTGCAGCGCGCGCTTGATTTCGTCCGGGTGCGTGGTGCTGCCCGGTGTCTCGCGCCAGGCGCCGATATGTTCGTCGATCAGCTCGCACAGTTCGCCGGATTCCTCGATGAAAATCTGCAGGATTTCCACATCCGCGTCGGCGGCGATCAGGTCCTCGGTGGCGACGGTCTGGCCGTCAATTTCCACGGGGGCCGGTTCCGTCGGCGTTGCCGGTACACGCAGCACCGCGTCGCCCTGTTGCGGCAGGCTGAAGCCGGCCGGGTCGGCAATATAGTCGTGAATGGCTGCGATCAGTTCCGGTGCCGGCGTGCCGGGGCGTTCGGCGCGCACCGCCTCGACCATGTCGGCCAGACGGTCGTGGCAGCGGTGCAGCAGTTCAAACAGCACCGGCTCGGCTTTCAGGCTGCCCTGTGCGAGCCCTTCGTAGAGATTTTCCAGCTCATGGCCCAGATCGCCCAGCTCGGCGATTTCAGCCATGCGCGCACCGCCCTTGAGGGTGTGCAGGTCGCGCTGCAGGGACTGTACTTCGATCAGGTTGTCCGGCGCGGCCATCCAGGCATCCAGCCGCGCGGCGACGGATTCGAGAATTTCGTCAGCCTCTTCCAGGAAAATCTCCACCAGCTCGCTGTCGCGCTGTACCAACGGCGCGGCCTCGACAGTGGAAGGTTCGGCGGCGGAAGGTTCGGCGGAGAATGCGGTGGCGTGCTCGAGCGAGGCCGCTGCGGCAACGGGCGGTGCCGGCGATACTGCCTCATCCGGCATGGCCGCATCGCCGGTGGCCATGTAGCGGCGAATGGCTTCGATCAGGTCCGGCGCCGTCCACAGTGTGTCGCCACGGCCCAGCGCGTCGACCATATCGCTCAGGCGGTCGTGGCACCGGTGCAGTAACGCAAACAGCGCAGGGCTGGCTTGCAGATGTTCCTGCGTGGCGCCTTCGTAGAGGTTTTCCAGCTCGTGGGCCAGTTCCCCGATAGCGGGGATACCGGCCATGCCGGCGCCGCCTTTCAGGGTGTGCAGTTCGCGTTGCAGCACGGTGACGGCGGTGAGATCACCGCCCTGCTCCCAGGCGTCCAGGCTTTCGGAAACCGAGTCGAGAATTTCGCCGGCCTCTTCCAGAAACAGGGCCACCAGTTCCGGGTCTGCGCCACGCCCGCCATCGTCGACGCGCGGTGCCGGGGCGGCCTCGATGGCGTCGGGGGCGTCGGGGGCAGCAGGCACCGGCCAGTCGGCAACCGTGTCCGCCAGCGGACGGCCATCGTCCGGCGGCTCGGGTTTGTCTTCCAGCAGATCACGCAGTGCCTGCACCAGCTCCGGTGTCGGGCGCACGGTCTGGCCGGCGGCCAGGAAGTCCATCATCGTCATCAACGCTTCATGCGCCTGCTGCGCCAGTTCGACAAAATGGTCATCGCAGCGCAGGCGTTGTTCGATGATGGCGGTATAACCGTCGGCCAGCACATTGGCGAGCGCGCTGATTTCCAGCAGGCCCGCCGTCTCGGCGCTGCCGCCGAGCAGGGCCAGTTCGTCGCGCAGCGGCACCAGCGTGGCCGGGTTCTGATCACCCGTCACCCATTGTTCCAGCAGGTGATCGGCGTCGACGATCAGGTCCATGCCTTCAGACAGAAAGACCGACAGGATGTGCTGGTCGCCGCGGTCCGCCACATGGCTGAGCGCCTCGTGCGCCATGGCGATGCGCGCCAGCAAGGGCTCGGTGCCCGCCAGCGGCGGCATCATCGGATGCGGTGCCTGGAAGCCGCTGCTGATCACATCGACCACGTCTTCCAGCAGGGCAATCACATCGCGGTTGGCCAGGGCGTTGTTGTTGATCATGTCCTTGACGAATTTCTCCGCCGGCTCGGCCACGCAGGCCACGGCTTCGATTTCCGCCATGCGGGCGCTGCCCTTCAGGGTATGCAGGGCGCGGTGCACGCTGTCATCAAGCGGGTGTTCGGAAATATCGTCGTCGAGCTGGTGCAGCCAGTCACGGATCAGCGCCAGGTTGGCTTCGCCTTCGTTGCGGAAAATATCCAGCAGCACCGGGTCGGTGGCGTCTGCCGTAGCGCTGTGATCGACGGTCACGGTGTCAAAGCTGATTTCCTCGACGTCGTCGACATCCAGATGCCAGGACGTGTCTTCAATGCCGGTGTCCGGCGCAGGGACGTCAAAGGCGATGTCCTCGATGTCCGGCTCGCTTTCCACAGGCTCCGGGGCTGCGTGCTCTTGCGGCAAGGTCAGCGTCAGCGCTTCCACCGTGTCATCGTCGGCAACCGGCAGGCCGGCTTCCGCCGCTGGCCGCGCCCCCCCCACCGTCGGAACGGCGTCCAGGCTATCACCGCGTGCCAGTGCATCGGCGGCATCACGCAGCGGTGTCACATCGTAAGGGTCGTCCTGGCCGTTGGCGAACGCATTGACCAGCTCCGGGATCAGGCCGTGCACAGTACGCACGAGTTCGATCAGTATCGGCGTGGCGACAATGCTGTTGTCGATCACGCGGTTCATCATGTTCTCGATCGACCAGGCCAGTTCACCGACCGTCCCGGCGCCGACCATGCGGCCGGAGCCTTTCAGCGTGTGAAAGGCGCGGCGGAATTCCACCAGCGCTTCCTGGTCGTTCTGGTTCACTGCCCAGCGCGGGAAATAGGTGTTCAGTGCGTCCAGCACTTCGCCGGCTTCTTCAACGAAGATTTCGATGATCTCGTCATCGATCAGGCTGTCGTCATCGCGGGTGCCGGCGGCGGGTGCCGCGGTCAGCGGCGGCAGTTCTTCGTCGTCCTCGCTGACTTCGAAGCCTTCGCCCCCCAGTGCATCCAGCGCCTCAATGGTGTCGCTGTGGGCATCGTCATCAAGGGCAAACTCAAGTTCCGGTTCTGGCGCCTGCGCCGGTGCATCGGCCACGAACGGCACGGCGCCGGTGGCCTCGGCCGGCACGGCATCGACGGTGATATCTTCTACTTCAACGTCATCGTCAGGCTCACCGAACTCGGCATCGTCCAGCGCAAACCCGAGCGCCGCCACACTGTCGCGGGCCAGTTCAAGAATATCGTCGCTGGTGTCCGGGTCATCGCTGAGGCGTTCAAGGTAATACTCGACACTGGTGATGGCATCGGCCAGCGTATCCATGCTGCGCCAGTCCGGCTGCACCGCGTCGTCGCCGATCAGGCGCTGGCTGATGTAGGCCACGCACTGGCGCAACACCAGTGCCGGACGGTTGAGCTGGATCACCTGCAGGCCACCGCGTACGGCATCCAGGCGCGCCGGCACTTTGGCCAGATGGCTCTGGTCCCATTGGGACGCGATGAATTCGACAATACCGTCCTTGGCTTCTTCCAGCCCGGCGCGGCATTCGCGTATCACCGCCTCGCGCGCCTTGCCAACGTGATCCGGCACCTGATTGATCTGCCCGGTACGCGCACGGCGTTCGCCGGATACACCGGCCAGCGTGGCTTCCACATACAACAGCGCGCCGGCGACTTCCATCAGCGTCTCGGCCTCGACCGGCGCCTCGCCTGCTGCCATCGCTTCGATGACCTGAAGCTGCTCCTCCAGCAACCGGCGTGGCTGGCCCAGGCCCAGCACGGCGACGGTATCGGCCACCTGTTTCAGTGTCACACCCTGTTCGCGCAGCGCCGCCGGGGCAGCACTGTTCTGCTGGGCAAACACTTCCAGCGCGCTTTTCACTTTGGTCAGTTCTTCCGACAGCGCCTGCACCACCGAACCCATCGCGGCCTGATCCGGGCCACTCATGCGCGCGCGTTCTTCGTTGACCAGCTCCTCCGACGGCAGCGCCTCATCAAGACGGAAGCGCTCGCGCAATTGCCGTATACGCGGCGTGTCGGCACTGCTTTTTGCCACGTAGTACAGCAGGTTCTTCAGCAGGTCCCGGGGGGGCGGCTCGGCCAGCAGCGCGGCGCCGTCTGCGGCGACCTCCCGCAATACGCGGTCCAGATGACCCAGCACCTGTTTCACCGAGGCGCCTACATCCACCGCACCGGCGGCGAGTGCATCCACCAATGCGCTGGCTGCCTGCCACAACGGCAGCCGGGCAGCCTGGCCACTGATCTGCTCCAGACGGCCAAACACTTTTGCCATGTAGGTCAGGTTCTGCGGCATGTCCTGCCCACGCAGCACGCCCAGCAGCGCCACCTGGTACATCTGGCGAATCTTGCGTGCAAGCTGCGGGAAATTCGGATCGCTGGCGGCCGGGGCCGCCGCGCCGGTGCCGGCGCTGCCGCCTTCAAGATCAGGTTTGAACAGGGATGTTTCGGAAAGCAGCGTGTCGCCCCGCGCGGCGCGCAGGTCATTCAGCAGCGGCAGCAAGACCAGTGGCAGGTCACGGCGGCTGGACTGGATGCGCTCCAGGTACGGCGGCAGTTGCAGGATGGCGCGCATCAGCGTTTCCTGCGCATCGCGCACCTGTGCCGCGCCGACGCGGTTTTCCAGCAGCGCCTGCGCCAGTTTCTCCATCTCTTCGGCCAGCAGTGCCGCGCCGTAGAACTCGACCATCTGCAGGGTGCCGTACACCTGGTGCAGATAGGTCTGGCAGAAACGCATGCGCGAGGAATCCTCCGGGTTTTCCACGAAGGCTTCCAGGGCCTGCTGGGCCTGGTTCAGGGTCTCCTGGATTTCTCCCTTGACCCAGTCCAGTGCCAGATAATCGTGCCGCTCCGCCATGAACGCTCCTGCGAAAATTCTGCGTTTTCTGCCGTGTGTTGTGCGTTATTTGCAGCGCCGGAAAGCCAGCGCGTCGGCAAAATGTACCCGTTCCAGATCCGGGTGGTGCCAGTCCGTGATCTCGCCTGCCCCCAGCACCAGAATGCCGCCGGGCGCCAGACGTTCCGCCAGCCGCGTAACGATCTGCCGTTTTCGCCAGCGGCGGAAATAGATCAGCATGTTCTGGCAAAAGATGATGTCCATGTCGCGGATCGGCGCCTGCTGCAGGTCCAGCACGTTCAGCCTGGCAAAGCAGATGCGGTCACGCAGGGTGGAGACCACCTGGTATTCACGTTCGTTGAGCTTTTCGAAATAGCGCTCGCGCAATTGCGGATCGATACGTTCAACCTTGCGTGCGCTGTATACGCCTTTGCGTGCCTTGCCCAGTGTCGGCAGGCTGATGTCGGTGGCAGTAATGCCGTAGTAATCCGATGACTTGCGCGCCTGGAACTGCTCACTGATCAACATTGCCAGGGAGTAAGGCTCTTCGCCGGTGGAACAGCCCACGCTCCACACATCCAGCGAGGATTTTGGCGGGTGCTCATCAATGAAGCGCTGCACGAATTCTTCCACCAGCGCAAACGAGCCCGGATGGCGAAAGAAGCTGGTCTCCTGCACGGTGAGACGATCCACCAGCACCGACCACTCCATCGCCTTGGCCTGGGTCGATCCGGCCACCAGCTGCTCGTAATAACGCTCGTAATCTTCCAGGCCCAGCTCGCGCATGCGCACGGACAGGCTGCTCTCCAGAAACACTTTGCGTTCCGGGCTCAGTGTCATGCCGGTGCGTTCTTCAAGCAGCGCTTGCCAGAGCTCGAAATGTTCCGAACTCATGCTGGGCGTTGTACGAATCGACCAACTGTCTGTCACTGCATAGCTCGGTATCATGGCCCCGTCTCCGGAACCGGCCAGACGGCCCGCCATGGCGGGCCGCTACCGGTATCAGCCGTGTTCGGGCAGGCGGAAACCTGCCACTGAGTTACGCATCGCCTGCGCCATTTCCGCCAGGTTACCGATCGAGCGCGCGGTCGCGGTGGTACCGGCCGAGGTCTGCGAGGTAATTTCCTGAATAACGTTCATGGTGTTGGAGATGTGGCCGGCGGACGCTGCCTGCTGGCGCGCCGCGTTGGAAATGTTCTGGATCAGGTCAGCAAGGTTTTTCGATACCGACTCGATTTCTTCCAGTGCCACACCCGCGTCCTGCGCCAGGCGTGCCCCTTTCACCACCTCGGCGGTGGTGTGCTCCATCGAGATCACCGCCTCGTTGGTATCGGTCTGAATGGTTTTTACCAGCGTTTCAATCTGTTTGGTGGCGGCGGCGGAACGTTCCGCGAGGCGCTGTACCTCGTCCGCGACCACCGCGAAGCCACGGCCTGCTTCACCGGCCATGGACGCCTGGATCGCCGCGTTCAATGCCAGGATGTTGGTCTGGTCGGCGATGTCGTTGATCAGCGATACGATGTCGCCAATCTCCTGCGATGATTCACCCAGACGCTTGATCCGCTTCGAGGTTTCCTGAATCTGTTCGCGAATGGTATCCATGCCGTGGATGGTCGCCTGTACCACTTCGGCGCCCTTGTTGGCGATGGCTACCGCGCGCTCCGCCACCGCAGCGGACTCGGCGGCGTTGGCGGATACCTGGTCAATGGACACCGCCATTTCGTTCACCGCGGCGGACGCACCGGCGATTTCCTGCGCCTGATGCTCGGACGCCTCGGCCAGGTGCATCGCGGTGGACTGCGTTTCCTGGGCCGCGGAGGCCACCTGCACGGCGGTCTGGTTAATCGTCTGTACCAGCGAGCGCAGCTGGTCGATGGAATAGTTGATGGAGTCCGCGATGGCGCCGGTGAAGTCTTCGGTTACCGTCGCCTGGACGGTCAGGTCACCGTCAGCGAGGTCGCCCAGTTCGTCGAGCAGACGCAGAATGGCGGCCTGGTTACGCTGGTTCTCGGCCTCCAGTTCTTCACGCTGGCTGCGGCCTTCTCTGGCGCGCAGGAACAGCAGGATACCGACCATCAGCAGCGCGGCCAGCGAGAAGCCAAGCCCCACCGGCACGGACGGGAACACCCCGGCAGTGGAGTCCTCGAACTCGTCGTTGAGCGCGGTGGCTTCAGACAGCAGGTCCTGGGTGCGCAGGAAGATGGAATCCGCCGCCGCACGCACCTGGAACAGTTCGGGCGCGGTTTCCAGAATTTCGTCCACGGACTGGTTGACGAACTCGTCGAACAGGTCGGCAATTTCAGCCAGATAATCCAGCGCATCCGGGTCGGTCACCTGCTCGATGCCGAGCGAGGTGTCGCCCTCGATCATGCCGTTGAGCACCCGGGCGAACATCGCCGCGTCACGGCCGAAAGCATCCGCCGCCACCACCGAGCCGTCGCCGCCTTCCAGCACCCGGGCAATGGAACGCACGATCCGCTCCGCCAGCCAGGATTGACGCTGGGCGTAGGCCACCTGATCGCTGCCGGAGCCGTTGCTGATCAGAATTTCCACCACGCCTTCGTATTCAGCCTGCAGCGCAGGAATGGTCTGCGCCAGGGTATCGGCCACGTCGTGCAGGTCGAGCACGGTGTCTTCGCCGTTGAGAATCTGCGAGGCGTTGCGGCTTACATCACGCCAGGTGCGGTCGAGTTTCTCGATCAGTGCCGGGTCGGCACTGTCGACATCCTTTACCTGGTCCCAGGCGTTCTGGAAGTCATCACGGGCCGCCGACAGCAGCGCGAACGCCTCGGCGTTACCGGCGGCGGCTTCCAGCGCGCTTTTCGCGATCTGCTGCGACACCACCCGCATCTCGGAAGCGGTGGTCACGTATTCCTTCGACTGACCGGCCTGCACCGCCAGCAGTACGAAGGTGAAGATCGCCGCCACCACCGCTGCCGCCGCGCCCAATGACAGAAACAGGCTCAGCGGGCTGGCACCGGCGCCACCGCGCAGCTTGGCAATCAGTTCTCCCGAATTGAACTTCATATCTTTGGCTCCCGGCCTGGCTTTTCGCTCGTTGTCTTGTGTTGCGCTACAGCGCTGGCGCGCCTTGCAAACCGCGTACCCGCCTGATCGGAAAGCATCCGGTCCCCACCGGAAACGCGACCGCCCGGCTCCTCAGCCGGGCGCGGCAGTCCACGTATTTCCCCCCGATGCCGCTTCCTTTAGCAGGGTGTTGGGAAAGCCTCTTCGAGGCTTTCCCAAGCCACCTTTGCGGCGCAGGTCCGCAACAGTGGGCACGAAAAATCAATCGCTTATCGCGCCTGATTTTGCTGACGGCGTGATTAAGCCGTCAGTGCAGGCTGTTTTTCAACAGCCTGCTAGCCTGTACGTGCCACCTGCAGAAAGCGGGGGTCATCGGCCAGCCGGAACAGACTCAGTACCGGCCAGTATTCGTTGTCACGCTGGTACGCCCCGAGGGTATAGGGACGCACCGCGTCATCCAGTGCCGGTGCTTCCGACACATAGCCATCCACGGGAAAGTGCTGCATGCCCAGCACGTCATCCACGGTCAGCCCGGTGTACAGCTCGCCCTCGTCGATCACCAGCAGCCGCCGGCGGCGCTCCTGCAGGGCAGAGGGCTTGTCCAGGAAGCCGGTGAGGTCCATCACCGTCATCAGGCGGCCACGCACGTTGGCCACGCCTTTCATCCAGTTCAGCACACCCGGCACCCGGGTGTAGGGGGGCACTTTGAGAATTTCGGACACTTCGTCGAGCGGCGCCACATAGCGCACACCGTCCAGCGTGAAGCCGATACCACTCCAGTACTGGACCAGATCCTGCTGCGACGGCAGCGCCGCGGCCTTTTCCCGGCAGCGGACGTAGTATTCCGCCAGCTTGATGTAGGCCGCTGATGCCGCGCTCATCCCTCTTCCCCCAATGTCACCGGTCAGCCGGCGACAAGCAGCCGGTCGACGGTGCTGATCAGCACGGATTCATCCACCGGTTTGGTCAGGTAATCACGCGCGCCCTGGCGCTTGCCCCAGACGCGATCGGTTTCCTGGTCCTTGGTCGTCACGATCACGATCGGAATATCCGCAGTGTCCGCACCCTTGGTCAGTTGCCGGGTCGCCTGGAAGCCATTCAGGCCTGGCATCACCACGTCCATCAGCACGAGGTCCGGATGTTCGGCACGCGCCACCGCCACACCGTCCGCCCCGTTCGCCGCTTCCAGCACCTCATGCCCGTGCTTTTCGAGGATCTCCCGGAATTTGTAGGTCTCCGTGGGAGAATCATCCACGATCAGAATGCGTGCCATAGTGTCCTCTTGGTTAGCCGCCGGTCGTCCGACGCACCGGCTAGTTAGCCATATACTCGCGAATCGCGCCAAGCAGCTCTTCTTTCGAGAACGGCTTGGTCAGGTACTCGTCCGACCCCACGATGCGCCCCTTGGCCTTGTCGAACAGGCCGTCCTTGCTGGAGAGCATGATAACCGGGGTGTCCTTGAATGCGCTGTTGTTCTTGATCAAGGCGCAGGTCTGATAACCGTCCAGACGCGGCATCATGATGTCGACGAAGATAATGTTGGGCTTGGTATCGGCGATCTTGGCCAGCGCGTCGAAGCCGTCCGTTGCGGTGATCACCGTGCAACCGGCCTTTTGCAACAAGGTTTCTGCGGTGCGACGGATCGTTTTCGAATCGTCGATCACCATTACCTTGAGATCCTGGAAGTTATCAGTCATGGAAACTGCCTTTAACCGTGATCCGAAGTGGAAGGCTTCAAGTTATTGTATTAATTGCCTTTTATTCTGCAGACTGGCAGCGTTACCCAGTTCTCCGCGCCTTGCGGATGGTTTTAACACAGTTTCAACATTCAATCCATAAGGCACTGGCAGCGTTGAGAAAACGCTCTCATGGCGCGGTGCCTCAGGCGTTGCTAACATGTGCCGGCGAGCCAGCCGGGAGCACCGCATGTCCATCACCATCGGGGTCGTCATGGACCCCATCGACCACATCAAGCCCTGGAAAGACAGCACCTTCGCCATGCTGCTGGAAGCACAGCGTCGTGACTGGGCCGTGATGTACATGGAACCTGGGGATCTGTACGTGCGTGACGGGCGCACCTGGGCCATTGCCCGGCCGCTGACCGTCACCGACAGGCTGGAAAACTGGTTCGCGCTGGGCGAGCCCCGCAATCTGGACCTGGCCGATCTGGAAATGGTGCTGATGCGCCAGGACCCGCCGTTCAACAATGAATACATCTACACCACTTACCTGCTGGAAAAAGCCGAGCGCGAAGGCGTGCTGGTGGTCAACCGCCCCGGCAGCGTGCGTGACTGCAATGAAAAGCTGTTCGCCACCGAGTTCCCCCAGTGCTGCGCACCAACCCTGGTCACCAGCCGTGCCGATCTGCTGAAGCAGTTTGTACGAGAGTTCGGTGACACCGTGATGAAGCCGCTGGACGGCATGGGCGGCAGCAATATCTTCCGGGTACAGAACGAAAGCCCGAACATCTCCGTGGTGATCGAGGTGCTCACCCACCAGGGCAAGACGCCGATCATGGTGCAGCGCTACATTCCCGAGATCACCCAGGGCGACAAGCGCATCCTGATGATCAACGGCGAGCCGGTGCCGTACGCGCTGGCGCGCATTCCCCGCGAAGGCGAATTGCGAGGCAACCTGGCCGCCGGCGGCACCGGCGAAGGGCGCGAACTCAGCGAGCGCGACCGCTGGATCTGCGAGCAGGTCGGCCCGACGCTGCGCCGCAAGGGGCTGTATTTTGTCGGTCTGGACGTGATCGGCGACTACCTGACCGAGATCAACGTCACCAGCCCGACCTGCATTCGCGAGCTGGACAAGATCTACGGCATCAATATTGCCGGCCAACTCTTTGACCAACTGCTGGAAATAAGGACCAACCCCTGAGGTGCGGTAGGGTGGGTAGAGCCAAAGGCGAAACCCACCATGTCCATGCCGCACACTGCTCGCATAAAACCATCGGAACTACCTGCGACTCCGTGACTCCACGACTGGCGACTGGCGACTGGCGACTGGTAGCCAGTAGCCAGTAGCCAGTAGCCAATAGCCAATAGCCGGGGCAGTTTCGATGACTTGGCGGGAGTGAATAACGGGCATGGTCCCGGTGGGTTTCGCCTTTGGCTCTACCCACCCTACCGCCCCCTTAAATGCGATGTGGGAATAGACAAGGCCGCCGCCCGGCGGCAGACTGCCCGGCACGCTATCAGTGGCCGGCCATGTACCGCGCCCGCAGTCACGGAACCGATCCAGCCGATGAGCCAGACCCAGAGCCCCGTTTCGCCGGCCGACCGCCTCAGCTTTACGCTGTTTCTGGCCGTGGCCGTGCATGCGACGCTGATCTTCGGGCTGGGGTTCGCGCAGGAGAAGCCGGCTGCCGCGGCACGCACCCTGGAAGTCACCATCGCCCGCCACCAGGCCGAACGCCCGGTGGAAGACGCCGACTTTCTCGCCCAGGCAGACCAGGAAGGCTCCGGTGACCAGGCCGACAAGGCGGAGCTGACCACCACCGAGTTGTCCGACTTCGCCGACAGCAAGGTCGAACGGGTGCAGTTGCAGGCACCCAGCGTCACGGAACCACGTCAGTACCAGCCCCAGCGCCTGGTGATCACGACGCAGGGCGAGTCCCCGCGCAAGGTCAGTGTCCGCACGCCGGACGACGATAACCCCGCGCGCCCGCTGCCGATCAGCGACACGCGTTCCCTCGCTGCACTGAGCCAGGAAATCGCCAGCCTGCAGGCACGGCTGGACACGCAGCGCCAGGCCTACGCCAAGCGCCCGCGCATTCACCGGCTCACCTCCGTCTCGGCCAAGGCCCACTTCGAAGCGCTCTATATCGACGCCTTCCGGCGCGACGTCGAGGCCATGGGCACGCGACACTTCCCGCGCCGTGCCCTCACCGAACAGAAATTCGGCAATGTACGCCTGATGGTGGCCATCAACGCCGACGGCAGCGTGCGCGAGATCGACGTCCTGCAGTCCTCCGGCCACGCATTCCTGGACGAAGCCGCCGTGCAGAGTGTGCGCCTGGCAGCACCGTTTTCGCCCTTTTCGCCGGAGATGCGCGACAAAGCCGACGTGCTGGAAATCATCCGCACCTGGAAGTTTGACCCCGACCAGATCGTCTCCAGCCACTGAGCCGGCCAGCTTGCACCCCCGCCAGCAGGGCCGGATACTGCACCCCATGGACCCTTCAAGCCTCGCCCATCATCTGCTGATCGCCATGCCCCAGCTCGACGACCCGGGCTTTGGGCAGACGGTCACCTATATCATTGAGCACGACGATCAGGGCGCCATGGGCCTGACCCTGAACCGCCCGCTGGAGCACATCAACCTCAGCCGCGTGCTGGACAGCATGAAGATCACCCCCCGTGTACCGGTCCCGGACGACGCGCACCCGGTCGTCGCCGGCGGCCCGGTGAACACCCAGACCGGCTTTATCCTGCACCCGCCCTGCGAGCAGATGTGGCACTCCACTGTGGTGCTGCAATCCGGCCTGTGGCTGACTACCTCGAAAGACGTGCTGGAAGCCATCGCCTGCGGCCAGGGGCCCTCACATTCCCTCATTGCCCTGGGCTACGCGGGCTGGGAGCCCGGCCAACTGGAACAGGAACTGGTGGATAACGCCTGGCTGACCACGCCGGCGCTGCCGGAGATGGTGTTCGATGTGCCGTTCGCCGAGCGCTGGCACGCGGCCGCCAGGCTGATGGGCATTGATCTGGATCTGATTTCCACCCAGGCGGGGCATAGCTGAGTGCGGGGCAGGCTGATGATCACGCCCTCACATCGCAGGGACCTCCGCACCGCATGACCACCACTCTGCTCGCCTTCGACTTTGGCACCCGCAAGATCGGCCTGGCCAGCGGCCAGTCGCTGACCGGCACCGGCTCGCCGCTGCCGGCGCTGCCGTGCCGCGAGGGCATCCCCGACTGGGAACAGGTGCAGCGCCTGCTGGCGGAATGGCAACCCGACCTGCTGCTGGTCGGCCTGCCCCTGAACATGGACGGCACCGACAGCGACCTGAGCCAGCGCGCCCGCCGCTTCGCCGGCCGCCTCAAGGGCCGCTTTGGCAAACCCGTGCAGTTGATCGACGAACGCCTCTCCACCCGCGAGGCCCGCGACCGGCTCGGTGATCGCTACCGTGGCGGCAGCGATCCACGCGTGGACAGCATGGCGGCCGTTTTGCTTATAGAATCCTTCTTCAACGATGGCGCGGGAGAAACCGTGTGAGTGATTTCAGCAGTGCCCATATCGACCAGTTGCTTGAGCGCATGGCCACCGAGCTGCATGCGCACCTGGCGAAACGTCGCATCAGCCAGTATGTCCTGGTGGGCATCCACTCCGGCGGCGCCTGGGTGGCCGAGGCGCTGCACACCAAACTGAGCGACAGTGCACCGCCGGGCACCCTGGACATCAGTTTCTACCGCGACGACTTCTCCCGTCGCGGCCTGCACCCGAAAGTGAAGCCCACCACCCTGCCGTTCGAAATCGACGATGCCCACGTGGTGCTGGTGGACGACGTGCTGATGAGCGGGCGCACCGTGCGGGCCGCGCTCAACGAGCTGTTCGACTACGGCCGCCCGGCCAGCGTCACCCTGGCGGTGCTGTTTGACATCGGGCAACGGGAATTGCCGTTTGCCGCCGATATTTGTGGCGAACACTTGGCACTGGACCCGCAACAACGGGTAGAATTGCGTGGGCCCGCGCCTCTCACTGCGGACATCCTGGACATGAAGGCCTGACATGAGCGATCCGGCACCGGATACCCTGCAGCTCACCGGCACTGGCCGGCTCCGCAACTTTATCGGCATTGACGGCCTGCCCCGCGCGATCCTCGAAGAAATCCTCGACACCGCCGCCTCGTTCGTCGACGTCGGTGACCGCGCCATCAAGAAAGTGCCCCTGCTGCGCGGCAAGACCGTGATCAACCTGTTCTTTGAGGCCAGCACCCGCACCCGCACCACGTTCGAACTGGCCGCCAAGCGTCTCTCTGCCGACGTGCTGAACATGGACATTGCCCGCTCCTCCACCAGCAAGGGCGAGTCGCTGATGGACATGCTGCGCAACCTGGAAGCCATGTCCGCCGACATGTTCATCGTCCGCCACGGTGACTCCGGCGCCGCCCACTACATCGCCCGCCACGCCACCCCCGACGTGGCCATCATCAACGCCGGCGACGGTCGCCATGCGCACCCGACCCAGGCGATGCTCGACATGTACACCATCCGTCACTACAAGGGCCGCTTCGAGGGCCTGAAAGTGGCGATCATCGGCGACATCCTGCACTCGCGCGTGGCCCGCTCGCAGATCCACGCGCTGAACATTCTCGGCGCCGAAGAGGTGCGTGTGGTCGCGCCGAAGACACTGCTGCCGGTGGATATCGAAAGCCTGGGCGTCACCGTCTGCACCGACCTCAGCCAGGGCCTGCGTGGTGCCGATGTGGTGATCGCCCTGCGCCTGCAGAAAGAACGCATGGATTCCGCACTGCTGCCGTCGGAGAGCGAATTCTTCCGTCTCTACGGCCTGACCAACGACCGCCTGCGCGCCGCCCACCCGGACGCCATCGTGATGCACCCCGGCCCGATCAATCGCGGTGTGGAAATCGCCTCCGAAGTGGCCGATGGCGAACGCTCGGTGATCCTGCACCAGGTCACCTTCGGCATCGCCGTGCGCATGGCCGTGATGTCCATGTGCATGAGCGGCCGCGAAACCGAACGCGACGACAGCCTGACCCCGGAACGCCCGCATGCAACCACGCGCTGACCTGCTGATCCGCAAGGCCCGGGTGATCGACCCGGCCACCGGCCGCGATGAAATCGCCGACCTGCTGGTGGAAGGCGGCCGCCTGAGCCGCATCGGTGCCAGTCTCGACGCCCCCGGCGCCGAACTGTTCGACGCCGACGGCCTGTGGCTGATCCCCGGCCTGGTCGACACCTGCATCCGCCTGCCGGAACCCGCCAGCGGCCGCGCCGGCAGCATCGCCAGCGAAACCCGCGCCGCCGCCAGCGGCGGCATCACCCACATGGCCGCCCTGCCGGACACCGACCCGGTGGCCGACAACCCGGCCGTGGTGCGGCTGATTCGCGAACGCGCCATCAAGGCCGGCTTCGCCCGCGTGATGCCCATTGCCGCCCTGACCCAGGGCCTCGCCGGCAGCCAGCTTTCCGAAATGCAGACCCTGAAAGAAATGGGCTGCATCGCCGTCGGCAACGCCGGCCACCGCGTGCAGGACGCGCTGGTACTCAAGCGCTGCCTGGAGTACGCGGCCACATTTGATCTGCTGGTGATTTTCCGTCCGCAGGACGGTGCCCTCAGCGCCGGCGGCTGCACCCACGAAGGCCCGGTCGCCTCGCGTCTGGGCCTGCCCGGCATCCCCGCCGTGGCCGAAACCGTGGATCTGGCCCGCGCCCTGCTGCTGGTGGAGGCCACCGGCGTGCGCGCCCATTTCCATCAACTGAGCTGCGCCGCCAGCGTGGAACTGCTGCGCGATGCCCGCGCCCGGGGCCTGCCAGTCACGGCAGATGTAAGCGTTCACCACCTGCTGCTGGACGAATACGCCATCGAGCACTTCAACAGCCTGTGCCATATCGACCCGCCACTGCGTCGCCGGGAAGACCGCGCCGCCCTGCTGGCGGCCGTCGCCGACGGCACCATTGATGCGATCTGCTCACAGCACACGCCACTGAATTCCTCCGCCAAGCTGGCCCCCTTCCCGGCCACAAAACCCGGCATCTCCGGGCTGGATACGCTGCTGTCACTGACACTCAAGCTGGTCGAGGAACAAAAACTGCCACTGATGCGCGCCCTGGATGCCCTGACCCAGGCACCGGCCCGCTGCCTCGGCTTGCCGGTGGGCAATCTGGAAAACGGGCGGCTGGCGAGCCTGTGCGTGGTGGACGGCAAGGCACGGCGTGTGCCGGAAGACGACTGGCTGTCGGCCGGCAAGAATTCGCCCTGGCTGTCGGAGAGCCTGCCCGGTGCCGTGCGGCTGACCGTGTGTGAAGGGAAAGTGACCTGGCTGTCCGACTGACGCCACCCGGGCGCGCATTCGACATGCCCGCCCTCGTCCCGTACCATGCGCGCCTTGCTTCACAACCCGATACGCTGATGATCGTGATCTCCTCCCGGCGGCCTACGCCACCCTAGTTTTTCGCCCCCAGCCGGCCTCGTGCCTGTATCGCACCCGCGTGTCGTCGCGGGGCTGCGCGCTGTGTTGCTGTGTCCATCGCGCTGAACGCCGCCCGACTGCGGGCGTTTCATCCCTTTCTCCGGAATAACGATTCATGTGGCATGCCCTTCACCAGAACTGGTTCTCCAACCTGCGTGGCGACCTGCTCGCCGGTCTTGTCGTCGCCCTGGCGCTGATTCCCGAGGCGATAGCCTTCTCCATCATTGCCGGCGTGGACCCGAAAGTGGGCTTGTACGCGTCATTCTGCATTGCAGTGGTGATCGCCTTCGTGGGCGGACGGCCCGGTATGATTTCCGCCGCCACCGGCGCCATGGCCCTGCTGATGATCACCCTGGTGAAAAGTCACGGCCTGGAATACCTGCTCGCCGCCACCCTGCTGTGCGGCGTCTTCCAGATCCTCGCCGGCTTCCTGAAGCTGGGCAGCCTGATGCGGTTTGTCTCCCGCTCTGTGGTCACCGGCTTCGTCAACGCGCTGGCCATCCTGATCTTCATGGCGCAGCTGCCGGAGCTGACCAACGTGACCTGGCATGTGTACGCCATGACCGCCGCCGGGCTGGGCATCATCTATCTGTTCCCCTATGTGCCGCTGCTGGGCCGGCTGATTCCGTCCCCCCTGATCTGCATCGTCTCACTGACCCTGGTCGCGTGGCTGGCCGGCCTGGATATCCGCACCGTGGGCGACATGGGAGAACTGCCCGACACCCTGCCCGTGTTCCTCTGGCCGGACGTGCCGCTGAACCTGGACACCCTGCTGATCATCCTGCCCTACTCCCTGGCACTGGCGGTCGTCGGCCTGCTGGAGTCGATGATGACCGCCACCATCGTGGACGACCTCACGGACACCCCCAGCGACAAGAATCGCGAATGCAAAGGACAGGGCATCGCCAATATCACCGCCGGGCTGCTCGGCGGCATGGCCGGTTGCGCCATGATCGGCCAGTCCGTCATCAACGTGAAATCCGGTGGCCGCACCCGGCTGTCCACACTCACCGCCGGCCTGGTGCTGCTGGTGATGGTGATCTTCCTGAGCGACCTCGTCTCACAGATTCCCATGGCGGCTCTGGTGGCCGTAATGATCATGGTGTCCATCGGTACTTTCTCGTGGGATTCGCTGCGCAACCTGCGCAAGTACCCGCTCTCCAGCAACATCGTAATGGTCGCTACCGTGGCCGTGGTCGTGGCCACCCACAACCTCGCCTATGGCGTGCTGGTGGGGGTTCTGCTGGCAGCCCTGTTCTTCGCCAACAAGATCGGGCATTACCTGTACATCGAATCCTTCACCAGCGCCGATGGCCGCGAGCGTACCTACAAAGTGGTCGGGCAGGTCTTCTTCTCGTCGTCAGAGAAATTCACCGACGCCTTTGATTTCCGCGAAGCCGTTGATAAGGTCGTGATTGATCTGCACAAAGCGCATTTCTGGGACATCACTTCCGTCGCCGCGCTGGATAAAGTGGTCATCAAATTCCGGCGCGAAGGCACCGACGTGGACGTGCTCGGCCTCAACGAAGCCAGCGCCACCATCGTTGACCGCTTCGGCGTGCACGACAAACCCGATGCCGTTGACCAGTTGATGGGCCACTGATCATGACATCCTCTTCCCGCCTCACCGGGCAACAGGAGATAACAACCATGCCGCACGTGTTCGCCTGCATCGACGGCTCCCCCTCCTCCCCGGCCGTCTGCGACTACGCTGCCTGGGCCAGCCATCGCCTGAGCACACCGCTGACACTGCTGCATGTGCTGGATCACCAGACCTATCCGGTCGCAGGCAACCTCACCGGCAACATCGGCCTCGGCAGCCGCGAGGCACTGCTCACCGAACTGGCCGAACTGGACGAGCGCCGCAACAAACTGGCGCTCGAACAGGGCCGGCTGATGCTGGAAGCCGCGCGCGACCGCCTTGATACGGACGAGATTCGCCTCCGTCAACGCCACGGCGATCTGCTCGAATGCGTACTGGAACTGGAGCAGGACATCCGCCTGCTGGTCATGGGCCGGCAGGGCGACACCAGTGGCTTTCAGGGACGCGACATCGGCAGCCATCTGGAAAGCGTGATTCGCGCCCTGCACCGGCCCATTCTGGTATCGCCGGTTGAGTTCAGCGCCCCCAGAAGCGCCATGCTGGCCTACGACGGATCAGAAACAGTGCGCAAAGGCGTGCGCATGATGGCCGCCAGCCCCCTGTTCCGTGACATGCCGATTCATCTGGTGATGGTTGGCGCGGATACCAACGATGCCTGGGCACAACTGGAAGCCGGCCTGAACGTCCTGCACGACGCGGGGCTGACTGCCGAGGCGGTGATTCGTCCCGGCGAGGTGGAACCGACGTTACATGCCTATCAGCAGGATCACGGGATTGATCTGCTGGTGATGGGGGCGTATGGGCATTCCCGGATTCGGCAGTTTTTGGTGGGGAGTACTACGACGCAGATGTTGCGGACCGCGACGTCGGCGCTATTGCTGCTGAGATAGGCTGCGGATGACTCCTCTACCCGAAGTAATGCTCCTTACCGAAAAAGGAAGGCTCGTCGGAGACAACGACAAATGCAATGGTAGTAAGAGGTATCGTCCGGGGATAGCTGGGATGCGCGGGATTGGGCCATGGCAGCACTCCTTGCTGATTGAGTTGCCACCATAGCCAAAACTCGCCAGGGGAAATTTCAGTTTATTGACCCGATCACTGCAAGAGATTGCCCAATTCGTGTGTGTCCTGAAATTCTCGCCGGCAGATTACTCTGCCGGGGTTTTGCCACCTTGGTGATTACGCTGTACGTTCTTTTAGGGAAGAAGATAACTTCTTCAAATAACTTGTATTTATTTTCTCATTTTTCGACCCATCAACGTCAATATAAATATTCTTCAATATCTCCTCTTGTAATTGCCTCAGGTCGCTACGCTCCAGCTCTGTATTGTGCAAGAACTCATCTAACGCACAGCTTGAGAAATGCTCATTGCCATTCGGGGATAGAGAGGAGTCAGTATCAATCATCAACGCCACCTCTCTCAGAGTTAAATCTTCAAAACTCTTCCCGGGAATCTTTATCACCTTGTGTGATTGAAAAAGGAACTTCATCGCGTCCTCCTTACTGGATCGGCGGCTTAAGATTTACAAAGTCATAGTGCCTGTTCCTGATCCCTAATCGCAATGTGGGGCCATTATTTCTGCTCCAGCCGAATCTGACTTGACCAGAACGAAGAGCACCTACCGTTCGCCCTCCATAAGCTGGATGACCGATAACGTTCCCGCCAGGCCCCAAGTATCGGGACGGAACGGTCAGGGACACGCATCAATTTATCATTTAATAAACCATAAACACCCTGAATTGCTATCCCAACGCACAGGCAAATCGTTGCCCGGACACCCAACGACGTCCTGTCGAGGCCGCAAAAGCTTGCAATCGCACCAACGATCCCAGTGCCAGCGGCGCACGGCATTGTCGTGGTGCCATATGCCTCAGCCACGCGCGCTGATCAATGTTCAAACGCTCAAGCACCCCCGCTGCCTCGGCGCTGATAGCACATCGCTTGCCGGCAATGAGCGCCCGTCCGGTGGCGTCTACCAGCTCAAGATAGTCCAACAGGCGGACGCGGCTCACCGTGTCTTCCTCTTCCGCCTCGATGGTGTGTTCATCCACGAAGGGCAGTAACTGCGGCGTAGTTGTACCTTCTTCTGGTCTGCTTTGTTCTAGCGCCGTGCTGCGCTGCTGGATCGACGTGTAATCCGAGGTCTCGAGCGTCTCGGCACGTCCCGCTCTGACCGGGTTCAGGTCCACATAGGCCATGCAGCGCATCATCCAGAAGGGCCTGACTCTTGTAGCGGCTTTCCCAGAAGCGACCAGTGCACTGGTCTTCCGCGTTGGCCTGACGAGCCAGGTATTCATTCAGGCATTTCATCAACCAGCCAAGATCAAACAGGCGAGTGCGCCAGCCTTCAATGATTTCCAGTGCTCTGAGGGTTTCTGCTGGGTCAGTCACACCTGCTTGCCAACGCGTTACCAGCGGGTGGCGAGAGAACAGCCTCATCCAGCGTTCAGCCACCTCCTCGGAGGACCAGGACAGCGCGCGATGCCGGTCTATCTTCAGTACCAGATGGTAATGATTGGAGGTCACCGCGTAGGCACAGAGGTCGACGGCGAACACCTGCACCAACAGGGCAAGCCGATCCACTACCCACTGCCGACGATGCTCGTAATCCTGGCCTGAGTAATGATCCCTGCCGCACAAGAATGCGCGCCGGACGCAGCGACAAATGCAGTGGTAGTACGGGGTGTCATCCAGGGATATCTGGGATGCGCGGGATTGGGTCATGGCAGCGCTCCTTGCTGGTTGAGTTGCCACCATAACCGGAACCCGACAAGCCGAATGTCAGCTTATTGACCGGATCGCTGTAAGAGATTGTCCAGTTCGTGCGTGTACTGGAATTCACGACTATTTAATATAGCTTTAATGAGTCCCATTTTGGCCCATTTATTGGAGCATTGTCCCACCGCAGTAATTCCAACTCTAGAAGATGGCCATCCGAGTCTGCATGAAGTAGTACCGATAATTGCGCACCATCAACGTCCTGCATCGTACCTTCCACTTCATACGTATGCTGCCCCCCATATAAAGGGCGCTTGTAATTCGATATTCCAAATATAGTCAGCGACTTATCATCGGTCCTATGCGCAACATACGCGCCCTCCAAATCTGTTCTGAGGACGCCCGCCGTTTGATCATCCAGCTTATCTGCGAATTTCAATATTAGCATCCGCTCTTCTGCCATAAGTTTATCATTCATACTATTTCACCGGGAATATAGTGCCAATATTTACAGAGCCACTTGGCATCGGCATGGCTCTGTACTCAATAAGAATTCCATCTATATGCATTCGCCCTCCAAATCCTGCGCCCGGAGTAAGGCTTTGCCGCATCATCCGCACTTCCCCCCCTACAATCGACTGTGTGCGAGATAGATTCAGACCTACCGCCTCCAAGCGGGACGCATAGTGCCCAGATCTAAAAATTATCGAACCAGTCGCATTGCCAAGCCCTTTTAGCCCTTGCAGCAAAGAACCAAATCCCGCAGTTCCTAAAGTAAACGCAGTACTGGCAGCTGTTTGATCTGTCCAAAGAACAGAAAGCCCTAAACCAATAGACGCAAGAGGATCGTCCAAGAACCCCCCGCCACTAGCTACCAAGCGGTCCGAGTAATACTGTGCAGCATTATGCCCAGCTTCCACGCCAGGAAAATGGCTACTCAGGGTTCTGGATTCCGCCTTTGCCTCAGACATCTGATTGAAAAGATACCCCATCGCCCCTGTGGAAGCGCCCACAGCAAACTTACCACCTGTTATCTCCGAAACTGTGCCACTCACGAATCCTGCCAGTGCCACACCAGTGCCTCGGTTCTTCTGGGTTACCTCAGAGATGTAACGACCTAACGCACCTTCTGTAAATCCACCAACTATACCTGACTTAACATCACCACCGGATATCCGAGCCATGAATCCACCTCGAATTGCATGCGCCCCGCCGCTGGCAATCTCACTTCCTATATTCCAACTAGCTATCTTATTAGCTGCAGCGATATTGATGTATGCCAGTGCTCCCGATTTCAAGCCAGCGCTTAGCGCATCCGACAAAGACCCACCGCTTGCGTATGTCATCGATCCCGACGTAATGGCCTGATACCCAATTACACACGCTCCGGTAGCCGATCCCATGGTAAGCGCTGTGCATGCACCCAGACCAACGAGCCCAATTACTTCACCAGCAAACTTATTCTTTGCAGCAAATCGAGCCAAGGCCTTACCACCATACCTGATAGATGCTTCCGCCAAAGCGATAGGTGGCGCGATAACAAGCAGTATTGACCTGAGGTGCTTGTTAATACTCCGCTTCAACTTCTTCCAGGTTTTGCTAAGCCAGGAATAACCACTTGGATCGGTGAAGCTAAGCGGACTATTCAAGACATAGCTATAGCGGTTATAGCTCTCGGTGTTTTCAAGTCCTTTGACTATTGGATCAGCACTCAAGAACCGGCCTATGGTCGGGTCATACACGCGCCCACCCATATGGATCAGCCCGACCTTATCCAGCATCTCATGACCTGAAAAACCTCTACTCGTGGCCGCATCACTGCGGTCAATCTGGTTCCATGTCAGATCTGTGATCGCTTCCCAGTTGATGGACGCCCTTGGCCGCCCCCATGGATCGTACTGGTATCGCTCACTGACACCACCCAATGCATTGACGGTAGCGATCACCGAGCCTATCGCGTCGGAGACGAGATATTCTTCCTTCTTGGAGCCTTCCACTCCGTCTTCAAACGAAACAACCGCCCCGCCAGGCAGCGAGAATCGTTCCTTGACGCTGCTCTGTCCCTGTTCCGTCTTGACGATCTTCTCGTAGGCACCGAATGAGTATTTGGTGGTTGATTCTGTTCCAGAAGCCGTCACTGTCTTCAGAATACTGCGCGAAGGTCCATATATAAGCTGAACCGACGCACTAGAGGTTTGAATTTGATCCGGCTTGTTGAAGGAGGTATAGGAAATCGTGCGCCCATCTCCAGACACCATATTGCCGCCGCCATCGTAGCAATAGCTGGCGTTTCGGGCGCCAGTGACGCTGGTGACCGCATGCGGCCCAGGCGTATAGGCCTGCCCGTTTACTTCACAAGCCTCTCCATAGACGTAGGAACCAACATCGTTCCTGTTCAGGATGTTGCCCGATACATCGTAAGTGGCTGACTGGTTATAAGATGCCGCCGGCACATTCACATTAACAATCGACGCATTGGTAAGCCGGTTGCTATTGTCGTAGGAAAACGTTTCCTGAATATGCTGGTTCAGTGAGGCTATCTGCTCTGCCCGCTGCCGCATCAAACCGCGTGCGTCATAGGCATAAGTCTGGTTCTGAATGGCCCATTCCGATGTATACGCGACCTTTGCACGCATCGCCTGAAGGAATCCGGACGCGGCATCATATTCCGCCCGCCCCTGAATCATGCCATTCGCCAGGCTTCTTTCCGTCACCTGACCCCGGGCATCCTTGTCTGTTACCCGCCAGTAGTAATCCGCCAGACCTGGCTTGCCGATTTCATAGAGATGCCCGCCGCTGTTGTATCGATACTCAACGGTTACCGAAGGCCCACCCACTTCGTGCAGCACGGTTTCCTGCGTGAGTCTGCCCGTCGCGCCGTCATAGACGGAACCGCTGGTCAGCGCCAAACCATCGTATTCAATATCAACTGACAGAACCCGCCCAAAGGCATCATAGAAAGGCTCTTCTGAATATCCATTGATATCCTGCAGCAACGCCAGCCGGCCCACGCCTTTCGCCGGCTGGTCATACGACCAGGAAGTTGTAGCTGCCTGGCCCGCGCACTGGTTCAGAGCAGATGCTTTCGCAGCAGACCAGCTTGATGAAGCCAGATAATCATCCACGCGGGCAACCATTCGCCCGATCTGATCGTAGGCGAAGCATACTCGGCGACCGCTACCATTTTCCTGCAACGCTATGCGCCCGGCACCGTCGTATGCGTACTGCCAGTTTCCGATATTGGGGTCACTGGACGTCAACCGTCTGCCAAGCACATCGTAGGTGTTTTCAACCTGTACTTGATCCGGCAAATCAATCCTGGTCAGATTTTCATAAGCATCATAGTGATAAATAATCGTGCGCTGAGCAGCGTCAGTGGCCGAACGCATATTGCCGTTCACGTCGCTGACCACCACGCTCGTTTGGGATATCTGGCTACTGGAGACGGGGTCGCTCCAGTTAGCAGTCTGCTCAACGGCATAGGCATGATACTCAGTGAGGAACTGTACGCCGGAGGCCGTAGTTTCCTCCAAAGTACGTCCCAGGACGTCCCGGCTCACCACCGTGCTCCAGTAAGTCGGCATGCCATATACAAACGGCTCGGAGCTACGTGTTACTTCACCTTTATCATCGTATTGGGTACGGACAATAATCGTTTCGCCAGAGAAGCCAGGCGAATGCGCCTCTATTGTTCTTCCCAGCACATCTACATATTCAATTGACGATTCGGTTATTCTCGCGCCCGTGCTCGATTCCAACCAGGACTCAGTGTAATACCGCGCCAGAGCCGGGCATCCGGTATTACAGCCACCAATTCTCGTCTGGCTTCGTTGGCCAGATGCAGATATTTCAGTCTTCGGGCGCCCGATTGCATCGTAATCCCAATAAGCCGTGAGTCCATTCGCATCGGTCTGACTGAGCTTGTTGCCTGTGGCCAGGTCGTACCCATAGCTCATGGTGTGGCCCAGCGCGTTCTCCTCTTGCAGCACAAACCGGCCCTGATGATCATAGGTATATGACACCGTCTGGTTGGGCAAGCCAGGATAAATAGCGGTAACGGACGATTTCGCTCCGAATTGATTGTAAGTGTAGTGTTTCTCCGTACGCAGCGCCGGATTGTCAGGCTCGATGATTTCCTTGTGCAGCATACCGCCAATGCCCGGCATGGAAGGCGAGTAATACTCCCAGGCAGAGGTACGTGTTATCGGCGCAGATGTCAGACCGTTATAACTTGCCGCCTGTGTCACTTCTGATCTTGTTAAACGCCCGAGCACCCACCGTTCAGGATAGTTCTGATAGGTATTGGTCAGTGTCTTGGTGAAAGACTGATTCTGTCCGGACGTAGTAATGGTTTGACTTGCCAGATTGCCATAGGCGTCATTCTCATTTTCTGTCACTGTGGTACTTATCAGCGTTCCATCAAGCTCATATTTTCTGGAAGTACTGCCAAGCAGCCATACGGTGTACCTCAGAGCCAGCAGATTCTTATTCCAGATCGTGTCTGTCAGCGGGTGAATCATAAACCCATCCAACCAGTATATGGTTGTCTTCCAATCATATTCTTCTTCGGAGACGACTCTGAAGTTGCCAGGGGAAACCTGGTAAGCCGTTTCAGCACGAAGCAGTTGGCCAGCCTGATGGCGGTTCACCTCATGGCTGAACCACGCTTCATATCGCTTTTTCCCTTCTTCTGAAATCACCCGTTCATAATCAAAACCCAGCCCGCCTCGCTCATCCGGCATGTAGCCATAGTTTTTATAAAAATAGCTTTGTTCCGACAGCCCCCCTACCCCATTTGAGGCCATGAATTTAGCGACCACCGTCATGCCCGAACTCAGGTATATCTGGCCCTCTGGCCCGACCTCTGCGTCATAGTCATAAACGCTTGCGTCTGATACGTCTTTGTATTCAACACCGTAATAGAGGCCCTGTCCGTTCTCCACGGATGACAGAAGGTCTTGCCGCTGGCTGTTTTGCGGCCCATAGCACGCCATACCTCTGTTATGTGGGGTATTGGATTTCCAGTAGAGCGCACAGTATCGTGGCTCTCCGTCGCCGTATATATCGGCCCAGCCACGATTCACCTCGCGAAGCCCTCTCAATCCGGTCTGGTTCACCCCCAGGTCCGGGAGGGTGTAGTTTGTAATGGCAGTCCCGAACCCCGAGGAAGTGCCAAGGAAGCATTTAATATCTGCGCCATGCCATTGTTTTGCGTAGCCTCGCTCAATGCACCAATCTATCTTTCCGTCATTGTTGATATCCATGAACTGCACGGCTTCAGCCAGCAGATCCTCACTCACACCACCGGCCACCACGGGCGTCAAGGGCATAAATGTCGAAACGATGTCTTCTCCCCATCCCGTGCCCAGAGATTCCAGGCAGGCTGCCTCATAACCGTGCATGCCATTTCGAGCGGTCTTGTATATACGACAGTAGTCAGGGTAGCCATTTCCGGTGAAGTCAAAAAACCCCGCATTGAACCAGCGAGTTGTCGAGCCTGGATAGACATGACCTGAAGGCTCGTCACTTTTGAAGTTTTGCCCGGTTTTTTCCCATACAGCATAGTTTATGTTCTGACCACGATCGTTTATGTGGCATGTTACTTTTGACGAGGCCGCTATACAGTAATCCGGCAGGCCGTCGCCATTTACATCAGACCAGCTACCGCCCGCTTCAGACACTTGTTTTGTGAAAATATTCTCTTCAAACTCGAAACCGGGCTTTTGTATCGCACACCGCACATAATACTTGGAGCCGCTCACATAGTCGTAGCAGTAATCAGCCAGAGAGTCTCCGTTAATATCTACCCATATTCTTCCACCAACCTTGAACTTGTCTGACATCGCCCGAGGTATCTCATAGGAAATTACTTTCGAGAACCGCCCCTCTTCCGATTGGTTAAGTATGCATTCAAGTTTGTCATTCGAAGCAAGTGGCCTGGAGTAACACAGGTCAACATACCCATCATTGTCGATATCTATCCATGATGGATCGACGTTCCAGTTGTAGTAACTCGACGTATTGCTGTTGTAGATGAAGCGCCACCCTGCAAGGTCTGTCGGGACGTTAATCTGCGAGGTGAAATTACCCGCGCCATCGCTGATATAGCAAACCACCTCTACCGGCGAATGATCAAAATCCTGGGTTGGTGATATGCGGCAATAATCGTCAAATCTGTCACGGTTGATGTCCACCCAGCCGTTAAACCGGGGCACGTAGATTCCTTCCTGGAAGGCATTGACTGTCGTCGGCGCGCCAGGAAACTTCATGTATACTGCGTCAGAAAAATTATGGCTGGTCGTTTTTTCCCAACTAAAAGTCGTTGGCTGTAGACACTCCGACCCAATCCCACACTCTACAATTTCTGCAAGCAATGATCTTTTGGTGACCGTACTGATCTCATAGTTAAGAAAGTACTGTTTGGCAACAGCCCCGTTCATCCTGTTGGTTATACGTGCAAGCCTCAAACCAGCTTGATAGGTTCTTCCAAGCACCGCACTGGTCATTCCATACTGATCTGACTCATACGCCAGCTCAACCGATGCATAACCGTAGCCGCCAACTTCTGGCTTCAAGGTGTAATAAATGCGCTCAGGGAATTCACCACCTGTATTCGGCAAATAGGTGATTCGATAACCGTATCCCAGTCGATCCTCGACGCTACTCAGCGCCCATTTTCCTGTCACTCCACCATTGATATCGCCAGAAATTCTGGTGTCGGCATCTGAGCCATACTTGGTGATGTCTCCATTTTTTCCGTAAACAACGAACGTGCCCTGGTCTGCTTCGGCGCTAGTTCTTTGGTACCTGATTTCCTGAAAGGATTCACCCTCTGTTCGGTATACCGATCCATCCGCCCAGTAATCCCCTCTGACCAACACCAACCTGTTTCCATCCAGGCATGCCATATCGTCGGTAGTGCCTCGGACACCCTGCACAAAACCCTCACGCAGAAAAGATCTACCACATCGCTCTACAGATGAGACAAGGGACAGGCTGAACCCCATTCCAGCATGGCCGTAGTCAGCGCCGCTGCTATATGAAAGCGAAAAACCGGGATTCACCCCAGCCCCGCCCGGAACGAGGTTAATGGGGATTGAGTATTCAGCCCTCCCGTTATTTACCGAAAACGATCCAGGGGACGCACCAACCAGAGAATAATTAACACCTGAATGCGGTGCAGAACCGAATCCTGAACCATTCCACGTTGCACGGTAGCCTGACGCTGTGACAATTGCTGTGTTTTGTCCGTATTCATCTTCATCGAAATCAATACTTGGAGCACCAGAAACCAAATGCCCATCAATATCCAGAAACTGGTCTTTTAGATACAGCGACTCCCCGTCGCTTCCTAAATAGACACTGTTAATATCTGGATCATGTGAGTGGATAAATACATCCGGGATTCCATCGCCATCAAGATCTTTTATCCATAACGAGAAACCATCGGAACGCTGATCAGGAATGGTGGCGCCATGGGAGATTGAACATTCAACAAACTCCCCGGTAGCTGTGCCACAGAGAAGTATATCCGGCAGCCCTCTATTCATTGGAATAACGGCAAAAACACCGCTTGCGATGTAAATATTATTACTGATCTTCCTTGCTTTGAGCAGAATATCTGGATAGCCATCCAAGCCATACTCAGCGCTATCTATATCACCGTAGTAAATATGGTAGCTTCTATGATCTAGCAAGGTGGTGTCGGCGCACACACGAGACCCAACAAATAATATCGAGATAACTATCATTACCCAGATAGTTGGCTTCACGATCATGATCCCTTACCCCTAGCGTTTACACAGAGCAGCCATCGATTTTTAAAATGGCAGAAACAAGAAGTTACCCGAGAACAAGCGGACTTCTTACTTTCGACAATGGTGTTTATATAGACGGCGACACTGACGAACAAAATCTTGTATCAAACAAGATTGAGCCACTCCATGCTGCCATTAAATTCTAGTCAGCATAAACCCGCATGCCGCTAAACATCCGCCCCATACCGCTAGGCCCTCCCTCATTGGGGATGCTTGCACTCGTATTGCAGGCAGTGCCTTCCAATATGATATCTACGGATGCACCGGAAGACAGCGCCGCCATCCAGTGCGATACACGTAGAGCAAAATTCACTGTGTGCTCAGTGGTTCGCCAGTAACTCACCAAATTGAGTTGATCCGTTGGCGCGCAACCTGTACTGACTGGGGATGAGGGTTCAAAGTGGACTTCCGCTATCCGATAGCCGCCTTGATCATATAAAGCGACACTTTTCAATTTCACATTCTTAATAAGCTGCGAGGAAGGTGGGGCCGCAATGACAACATTGGGAAACGACAAAGCAATGACTACTAAACCCCAGATAACGCTTAACTTTTTCAACATCATGTCTACATCCCTATTCTTTGTGACCGTTCCCTGCCTGAGTCTCCAACACTACGCCTTTTATTTCCATAAGAAAGCGAAGCATCATTTTTAGCATCAATGTGCCACTATCATCTTTCCAGAAAAATCAGACCACAGCAGCCAAGCATGCCGGCTATTGGAGCACCCTTATTCCTTCCCATGACATGCCTCCGGAGCTTTGGCAGGCACCCACCAAGAGATCAACGGAGGATTCTTGCGATTGAGCGAGCATTGCGGTTGCGTGCATTGAAGGCCAGATGGCAGATGGGTTATGGCTACCATCTATATGGCTTATTATTTTCCCATTATCAGTTTCTGCGCATCCTGTACTGGCAAAGTTTCCCTCTATCTTCACCATGTATATGGAATTTCTTCCCGACACATAAGCAGACGCTTCCGCCACCTTCACACCCGTTATCCAGGTAGCCGCGCCAGCCCATGATGGCATTGACAAAATAACTGCCATTGCCAGCAGCAAGCCAGCCAGTTCTCTCTTTGGCATATCATTCCCCTATAGACTTACTTGTGCGGTTTTCTGTTAAGCACAGAGAAGTATCACGACAACACCAGCGCCTGGAGTATATATACTACATCGGACCTCTGGCCATTATTTTTGTACGGGGAATTGATATCCCAAGGTATTGTTTCACGCTATTCAGCTAGTTGAAAGAATATCCAAACATCTCAATATCCTTTCTATACACCCTGGCCACTATATCTCTGGTCTCGTCCGTATAAAACTCCTGATACCCCACCCGCTTACTACTATTCAAATGCGGCAGCTTCACATCCAGCCCCAACTTCTCACAAATAACATCAAAATCCTCATTCAGCCGCTCATACCGCCCCACAAAATCCATCGCCATCCCGCCAAACCGGTCCGTTACAAACTCTGATTGCGGCGTAAACAAATGCTTGCGCCGAATATTCTCCGGTGTCAGCCAGTGGCAGACGAAATCCTCGAAGTTGTCGAAGCGATGGAAGAACTCACCCCAGGCGGTATCGTCCTCGCTGGATTTTGCGCCGCCTTCGCGCAGGTAAGTCCAGGCGGATACCAGGCGGTCCCACGGGTTACGTACGATGGCGAATTTGAAGTAACGGTCGAACCGGTCCGGGTCGATGCGTTGGTACCACTCCGCGTTGGCGTGTTCGACGGAGTTGACGTTGAACAGGGATTTGACCAGGCTGCGGCCGGCGGTCTTGGGGATGTGGATGAACAATGCCTGCCGCTGATCGAAGCACTCCGGGTAGCGCGCCCGGCCTTTGAGGATTTTCTCGATGTAGCGACGGTCTTTCTCGGGGATGTAGCTCAGCAGGTGGTCGCGTTCCTGGCGCGGGAGCATGGCCAGCAGCATTCTTCCGGAAAGGCTCATAATCAGAACATCTGGGTTGCGGGAGTTGCCGGGATTATACCGGTTTACTCCCCCAATCCCAGAATGCGCCCGGCCTCAGCTGGCAGGCGGGAATTTTACCAGCATGTCGGTAATCAGCTTGTCGATCAGGGCCTGGCGGGCCTCCGGTTTCATCTCTTCGGTCAGGTTGCGGCGGCCGGCGCCGCGCCAGATGGCCTGTTTGTCGTAGGGGCGTACGAACTCCACGACCAGCTTGCCTTCGCGTATCTGGTAGGAATCCGGTGCGGTGACGACGCCCAGGCCGTAGGCGCCGCGGCCGTAGCCCAGGCCATAGGAGAAGCCGGCGCTTTCGTTGCGGATTTCGGTTTCGATGTCGTAGCGCACCAGGATATCGGCCTCTTCCGGCAGCGTGGAGCGCATGCCGCGCGCACCCAGTTCGCGGTTGAGGCTGCGCTCAATGCGGGCGGCGTCGAGGGACAGGTATTCCTTGCCTTCTTCGCGGGGCATGAACGCGTAGGTATCGTACTGTCCGAAGCGCGCCTGCTGATCGTAATCGATCACCACGCTGGCGCACCCGGAGAGCAGCATCAACAGCACGGGCATCATCAGCCAGCCTGTCCGTTTCATACTGTGGCTCATCACGGCACTTCCTCCTGCGACACGTTGCTGACAGTTTGGACGGCGTTCACGCCGACTTTATCCCGTTATACCGCAGGGGAACGTAATTTATCGTGATGACCGGCTATTCTGCGGCGCTGACCGGCGCGAAGCGTGGCTGGCGCACGCCATCACGCTCTATCTGCTCGATAAACATCGCCAGGGGCCGCACCCAGAGGCCGTGGTCACCGTAGAGGGCGCGATAGACCACATAGTCTTCGAGGGTTTCGCTGTGACGCGCCACCTCGACCAGTTCGTACAGGTTGCCCTTGAAGTGCCGGTACAGGCCCGGTGCAGGGTGACACTCAGCCATGTCCTTCCTCTCCTCTCAACTGCTCGCCGGTGGCTTCCACTTCCCGGCACAGGGCACCCACACGGCGGCGCAGGATGTCGCCGAGATGCCGGACGCCGGGGCCGGCGTAATCCTGATCGGTGAACACCAGATACAGGTCCGCAAAGCGCTCGGCGCCTTCCCGCAGGGGCAGCATTTTCAGGCGGCCGGTATCCAGTTCGTTACGGATTTTCCATTCCGGATACCAGGCGAAGCCCTGGCCACTGCACGCCGCCTGGATGGACGTGGCGAAGTGGCTCAGGGTCCAGCGCTGTTCGGAACCGAGCCAGCCCGAGTCGATGCGCCGGTTGCCCGAATCGCGGATCACCAGTTGGCGGAAGCGGCGCAGATCGCGGAAATCCAGCTCGCGGTCCAGTTGATGCAAGGGATGTTCCGGGTGTGCCACCGGCACGAACCGGGCGCGCATCAGGTGATTGCCCAGAAAGCCCGGCGGCAAACGGCCGGCAATGGCCAGGTCGACGCGTTTTTCCAACAGCGCTTCATCCGTACCGGTGAGGACTGTTTCGTAAAGCTCCACCCGCGTGTCGGGGAAGCTCTGGCCAAATTCGGCCAGGCATTCAAGCATCAGCCAGGTGGGAAAGATGGCCTCCACGGCGATGCGGATCTCTGCTTCATGCCGCTGGGCCAGGTGAGTGGCCGCCGCTTCCAGCGCCTGCGCCTCATTGACCAGCGCCCGGGCGCGACGATACAGCAACTCGCCGGCAGGGGTGAGCACCGCCTTGCGGCCCTGCAGGGCAAAGGCGCGCAGGTCCAGGGTGGTCTCCAGCTTCTGGATAGCGTAGCTGATGGCCGACTGGCTCTTGTCCAGCGCCTCGGCGGCCGCCGCGTAGCCGCCTTCGTCCACGACCGCCAGCAGCGCGCGCCATTGTTCCAGGGTGATTTTCGGTTCTGTCATGGGGAATACATCGAACAGACTGATTGAATCCGTCAAATCTATCCGCTTTTTTATCCATATGACAGATGTATTCTGGTCTCCATCGAAAGCGAAGGAGCAATGACATGGGATTGCTGGTGGACGGCATCTGGCAGGACAAGTGGTATGACACCGACAAGACCGGCGGGCGCTTTGAGCGCAGCGCGGCGCAGTTCCGCAACTGGGTGACCGCAGACGGCAGCGCCGGCCCCCAGGGCAAGGGCGGCTTCAAGGCGGAGCCCGGTCGTTATCACCTGTATGTGTCGCTGGCCTGCCCCTGGGCGCACCGCACGCTGATCTTCCGCGAGCTGAAAGGCTTGCAGGACATGATCGATGTATCGGTCGTGCACCCGCTGATGCTGGACGAAGGCTGGACCTTCGAGACGGACTTCCCCGGCGCCACGGGCGACCGGCTGGGTGATCTGAGGCGCCTGTATGAGCTGTACCTGAAAGCGGATGGCAATTACTCCGGACGCGTCACGGTACCGGTGCTGTGGGACAGGCACCAGCAGACCATCGCCAGCAACGAGTCGGCGGACATCATCCGCATGTTCAACAGCGCCTTCGACACCGTCGGCGCCAAGGCAGGCGACTACTATCCGGCGCCACTGCGCAGCGAGATCGACGAGGTGAATGGCTGGGTCTATGAGCAGGTGAACAACGGCGTGTACAAGGCCGGTTTCGCCACCAGTCAGGCGGCTTACGACGACGCCGTGACGACGCTGTTCGATGCGCTCGACCGGCTGGAACACCGCTTGAGTGGCCAGCGCTATCTGGTCGGCGATCAGGTGACCGAAGCGGACTGGCGCCTGTTTACCACGCTGGTGCGGTTTGATCCGGTGTATGTCACGCACTTCAAGTGTGACCGGCGCCGGATCAGTGATTATCCGAACCTGATGAACTATGTCCGCGATCTGTACCAGACACCTGGTGTGGCCGGCACGGTGAACCTTGCGCACATTCGCAATCACTATTTCCGCAGCCACCCGACCATTAACCCGTACCGCATTTTACCCATCGGGCCGGATGTGACGCTTGATCAGCCCCACGATCGCGACCGTTTCTGATCCGACACACAGAGGAGGCACTGCCATGACTGTTCGTGCACTGCGTTTTGTGATCCCCGGCATGACCACCAGCGATGGTGCCGGCGTACGCCTCAAGCGCACGCTCGGCCAGTCGCAGATGGCACGGCTGGATCCGTTTCTGATGCTGGACGAATTTTCCTCCGATGACGCGGCAGATTACATCGCCGGGTTTCCGTCGCATCCGCATCGTGGTTTCGAGACGGTCACCTATATGCTCGACGGCCATATGCTGCACGAGGACCACCTCGGCAACCGTGGCGACCTGACCCCGGGCGGCGTGCAGTGGATGACCGCCGGGCGCGGCATCATCCATTCGGAAATGCCGCAGCAGACCGAAGGCCGCATGCGCGGCTTCCAGCTCTGGCTGAACCTGCCGGCAAAGGACAAGATGAAGCCGGCGGATTACCGCGACATTCCGGCGGACGACATTCCGGTGACGGTCCGCGCCGATGGTGCGCAAGTAAAAGTCATCGCCGGCCGCCTTGATGACGTCGCCGGCCCGATCAATGGGGGCGACAACCATATGGCCACCGATCCGCTGTACTGGGATGTGAGTGCCCGCCCCGGCGACGGCGTGACACTGCCGGTGCCCGCCACCCACAACGCGTTCGTATATGTGTTCGAGGGCAGCCTGCGGGTTGGCGACAGGGATGTGCCGACACACAGCGCGGCAATACTGGACGACGGCGACACGCTGGAAGCGACGGCCGGCGACAACGGCGCACGCTTTCTGTTGCTGGCCGGCAAACCGCTGAAAGAGCCGGTGGTACAGTACGGCCCCTTCGTGATGAACACCCGCGAAGAAATCGAGCAGGCGTTACGGGATTACCGTGACGGCACACTGGCCACATCGGCCTGACACCGGGCGCCGCTGATGCGGCGCCTTTTGTTTATGGACGCAATGCCCGCGTGATCTCCGCTGCGGGCAACCGTTTGCAGCCCGAGACATTCTGCCCCGCCCACAGCGGCGAGAAATCGCCACGGCCGGCTTTCTCTGCCGCCGCACGCAATGGCGCTATCGCCGTCGAGGCGAGCGGGAAGGCCGGCGGCATGTCACTCATCGGCCCCAGTTCACGCATCAGACGATTCATGATGCCGCGCGCCGGGCGGCCGCTGAACAGGTTTGTCATCGCGGTATGCGCCGCCGTCTCACCGAGCAGCGCTGCACGATGTACGGCGCTGGTCGTGGCTTCATCGCAACAGAGATAGGCGGTGCCCACCTGGACTGCCGAGGCGCCCAGCGCCAGCGCCGCGCGCACGCCGGCAGCATCGGCGATGCCGCCGGCCGCGATCACCGGCACATCCACCGCCGCCACGATTTGTGGCACCAGAGTGAAAGTGCTCATCTGCGTCGTGATGTCTGTGCTCAGGAACATGCCGCGATGACCACCGGCCTCACTGCCTTGCGCGATGATCGCGTCAGCACCGTGGGCCGCCAGCCAGCGGGCTTCTTCCACCGTGGTGGCGGTGCTGAGCACGGTGCTGCCCCAGCGTTTGACTTCCCGCAGCAGCGACGGCTCAGGCAGACCGAAATGGAAACTCACCACAGGCGGCCGGAAGGGCGCGACAAGCTCGGCCACCTCGGCACTGAACGGCTGCCGGCCGGGAGCTTCAGGAATATTGTCCGGGTCCAGCCCCAGTTCGATATAAAAGGGCCGCAATGTTTTGCGCCAGTGCTGTTCGCGCTGTGCATCCGGTGTTGGTGGGGTATGGCTGAAAAAGTTCAGATTGTAGGGGCGCTGCATTGCCCGCAATTGCGCCAATGCCGTATTCAGAGCCCCGGCGGACAACATTGCGCAAGGCAACGATCCCAGCCCGCCTGCCTTGCTCACGGCAACGGCCAGCGCCACATCCTGTGAGCCGGCCATGGGCGCCTGGATAATGGGCAGTTCGGTCTTCAGAAAGGACATCGGGCGGCTCCTTCAGCACAACACGTGCCGACCATGATAAAACCTGCCGCCCGTGCTGTTTACTCCGTATCTTCGATGGACAACCCGCGCGTCGCCGAATCCAGCGAACTGGAACTGGTTTCCGCACCCAGCTTGATCATCAGGCGCAGGTCGTTCGGGGCGTCCGCGTGCAGCATGGCGTCTTCGTAGGTGATTTCGCCCTGGGTGTAGAGGTCGTACAGCGCCTGGTCGAAGGTCTGCATGCCCAGGTCGCGGGATTTTTTCATCAGTTCTTTCAGCAGATGCACTTCGCCCTTGCGGATGTGATCCGCCATCAGCGGTGTGTTCAGCAGCACTTCGATCACCGCGCGGCGGCCCTTGCCGTCCGGGGTGGCGATCAGTTGCTGGGCCACGATGCCGCGCAGGTTGAGCGACAGGTCCATGTAGAGCTGGCCATGCCGGTCAGCGGGGAAAAAGTGGATGATGCGGTCCAGCGCCTGGTTGGCGTTGTTGGCGTGCAGGGTGGCCAGACACAGGTGGCCTGTTTCGGCGAAGGCGATGGCATAGTCCATCACCTCGCGGGAACGGATCTCGCCAATCAGAATCACGTCCGGCGCCTGGCGCAGGGTGTTCTTCAGTGCAATCTCGAAGGAGTCCGTGTCCAGCCCCACTTCGCGCTGGGTGACGATGCAACCCTGGTGCTGGTGGATGAATTCGATCGGGTCTTCGATGGAGATGATGTGGCCTTTGGAATTGCGGTTGCGGTGGCCAATCATGGAGGCCAGCGAGGTCGATTTACCGGTGCCGGTGGCGCCAACGAATATCACCAGGCCGCGCTTGGTCATCGCCAGGTCCTTGATCACCGGCGGCAGGCGCAGTTCGTCCACGGAGGGGATTTTCACTTCAATGCGGCGGATGACCATGCCGACAAGGTTGCGCTGGTAGAAGGCGCTGACCCGGAAGCGGCCGATACCGCGCGCCGAGATGGCAAAGTTGCATTCCTTGCTTTCGATAAATTCCTTGCGCTGTTTTTCGGTCATCACACCGAACACGATGTCGCGCGTCATGTCCGGCGTCAGCGCGGTCTTGGTGACCGGCACCACCTTGCCGTGGATTTTCATTGACGGGGGCACGCCGGCGGTAATGAACAGGTCGGAGCCGCCCTTCTGCACCATGATTTTCAGGAGTTCTTCAAATTCCATTGCCTGCTTCCGTGTTGTTCAGAGCTGCCGTATCAGAACGCATCCGGCGTTTTTGCTTTTTCCCGGGCCGCTTCGCGGGAGATCAGGCCTTTTTGCACCAACCCCTGCAGACACTGGTCCAGTGTCTGCATGCCCAGCCCGGCGCCGGTCTGGATGGCGGAGTACATCTGAGCCACCTTGTCTTCGCGGATCAGGTTGCGGATCGCCGGGGTGCCGATCATGATTTCGTGCGCCGCCACCCGACCGCCGCCGTTCTTCTTCAGCAGCGTTTGTGAAATCACCGCCTGCAGGGATTCCGACAGCATCGAACGCACCATGGATTTTTCTTCCGCCGGGAACACGTCCACCACCCGGTCGATGGTTTTTGCCGCCGACGTGGTGTGCAGGGTACCGAACACAAGGTGCCCGGTTTCGGCGGCGGTCAGCGCCAGGCGGATGGTTTCCAGGTCACGCATCTCACCTACCAGGATGATGTCCGGGTCTTCCCGCAGTGCCGAGCGCAGAGCTTCGGCGAAGCCGAGGGTGTCGCGGTGCACTTCCCGCTGGTTCATCAGGCACTTTTTCGATTCGTGCACGAATTCGATCGGGTCTTCGATGGTCAGGATGTGTTCGTAGCGGGTGTTGTTGATGAAATCGATCATGGCTGCCAGCGTGGTCGATTTACCGGAACCGGTTGGCCCGGTCACCAACACGATGCCACGCGGGGTTTCGGCAATCTTCTGGAACACCTTGCCCATCCCCAGGTCTTCCATCGACAGCACTTTCGACGGAATGGTCCGGAATACCGCGCCGGCGCCACGGTTCTGGTTGAAGGCGTTGACCCGGAAGCGGGCCACGCCGGGCACCTCGAACGAAAAGTCGGTTTCCAGGAATTCTTCGTAATCCTTGCGCTGCTTGTCGTTCATGATGTCGTAGATCAGCGCATGAACTTCCTTGTGTTCCATCGGCGGCAGGTTGATGCGGCGGACGTCGCCGTCCACCCGGATCATCGGCGGCAGGCCGGCCGACAAGTGAAGGTCAGACGCGCCGTTCTTGGCGCTGAAGGCAAGCAGTTCGGTGATATCCATGAGCGGTTCTTATACCTTGGATGGTTGCAGGGTCGCGATACAGGCCCTGAGGCGGTGTGCCTTTTGTTATGATGGCCCGGCATCGGCAGCGGACACTGAGCGCACCCCGTCGCGCTCAGAAAAAACACTTATGCCGGCTAACTTACCCCGACACCGGAAGCGGTTCAATAATGGATGCTACCCGCTCTGACACGCTGACCGCGCGGCTTGGCGCGCTGCAACGCCGAATCCGTCACAGTTGCGAGGCGGCCGGTCGTGACCCGGCCGCTGTCACCCTGCTGGCGGTGAGCAAGACCCGGCAGGCCGACGAGGTCCGGGCCCTGGCGGCACTGGGTGTCACCGATATCGGCGAAAACTACCTGCAGGAGGCCCTGCCCAAGCAGGACGCCCTGGCTGATCTGCCCCTCACCTGGCATTTCATCGGGCCGATCCAGTCGAACAAGACCCGCGACATCGCCAGCCGTTTCGACTGGGTGCATTCGGTGGACCGGGACCGGATCGCCCGGCGCCTCAACGACCAGCGGCCGGACCACCTGCCTCCGCTCAATGTCTGCATCCAGGTCAATATCGACGACGAAGACAGCAAGAGCGGCGTCGCCCCGGAACAGGTACCGGCCCTGGCGGCGCTGATCCACGACCTGCCGCGGTTGCGATTGCAGGGATTGATGACGATTCCCCGGGCCGACGCCGCCGATGGCAACCGCGCCGCCTTTCGCCGCCTCGCCATGACACTGTCACAATTGCGTCATACCATAGCGGCTCTGGATACCCTGTCCATGGGCATGAGTGACGACTTCGAGGTCGCCATCGCCGAAGGTGCCACGCTGGTCCGGCTGGGCACCGCGCTGTTTGGCCCCCGCCCCGCGAAGCATTGACCGGCGCCGACGCGCCGGCCCTCTGTCCTGTGCAGCAACCTTTAGCATCCGGGCCGCCCCGTGGCCGGCCTTCAAGGAGTAATGCATGGCTCAGCAAGTGATCGGTTTCATCGGCGCCGGCAACATGGCCACCAGTCTGGTGGGTGGCATGATCGCCAAGGGCATCCGCCCGGCACGCATCTGGATGAGCGACGTGTCCGAGGCACGGCTGGCGGAACTGGGCCGCCAGCACCGGGTGCATACCACGACGCGCAACGATGAAGTGGCGCAGCGCTGCGACGCGCTGGTACTGGCGGTGAAACCGCAGGTGATGGCCGAAGTCTGCGCCAGCCTGAGGCCGCATTTCGGCGACCGCGCGCCGCTGATCATTTCCATCGCCGCGGGCGTCACCGTGGACAACCTGCGCACCTGGCTTGGCGATGTGCCGGTCATCCGCACCATGCCGAACACGCCGGCACTGGTGCAGGCCGGCGCCACCGGGCTGTTCGCCGGCCCTGGCGTGACCGAGGAACACCGCACGCTGGCCAACCAGATCATGGGCAGCGTCGGCCTGTCGTTCTGGTTCGAGCAGGAAAGCGAACTGGACGTGGTCACCGCCGTGTCCGGCTCCGGCCCGGCCTATTTCTTCCTGCTGATGGAGGCCATGATCAACGCCGGTGAACAGCTCGGCCTGGACAGCCGCACGGCACGCCAGCTGGTGCTGCAGACCGCCTGGGGCGCGGCGCAACTGGCGATCACCAGCGAGCAGCCACCGGCCACGCTGCGCGAGCAGGTCACCTCGCCGGGCGGCACCACGGCGGCGGCACTGAACGTGTTCGAGCAGGCCGGCCTGCGTGATCTGGTGGACAAGGCCCTGACCGCTGCCCGTGATCGCGCTCGCGAGCTTGCAAAATAGGGCTCCGCCCCGATACTACAGGGCAGCATTATTCCAGGCGCCAGGACGCCACGACTGACCGGCCGGGAGGTATGGCACCGCCCGCCCGGTTCACTGCGCCCGCGCCGGCCATCACGTCAGGAGTCACTGCATGAATCCACAGGGAGCGCTTTCCTTCCTGCTCGGTACCGCCATTGATCTGTACATCTTTGTGCTGCTCACCCGCTTCATCCTGCAGCTGGTGCGGGCCGATTTCTATAACCCCATTTCCCAGTTCATCGTGAAAGCCAGCAACCCGGTACTGGTGCCGTTGCGCAAGCTGATCCCGGCCAACGGCAATCTTGACCTGGCCTCGCTGGTGGCGGTGCTGCTGTTGCTGTGCGCCAAGGTGTACATGATGGTGCTGCTCGGCGGCGGCATGCCGCCGGCGTCGGTGCTGGTGCTGTATGCGCTGCGTTCGCTCGCCGGCCTGCTGCTGAACTACCTGTTCTTCGCCGTGCTGGTGCGCGTGATCCTGAGCTGGGTGGCGCCGGACCCGTACAACCCCTTCACCGCCATCATGATCCAGATCACCGAACCGGTGATGGCGCCAGTGCGCCGCCTCCTGCCCTCCATGGGCGGACTGGACCTGAGCCCGCTGATCGTGCTGCTGGGCATCCAGTTCCTGATGATCCTGTTCGCCGTCTGATGGCGCTGCTGACGCGCGACGGCGACGACCTGTTGCTCAGTTGCTACCTGCAACCGCGCGCCAGCCGAACGGAAATCATCGGGGAGCATGACGGTGCGCTGAAAATCCGCCTCAGCGCACCGCCGGTGGATGGCGCGGCCAATGCCGAGTTAGTCGCCTTCCTGGCGAAGCTCTGCGGAGTACCCAAACAGCAGGTGGTGATCGAAAGCGGCGCCACCGGGCGGCGCAAACGGGTCAGGATCAGCGGCGTCAGCAATATCCCCGCCCCCCTGCAAGGCAGCGGGGTCCGGTAGGGTGGGTAGAGCCAAAGGCGAACACGTCCATGCCGCACACTGCTCGCACAAAACCAGCGGAACTACCTACCTCCCAAGCCGGGTGATTTCGATGACTTTGCGGGAGTGATTAACGGGCATGGACACGGTGGGTTTCGCCTTTGGCTCTACCCACCCTACTCCACTCAGAGCACTTCCAACCGTGCGTACTGGCTGACCAGCCATTTGCTGCCGGCGCCGTCGAAGTTGATCTGCAGGCGCGCATTCGGGCCCTGCCCCTCGAAGTGCAGAATAGTGCCTTCGCCGAATTTCGGGTGCATCACCCGCATGCCCAGGCGATAGCCGCCCACTTCCTCACCGCGCACCGGGCTGCCGCTGGAGGCCGCCACCGGGCGTGACATGCCGCCGCGCAGACGCACTTCTTCCAGCAGCGCCGCCGGAATTTCTCGCAGGAAGCGCGACGGTGCGTTCATCGTTTCGCTGCCGTGCAGGCGGCGGCTTTCTGCATAGGTGAGGTAGAGCTGGCGCATGGCGCGGGTGATGCCCACATAGCAAAGCCGGCGCTCTTCCGCCAGCCGGCCCGGCTCCTCGGACGACATCTGGTGCGGGAACAGGCCCTCTTCCAGACCCGCCATGAACACCACCGGGAATTCCAGGCCCTTGGCCGAGTGCAGCGTCATCATCTGCACGGCCTCATCGTGTTCCCCGGCCTGGCGCTCGCCCGCTTCCAGCGCGGCATGGTCCAGGAAAGCGGTCAGCACGTCGGCACCATCCTCCACGTCCTCATCGCCGAACTGCCGTGTGGCGGTGATCAGTTCGCGCAGGTTCTCGACCCGTTGCTGGCCCTTTTCGCCCTTTTCGTTGGCGTGGAATTCCAGCAGGCCGGAGGCAGCAAGGATATGCTCGGTGCGCTCCCACAACGCGAGACCCTGCGTGTCCTTCGTCATCTGCTCGATCAGCGACACGAAGCCACCCAGGGCGCTGGCCGCACGGCCCGGCAGTGAGCCATCACTGATCATCTGCAGCGCCGTGCGCCACAGGCTCTGGTTCGTTTGCCGGGCGCGTTCGCGCAGGGCATCCAGGGTCTTGTCGCCGATGCCGCGGGTCGGCGTATTGACCACCCGCTCAAACGCTGCATCGGCATCGCGGTTCACCAGCAGGCGCAGGTAGCCCAGCGCGTTGCGGATTTCAGCCCGCTCGAAGAAGCGCTGGCCGCCATAGATGCGGTACGGAATGCCGGCCTGCAAAAAGGCCTCTTCCAGCACGCGCGACTGCGCGTTGGAGCGGTACAGCACCGCCATCTCACTGCGGCTGATGCCTTCGTCCTGATGTTTCTGCACCCGGCCGGCGATAAAGCGTGCCTCGTCCACCTCATTGAAGCCGGTATAGACACGGATCGGTTCGCCTTCGCTGATCTCGGTCCAGAGCTCTTTGCCGAGCCGGTCGCTGTTGTTGGCGATCACCGCGTTGGCGGCTTGCAGAATGGTGCCCGTGGAACGGTAGTTCTGTTCCAGGCGGATGGTGCGCAGGCCGGGAAAATCTTTCGCTAGGCGCTGGATGTTCTCGATCTTCGCGCCGCGCCAGCCATAGATGGACTGGTCGTCGTCCCCGACGATCGTCACCGCCGCGCCGCCGCCGGCCAGCAGTTGCAACCAGGCGTACTGGATGGCGTTGGTGTCCTGGAATTCGTCCACCAGGATATGCCGGAAACGGCGCTGGTAATGGCCGCGCAGTTCGTCGTTGTCGCGGATCAGCTCCAGCGCGCGCAGCAGCAGCTCGTTGAAATCCACCAGCCCGCCCCGGGCGCAGGCTTCTTCATAGGTGCTGTAGATCTTCTGCATGGTGAGCAGGAACAGATCACCGCCGGGCTCCATATGCGCGGCACGCAGGCCTTCATCCTTCTGGCTGTTGATGAACCACTGGGCCTGGCGCGGCGGCCAGCGCTGTTCATCCAGCCCCAGTTCCCGGATCACCCGCTTGACCAGCCGCAACTGGTCGTCGGAATCGAGGATGGTAAAACCGTCCGGCAGGCCGGCTTCCTGCCAGTGGGCACGCAACAGCCGGTGGGCGATACCGTGGAACGTGCCCACCCACATGCCGGAGGCCGGCATGCGCAACAATTGTTCAATGCGCCCACGCATCTCTGCGGCCGCTTTATTGGTAAAGGTGACGGCCAGAATGCCGTACGGCGAGGCTTGCTCAGTGGCCACCAGAAACGCTATCCGGTGCACCAGCACACGGGTCTTGCCCGAGCCGGCGCCGGCCAGCACCAGCAGGTACGGGTCGTCCGCCGCCACGGCATCGCGCTGCGCGGGGTTCAGGCCATCCAGAAGTTCATCGAGTAGATCGGTCGCATCATTCATGGGGCAGGAATTCTAGGCGCTGCCAGCACTTATGTCATCGACGCAGGGCATGCGCCTAAAGTCCTCTTGTCGTATCCGCCAATCCCGCCGGGGTATACAAAGCGGTACACCGGACTGCCGAAATCCGGTGAACACAGGCATACTGGCACGGCAAAGCATGTTTTACTGCATCACGCCACCGGGGCTACACTGCCAGCACTATGCACGGCAACGACAAAAAAACCGGTAGGCAACAATAACAACCCGGCTATTCATTGACTGACTTGCAAAGCGGGAGGGGTTTGCGTGTCGACAGGTTCACAGCTACCGCCGCCATCCGGCCAGGCGCTGTCCGATGCGCACACCCGGCTGCTGGTGCAGGCACTGCCGATGCTCAATCTGGTGGAACCGCTGGCAGCGCTGCTGTTGCTGTGGCTCTATCACGAGGGCCCCACACCGCTGTGGCAGGTGATCACCTGGGCCACACTGGTGATCAGCGTGGTGTTCCTGCGGCTGGTGGCCGGCCAGTTGCTGCGGCACCTGGACGCCGACACCGCCTCGCTGCGCGCCTGGCGCATCAGCCTGCTGCTGACGCTGGTCGCCAATGGCGCCCTGTTCGGGCTGGCGCTGGTCTGGCTCAATCCCGCCGATACCCTGTTCCAGCCCGGGGCCGTCACAGCCCAGGCACTGGCGCTGACGCTGGTACTCGGGCTGACCGTGGTGGCCGTGGCCAGCTGCGGCATGTATCTGCCCGCCGCGCTGACCTACGTGCTCAGTGCCCTGACCCCGCTGGCCCTGCACCTTTGGCTGGCGTCACCGGACTACCGGCTGTTCTCCCTCGGTGTGCTGCTGTATCTGGTGTTCAGCCTGCTGGCGATCCGCCGCATCAGCGGTGCCGCGCGCAGCACGCTGTCGTTACAGGGGAGCAACAACGCGCTGATCCACTACCTCGACAGCGCCCGCGCGGATGCCGAGGCACTGAACGAAAAACTCGCGCGTGAAATCTGCGAACGCAAGGAAGCCCGCCAGCGATTGCAGGAATCCCGTGACCGGCTCGAGTCCACCGTGACAGAGCGGACCCGCGCACTGGAACAGATGAACACCGAGCTGGCCGCCACCAGCCAGCGGCTGCAACTGGCGCTGGATGCGAGCAACATCTGCCTGTGGGACTGGAATCTGGTGACCGGCGACACCTTTCATTCCAACTTCGACCGCCTGCTCGGCTTTGACGATTCCACCGTCGGCAACTTCGTCGAGGACCTGCGCAAGCTGGTGCACCCGAATGACTTCCCGTTGATCCGCCAGGCGATGGTGGATCACTTCAAGGGGCTCACCACCCAGTATCAGGTGGTGTACCGCATGCAGCACGCCGACGGTCGCTGGCACTGGATCGCCGATGAAGGCCGGGTGGTGGCCTGGAACCAGCAGGGCCGCGCCACCCGCATGATCGGCACCCGGCGCGACATCACCGAAGACAAGGAAGCCCGCGAACAACTGCGGCTGGCCGCCACCGTGTTCGAGAACGCCTCCGAGGGCATCTTCATCTTCGACCGCAACTTCCGCTTCCTCACCGTCAACGACTGCTTTTCCCGCATCACCGGCTATCAGGACCGGGAAGTGGTCGGCCATTCGGTAATGGATATCGGCAACGTGCCGGAGAACGAGAAGATCTACCGCGACATCCTGTCCGCCCTGGGCAAGGAAGGTTTCTGGGAAGGCGAGATGACCGAGCGCCGCAAGAGCGGCGAACGCTACCCGGAATGGCTGCAGATCAGCGCGGTGTACGATGAGTCTGGCCGGCTGACACATTATGTCGGCATGTTTTCCGACCTGACCGCGCGCAAGGAAGCAGAAGAACGGGTGCAGTTCCTGTCCAATTTCGACCGCCTGACCGGCTTCGCCAACCGCAACCAGTTCCGTGAACGACTGCAGAAGTGCCTCACCCTGTCGCGCCTGAACCGCAAGAAAGCCGCCCTCGTGTTCATCGACCTCGACCGTTTCCGCCCGATCAACGATTCCCTCGGCCACGAAGTCGGCGACCGCCTGCTGAAACTGGCCGCCGAACGCCTGCGCGGCTGCGGCTTCGAAGAGGACAATCTGGCCCGCGTCGGCGGCGATGAGTTCACGCTGATCGTGGAACAGTATTCCGACCCGCGCGCGCTGGAGCATGTCTGCAACAAGCTGATCAATGCCATGCGCCGCCCCTTCCACTTCGACCAGCACGAACTGCTGCTCGGCGCCAGTGTCGGCATCAGCGTGTTCCCCGACACCGCCCAGGACGTGCAGACGCTGATCAACCAGGCCGACCTGGCCATGCACCAGGCCAAGCGCGCCGGCGGGAACAACTTCCAGTTCTATTCCAGCGACATGCGCGTCGCCTCGGTGGAACAACTGGCACTGGAAACCAGCCTGCGCAAGGCCATTTTCAAGAACGAATTCGTCGTGCACTACCAGCCGAAGATGGACCTGGGCCGCAACTGCATCACGTCAGTGGAAGCACTGGTACGCTGGCAACATCCGACCATGGGCCTGCTGCCGCCGAAGGATTTTATTCCGCTGGCAGAAGAGACAGGGCTGATCAGCGCCATTGGTGAACTCGTGCTGGAACGCTCCTGCCGCCAGGCCATGCAGTGGTACAACAGCGGGCTGGGTGACATCTGCGTGTCGGTGAACCTGTCGGCGCACCAGTTCCGCAAGGGCAACGTGCTGGAGATCGTCGACCGCGTGCTGGAAACCACCGGGCTACCGGCAGCGCTGCTGGAACTGGAGCTGACCGAAAGCCTGATCATGGAAGACCTGGACAAGAACATCGCCCTGCTCCAGGCCTTGCGTTCCCGGGGTGTGGCGCTGTCGCTGGATGATTTCGGCACCGGTTATTCCTCACTCAGCTACCTCAAGCGCTTCCCCATCGACACCCTCAAGATCGACCGCTCCTTCATCACCGAACTCGACCAGAGCCCCGACGACGCGGCCATCACCCGCGCCATCATCGACATGGCGCACAGTCTGAACCTGCGTGTGGTGGCCGAAGGCGTGGAAACCGATTCACATCTGGACATCCTGCGCAGCATGGGCTGCGACAGCATCCAGGGGTATCTGATCAGCCGGCCGGTGCCGGAAGCAGAGTTGCTGCAACTGCTGGAAACGCAGAAGCAGGCGCGGGCCTGATCAGCCCATCCCCCCCGAAATGATCTGCCGTAGGGTGGGTAGAGCCAAAGGCGAACCCCACCGAGACCATGTCACGCACTGCTCGCACCCAATCAGCGGAACTACCTACTTCCCAAGCTGGGTGATTTCGATGACTTTGCGGGAGTGAATGACGGGCATGGACATGGTGGGTTTCGCCTTTGGCTCTACCCACCCTACGGCCAAGAACCCGGGATGAGTCAAATCCCCAACAACACCGTCGCCAACCCGAAATAGATCAGTACGCCACTAACATCCGCCAGCGTGGTGATCAACGGCGTGCTGGCCGTGGCCGGGTCGAACTTCAGTTTATCCAGCAGGAATGGCAACCCCATGCCGATCAGGCTGCCGATCATCACCACCAGCATCATGGTCAGCGCCACCACTGCGGCGATTTCCGGGCCGGCGCGGAAGACACCGACCACCATCACGGCGGCGGCCATGGTCAGGCCCAGGGCGCCGGCGACGAGGATTTCCCGGCCGAGCAGTTTTGCCCAGTCACGCGCGGACACATCGCCGGTGGCCAGGCCGCGCACCATCAGGGTGGCGGATTGTGCGCCGGCGTTCCCGGCGCTGGCGACCAGCAACGGCATAAAGAACAGCAGCGCGATATGGGCAGAAATGGTCTGCTCAAAAAACGCGATGCCCGCGCCGGTGAAGATATTGGCGAACACCAGCACCACCAGCCAGTGCACGCGCGAGCGGTACAGGGAAAGCGGGGACGCCTCGCGGAAGCTGGCATCGAGTTTGCCGACGGTGGCGCCCTTGTGCATGTCTTCGGTGGCCTCGGCCTCGGCCACGTCCATCGCATCGTCGTAGGTGACGATGCCGACCAGCTTGCCGCCGCTGTTGAGGATCGGCAGCGCCAGCAAGTCATAACGGGAAATCAGGCGCGCCACGTCTTCCTGCGGAGTGGACACGTCCGCTGACACCACTTCGCGCTCCATCAGGTCGTCCACCTTCGAGGACGGCACGGCCAGGATCAGTTCACGCAGCGAGATGACGCCCTTGAGGCGGTGGTCCTTGTCGATCACGAACGCCTGGTAAATGGTTTCCTTGTCCGGCGCGGTCAGGCGCAGGGTTTCCAGTGCCTCGGCGACCGTCAGCCCGCTCGGCACGGCGGCATAATCGGACGTCATCACGGCGCCGGCGGTGCCTTCTTCATAGCTGGCCAGGCGGCGCAGGTCTTCGCGTTCCTCGCGCGCCAGGCGTGTGAACAGCAGCCGGCGCACGCCTTCGTCGAGCACATTGAACAGATCGGCCCGTTCATCGGCGGGCATGGCGGTCACCAGCTCGGCCAGCACCGCCGGCGGCAGACGGGAGGCAAGCTGTTGCTGCACCGGCAGCGGCAGATAGCCGAAGGTGTCCGCGCGACGTTCCAGCGGCAGCGCCATCAGCAGTTCGATTTCCAGTTCGGGCTGGCGGACGTTTTCAATAAAGTCCGCCATGTCGGCCGGGTTCAGTTCGGCGACACGCTGCGCTATGGCGTCACGGTCATCACGGGCGATGGCCGCTTCCAGAGCACGGGCAAGGTCTTCAAAGGTCATGGCTTGCCTCCCTGTCACGCTGCGGAAAAGAGCGTGCGGGCAAGCCTCAGGTCAGATCAGCGAGGCAGGAACGACGCACGCACCGCGGCAGCGCGGATTGCGTTGAGCAGGATGTAAGGTCGACTGGACGGGTCCATAAGTCTGCGTATTCAGCTTGGGCGCGCGAACATTAATCGAGAACCGGCGGGCGGGCAACCGCGCCGGGGAGGAATTGAGGAATTTTTGCCTTCGGCTATTCGCCTGCCACCGGGCGGGTGATGCGTTCGATCACCGGGTCATCCAGATCCCAGCCGCCACCGATGGCGCCGGCCAGCTCCACCGTCGCCTGCAACTGCTCGCTGGTAATGCCCAGGCGGGTGCGGCGGGCATCCAGGGTCAGGTTCTGGGCGGTGGCCAGCTCCAGGAAGCTGACCATGCCGGCGCGGTAGCGGTTGTTGATGACGCGTTCGTTTTCCTCCGCCAGCGCCACCAGTGCATCCTGCTGTGCGGCTTTTTCGCTCAGTACCTGGACCGTGGCCAGCGCATTTTCCACATCGCGCAGACTGTCGAGCACGGTCTGGCGGTAGTTCGCCACCTGCTCGTCGTACTGCGCTTCGGCCAGGTCGCGAGTGGCGCGGCGGCGGCCACCGTCGAACAGGGTCAGGGCCAGGGACGGGCCGACCGACCAGACCCGTTGCGGTGCATCGAACAGCCCGGAGAACGTATCGTCCTGCACGGCACCATAGGCACTCAACGACAGTGTCGGCAGCCAGGCGGTCTGTGCCACGCCGATGCGGGCGTTGGCGGCGGCCACGCCGCGCTCTGCCACCACCACATCCGGCCGGCGCGCGATCAGCACCGACGGCAGCGTGGCGGGCAGCACCGGCAGTGCGGGCAGGGCATCACCGGCAGGCAGACCGAAGGCGGAGGGTGCCACGCCCAGCAGCGCCGCCAGGGCGTTTTCTTCCAGCGCGCGTTGCTGGTCGAGGTCATACAGTTGTGTGCGCAGTGACTGGCGCTGGGTTTCTGCCTGGATCACATCGGAACGGGAGACGATGCCGGCGTTGTACTGGTTGCGCGTCAGTTCGGCGGAGCGCTCGAAGGTGGCCATGCTCTGTTCGAGAATGTCGCGCTGGCGGTCCAGCGCGCGCAGGCGGATATAACCCTGCGCCACGGCGATCTGCAGGGTCAGCCGCACACCGGCGATATCGGCGGCGCTGGCGGCCAGTGCGGCGCGGTCGGCTTCCACCTGCCGGCGCACACGGCCCCACAGGTCCGGGGCCCAGCTCAGGTCCAGCCGGCCGCTGAACAGTTCGGTGGTGGCGGCGTTATTGCCGCCGCTGCGGGTGGCATTCACCGAGGCGTCCAGTGCCGGGCTGTAGTCACCGCGCGACAGCCGCCACTGGGCTTCGGCAGCACGAAAGCGCGCTTCGGCCTGGGCCAGTGTCTGGCTGGCCTGGTCGGCTTCGCGGATCAGATACGTCAGCGTCGGATCATTGAAGGCTTCCCACCAAGTGCCCTGCGCCATCCAGGGTTGTTCGGGCAGGGTCTGCCAGCCGTCCTGGTACTGAAATTGCGCCGGCAGGGCGGTCTCCGGCGTGTGATAATCCGGGCCCACCGTGCACCCCGCCACGCACAGCAGTCCGGTCAGGCAGAGCGGGATGATTTTCGTGTTCATGCGACAGGCTCCGCGTTCACCGCGCGACGGCGCAGAGTGCGCTGGCGCAGTGTTTCCAGATAAAGATAAATCACCGGCGTGGTGTACAGCGTCAGCAACTGGCTGAAGGCCAGGCCGCCGATGATGGTGATGCCCAGTGGCTGGCGCAGTTCCGAGCCTTCGCCGAAGCCGAACACCAGCGGCACGGCACCGAGCAGGCCGGCCAGGTTGGTCATCAGGATCGGCCGCAGCCGCAACAGGGCAGCACGGCGAATCGCCGCCAGCGGCGCCAGCCTGTCGCGGCGCTGGGCTTCCAGTGCAAAGTCGATCATCAGGATGGCGTTTTTCATCACGATGCCGATCAGCAAAAACAGCCCCAGCAGTGCAATCAGGCTGAAGGGGGTATCGCTGATGCGCAACGCCAGCAATGCTCCGACGCCGGCGGAAGGCAGCGTGGACAGGATCGTCAGCGGATGCAGCGTGCTCTCGTAGAGCACGCCGAGCACCATGTACACCGCCATCAGCACCGCGAGAATCAGCAGCGGCTGGCTGAGATTGCCTTCGAAGTTCGGGCGCCCGGAACCCGGCCCGGCGTAGACGCTGGTCGGCAGCATGATGTCGTTGAGCGCGCGTTCGATGGCGGCTTCCGCTTCCAGCGGCGTGACGCCTTCCGCCAGCCCGTAACCGACCCCCACCGAGGCGAATTGTGCATCGTGCCGAATACGGTCGTTGGTCAGGCCGTAATCCCAGGTGGCAAACGTGGACAGCGGCACGCGAGCGCCGTCGCTGGTCAGCACTTCCAGTTGTTCCAGCACGGCCGGCTGCTCGGTGTAACGCGGCAGCAGTTCCATCACCACCCGATACTGGTTCAGCTCGTCGTACAGGGTGGCCACCTGGCGCTGTGAAAATGAATTGTTCAGCACCGAGGCAATGGTGGCCATGTCGACACCGCGCAGGCGCGCTGCCTCGCGGTCGATGTCGAGCACCACTTGCTGGGCTTCTTCATCGCCAGCGGAATCCACGTCCACCAGCTCGGGCAGTTTCTGCATCGCCTCGGACGCGCGGCGCGACCAGATATCCAGCAGTTCCAGTGAATCGGAGCGCAGCACCAGTTCGTAATCGCTGCGGCTGAACGGCGAGGACAGGTGAATATCCTGATCGACCATCAGGAACATGCGTCCGCCGGGCACCAGCGGGGTCTTTTCACGCAGCCGGTTGACCACGTCCTGTGCCGAGACACCGCGCTCGGCCAGCGGCTTCAGGTTAATGGTGAGCTGCGCGTTGGTGAGGCCGCCGTCGCCACCGCTGGTACCGGTGACATCCTGCACCGCCGGGTCGGCCAGGATCAGTTGCCGGAACACTTCGATCTTCGGCTGCATCAACTGAAACGAGAAGCCGTCATCGCCGCGCACGAAACCGCGAATCTGGCCGGTGTCCTGCGCCGGCAGCGTGGTCTTGGGAATCGCCACATACAGGTAGCCGTTGATGCCCACCACCACGGCCAGTGTCAGCAAGGTCGCCAGCCGGTGTTTCAGCGCCCAGTCCAGGCTGCCGGCGTAAGCCTGTTGCAGCGAGGCGAACGCCGCCTCGCTGGAACGCGCCAGCGCTGACGGCGCCGCCGCGGTTTTTTCCCGCAGCCAGAGCGCACACAGGCTCGGTGTGAGGGTCAGCGACACCAGCAGCGAAATCAGCATCGCGGCGGCCAGCGTGATGGAAAATTCGCGAAACAGCCGCTCGACGATCCCGCCCATGAACAGGATCGAGACGAACACCACCACCAGCGCCACATTCATTGCCAGCAGCGTGAAACCCACTTCACCGGCGCCCTTGATGGCGGCCTGGAACGGCGGCAGGCCGTCTTCGATGTGCCGCTCGATGTTCTCCAGCACCACGATGGCGTCGTCCACCACCAGCCCGGCGGCGATGATCAACGCCATCAGCGACAGGTTGTTGAGTGAGAAGCCATAGAAATACATGACGATAAAAGCGCCAATCAGCGACACCGGAATCGCCACGGTGGGAATCAGCGCGGTGCGTGCACTGCCGAGAAACACCCACACCACCAGCACCACCAGTGCCACGGCAATCAGCAATGTGAGTTGCGCTTCGCGCAGCGTGGCACGAATGCCTGGCGAACGGTCCATGACCACGGTCAGTTCGCTGTCCGCCGGCATCAGCGCGCGCAGCGCCGGCAACTGTTCGCCAATAGCGTCGATGGTGTCAACGATGTTGGCACCGGGCTGGCGGCTGACCATCACGATCACCGCCGGGCGGTCATTGTGGAAGCCGCTGCTGTAACGGTTTTCCACCGAATCGGTCACCAGCGCCACATCCCGCAGCCGCACCACGGCCCCGTTCTGGTGGCGGATCACCAGTTTCTGGAACTCGCTCGCCTTGCGCAGGCTGTCGCTGGTGCGCACTTCCCAGCGGTGCGTGTCGTTTTCCACCACGCCCAGCGGGCGCAGCGCATTCGCGTCACTGATTGCGTTGCGCACATCATCCAGTGCGATGCCGTAGTGCAACAGCGCGGCGGGATCGAGTTGCACGCGCACGGCGGGCAACGAGGCGCCACTGACACTGACCTCGCCCACGCCGCTCACCTGCGACAGCTTCTGTGCCAGAATCGTCGCCGCAGCGTCGTACAGTTCACTCGGCGCCAGGTTCGGTGACGACAGCGCCAGCCCCATCACCGGCGCCTGGGAGGGATTGATCTTGCGGTATTGCGGATTGCCCGGCATGCCGGAAGGCAACTGGCTGCGTGCCGCATTGATGGCCGCCTGCACATCGCGTGCCGCGTCGTTGAGATCACGACCGAGTTCGAACTGCAGCACGATCTGGGTCGATCCCTGATTGCTGGAGGACGTGATCGCGGTGATACCGGCAATGCTCCCCAGCGCGCGCTCCAGGGGCGTCGCCACCGTGGAAGCCATGCTTTCCGGGCTGGCGCCGGGCAGGCTCGCCGTGACCGTGATGATCGGAAAATCGATCTGCGGCAAGGGAGCCACCGGCAGCAACCGCCAGGCCAGCAGGCCGGACAATACCACCGCCACCGCCATCAAGGCGGTGGCAATCGGCCGCTGGATAAACAGCCGCGCCGGATTCATGAGGCGGCCCCGGCCTCTTCCGCGTTCTGCCGGCGGCGGCGTGTCAGACGATCAAAGAACAGATACACCACAGGCGTCGTGAACAGCGTCAGCACCTGGCTTACCAGCAGGCCACCGACCATGACCAGCCCGAGCGGCTGGCGCAACTCCGCACCGGAGCCGCTGGCCAGCATCAGCGGCACGGCGCCGAACAACGCGGCAAGTGTCGTCATCAGGATCGGCCGGAAACGCAGCATGGCGGCGCGGTGAATCGCTTCGCGCGGCGCCATGCCGAGATTGCGCTGCGCATCGAGCGCGAAGTCCACCATCATGATGCCGTTCTTTTTCACCAGCCCGATCAGCAGCACCACACCGATCACGGCAATCAGGTCCAGCGAACGGCCCGTCAGCAACAGCGCCAGCAGGGCGCCGACGGTGGCCGACGGCAGCGTGGACAGAATGGTTATCGGGTGGATGGTGCTCTCGTACAGAATGCCGAGCACGATGTACATGGTCAGGATCGCGGCCAGGATCAGCCACAACGTATTCGACAGAGAGGCGCGGAACGCTTCCGCCGCGCCCTGGAAGCGGCTTTCGACTTCTGCCGGCAAGGCAATCTCTGCCTGGACCCGTTCGATGGCGTTGACCGCACTGCCGAGCGAGGCCCCCGGGCCGAGATTGAACGAGATGGTCGCCGCCGGGAACTGGCCCTGATGGTTGATCAGCAGCGCCGCAGGCCGTTGCGTCACGCGTGCCACACTGGAGAGCGGTACCGGCATGCCGGCGGCGGTCGGCACGTAGGTGGTCTGCAATGCCGCCAGCCCCTGCGCATGTGCCGGGTCCACTTCCAGGATCACGCGGTACTGGTTGGCCTGGGTGAACAGCGTGGCGATCTGGCGCTGGCCGAAGGCGTTCTGCAACGCGCTGGCAATCGCCGACACGCTCACGCCCAGCCGCGCGGCGGCGTCGCGGTCGATATCCACATACGCCTGGCGGCCACCGTATTGCAGGTCCGAGGCCACATCGACCAGCTCCGGCTGTTGTTGCAGGGCGTCGATCAGGATCGGCACCCATTCTTCCAGCGTGGCGCTTTCCGGTGTGGTCAGGGTGAACTGGTATTGCGTGCGGCTGACGCGGTCTTCGATGCTCAACTCCTGCACCGGCTGGAACCAGGCGCTGATGCCATCCACTGTCGCGGCCCGTTCGCGCAGGCGGTCCATCACCGTGAACGCTGTTTCACTGCGCTGCGAATGCGGCGGCAGGTTGATCAGCATGCGGCCGCTGTTGAGCGTGGTGTTGGTGCCGTCGACGCCGATAAAGGACGACAGGCTGGTGACGCCCGGATCCTCAAGCAGCGCCGCCGCCAGGGCCTGTTGCCGTTCGGCCATGTGGGTAAACGAGGTCGTTTGCGGTGCCTCGGTCACTACCTGGATCACACCGCTGTCCTGCACCGGGAAGAAATCCTTGTGCACCAGCAGATACAGCACCGCAGTGAGCACAATGGTGCCGAGCATCACCGCCATCGCCAGCGGCTGCCGCGCCAGCACCCAGTCCAGTGCCTCGCCGTAACGGCGGATGATGCGGTTCATCAGGCCGGGGTCGTTGTCATCGTGGCTCGGCGGCTTGTCGAGCATGCGCGCGCTCATCATCGGTGTCAGCGTCAGCGACACCACCAGCGAGATGCCGATCGCCACCGCCAGCGTCACGGCGAATTCATGGAACAGCCGGCCCACCACATCGCCCATGAACAGCAGCGGGATCAGCACGGCGATCAGCGAGAACGTCAGCGAGATCAGGGTAAAGCCGATTTCGCTGGCGCCTTTCAGTGCCGCCTCCATTTTTGAGGCGCCCTGCTCGCGATGGCGGGCGATGTTCTCGAGCATCACGATGGCGTCATCGACCACAAACCCGGTGGCAATGGTCAGCGCCATCAACGACAGGTTGTTGATCGAGAACCCGGCCAGGTACATGAAGGCAAAGGTGCCCACCAGCGACAGCGGCACCGCCACGCTGGGAATGATGGTGGCGGGAATATTGCGCAGGAACACGAACGTCACCAGCACCACCAGCGTGATGGCGAACACCAGTTCTTTCTGCACATCACGCACTGACGCGCGGATACTTTGCGTGCGGTCGGTGAGGATCGCCACGTCCACCGACGCCGGCAGGGTGCTGATCAATTGCGGCAGCAGCGCGCGCACACTGTCGGCCACCTCGATCACGTTGGCACCGGGCTGGCGCTGCACGTTCAGCAGCACCGCCGGCTGGGTGTCGGCCCAGGCGGCCAGAAAGCGGTTTTCGGCGCCATCGTTGATGGTGGCGACATCACCCAGCCGCAGCGGCGCGCCGCCAGTCCAGGCCAGGATCAACTGGCGGTAATCCTCCACCGAGCGAATCTGGTCGTTGGCATCGAGCATGGTCGAGCGCATCGGGCCGTCGAAACTGCCCTTGGGCTGGTTGACGTTGGTGGCGGCGATGGCGCTGCGCACGTCTTCCAGGTCCAGGCCATAGGCCGCCAGCGCGGTCGGGTTCACCTGCACGCGCAGCGCCGGGCGCTGGCCGCCGGCGAGGCTGACCATGCCCACGCCACCGAGCTGCGCAAGCTTCTGCGCCATGCGCGTGTCGACCAGATCGTGTACTTCCGGCAGCGGCAAGGTGTCGGAGGTGATCGCCAGGGTCAGGATGGGAGCGTCCGCCGGGTTCACCTTGCGGTAGATGGGCGGTGTCGGCAGGTCACTCGGCAGCAGGTTGTCGGCGGTGTTCAGCGCCGCCTGCACTTCCTGCTCGGCCACGCCGAGATCCACCTCCAGCGAAAATTGCAGCGTGATCACCGAGGCACCGCCGGAGCTGGTGGAGGACATCTGTTTCAGGCCGGGAATCTGCCCCAGGCTGCGTTCCAGCGGGGCGGTGATGGTGCGCGCCGTGACGTCCGGCCCGGCGCCCGGGTGGAAGGTGAACACCTGAATGATCGGGTAATCGACCTGCGGCAGCGCCGCCACCGGCAACAACCGCCAGGCCAACAGCCCGGCGGCCAGCAGTGCCAGCATCAACAGTGATGTGGCAACCGGGCGAAGAATGAACGGCCGTGACAGGCTCATGGCCGCGCGCCGCCGCCCGGCCGGCCGGCCCGT
>NZ_AQOR01000020.1 GCF_009846755.1 Alcanivorax sp. S71-1-4
TGGAGCGGGCTGTTGCCACCACCACCGGCATTGCCCGGCGCACCGCGCGCCATGCTGCCACCGGGATAGCCATCGCCCACTCCGCGGCGATCGGCCTCGGGCCGGGTGTCGGGCACCGTGCCGTCCTGCCAGACCCAGCGTGGCGTGCCGGCGAAACCCTCACCTTTGCTGCCATGCTGACCGTAGCCGGCGGCCAGTTCAGCGCGCCCGGGGGCCGGGTAGCGGTAATCCCCGGCCGTGGCCAGTGCGCCCTGGAGGGCCAGCCCGGCGCCGCCCCGGAACCCCGCCCCACCGGCGTCCAGCGAGTAGCCGGCCAGCCGCAGACCCCGGCGCACATCCAGCGCCAGCAGCCCGCCGGATTGCCCGTCCCAGGGCAGGGGCCGCAGGTCGCCGGCGAGTGTCGCCTGCTCGTATTGGGGTACACGCACCAGTTGCCAGCGCGCCAGGGTCGGGACCGGCCCGGCACCGGCCGCCGTCACCTGCCGGGCGTCCGGCGGTTCGCGAACGGGATAGTCATGCAGCAGGCCACCGTCCACACCGGCGCCGCGCACGCGCACACGGTCCGGGCCCACCTGCTCCACCCGCAGCCACTCGAACTGCCCTGCCTGGGAGGCGGTGACGCCGTAGCGGTGATCATTGGCTGCGATCATCACGGCGCCCTGCACTTGCCAGAGCAACAGCAGGTCACCGGGGTGCAGGTCGCCCGGCCCGCGTGCCGGGCCCAGCGGAATGTCGCGCTGCCCGGCCTGCAGGCTGGCGCCGGCCGGCGCCGCAACATAACGATTGATGACACCACCGGGGCTGGCCACGCCGTCCGCACCCGGGTCGGCACACAGTGGTGCCGCCTGCCCCGGTGACGCCAGCACGGCGCCCAGCAGCAGTATCAGCGCGAGGGATCGATCCATACGCCCGTGCTGGTGTTGCGCCGGAACCAGCCGGCGATGCTGAGGCGGTCATGACGTGCGGGCAGCACCTCATGGGGAATCTGCTCGCTGAGGAAGCACACCAGGCTGCCGGCGCGCGGTGCTACGTCCAGATCGTGGTGCACCGCATCCGGCTGCGGCCAGACCCGCAGACAGCCGCCGTCGGCGGGTGTCCACAGGGCATTCAGGTAGACCACCACTGACACCACACGCGGGTTGTCGCCGCGGAAGGCGTCCAGATGGCGGCGGTAATAGGCACCGGGATCATAAATGGCGAAGTGGGATTCGAGGTCGAACAGGCCAAGAAAGAGACGTGAATTGATCAACTGCCGTAGCTGTTCCATCTCCTCCAGCAGCCGCACCTGCGCCAGCGTGGAACCGTTCAGCCAGCAGGTACGGTCACGGCGGATACGTTCGTTCTGCTGCAGTTGTTCGTTGCGGCCGATGGCGGCCTCGGTGAAGCCGCCCTGGCGGTCACGCAGGAGTGCCTCGCGCCGCAACGCCCGCACCAGTACCGGGGAAAAATAGGCCGGTTCCACGGCATAGCCCCGGGTGGCCAGCCCGTCGACAATGCGGTCCCGGGGGCCGTGTCCCAAACCACCGCCGTGGGGCGGTTGCAGCAGTTCTTCCATGGGGTCCCCAGCCATCAGGTGGAAACAGGCTTGCCTCAGTGCAGCGCGCTATGGGGTGGCGGGCCACCGTCGCGATGACTTTCCGGCAAGGCCAGGCAATCGGTCTGCTGGCAATCGTCCAGCAACTGGTCGCAGGCGTCCATACAGACTTGCACAAAATGGATGAACTGCTCTGTACTGATGCCATTGCGGGTCAGCAGCAGATCGCAGGCGATCAGGCGCGGCAGGGTTTCGTCGTTCACGTCGAGGAAGATCTTCAGCACCGGCAGTGTCATGTTGAGCCGCGCCAGGTCCGCCTGCACCAGAAACAGGCTTGATGGCCGCACTTCCAGCTCGACGTTCATCAGCACCCCTTCCTCTTCCAGGAACAGCCGCGCTTCGGCCACCCCTTCGCGGGCCTGCAATGCACTCAGGTGCAGCCCGTGGCACTGGTCGCAGATATAGAACTCGATGCCCGCTTGCTGCAGCCAGCGCTGCAACTGGTCGGCATCGGGCGTGACAAGTGGAAGCATGCCGTTCTCCGAATTGACTGGCGGCGAATGATCAATGATTCGCCGGGCAAAGGAAAGGGCGCACCGGCGTGACAGGAATGCGCCCTGCCGCTGGCCATTGCGGTCATTGGCGTGGCACCGGCCGCCGGGTAGGCTGCGGCCTTTACACAGGACCATAACAAGGGAACCTCTGAATAACTCCCCGGTGGTTCTGCGGGCGCTACAGCATGCAGTAGCAAGGCGCGGCGCGCCGGCAATGGCATCGCCCTTGCCAAGCGACGCAACGCGGCTAATGCGTGCTGTAGCGCCCGCCCTGCGGCTTTTCGGGCGGCACCTGCTCTTCGTTGCGACTTCTCGACGTAGCCCGCTATGCCTTCGAAGCCGCGCCTTGATCAGGTGCCGCCCGAAAAGCCAGAACCACCGGGGAGTTATTCAGAGGTTCCCAAGAATACGGAGCAGCCTGCATGGCCTACTACGTCGCGTTCCGCTCCAGCGAGCGCCTGCACCGCACTACCGACGGTTTTATCCAGCGCATGCGCGAGCCCGCGCCCAGGCTGGAACCGGCCACCATCGAATCGATCATGGCGGATTTCCTCGACCAGTCACTGGCGGTGTTCTTCCTGCGCCCGGCAGAGCTGGTCGGCCTCAGCGGCGGCATGCTGCGTGGCGTGACACTGGCTGCCGACACCATCAACAAGGCCGCCCGGCTGGTGGTCAGCCGGGCGGCGAAAAAACTCGACCTCGCCCAGCACCGCGAGACCGCCCGCTATATGGACCAGATGCGCCGCATGATCCCCGGGGACGACGGCCACGAAGACTGGTATGTACTGTTCCCGATTGAAGACACCCTGGCCAGCCGCCTTGAGCAGGCCATGGCACTGTGCGAAGCCGGCCAGCCCGACCAGGCGCGCCCGGCGCTGGTGGAATACCTGCACGCGCTCACCGATGTGGCGCTGTACTGGTACTTCGAACAGCCGATCAAACTGCTCGTTTTTGGGCCGATCATGCGCAAGATGGCCGATGTGGCGCTGGACACCACCCGCAAGGCCACCCACGGCGTGATCCGCAAGGTGTTCGCAGACCTCAAGGGCGAACAGGTCGAACACGCCACCCGCTACATGCACAGCCTGCTGCGCACGCTGTGACATGCGATACTCGGCTGTACCCCGGCCGAGTACTCTGCTGATGTCTCTTTACTGGCCCGACAACATCGCGCAATGGCGTCAGGCCCCTGCCCTGATCGACACCGCTGCCCTGCCCGGTGTTGGCGACGCCGGTGCCCTGCTGGCACCCGTTGGTGCACCGGCCCTGCCGGCGGCCGACAATGACCGTCGCCTGGGCCGGCTGTTCGAACGCCATGTGCAGGACTGGATTGCACGCACCCCCGCGCTCACCCTGCGCGCACACAACGTGCCGATCCACGACGGCACGCGCACCCTTGGCGAACTCGATCTGCTGGTGTCACAGGGCGACACGCTGATGCACTGGGAAGTGACACTGAAATTTTATCTCGGTATCGACGCGGCGTTCTGGCCCGGCCCCGATCCCCGGGACCAGTTTGCCCGGCGCCTGCAGCGGCTGCGCACCCACCAGTTTCCGCTGCTTGCTCAACCGGCGACCCACGCCCGGCTGGCCACGCTCGGGTTGTCGACGCCGCACAGTCAGCATCTGCTCAGTCGCGGCATGCTGTTCTATCCTCACGATCGCCAGCTGGCACCACCGGCCGGCGCCCACCCGGAGCATCTGCGGGGTATCTGGTGGCCGCTGTCCGCTGTACCGCGTGAGGGGCGCTTTCTGCCGATTCCAAAATCACACTGGCTTGATATCGAAATGCTGTCGAACAATTCTCAGAACTGGCTTGCCTCACCCCGGTTGATTGACTATGTTCACGCTCAGGACCGCCCGGTCATGGTACTGCATGCGTCTCAGGCTCATGCGTACCAGCCGGGCGTTGTTGTCTCTGACGGCTGGCTCGATGTTGTCGGCCGCCGCGCCTGAGTAATGGCCCTATCATGTTTGATAATTCCGATAACAATACTGCACGCCTGATTGATGCCCGCGGCCAGGTGGCCTTCGGCCTGTTCCCCGGCAGCGTGGCACACATCAACGGCCGCGAGGCGGACTACCGCACGCCCATGGGCCGCCCGGCCAGCCGTCTTGCCCGGCATTTCAATTACAAACAGTTCCAGTATTTTGGCGTGATCAGCGACGACTTGCTGGCCGGCTGCGCACTGGCCGACACCGCCTGGATGGGCATCGCGTTTTTCTATCTGTTCGAGCCCGCCACTGGCCGGCTGGTGGAACACACCTGGCGCTCACCGTTGAGTCGCGCGTTGCGCATGTCGGCGTCCCCGGTCGAGGGCGAGAGTGTGTTTCAGCAACAGGGCGTGGATATTCGCATGGGCTACCAGCCGCATGACGGTGGCCTGCGCAAAACGCTTTCGGTCACCTTGCCATCGCTGACGTTGCAGGCGCAGATGGACGAAAGCGCCGCCTATGAACCGATGTCAATCTGCACGCGTACCGGCGTCAACGGCTGGGTGTACGCCAACAAGGTCGCTGGCGTTGACGTCAGCGGCACGCTGCAACGGGACGGTGGCACGGTGTCGCTGGGTGATCTCAATGCCTGCGGCCATCACGATTTTTCTGCCGGCTACATGCGCCGGGAAACCTTCTGGAACTGGGCCTGCCTGAGCGGCCATGCCGGCGCCCACCGCCTCGGGCTGAACCTCTCCTGTGGCGTCAACGAAACCAGTTTCACCGAGAACTGCCTGTGGCTGGATGACCGCCTGATCAAAGTTGACACCACCGTGTTCGACTACCAGCGTGACAATCTGCTGGCGCCCTGGCAGGTACGCAGCAACGACGGCCAGGTGGCGCTGACGTTCGAGCCGCTGGGCAATCATCGCGAACACCTTAATCTCGGTTTGTTCGCCACCAACTTCAACCAGTTGTTTGGCCGCTTTACTGGCGAAATCCGTCTTGCCGATGGCGAAACACTCGCAGTACGGAACCTGTTCGGTTTCGTTGAGGAACAGTACGCAAAATGGTAACCCCCAAAGACGCCGACGCCGTTCCGGCCCGCAAGAGCGCACGCGAGAAATTCCACTTCGGCATTATCTGGGTGGTGCAGTACTGGCGTGAGCTGTTCAATTTCCGTTTTGACAAATACATGATTATCCAGGTCATTCCCGGTGTGTACGGGCTGGCGCTGGTGGCCATCGGTTGTGGCCTGCTGTATCTGTGCGTGGAAGCCTTTTTCCAGTCCACCTGGCGCGGGCTGTTTTATCTGGTGTTCGCTGCGCCGCTGACGTTCCTGGTACTGGCCTCGGTCCTGCGTGCCCTGCTGGAATTCTATATGGTGGTGTTCCGCATTTCCGAACACGTGGATGAGCTGGTCGGTATCCGCGATACCGTCGACCGGCTCTCCGGCATCAGCGACTCGGTGGATGAAATGGCCGCGCTGACACGCCGCATTCCCTTCTGGCGCGCCCTGACCGGCGCCGGCAAGCCGCGCCAGCGTGTCCCGGACAGCGCGCGCCGCCGCCCCGAGCCAGGCGACAACACGCCGCGTAGCGACAACGGCAAGCCACCGCGCAACCCGGACTGATCTCCATCGGGGCGGCGTGCCTGTTGGCGCACCGCCCCGATGTGCGATGATGGGCGCATGCCCACAGACCAGCCCGCCTCATCCATGAATCCGCTGCATACTCTCCGGTTCGACAACCGATACCGCACCTTGCCCGCCAGCCTGCATGTTGACGTCACCCCGCAACCCCTGGCAGCGCCACGCACCCTCGCCGCGCGCAGCGACGACTGCCTTGCGCTGTTGGGGCTGTCGCCAGACGAGGTCAGCGATGCCGCGCTGCTGGAAGCGTTTTCCGGTGAACAATTGCTGCCCGGCATGGCGCCGCTGGCGCAGAAATACACCGGCCATCAGTTCGGCGTCTACAACCCGGACCTCGGCGACGGCCGCGGCCTGTTGCTGGGTGAAGTCATGCTGCCGGACGGTTCGCGCCGTGACCTGCACCTGAAAGGCGCCGGCAAGACGCCCTTCTCACGCATGGGTGACGGCCGCGCCGTGCTGCGGTCATCGATCCGTGAATTCCTCGCCAGCGAAGCGCTGGCCGCGCTCGGCATCAGCACCACCCGCGCCCTGTGCGTGATCAGTTCCGATGAACCGGTGTACCGTGAAACCCGCGAGACCGGCGCCATGCTGCTGCGGGTGGCACGCACCCATGTGCGCTTCGGCCATTTCGAATACCTGCACCACAGCGATCAGCTCGACGTGCTGCCGCAACTGCTCGACTACGTGATCGACCTGCATCTGCCAGCCCTGCATGACGCGGAAGACCCGGCCCGCGAACTGTTCCGCACTGCAGTCCACCGCACCGCCCACATGATTGCCGGCTGGCAGAACGCAGGCTTTGCCCATGGCGTGATGAATTCCGACAACATGAGCCTTCTTGGCGAAACCTTCGACTACGGGCCGTACGGTTTCCTGGATGCGTTTGAACCGGGCTTCATCTGCAACCATTCCGACTGGCAGGGCCGCTACGCCTTCAACCGCCAGCCGGAAATCGGCCTGTGGAACCTGAATTGCCTGGCGCACGGATTTTCCACATTGATGCGCCGCGAACATCTGGTACAGGCGCTACAGGAATATGAAGAGGCGTTCCATAACCAATACCTGGCACTGCTGCGCGCCCGCCTGGGGCTGACACAGCCCCACGAACAGGATGCCGAACTGATCGGTGACCTGCTTGGCCTGATGAGCGCCGACCGCGCCGACTACACACGCAGCTTCCGGGGCCTGTGCGAGTTTGATCGGCACAGCCTGGCCACCCCGGCACAGGATGAATTCCGCGACACCACGGCCTTTCGCGGCTGGGCAACACGCTACGCGGCGCGGCTTGCGCAGGAAGACAGTCAGGACGATGCCCGCGCCGCTGCCATGCGCGCCGCGAACCCGAAATATGTGCTGCGCAATTATCTGGCCGACACCGCCATCCGGCAGGCACAGGCCGGCGATTTCAGCGAAGTGATGCGGCTGCACCGGCTGCTGCGGACGCCGTTCGCCGAGCAGCCGGCCATGCAGGACTATGCCGCGCTGCCCCCGGACTGGGGGCGGCACCTGGAGATCAGTTGCTCTTCCTGACGGGCGCGTTGCCGGTCACGCCTCGCGCGTGGCGGCCAGCGCCGCCAGCAGCAGACGCCGGTACAACCGCTCGCGCAGCCCGTCGGTCTGCGCCAAGCCCATGCGCTCAAGGTGCGGTGCAAAGTGTTGTTCATCGCCTTCCTGCCACAACGCCCGGCGGCCCAGTTCCAGATATTCCTTCTGGCTCGCTTTCTGCTTCAGCCAGGTCAGCGCGTTCAGCAGGCGCTGCTCGACCTCGTTGAAATCACAGCCCAGCGGGAACTGCGGAAACGCCCGCGCCTTGTCAAAGCGGCCTGCCCGCTCCGCCAGCCGTTCCGGTGTGTTGTAGCGAAACGCTTCCGGCACCTGATAATCGTGAGCAATCTTGCCCGCCTTGCGCGCCTGTTCCAGCAACGCCTCCTGGAAACGGCTGTCGGCAATATTCACCATCGCCGCCACCACCTCGGCATCCGTTTTACCGCGCACGTCGGCGATACCGTATTCCGTGACGAAAATATCGCGCAGATGACGCGGAATGGTGGTGTGGCCGTAGGACCAGAGGATATTCGAGGCCGCCTCGCCACCGCGCTCGCGCCAGGCCCGCAACAGCAGGATACTGCGCGCGCCCGCCAGCTCGTGGGCCTGGCTGACAAAGTTGTACTGCCCGCCGACACCGGACAGCACGCGGCCGTCCTCAAGCTGATCGGACACCGCCGCGCCCAGCGCGGTGGCCGTGAACGCCGTGTTGATAAAACGCGCGTCGCGCCGTTGCAGGCGCTTGAGCGACTCATCGCCATAAAGCTGGTTGATAAAACTGATATGCGTCATGTTGATGGCGGCGGCCTGTTCCGGCGGCAGTTCGCGCAGACGCTGGTAGAACGCCGCCGGGCCGAGGAAGAAGCCGCCGTGCATGAGCGTGCCGCCACGCAATGGACCGCCGATGCGCGCCCCGATGGCGGCCCGGGTGCCGGTGGCCGACAAGTCATTGGCCAGCGTTTCGCTGCCCAGCAGCAACCGGCCTGCCTCCAGCCGCGCAGCGTCCGGCATCAGGCCCAGCGATTGCAGCCAGCCCAGCGTGCCGTCATCCAGCGTATCGTCGAGCACGCCCGCCTCACGCAGCGCATCCAGGCTGTCCAGCGACGCTTCCGGCGACAGCACGCCCTGGTTGATCAACGCCTGCACGCATTCGTCGTCGTACACGCGACGCCGGATCACGCCGCCGTCCACCAGCGACATCAGGCCGTGCGTGAACATTTCGCTGCACCCGTACAGGCCCTGCTCAAACGGCGCGCAGCCGCCTTCACCTTGAATCAGTTCGGCAAACTGCTGCAGGCCGAATTCGCCCAGCAGTTCGCGATACAAATCATTGTGGTGCTCGCGCAACAGGGTGTGATGCACCAGCGCGTCACCGAGTGCCCCGATGCCGATCTGCAACAGCCCGCCATCACGTACCAGGGTGCTGGCGTTGAGCCCCACCAGATGATCCTGCAGGGCCACCGGCATGTTCGGCGTGCTGAACAGTCGCGTGTCGGTCCCCGGCGCATCGATCACCAGATCGAACAGCGAGGCGTCCACCTCGGCATCGTTACCCATAAAGGGCAGCTCCGCATGCACCTGCGCGACAGCGATAATGGTTTCACCGGCATCGCGCCGGGCCATCAGCATCGGCAGCAAGTCCAGCGACACTTCCGGGTTGCAGGCCAGGCTGAGCGTGTCCGGTGCATCGACGCGCACCGCCACCAGCTGTGCGGCCACATTCACCCCGGCGGCATTCAGATCGCGCGCCACATGGGTGTAGTTGCTGCTGATGTAATGCTGTTGCGCGGTGTCGCTGCCGAGCAGGCTGCCCGGCTGGAAAAAGAATTCGCACACCCGGATATTGTCCGGCAGCGCATTGCGGCGCACGGCCTTGAGATAATCCAGTTCTTCGTAATCCCCGAACACGCGCTCGGCGAACGGATTGAGAAAGCGCGCTTCCAGATCACTGCCGGCGGCCGGCTTGCCCAGCGACAGCGCTGTATAGATGGTCAATGAGATGGCAGGGTCTGCCGCCGCGCGGCGATACAGCGCATTGACGAACTGATTGGGCTTGCCGAGCCCGAGTGGCATGCCAAGACGGATATCACCGCCGGTGCGGTGGATCACTTCTTCCACGGCCTCGTCCACCGACGCGACACGTCTGCCTGACTCCATGCCTGACTCCCTTGTGGTTGAACTGGCTTGTTGTTGAACTGAATCCAGCAGGCCGGCGCGTCAGTGCGCCGCCATGTTCGAGTACAGATTGATCACCAGCACGCCGGCCATGATCAGGGCAATGCCCAGCAACGCCGGCCAGTCAGGTATCTGCCGGAATATCACCGCGCTGACCGCAACGATCAGTACGATACCCACGCCCGACCAGATTGCATAGGCGATGCCGACCGGGATGCTGCGCATCACCAGTGACAGGCAATAAAACGCCACGCCGTAACCGCACACCACCAGCAGGCTTGGCCCGAGCCGCGAAAAGCCGGCCGATGCTTTCAGCGCACTGGTGCCAATCACCTCGGCGACAATCGCCAGGCCAAGCAATGCGTAGGCCGTCATCACGTACTCCTTTCGCGGGAATCAGAAGCGGCAAGCATGCCGAAGCGCCGGCCTGACCGGCAATGCAGTGCGGGAAAAAAACACAAAAAAAAGGCCCCTGGTCAGGAGCCTTCTTAACAAACCATAGAGACAAACCATGAAAAGACTGTGTTCTCAATGCCGCATCACCGACCTCGGCCAGGATGCACAGCGGCACCGGAACCGACCCCACAGGCGGGGCCAGAGCGATATCAATATAACATGACTTTCCGCTGAAAGGACAGAATGATGTCACGCGACGCTGCGCCACGCGGCCATGCCTCATGACCGCCGGGTTACCCCCGCAGACCGGCCGGCGCCTCCGGCCGTGACCAGAGCCAGACCAGTACCACCGCCATCACCGGCGGCACGCCCCATTTCACCCAGAGCGGCGCCGCCGACAGCGCCAGCAACAGCACGCTGGCGCTCATCATCAGCAGCGCCAGCCACTTGGCCCGGCGCGGCACCACGCCATGTTCCCGCCAGTCCCGAATCGGCGGGCCGAAGCGCGGGTGCGCCAGCAGCCAGTCATGCAGCGCCGGCCACCCACGCGCGGCGGCCCAGGCCCCGAGCAGCATGAACACCGTGGTCGGCATGCCGGGCACCACGACGCCGATCAGCCCCAGGCCCACGAACAGCAGGGCCAGTATCCGCCAGCAGATACGAATCAGCATCAGCGCGCTTCTCCCGGCCACCACCGGGCGGCCTTCCTGCACGCCAGTGTAACAGCCCCGGCCAATCAGGCGGCAGACAGCTCAGCACGCCAGGCGCTGGCGGAAGAACGCCAGAATCTCGTCGCGCGCCGCCCGGGTCGGTTGCCCGGCTTCGTCGATCAGATGCGCCGTGACCACGCTGTGCGGGCTGGCGACCACCTGCTCGAAAAACGGCGACAGCCCCTCACGCCGCGCCGCATCATCCGGCAGCACCCGTGCGATAAAGCGCTCCCCCAATGCCTGCCGGTAGGCCGCGAAGCGTTGCGCACGGCAGAAGCGGTCGCCCTCGAAACGGTAGGCCATCACGGTCAGGTCTTCCTGCTCCAGCCGTTCACGCACGGCAACCAGCTCTTCCGGCGCGATCTCCAGCCCGGCCGGGTCATCCAGGGGCAGGGTCGGCTGCGACAACACCGGCGCCAGCACCGCCTGCTCCAGCATCATGCTGAGTGCAAAGTTGCCGGTGAAGCACATGCCGATCGCCCCGACACCCGGCCCGCCGCATTCTGCATGCGCCTGCCGGGCCAGCGCCCGCAGCCATTGCGTCACCGGGCTGGAACGGTTCATGGCGAACGCATGGAACTCGGCGCTGACACAGGCACGCTGAAACACCGCCTTGCCCTCCTCCGCATCCGGCACCGCACCGTCACGGCCGAACAGCGACGGCATGTAGACGGTGAAGCCGGCGTCGCGGACCCAGCGGCTGAATCGGGCCACCTCCGGGCTGATACCGGGCATTTCCGTCATCACAATGACCGCCGGCCCGGCGCCGGCGACATGGACCACTTTGGTGGTCTCTTCAAGGGTGATCCGGCGCGGCGTGAAATCGTCCAGTGGATCATCTGGAGAGCGAGAAGCGTGCGGCATGGCAGTGTGTTCCCCCTGTTGGTCGATGACTGGTATTGCAGCCGTCACGGGGCTAACCTGCCAGCGTCCGTTATGACATCTTTCAGGCGTTTTCAGACATGACCGATTTTACCGTGCTGGTGCTGCCCGGCGCCTACGCCAGCAGCGTGGCCGTGACGCTGGACATGCTTCAGGCAGCGGCCACGGTGGCCCCGTTCCTGAGCGCGCCACGACCGCGCTGGCGCATCGCCTCGCCCCTTCCCGGCCCGGTGCCGCTCAGCAGTGGTCTGCAGCTTGCCGCGCGCGCCCTGCCAGCCCGCGCGGAACGCAGCACCTGGATCATTCCCGGCCTGGGTGTGGATCAGCCGCAGGCCCTTGAGCAGCGCCTGCAACAGGACGATGCCCGCGCCACGGGCGACGCGCTGCGCCGGCATGTGGCACACGGCGGCAGCGTGGCTGCATCCTGCTCGGCGGTGTTTCTGCTGCACCACGCCGGCCTGCTCGCGGGCCGGCGCGCCACGACGTCCTGGTGGCTGGCCGGCAGCCTGCGGCAGCAGGCGCCGGAGTGCGAGGTCGCCGCAGAACAGATGGTGTGCGTGGATGGCCCGCTGTGCACTGCCGGCGCGGCGCTGGCGCAATCGGACATGATGCTGCACCTGCTGCGCAGCCGCTTTGGCACGGCGCTGGCTGAACGCGTGGCGCGATTGCTGCTGCTCGATGCACGGGAGGCGCAATCGCCGTTCGTGGTGCCCTCGATGCTGGCGCAGGGGAATGAACTGATACGGCAGCTTACCCGGCGCATCGACGCGTCGCTGCCGCAGCTCCCGGACGTGGGCACGCTGGCCGCAGAACAGGCCATGTCCAGCCGCACGCTGTCGCGGCATGTGCGGGCAGCCACAGGCCAGGGGGTCCTGGCACTGATACAGAGTGTGCGGCTGAACCGCGCGCGCCGGCTGCTGGAATCCAGCCGCCTGAGCATTGAACAGATTGCCGCCCAGGTGGGTTACGCGGATGCAACCGCATTGCGGCGGCTGATGAGGAAGGCAACGGGGGTGACGCCGAGTCGGTTCAGGGGGGGGGGGGGGGGGGAAGGTCGGACGTCTGACGTCTGACGTCGGACGCTAAAACAGCGCGACGCCGGTATATGTGGCGTCTTTCAGGCTCCGGCTCTTAAAGCGTCAGACGTCCGACGTCCGACCTGTCGAGAAAGACGACGCAGGTGACGCCAAACCGCGTCAGGTGGAAAAAAAAGCCCCCAACAAAAAAAGCCCCGAAAACCGGGGCTTCTCTCCATCTCCACACACCCGCCAATCAGGCAGTGATCGCGTGGATCTGCTTCATCAGATCTTTCTGGGCAGCCGTCGGCTGGGCGGTTTGCAGCGCCATCAGCTTGCTCATGTCGCCTTCGATACGGATCTGGCCGCTCATGAAACCTTGCATGCCCGCAGACTGGTCGCCTTCGATGAAGATGCGCTTGGCCAGGTCAGCCGGCAGAATCAGGGTGGTCGGCGCGCCATCGCGGTGGCCCTGCTCGATCATGCCACCCACCAGTGCCATCTGCTTTTCACCGTCGCCAGTGTTGACCGTGATGTTGATCACCAGGTCGGCCAGTGCCGCCGGGGCTTCGATGTCGCCGGCCTGCGCACGCAGCTCTTGAACCTTGGCAAACCACTCGTCAGACAGAAATTCGCTGCTCATCTCTCTTCTCCTTGGTGTTTTAGGCCCAATGGGTGACCCATCCGGCATGGCATTCAAACGAGCGTTCGAAAGTCTCCGTACCTTATAGAAGGCCAGCGCGGCAGGCAATAGCCGGACAGGCCAGTCGCGCCGCACCGCCGGTCACCCTGTTCAGTAGAGATAATTGAACATCTTGCGACGGTACTCGCTGGCCAGCGGATCGCCTTTCGGCAGGCAGTCGAACACTTTCAGCAGGGCCGCGCGGGCCACACCCTCGCGGTAGCCGGGGTGATCGCGCAGCAGCCGCAACAAGGCATCCAGCCCGTCACGAAACTGACCGGCAGCGGCCGCCTGCAAGCTACAACGCGGCCGCCTGCTTTTCCGGGCTCTCGGGCTGCTCGATCTGACGTGCCAGCTCGCTCAGTGGCACCGGCGCCTCGGCAAATTCTTCCAGCAGTGCAAAACGCGCACGGAAGGGGCGCAGGGTTTCGACATCCTCCGCGACATCGGCCAGCACCGATTGCGCGTCCTGAACTCGCCCGTCACCCAGCAGGTATTCCACCAGCAGCGCACGCAGGGCGTGGCGATCCGGTTCCTGCGCCAGCGTCTGCCGCAGCACGGCTTCCGCCTGTTCACCATGGCCCGCCGCGATGGCGCCGCGCACCTGCTCCAGAAAAGCTTCCTCCTGCGCGGCCTCGTCCTCTTCCGGGTTACCCAGCACCGGCGCCAGCCATTGCCGCAGCGCGGCTTCGGTTTGCAGGCCGCTGAGTTCAGCCACCAGTTGCCCCTGGTAGACCAGTTTCAGCGTCGGCAGGCTGCGCACGCCGAACTGTCCGGCAATGACCTGCTGCTGGTCCGCATTCACCTTCGCCAGCAACACACGGCCAGCCTGCTCGCGGACGATCTTCTCCAGCACCGGCGCCATTTGCTGGCACGGCTGGCACCAGTCGGCCCAGAAGTCGACGATCACAGGCATGCGCCGGGACGCTTCCAGCACTTCGGTGAGATTGTGTTCGGTGAGATCGATGATGAACTGTTCAGCTTGCACGTCAGGCCCTCGTTGTTCGCACTGGCGCGATTGTACGTCATTCTCAGCGGCGGGAGCATGACCAGGAAGTCGGACAATTCCGTGCCGGTTTTACGCCTTTTTCACCCATTCCAGGCAGCAGTGGTCTACCATCGTGGCATCCTTCCGATGACAGGAGCTGGTTATGACTTTGTTCGTTGCTGCCCTGATCCTGCTTGCGGTGCTGTGCGCACTATTCTATTTCGACGTCTCGCTGCGCACCGGCTCTGCTCTGTTCGCAGGCGCCTGGCTTGCCCTCGGGATCCTGGCCCCCGCGTTATGGCACCCCTTATTGCTGGTCCCGCTGGTGATCGTACTGGCCGTGCTGAATATCCCCGCGCTGCGCGTGAGGCTGATCAGCAAGCCGGTCTACGGGCTGCTCAGCAAAACCATGCCCAGCATCAGCGATACCGAGCGCGAAGCGCTGGAAGCCGGTTCCACCTGGTGGGAAAAGGAACTGTTCTGCGGCAAGCCGGACTGGCAGATGTACAGCAACATCTCGTTGCCGACGCTGACCAGCGACGAACAGTCCTTCATCGACAACGAGGTGGAAGAATTGTGCAGCATGCTCGACGAATGGCGCATTCATCACGAGCTGAAAGATCTGCCGCAGCCGGTGTGGCAGTTCCTGCGCGACAAAGGCTTTTTTGGCCTGATCATTCCGCGTGAATACGGCGGGCGCGAATTCAGCCCGTATGCCCAGAGCCGCGTCATGAGCAAGATCGCCTCGCGCTCACTGACCGCCGCCGTGACCGCCATGGTGCCGAATTCGCTCGGCCCGGGCGAATTGCTGATGAAATACGGCACAGATGAACAGAAGCAGCACTGGCTGCCGGGGCTGGCCGCCGGCAAGGAACTGCCCTGCTTCGGCCTGACCGGCCCGGAGGCCGGCTCCGATGCCGGCGCCATTCCGGATATCGGCGTGGTGTGCAAGGGCGAACATGACGGCAAAGAAGTGATCGGCCTGCGGCTGAATTTCTCCAAGCGCTGGATCACGCTGGCACCGGTGGCCACAGTGGTGGGCCTGGCGTTCAAGCTGGAAGACCCGGACGGCCTGCTCGGTGACCCGTCAAAGACAGACTACGGCATCACCTGCGCACTGATTCCCGCCAACCATCCTGGTGTGGAAACCGGCCGCCGCCACTACCCCGGTGCGCCGTTCATGAACGGTCCGGTGACCGGCAAGGATGTCTTTATCCCGGTGGACTGGATCATTGGCGGGCCCGACATGGCCGGCAAAGGCTGGCGCATGCTGATCGAGTGCCTGGGGGCCGGGCGCGGTATCTCACTGCCGGCACTGGCCACCGCCAGCGGCGAAGTCGGCTATCGCAGTGTCGGTGCCTTTTCGCGCATTCGTCGCCAGTTCAATGTCGAGGTCGGCAAGTTCGAGGGCGTGCAGGAGGCCTCGGCGGAAATCGCTGCGCTGGCCTACACGCTGGAAGCGCAGCGTCATTTCGTCACCAAGGGCCTGGAAGACGGTATTCCCTCGGTGATGACGTCGATGGCGAAGTATCACGCTACGGAAATGATGCGCGTGCTGATCAACCACGGCATGGATATCGGCGGCGGCCGGGCCATCCAGCTTGGCCCGCGCAATTTCATGGCGCTGCCGTATCAGTCGATTCCGATCGCGATCACGGTGGAAGGGGCGAACATCCTGACCCGCTCGCTGATGATCTTTGGCCAGGGCTCAATGCGCTGCCACCCGTACCTGTATGACGAATTGCAGACGCTGACCGCTGATGACAGCGCACAGGGTCTGCGCGATTTTGATCCACTGTTCTTTCAGCACGCCGGTTATACGCTCAGCCGTGTCGCCCGCATGCTGGTGCAGGGCCTGACCGGCGCACGCTTTTCCGACGTGCCGGACAGCGCCGACGATTTCAGCCGCCGCTGGTTCCAGTTGCTGAATCGCTTCAGCACCATCCTGTCGGTGACGGCGGATACCGCGCTGGCGATCCTGGGCGGCGACCTCAAGCGGCGCGAACTGTTGTCTGCGCGGCTGGGCGATGCCCACAGCCAATTGCTGATGGCGTCGGCGATCCTGAAATTCCACGCCGCGCAACCCAGCGACCGCGCCAACGATGCCCACGCGGAATACGCGCTGACCCGCGCCTTCCATCTGGCTCAGGAAGCGCTGTACGAGTTCTACCGCAACTTCCCTGCGCGGGTGCCGGCCTGGCTGGTGAAATGGATTGCCTTCCCCACCGGTCGCGTGATCCATGCCCCCGACGACGATCTGATCCGCGAGCTGGGCGACATGATCATGGAGCCGACTTCCGTGCGCGATACCCTCGGCAGCTTCACCTATATCAGCACTGACCCGAAAGACGCGCTCGGCCGGCTGGAAACCACCTACCGCAAACTGCTCGATGTGGACGACGCCTGGCAGGCCTACCTCAAGGCCCGCAGCCGCGGCAAGCTGGAAGGCCGCAGCATGACCGAGCAGCTCAGTGCCGCCGCCGCCCAGGGCATCATCCGCGACAGCGATGTGCAGGCCCTGCTGGCGTATGACGCGATGCGGTACGACTGCCTGCTGACCGATGCCTTTGAGCCGGAGTTCTTCCGCCAGTCCCAGGCACCGGCAGACGACGACGGCGAGGCCGCGTAACCACGCCGGCACACCGCCCAGCCCGAATCCCTGTACCCAGGGATGGGCTGGCCTGCCGTTGTTCTGCATACTGCACGGCTTGTTGCACCTGCTTCGAGCCGACTATGGATACTGCTCCCCCCCTGACCGGAGAACCCACCCTGCCGTCCCCGGTCCTGATCGTGGAAGATGATCCACTGATCCGGCGCCGCCTGGAACGGATACTGCGGCAGGTGGGCTACCACCCCGACATGCTGTGCCACGCGGCCTCACTGGCCGAGGCCCGACAGCACCAGGCGGCGCAGTCCACGGCACTGGCCCTGGTCGATCTCGGCCTGCCCGATGGCAATGGCACCGCGTTGATAGCAGAGTTGCGTGCCGCCGACCCGACCATGGGCATTCTGGTGATTTCCGCCTGGAGCACGGAAGACGCCATCATGGCGGCGCTGCGCGCCGGTGCGACGGGCTATTTGCTGAAGGAGCGCGACGACCTGGAAGTCTCGCTGTCGATCCGCAGCGTGCTGCGTGGCGGCGCCCCCATTGATCCGTTCATTGCCCGCCGCCTGATTGGTGAGCTGTACCGCGCGCCCCCGGTCTCTGAAGACGCCACACTGAGCGCGCGTGAAGGCGAGGTGCTGTTGCTGGTGGCCGATGGCCTGTCCAACCGCGAAATTGCCGAACGCCTGCATATCTCACGCTACACGGTCGAATCACACGTAAAGCATATCTATCGCAAGCTGGCCGTGTCGTCCCGCGTCCGTGCCATCAGCGAAGCGCGCTCACGCGGGTTGCTGGACGGATGACACCGGCGGCAACAACGAGGTTGTACCGGGCGTTTTTTTGCACGCTGGCGCTGTCGCTCATGCTGCAGCCCGGCCCTGCGGCCGCCGACTGTGCCCCCCATATCGCCTCGGTCATGGCCGCACGCGACAGCGGCCAGGGCCGCCCGGTCGACGGCTGGCAGCCCGTGACGCTGCCGGACGACTGGAGCCTGCGCTGGCCCGGGCATGACGGCAGCGTCTGGTACCGCCTTCAGCTCCAGCGTCCGTGTGCCGGCACGGCCCCCGCCAGTGCGCTCGTCATCCACTATCTGATCATGGCAGGCGAAGTGTTCATCAATGACAGTCTGCTCTGGCGCGATCGCCACCTCACCGAACCCCTGTCCCGTTCCTGGAACAGTCCGCGCTACTGGGTCTTGCCCGAGACCACCGGCGCCAAGGCTGAAGACATCGTATGGGTGCGCGTGGCCGGTGTCGCCGCACAGACGCCAGGGCTGGGCCGGGTCAGCGTCGGCCATCAGGACGCCATGCTGGCACTGTATCAGCGTGAACTGTGGCGCACGCGCACCCTGTCCGTCATCAATCTGACCGTTTCGGCGGTGCTCGGTACGCTGGCGTTATTTGTCTGGCTGGCCTTCCCGGCCCACAGAATGTTCGGCTATTACGCCCTGACCAGCATTTGCTGGGTACTGTTCGGTCTCAATACCCTCGCCACCGAAGCCTGGCCCTTCCCCAGCACGGAGGCCGTGGCACGCGCGAACCATCTGGCCTACATACTGTTCATCGCCAGCTTCTGCGTCTTCACCTGGCGGCTGCTGGCACTGCGCCACCCCGACTGGCTGGAAAAAGGCCTGGGCATGCTGGGCCTCGCTGCGCTCGGCATGATTCTGCTGGTCCCCGGCTGGGGCCCACTGCGACTGGCGGGCCACCTCGGCACACTGATCCTGTTGCTCAATATCCTGTACGTCATCGGGCAGGCACTGCGTCGCCGGCAGCCAGAGGACTATGTGGTGGCGGTGACCTTTCTGCTGTTGATCACCATTGCCGTACGCGACCTCCTGGTGCTGGCTGGCATGCTGAAAAGCGACTATGTCCTCACCCCCTATACCTGCCTGCTGTTCATGGTGATGGCCGCCGTCCTGCTGGGCGTCCGCGTGGCACGCAGCAGCCGGCGCATCGAACGTTTCAATCAGGAACTCAGCGACGCCGTCGATCAGGCCTGCACCGACCTGAGCCGCACCCTGGAGAAAGAACACCAGCTGGCCATCAACAATTCCCGCCTGCAGGAACGACTGCAGTTGGCCCACGATCTGCACGACGGGCTCGGCGGACAGATCGTGCGCTCCATCATGGTCATCGAACAGCGCGACACGCCGCTGCAGAACGATCGCTTCCTGTCGATGCTCAAGCTGCTGCGCGACGACCTGCGCCAGGTGATTGACAGTGGTGCCAGCGCGACGGCAGCGGCCCCCGCGACACCAGCAGAATGGGCGGCGCCACTGCGCTACCGTTTCGCCAACCTCTGCGATGCGCTGGGCATCAACCTGGCCTGGCAAGTGCCCGAAACCTGGCAGACACCCCCCAGTGCGCTGCAATGCCTGCTGCTCGCCCGTCTGGCGGAAGAAGCCCTGACCAATGTGGTCAAGCACAGCCAGGCGCATCAGGCGCGGGTCACCCTGCAACAGCATGAACACGCGCTGGTGTTGCGCGTCGAGGACGATGGCATCGGGTTTGATGTCGAGGCGTTGCAAGGCGCCAGCCTGGGCATCGGGCTCGACAGCATGCGCGCGCGCGCAGAGCGCATGGGCGGCACACTGACCCTGCATTCGTGTCCCGGCGCGACCGTGCTGGAAGCCAGGCTGCCGCTACAGGACCGATAACGCAGGCCACGCATCCGAAGTACGCGCAACAGGCAGAATGTCAGGGAGAGAGGCGGGTGTTGCGCCGCCCCCCAGGGGCGGGGGGCGGTTCAGGGGGCGGGTTCTGAAATCCGGAGGCCCGCGCTCAGAAGCGGTAGACCATGCCCACCGATACGACGTTCTGCTTGCTGTGATCGTTGTCCACCAGCTTGAGATATTCCAGCGTCAGCGCGGACTGATCGTCCATGGCCCAGTTCAGACCGGCACCGTAAGCCGCGCCGTCGTCGCGGTAATCTTCATTACCCACAGAGGAATCCGCGTAGCTGTAACCCCCAATCAGGTACGGGTCCAGCTTGCCGCCGGTAGGCAGATTCACTACAGCGTAAACGCCATAGTAGTAGTTCATTTCGGCATCAATGCCACGGTAGTCATCGTCGAACAGGCCGGTGCCAAGACGCACTTCCCCGCTGAGCAGTTCATTGATCTCCAGGCCGCCGCGCAGCGACAGTGCATCCAGGGAAGCCTCCTTGACCGCGCCCCGCTCAAAGTCCAGATAGCCATACTGCACGCCAAAATAGGGCGTGGAGTCGGCGATTGCCAAGCCGCTCGCGCTTGCCATCATCAGAGCACACAGGGTTCTTTTCATTTTCATTCTCTCCTTGATCCATGATGCATACGGCGCCCGGGCCGGGCAGCCCGACCAGCATAACCAAAAGCCGGGACAGCGCCAAAAGACGGCCCGTCAGGCGGCACACAAAGGCGATGAATTTGCCAACCGCGTCACCTCTGCTGACGGCTTTATCGCCATGCAGGCGCCATCGGGCGGACAGGTGTTCACCGGGACATCACGCGGCAGACCGCGTCACCGTGACAGGTGCAGGGAAACTATCAGTAACAAGAATAATTCTCAACAAAAAATCAGACCGCCGCGTCCAGGTCCACCAGCCCGCTATCCAGGCGGAGCGTTTCACCGTCACAATGCAGCAATTGCTCACTGCCGAGACGCTGGCGCAGGTCCGACACCAGCCTGCGCAGCCGTGCCGTGCCGTCCGCCGGGCTTTCCGGCCAGAGTCCGCTGACGGCCTGCGCCACGGGCAGGCCTCCTTCCGCCCCGGCCAGTGTCATGAGCAAGATTGTCTCTTCCGGCGGCAACGCCAACGGTGCCCCATCAAGTTGCAACGGTGACGGGCCTGCCGTGCGGATGCGCAACGGCTTTCGCCAGCCTCGCGGGGCAGCGCCCCGGGGCGGCACCAGACGGCGCGCATAAATCAGACGCTGCACGTAATCCGGTTCGATGTTCTTTTCCAGCGCCAGCGCGCACAGCTCGGCCATCGCCTCGTTGCGCCACCAGGGAAAATTCAGATACTGCTGTTCACGTCCCAGGCGCAGCGTGCTGCGCAGCAACACAACCGCCTGGCGCCGCAATCCGAACTTCAATGCCAGATGCGCCCGCACCAGCCCCTGCGCAAACGGTACAGCGGTCGACGCCATGCTGCGGCCGGTGAGGCCCACGCGGCCCATCTGCCACAACGCCAGGTGCGGCAGACCACGCTCAAGATGCAACTGCGCCAGCCCCATGCGCGTCACCGCAATCGGAAACACCGCGCCGGCGCGCGTGGCGCGCTGCACCGCCTGCCGTGCATTGGACAGCGCCTCCGGCATATTGCCGGCGGCGCAGTAACACCAGGCCCGGCAGAAATGGTAGCCCGCACGATCCAGATGGTGCGTCGGCGGCGCACTGCCACGCATGTCGTCCAGTTGCGCAGCCGCCTGGCGCACGTTGTTGCGGCTCAGCGACAGATACGCGCGCTGCATGTGGAAATGCGAATCCCACACATGCACGCCACTTTGCGCCGCCAGCGCCAGACCCGCCGTCACCGCCGCTTCGCAGGCTTCGAAGTCCAGAAATAACCGCCGCACCATGGCGTCGATCGAATAGCTGATCAGCAACGCGTGCGGTTCGCGGGTGCTCATCCGCAATGGCGCCATGCGCTGGCGCAGCGCTTCCGCGCCGATCAGGTCACCGCGCCAGATGTGATACAGCACCAGATAGTTGGCGGCCGTGAGGCGCACGTAGGTGTAACCGTGCTGATCGACGATACGCTCGCAACGCCGCGCGTATTCACTGATGCGTGGATGGCCCGGCTGACGAAACACCAGCATGCCAAACATGGCGACCTGCACTTCCTCGCGTATCTGCGCGCCAAGATTGTTCGGTTGCTCGCTGAACACCCGCTGATGGCGTTCCACAAAACGGATCAGGGTATCGAAGCCGCTGAACTCCGACAGCGACAGGATGCGGCCATGCGCAGCGCGGCACAGCAACTGCCAGCTTGAAGCAAGATTCGGGGAAGGCTGGGAATGGGACAGGCGAAACGGCGTCTCCGCCTGCCGCGCGGCGGCCAGCGGATCGCGAAAGAAATCATCGTTGTCGGGTGCAAAAGCAACAACTGACACGGCTACATCCCTGGCCGAAAACAGGACCGGCTACCCGGAACACGATGGCGCGGCGCCCGTCCGTATTACCTGCGCTCCCGCAGGTTCCCCACACTGGACTTGCCCGTACAGCCACCGGGCAAGGCATGGTGCCAGCATGCCAGTCTGGACGCCAGTACGCCACTGCCGTGCCATCAATCTTCGCGGCGGTACTCGCCGTCGATCACGTTACCGCGCGGCCGCTGCTGAAACGGATCCCGGCCCGCGAACGGATCCGCGGCATGCCCTTCCCGGGCAGCACGCTGCATGGCTTCTGCCTGCGCGCGGGCCTGCTCCATCGCCGCCCGGATCTGGCGCCGAAAGCGCCAAAAGCGGATTGCAAACACCAGCGCCAGCACGGCAACAACGCCAAGCACGATCAGAAACACGAAGGCGCCGACGAACAGTGACGCCGCCAGCAACACGGCGGCACCCACCGCCGCCACCACGCGCACCAGTGGGTTGGCCGGGGGATTTCCTTCCAGATAATTCATCTCGGGAACCTGCTTCCTGTGGTCTAGAACGGTCGCCGCACCGTCCTGCGGCGGGCGTCGGTGGCAGAGGCCGGAGGCCCCTGCACGGGAATCCATGCGGGACAGTCACCGCACGATATCAATCTGTTACTACGTCTGAGACAGGTCGCCCTGCCCCATGTTCCCTGTCCGCACAGCAACTCACAGCCGTCGGCAGGATGGTTTACCATGTGCGGCGCCTGTCATCACGCCCTTCACCGGGCCCGACCGGCGCCGCCAGCGCCAGGGAGCACTGCCATGACACCCTTTACCTTCAGTACCACGCAAAGCCTGATCTGCGAGCCCGGCGCCAGCGACCGGCTGGCCGAGATCGCTGCCTCGCTGGGCATGCAGCGTCCGTGCGTGGTCACCGACGGCGGCCTGCTCGGCAGCGGCCTGCTGACGCCGGTGCTGGCGCACCTGCGTGCCGCCGGCCTGACCGTCACCCTGTTCAGCGAGGTGGTCGCCGACCCGCCGGAAGCCGTGGTGCTGGGCGCGCTCTCGCAGGCCCGGGACGGGCGCTGCGACGGCGTGATCGGCTTCGGCGGCGGCAGCGCCATGGACACCGCCAAACTGGTCGCCCTGCTGCTCAATAATGGCCAGCGGCTGCAGGACGTATATGGGGTCGGCAACGCCCAGGGCAAGCGCCTGCCGCTGATCCAGGTGCCGACCACCGCCGGCACCGGCTCGGAGGTGACGCCGATCGCCATCGTCACCACGGGCGAGACCACCAAACAGGGTGTCGTGGCGCCACAACTGCTGCCGGATATCGCCGTGCTGGACGCCCGCCTGACCCTGGGCCTGCCGCCGGCAGTCACCGCCGCCACCGGCATCGACGCGATGGTGCATGCCATCGAGGCCTACACCAGCAAACACCGCAAGAACCCCTATTCCGACATGCTCGCCCGCGAAGCACTGCACCGGCTGGCACGCCACATCGAAGCCGCCGTGCAGACCGGGCACGACGAACAGGCGCGCAGCGAGATGCTGCTCGGCGCCATGCTGGCCGGCCAGGCGTTCGCCAACGCCCCCGTGGCGGCCGTCCACGCCCTGGCCTACCCGCTCGGCGGCGTCTATCACATTCCACACGGGCTGAGTAACTCGCTGGTGCTGCCGCATGTGCTGCGCTTCAACCTGGAGAGCGCACGGCACGAATACACCGAGCTGGCCGGGATCATCCTGCCTCAGCAGGAAGGCCATGCTGACGACGCGGCCGAACGGATGATCGATTACCTGGAAGAACTGGCCGTGCGGCTCGCGCTGCCGACGCGCCTGCGCGAGCTGGACATTCCGGAATCCGCCCTCGGCCGGCTGGCCGCCGACGCCATGCTGCAGCAGCGCCTGCTGGTCAACAATCCGCGCGAGGTGACGGAAGCCGACGCCCTGGCCATCTACAAGGCAGCCTGGTAACCATGAGCGACACACAACGCGGCACCCGCGCCGACTACCGCTACTTCACCCCGATCACCACGCGCTGGCACGACAACGATGTCTATGGCCACGTCAACAACGTGACTTACTACAGTTATTTCGATTCCGTCGCGAATCACTTTCTGATTCACGAAGGCGGGCTGGATATTCACCAGGGCAACGTGATCGGGCTGGTGGTGAGTTCCGGTTGCCGCTATCACGCTGCACTGGCGTACCCGGACATCCTGGCCGGCGGCCTGCGCATCAACCGGCTGGGCAATTCATCGGTGGAATACGGGCTGGCGATTTTCCGCGATGGCGAGGACGCCGCCGCCGCAGAAGGTTTCTTTACCCATGTCTTCGTGGACCGCGCGACACGGCGGCCGGTGCCAATCCCCGATACCCTGCGCAAAGCGCTGGATGGTTTGTAGGGTGGTGTTGAGCGAATGCGAAACCCACCACGTCCATGCCCGTTAATCACTCCCACAAAACCATCGAAACTGCCCTGCCTCAGCGGTAGGTAGTTCCGCTGATTTTGTGCAAGCAGTGCGCTACATGAAGTGAGTAGTTTCGCTGGTTTGATGCGAGCAGTGCGTGACATGGTCCCGGTGGGTTTCGCCGTTGGCTCTACCCACCCTACCCCCCAACGTCACCCAAACGCCTGCAACCCCGTCTGCGCGCGGCCCAGAATCAGCGCATGCACATCGTGCGTGCCTTCGTAGGTATTCACTGCTTCCAGGTTCATCAGGTGGCGCATCACATGGTATTCGTCCGAAATGCCGTTGCCGCCGTGCATGTCGCGCGCCTGGCGGGCAATGTCCAGCGCCTTGCCGCAATTGTTGCGCTTCAGCAGCGACACCATTTCCGGCGCCCAGTCGCCCGCATCCATCAACCGGCCCAGGCGCAGACAGCCCTGCAATCCCAGCGTGATCTCCGTCTGCATGTCGGCCAGCTTGCGTTGCACCAGTTGCGTGGCCGCCAGCGGCCGGTCAAATTGGTGCCGGTCAAGCGTGTATTGCCGTGCCGCATGCCAGCAGAATTCCGCCGCGCCCAGCGCGCCCCAGCTGATGCCGTAACGTGCCTTGTTCAGGCAACTGAACGGGCCTTTCAGACCGTCGACGTGCAGACGGTTTTCCGCCGGCACGAAGGCGTCGTCCAGCACAATCTGGCCGGTGATCGAAGCACGCAGTGACAGCTTGCCCTCGATCTTCGGTGTACTGAAACCGGGCGTGCCACGCTCGACCACAAAGCCGGTGATGCGGCCATCGAGTTTGGCCCACACCACCGCCAGGTCAGCCAGCGGCGAGTTGGTGATCCAGGTCTTGGTGCCATTGAGCCGATAACCACCGTCAACGGCTTCCGCGCGCGTGGTCATGCCGCCCGGATCGGAACCGTGGTCCGGCTCCGTCAATCCGAAGCAGCCAATCCATTCGCCACTGGCCAGTTTCGGCAGGCAGCGCTGGCGCAGCGCCTCGTCACCAAACGTCTCGATCGGGAACATCACCAGCGACGACTGCACACTCATCGCCGAGCGGTAACCGGAATCCACCCGTTCCACTTCCCGCGCGAGCAGACCATAGCTGACATGATTGACACCGGCACCACCGTACTGTGCCGCCACGGTGGCGCCCAGCAGCCCCTGGGCGCCCATCTCGGTCATGATCTCGCGCTCGAAAATTTCCTCGCGGTGAGCACGCAACACGCGCGGCATCAGCCGGTCCTGGCAGAAGGCACGGGCGCTGTCGCGCACCTGGCGCTCGTCGTCGGTGAGCTGCTGCTCCAGCAGCAGGGCATCATCCCAGCGAAAGGATTGCATGGTGTCTCCCGGTCCGGTTCGCATGTTTTAATGCCACGCAGCATATCACTGGAGGAGTTTCCCATGCGCGCATGGTGTATCCAGAACAAGACGCTTGAACTGAACACAGTGCCCACGCCCGAACCCGGCCCGGAAGAAGTCCGCATCCGCGTACGCGCCATCGGCGTCAACCGGGCCGATATTCTTCAGACGCAGGGGCTCTACCCTGCCCCGCCCGGCTTTGATCAACGCATCCCCGGCCTGGAATACAGCGGTGAAGTGGACGCGGTGGGCGAACGTGTCCGCAGCCGCAAAGTCGGTGACGCCGTCATGGGCCTGGTGCCCGGCTGCGCCTATGCCGAATACGTGCTCTGCCACGAACGCGAGACACTGAGCCTGCCGGAAACAGACGGCGCGCCGCTGGATTTCGCGCGCGCCGCCACCCTGCCGGAAGCGTTTCTGACAGCGTATCGCGCCCTGTTCCTCGAGGGTGGCCTGCAAAGCGGCCAATGGTGCCTGGTGCGGCCGGCCACTGCCGGTGTCGGCCTGGCTGGCGTGCAACTGGCCGCCGCGCTGGGCGCACGACCGATCGGCAGCAGTCGCAACCCGGACAATCTCGCCAACGCCCGCCACATGGGTCTGGTCGCGGCAGTCAGCGAAGGGCCCGGCATGGCAGACGAATTGAAAGCGCTGACACAGGGCGAAGGCGTGGCCGTGATACTGGACATGGTTGGCCCGGACTGGGATGCGCTGCTGCCAGGGCTGCGCACCGAAGGGACGCTGGTCATGATCGGCCTGCTCGGCGGCGCCAAAACCAGCCTGAACCTGGCCGGCCTGCTGCAACGTCGCCAGCATCTGTCCGCGATGACCATGCGCAGCCAGCCGCTGGAAAATCGCATCCGCATGGCCGGGGTGTTCAACGACCGCCTGGCGCCGCTGTTCAGCAACGGACGCCTGCAACCGCTGCCGATGGAAACCTTCCCGTTCGAGGATACGCCGTCAGCCCACACGCACATGCTGAAATCGGATTTCAGCGGCAAACGGGTGATTGTCCGGTAGGGTGGGTAGAGCCAAAGGCGAAACCCACCGGGACCATGCAGCACACTGCTCGCACAAAAGCAGCGGAACTACCCAGCTCCCAAGCCGGGTGATTTCGATGATTTTGCGGGAGTAAATAATGGGCATGGTCCCGGTGGGTTTCGCCTTTGGCTCTACCCACCCTACGGCCCCAAGCCGGGTGATTTCGGTGATTTTTCGGGAGTGAATAATGGGCATGGACTCGGTGGGTTTCGCCTTTGGCTCTACCCACCCTACGGCCCCAAGCCGGGTGATTTCGGTGATTTTTCGGGAGTGAATAATGGGCATGGACTCGGTGGGTTTCGCCTTTGGCTCTACCCACCCTACGGCCCCAAGCCGGGTGATTTCGGTGATTTTTCGGGAGTGAATAATGGGCATGGACTCGGTGGGTTTCGCCTTTGGCTCTACCCACCCTACGGCCCCAAGCCGGGTGATTTCGGTGATTTTTCGGGAGTGAATAATGGGCATGGACTCGGTGGGTTTCGCCTTTGGCTCTACCCACCCTACGGCCCCAAGCCGGGTGATTTCGGTGATTTTTCGGGAGTGAATAATGGGCATGGACCCGGTGGGTTTCGCCTTTGGCTCTACCCACCCTACCGCACATTTTGCATTGGGTCTTTTTTAAAGCTGGAGTTCGCCGATCTGCCAGCCGGCCTGCGCCCGGTCTTCATCACAACGCGAAGTTTGCAGCGGCATCACGGACACATAGCCTTCGGCCAGCGCCACCACATCGGATTGCGGATGCGTCACGGCGTCTGGCGCGCGGCGAAATTCGAGCCAGTGATACGGCAGCCCGCGCCCGTCTTCACCGGCCTTGAGCACCGGGCGCGGCACGCTGCCTTCGATCTGACGGGTCACACGCGCCGCACGAATCGCTTCGGCAGGCAACGCAGGGAAATTGATGTTCCAGCACACATGATCCGGCTGGCGTTGCACCAGACGGCGAATGATCCGCTCACCGAGCGTCTGCACCGGCGCCCAGTCGATCTCGTCCCGCACGCGAAACGCCTGGCTCAGCGCCACCGCCGGCACGCCCAGGTGCGCCGCAGCAAGCACCGCACCGACGGTACCGGAATACATCACCGCATCAGACAGATTGGCACCACAGTTCACACCGGAAATGACCAGGTCCGGCGGCGCGTCAGCGAACCAGTGCGCCAGCGCGAACATCACGCAGTCGGCCGGCGTGCCCGACAGCGCATAGCGACGCTCGCCACGGGCGTAATGACGCAACGGCTGATGCAGGGAGATGGCCTGCCCGACACCACTCTGGTCATGTTCGGGCGCCACCACCCAGACTTCGCGGCCCAGTGATGCAGCCAGCGCTTCCGCCACCCTCAGTCCCGGCGCGTCAATGCCGTCGTCATTGGTCACCAGTATCCGTTCAAATCGTGGCGTGTCGGCCATGCATCCGTCCTGTGAGTGCCTGAACTGGGTGTTATGAAGGCTTTTTCATGCGTGACTGACGCAGCCAGTCGGCGGACACGATACCGGCAGACACCGGTGAAGGGAACTTCCCGGGCAAACATCACTCAACAGTTTTTTACGCGTTTGCCACGGGATCGGACTGTTGCAGGTAGGGACAATGGCGCAAAGTATGCAGAAAGCCATCCACCAGTTCTGTGCCCTGCTGCCGCAGGCAGAAACTCTCAGGCTGTAATAACCAGGTAAATATCAGGCCGGTAAGCTGGGCATGAAACTGCACCACGGCCTTGTTGATGTCGAGGCCCGCCGGCAACTGTTCACAGCGGACCGCATTGCGGAACCCTTCGGCCAGATAGCCGGACACCTGCCGGAAACCATCCTGGCGATGATTGAGCAGCGGCAAGGTCTCTGCCGTGTATTCACACCGCAGGAAATAGATTTCAAACAGGCGTCTTTTCTGCGGATCACCGGCCAGCTCATTGAGCATAGTCACCATGACCGCCCGGATCGCCCCGAGCGGGTCCGGTTCATCCGGCAACATGGCCTGCCGCAACAGGGCATCGAACGGCACCCGCCGGCGCTCCGCCATGGCAATGAAGACGTCGTGCTTGTTTTTGAAATGCCAATAGATGGCGCCGCGGGTCACGCCGGCCTCGGCGGCAATGTCATTCAGCGAGGTGCAGGAGACCCCCTTGCGATGGAACACCAGCTCCGCCGCATCAAGAATCTGTTCTCTGGTTTCCATGGCTTCAGCCTTGGTGCGCCGTGCCATAGGGCTCTCCCGCTCATGCAATGTGCCAGGCCGGACCGCGGGTCCGGGACGGATGCCACTATACATACGTTTGCGAATGTATGTATAGTGCCGGCTATCTATACAGAACCCGGCCAGATTGACGACCCCATCGCGGGCCATCACGCGGGCCTGCATGTTCACGTGACACCGTCTTCCGACGACCGTACTCAGAAAAATCAAGTAGAGGTTCCTATGCGCAGTGGTCAAATTCGTCCAGGGTTGGCACTCATGCTGACTGCCCTGCTCGCCGCCTGCAGTGACAGCGCGCCCCCTGGCGAGCAACCGGCTCCGGAAGTCGGTTACATCACTGTCCAGAGCCAGTCCGTGACCCTGCAACGGGAACTGCCGGGCCGCACCAACCCCCACCAGATCGCCGAAGTACGCCCACAGGTGACCGGGGTCATCAAGGAACGTCTGTTTGAGGAAGGCGCCGAAGTGAAGGCCGGCGACCCGCTCTACCAGATCGACGACCGCCTCTACCGCGCGGCCGTGGCCAGCGCCCAGGCCGATCTGGCGCGCGCCCGCGCTGCCAGCGAGTCAGCCCGCCTGACCATCCAGCGTTTCGACCGGCTGGTAGAGCTGAAAGCCGTCAGCCAGCAGGAACATGACGAGGCCCGCGCCGCCTATGACGAAAGCGCCGCCGCCGTGGCCGCGGCAGAAGCCGCCCTGCAGACCGCCCGCATCAATCTCGATTACGCCACCATCACGGCGCCGATCAGTGGCCGCATCGGCCGCTCGACGGTGACTGCCGGGGCGCTGGTCACCGCCAACCAGGCCCAGGCACTGACCACTATCCGCCAGCTCGATCCGATCTATGTTGACCTGACGCAATCCAACAACGAGTTGCGTCAGTTGCGCGCCGCCATGGAAGCCGGTCAGTTGCAGAAAGTCAGCGACGACGAAGCGCGCGTCATCCTGCTGATGGAAGACGGCAGCCAGTACGAGCACCCCGGCGCCTTGCAATTTGCCGAATACTCCGTGGACGAAGGCACCGGCTCGGTCGCCCTGCGCGCGCTGTTCCCGAACCCGGAAGGCAATCTGTTGCCGGGCATGTTCGTACGGGCACGCCTGCCCGAAGGCCGCCGCAGCGACGCCGTCCTGGTACCGCAGAAAGGCATCGCCCGCGACCCGCGCGGCAATGCCACCGCCATGGTGGTGGCGGACGACAATACTGCAGAGCAGCGCCCGGTCGTGGCCGAGCGCGCCATCGGCAACCAGTGGCTGATCAGCGAAGGGCTGCAAGCCGGCGACAAACTGATTCTCGAAGGGCTGCAGAAAATTCGCCCCGGTGCGCCCGTGCGCGCCGTGGAACTGGGGGCCACACCGGCCGAGCCCGCCGCCGGTGACAGCGCTCCCGCCGCTGACGCCGATACCGCACGCTGAACCGCCAGGACCTGACACATGGCCAGATTCTTTATCGACCGCCCGATCTTCGCCTGGGTGATCGCCATCGTCATCATGATGGCGGGGACGCTCGCGATCACCCAGTTGCCGGTGGAGCAGTACCCCACCGTGGCTCCGCCAGAAGTCACCATCCGTTCCAGCTACACCGGCGCCTCGGCGCAAACCGTGGAAGACTCGGTCACGCAGGTGATCGAGCAGCAGATGAACGGGATCGACAACCTGCTCTACCTGCGCTCCACCAGCGACTCTGCCGGTAACGCCAACACCGTCCTCACGTTTGCACCGGGCACCGACCCGGACATTGCCCAGGTACAGGTGCAGAACCAGCTCCAGCGCGCCATGCCGTTGCTGCCACAACAAGTGCAGCAGCTCGGCGTGCAGGTTCGCAAATCCTCCGACTCCTTCATGATGGTGATCGCCTTCACCTCGAAGGACGGCAGCATGAGCCGCGCCGACCTGGCCGACTACATCGCCGCCAACGTGCAGGACCCGATCAGCCGCGTGCAGGGTGTCGGCCAGATCCAGTTGTTCGGCGCCCCCTACTCCATGCGCATCTGGCTCGATCCGCAAAAACTGAATGAATTCGCACTGACCCCGGCGGACGTGGTGCAGGCCATCGAAGTGCAGAACAACCAGGTGGCCGGCGGTGAACTCGGGGGTGCGCCAGCGGTGCCCGGCCAGCAGCTCAACGCCACCATCATTGCCCAGACCCGGCTGGAAACGCCGGAGGAATTCGGCAACATCCTGCTGCGCGTCCGCCAGGACGGCTCCCAGGTACGCCTGCACGATGTCGCCCGCATCGAACTGGGTGCAGAAAGCTACGCCATCGAAGGCCGTTTCAACGGCCGCCCGGCCGCCGGCCTGGCCATCAACCTGGCCACCGGCGCCAACGCGCTGGATACCGCCACGGCGGTGCGCGCACGGTTGGCGGAACTGAGCGAATTCTTCCCCGACAACATCGAAATGCAGTACCCGTACGACACCACGCCGTTCGTGGAAATCTCGATCATGGAAGTGGTCAAGACCTTGATCGAAGGGATCGTGCTGGTGTTCCTGGTGATGTACCTGTTCCTGCAGAACCTGCGCGCCACACTGATCCCCACCATCGCCGTGCCGGTGGTGCTGCTCGGCACGTTCGGTGTGCTGTCCGCGTTCGGTTTCTCGGTGAATACGCTGACCATGTTCGGCATGGTGCTGGCCATCGGGCTGTTGGTCGATGACGCCATCGTGGTGGTGGAAAACGTCGAGCGGGTCATGGTTGAAGACGGCCTGCCACCGCGCGAGGCGACACGCAAATCCATGGGCCAGATCACCGGCGCCCTGGTGGGCATTGCGCTGGTCCTGTCGGCCGTGTTCATTCCGATGGCATTCTTCCCCGGCTCCACCGGCGCCATCTATCGCCAGTTCTCCATCACCATCGTGTCCGCCATGGTGCTGTCGGTGCTGGTGGCAATGATCCTCACGCCGGCGTTGTGCGCCACCATGCTCAAGCCGATCCACGCCGAGCACCAGCGCACCACCGGCTTCTTTGGCTGGTTCAACCGCAATTTTGATCGCGCCTCGCGTGGCTACCGTGGCCGGGTGGAACACATCCTCGGCCGACGCGGCCGCTACCTGCTGATCTACGCCGCCATCGTCGCCGTGCTGGCCTTTGCCTTTATGCGCATGCCTTCCGCGTTCCTGCCGGAAGAAGACCAGGGCATTCTGCTGGCGCAGGTGCAGTTGCCCGCCGGCTCCACCCAGGAACAGACCATCGAAGTGCTGAAGAAGATGGAGCACCACTTTCTCGAAAACGAGAAAGACGTGGTGCAGTCGATGTTCGCCGTGGCCGGTTTCAGTTTCTCCGGCCGGGGCCAGAATGCCGGCTTTGCGTTTATCCGCCTGAAAGACTGGGAAGACCGCAACCTGGGCGAGGACGGTGCACAGCACATCGCGCAACGGGCCATGGGGGCGTTCTCGCAGATACGTGAGGCCATCATCTTCGCGCTGAACCCGCCGGCCATCCCCGCGCTGGGTGTGGCCAGCGGCTTCAACTTCCAGTTGCAGGACCGCGCCGGCCTCGGCCACGCGGCGCTGACCGAGGCGAGAAACGCGCTGCTGGCAGAGGCCAATCAGCACCCGGCCCTGGTCGCGGTACGCGCCAACGGCCTGGAAGACGCCACCCAGTACAAACTGGAAGTGGACCGCGCCAAGGCGCAGGCCCTGGGTGTATCACTGGCGGACATCAACACCACGCTGGCGGTCGCCTGGGGTTCCAGCTACGTCAACGATTTTGTTGACCGTGGCCGCGTCAAGCGCGTCTATGTGCAGGCCGACGCCGCGTTCCGCATGCTGCCGGAAGACATCAGCAAATGGTACGTGCGCAACGGTGCCGGCGAGATGGTGCCCTTCTCCAGCTTCGCCACCGGCGACTGGACCTACGGGCCACAGCAGCTTGAGCGGTACAACGGCGTGTCGTCGATGAATATCCAGGGCAGCGCGGCCCCCGGTTTCAGTACCGGCGATGCCATGCTGGCAATGGAACAGATCGCCTCGGAATTGCCGCAGGGCTTTGGTTACGAGTGGACCGGCCTGTCTTATCAGGAGCGCCAGGCCGGCAGCCAGGCCCCGGCGCTGTATGCGCTGTCCATGCTGGTGGTGCTGCTGTGTCTTGCCGCACTGTATGAAAGCTGGTCGATCCCGTTCGCAGTGATGCTGGTGGTGCCGCTGGGCGTCATCGGTGCGGTACTTGCTGCCACAATGCGCGGCATGGAGAACGACGTGTTCTTCCAGGTGGGCCTGCTGACCACCATTGGCCTGTCGGCGAAGAACGCGATCCTGATCGCCGAATTCGCCAAGGACCTGGAAGAAGAAGGCATGGGGCTGCTGAAAGCGACACTGGAAGCGGTCCGCATGCGTCTGCGACCGATTCTGATGACCTCGCTGGCCTTCATGCTCGGCGTGACACCGCTGATGCTCAGCAGCGGCGCCGGTTCCGGCGCGCGCAACGCGATCGGTACCGGCGTGTTCGGTGGCATGCTCACCGCTACCGTGCTGGCGATCTTCTTCATCCCGCTGTTCTACGTGGTGGTGCGCAAGCTTTCCGGCGTGCCGCTGTTCGCCAAGGATGAAACACCGACGCAGCGCTGACGCGGCTACACCCCACTCATCGCCGTGCGCCATCACGCGCACGGCGTTTCCCGCAACGGGGCATGGCCAGCGCCATGCCCCGTTTTTGCTACTTACGGCGTAGAGCACTGCTACTTTGGCACCGGGTCACTTGAGTCGCGCAACACAAGTGCCTAGCGTGTAAGCCACCCATCACAACAATGATACAGACGCCATGAGACGCCTGAACCGGAACCGCCTCTACCCTGCCCTGCTGGCCATGAGCCTGCCGACCTGCGGCCTGGCCGACATCGCGCGCCTGGACACCGTGACCGTCGACGGCACACGCATGGAGCGCACACTCCAGGACACCCCCGGTGCGGTCAGCGTGGTCGACGGCGCCAGTGCACAGCAGGGCCAGCAGCATCTGCAACTGGACGAAAGCCTGGCGCGCGTCCCGGGCCTGTATCTGCAAAACCGCTACAACTTCGCCCAGAACCTGCGTCTTTCCAGCCGGGGGTTTGGCGCCCGCGCCCCGTTCGGCGTGCGTGGTCTGCGCGTGCGCGTGGACGGCTTTCCGGAAACCCTGCCGGATGGGCAATCGCAGGTCGACAGTATCGATCTGGATTCCATGGCGCGTGCCACCGTTCTGCGCGGACCGTCTTCGGTGCTGTACGGGAACGCCACCGGCGGCGTGGTGGACATCGAGACGTTTTCCGGTCGCACGCTGGATCACGAGGGCGAGTTGCGCCTCTCCGGTGGCAGTGACGGTTACCGCAAGGCCCATCTGCACACCGGCGGTGCCAGCGAACACATGCATCACTACCTGGGGATCACCGCGCTCAACTACGACGGCTATCGCGACCAGAGCGCGGTGGAAAAATACCTGCTCAATGGCCGCCTCGGCTGGATGCTGGATGACCAGCGTGAACTGCAACTGCTGCTGTCCGCGGTCGACACCCCCTACGCCGAAGACCCCGGCGGCCTGACCCGTGCGCAGGCACACGCGGATCGCGAGCGCGCCGCCACCATGGCCACCCGGCTGGATGCCGGACAGAAAGTGGACCAGCAACGCCTGGGCGTGCTGTACCGCGACGCGTCCCTCAGCGATGGCGTACTACAGGCCCGCGCCTTTGTCAGCCGGCGCAACTTCGATCAGCAGTTGCCGTTCCCCGGCAGCAGCCTGATTGACTACCAGCGCCTGTTTTATGGCGCCGGGGTGGATTACAGCCGTGCCCTGTCGCTGTTCGGGCTGTCGCACCGCTACCTGATCGGCCTCGACGCCGACCGGCAACAGGATGACCGTGGCCGGCGCAGCGTCAGCGCCACCGGCGCGATCACCGGCATCACTGCCAACGAAGACCAGACCGCCACCAGCGTTGGCCTGTTCCTGCAAACCGACACCACCCTGAGCGAACACTGGACACTCTCGCTGGGCGCCCGCGCCGACCGCATCCGGCTGCGCATCGACGATGACCTGCTCAGCGATGGCAGCGACGACAGCGGCGAACAGAAATTCAACGAAGGCAGCTTCAGCGCCGGCCTGAGCTGGGCCGCGCACCCGCAACACACGCTGTATGCCACCGTCAGTTCCGCGTTTGAAACACCCACCTTTACCGAACTGGCCAACCCGTCCGGTGCCGGCGGTTTCAATCCCGACCTTGAACCACAGAAAGCTCTGAACCGCGAGATCGGCGCACGGGGCCTGCTGACCGACAACCTGCTCTACGATCTCGCCGTATTCAGCGTCCGGGTCAAAGATGAAATCACGCCCTACGAACTGGCCGGCCGCACTTTTTATGACAACGCAGCGCGCACCCGCCGCGAGGGGCTGGAACTGGCGTTGCAGCATTTCACCACCGACACCCTGACCACGACCGTGGCGTGGACCTGGGCGCAGTATCGTTTTGAACGCTTCGTGGACCAGCAACAGGGCCAGGACGTGCAGGACAAGCGCATGCCCGGCCTGCCGCAGCATATTCTGTTCGCCGAGGCTGCGTGGCGGCCCCACAACGGCTTTTTCCTGATCGGCGATGTGCGTTACGCCAGCAAGGTGTACGCCGAAAACACCAACGAGACCCGCGTTGGCAGCAGCACCCTGGTGAACACCCGTGTCGGCAAGCGCTGGCAATTCACACGGCAGTATTTTGAGCTGCACACCGGCATCAACAATCTGCTCGACCGCGACTACTACGGCAACCTGCGCATCAACGCCAACAGTGACCGGCCAGTAGACCAACGGGGTTATTTTGAACCGGCACCGGGCCGTACCGTCTATGCGGGCATCACGCTGGGCTGGTGAAGCATGCGCTATTGGCCGGCTCTGCTACTTTGTTGTGTCCTTGCCCCGGCACACGCCCTGCTGCTGGGCGATGCGGCGCCGGATTTTCATGCCGACACCACCGCGGGAGCAGTGCATTTCGACGACTGGCGGCAGGATCACTGGGTGGTGCTGTTCTCGCACCCGGCCAGTTTCACACCCGTCTGCACCACTGAACTGGCGGCCGTACAACGGCTCCAGAAAGCCTTCGCCGCACGCGGCGTGCGCACCCTTGCCCTGGCAGTCAGCCCTCTCGAGGATTTGCGCCAGTGGCTCGACGATATCGAACGCAGCCAGGGTGTGCGCCCGGCGTTCCCGCTGATTTCGGATCACGACCGTGTCATCAGTACCCGTTACGGCATGCTGCATCCCCGTGCACAATCGGTCAGCACGGTGCGCAGTGTGTTTGTGATCGACCCGCGCGGGCGCCTGCGTCTGAAAATCGATTACCCCGCCCAGGTGGGCCGCAATGTCGACGAACTGTTGCGCGCCATCGATGCCCTCCAGGCCACCGATCGCTATCCGGTGCTGACGCCGGCCGACTGGCAACCCGGCGATGACGTGATTCTCTCTCCCCGCCTGTCACCTGCCGACGCACGCATCCTGTTCCCCACGCAACGCGACACCGTGCTGCCCTATCTCAAGTACACGCCACTGCCGCGCTGATCTCCGCCTTTGGTACCTGATACCAAACGCCCACGGCGCTAATACCAGCACGGCACCAAGGCGTTATTCAGACACCCCGTCACGCTCACCATACTCAAGACGCCCTCTATCGACTGCAATCGACAACAACACGGAGCGCGTCATGAAAAAAAACAACTCCCGGATCATTCCCCTGTCACTGGCCTTTGCCTTGCCACTGTGCGCAGCGCAGCACGCCAGCGCCGCCCTCACCCTGTACGACGGCGACAACACCAGCTTCACCACCGACGGCTATATCAATGCCTTCTATGTGCACAATGAGGTGGACCGCCCCGGCGATCAGTTCGACCGCCGCCAGGCACGGGTCAAGATGGGTTTTCTGCCCAACTATCTCGGCTTCAACATGAAACGCCAGGCGGGTGATCTCACCCTTGGCGCACGCGCCTCGTTCTGGGTCACCATCAACGACAGCGAAGTCAACGGCACCGGCACCGCCATTGATGTGCGGCAGTTCTACGGCACCGTCGGCGGCGGTTTCGGCGAAGTGCTGATCGGCAAGGACTTCGGTCTGTTCGCACGCTCCAACATCCTGCGTGACGAACTGCTGGCCGGCTACGGCCAGGCCAGCGACACGCTCGGGCTGATGGACGGCACCGGCGTGTCATTCGGCAATATCGGCACCGGCTATCCGTACCCATTTCCCAGCTCGCAGATCACCTGGCGCAGCCCGGCCATGAGCGGCGTCAATATCGCTGTGGGCATTTTCGATCCGTATGACACCACCGAAGTGGGTGGCGCCGGCAAGGCGTACCAGGACGCGCCGCGCGTCGAAAGTGAGGTGAGTTATCAGATGGATCTGGGTGGCGCAACGGTGTATGCCTGGATCAACGGCGCCTACCAGACCTCGAAAAACACCGACAGCACGGTGGACGAGGTCAGCTCGCGCGGCGTTGGCTACGGTGTACAGGTGAAAGTCGCGGACCTGTCACTGACGGCCTCCGGGTTCGACGCCAAGGGCATCCATCCGCTGTTCTCCAACAATCTTGGCCAGGCCAACCTGCAGGAAATCGACAGCGACGGCTATCTGGTGCAAGGCGCCTACCAGTTTGGCAAGGCACGGCTCGCGCTGTCTTATGGCCGCACCGACGACGACGGGCTGGTGCTCGGCAGCGCCGCCGAATACGAGAACAAGGCCGTGATGCTGAGCTATGCCGTGAATGACTACCTGAACCTGGTCAGCAACTTCAGCCGTTTCGAGATTGATGACACGGCGGCCGGGGAACTGGAAAGCACCGACACCCTGGCCGTGGGCGCAACCGTTTCCTGGTAACACCCGCCCGGCAATAAAAAAAGGGGGGCAACGGGCAGCCCCCTTTTTTCGCCCCATGCTGCACAGCGGGGCTTTCACATCAGCCCCCCGCGCCCTCCCCATCCCGATCGCCGGCGGAGACGATGCAGGACAGCACAAGCACTATTGCGGCAAGAGACAGCGAGTAGATGATGACCGGCCAGGCGGTATCACCCGGCAAGAGCACAATGATGCACGTGCCAATGCCGCCCAGTATCAATCCCCCCAGGGAGAAGTAGACCGCGGTGGCAGCGCCAGCAATATGATCCAGGCCCTGCAACGCACCATTCGGTGCCACAGACACCGCCGCCGCAATCCCCACCCCCATCAGCCACATTGGCACGATAAAGCCGGACACCGACAACGGCGCCCAGGATTCCCCCACCCCCAGCAGGATGGCGCCTGCGATCAGGCAGGCCATTCCGATCCGCAAGGTGTTCAGGCGGCCCCACCGGCGCACCAGGTATCCCACGCCCCGCATTGCCCCCATCATCGCGACCGCGACAGTGGCAAAGAGCACGCTGAACTCGAGTTGAGACAGCGATTGCCTGCCCATCATCACTCGGGGCGCCGTGGAAAAAAAGACAAAGAAGGTGCCCATCCCTGCGCTGTAGCACAGGGTGTACAGCCAGAAGTGCAGCCGCCTCACCGGCAACAGTAATTGTGACCCGCGCATGTCCACCGTTTTCTGCCGACGGGTTTCCGGCCAGCATCGCCACGCCGCGACGCAGGCCATCAGCATCCCGATGCCCAGCAGGACAAAGATGGCACGCCATCCGAGCCAGACGTCAATCAGCGTACCCAGCAAAGGCCCTGTCGCCGGCACCATGGCCAGCATGGAACCCAGCAAACCATAAATGACGTTGCTCTCATCACGGCCGGCATAGATGTCACGCACGGTGGCGAAGGTGGCCACGAGGCAGGCCGAGGCGCCACAGGCCTGGACAATCCGAAGGCCAACAAACAGCCCCGCGGACGCTGTAACGGCAAGCCCCAGCGAGGCCGCCACATAGATCAACGCGCCGGCAAGCAACACCGGGCGCCGCCCCAGCCTGTCGGACAGGGGCCCGAACAGAAGCTGGCCTGCGCCGATCACGATGAGATAGACCGTCAACGTAAGCTGAACGGTTTCCGGCGTGGTGCCCAGCACATCGGGCATGACAGGCACCACCGGCAAATACATGTCCATGGCCAGGGAGGCCAGCAAATCAAAGGGGGATAACAACAGCAGTGTGGCGACAAGAGAATACCGCCAGGGTGGGTTTTCTGAGCGCACGAGAACAACTCCAGGGAAAAAAATTCCATGGCGCTCCTGTCCAGCAAGGGACATCATGAGAGCGCCGCAACAACGGATAACTGAAGGTTGCTGCGGCTTATTGCTGTGCTTTCTTGGCCGTCTTCATCGCTGCCTGACTCATCAAGGTGGCCGTATCGTAACAGGCTTCACCCGTCGCTGCGACGGCGCCTTGTCACGCGGCAAACCGGCCTTTAATCATTGAACTCGCAATCATCGATCTTCTGAAACGGCTGCGTCAGGCATCGGCGCAGGCTGGCCAGCGGCTGGAAGTCGCCCTGCTCCGCCGCCGCCTCCACCCGTTGCAGATGACGCTCACGCAACACATACACCGGATTGACGCCGGCCATGAAGCGCTGACGCTCCTGTACCGTGGCCGATTCGTGCTGTAGCCGCTGCCGGTAGGACGCCAGCCACTGCGCCGGCAACGCGGCGTCCGGTGCAAAACCCAGTGCACGGGCAAACGCGGCGTCGGCGCCCGGTGTGTCGCCCCAGCTCATCAGTACACGAAAGGCCCGCGAATAATCCGCGCCGTGCCGGTGCAGCAACCGCAGCCAGCCAGCCACCAGCTCGCCATCTTCCGGCCGCGACATGATCCACCCCAGACGCGATCGCATGCCACACAGAATGGCACGCTCCACCTGGCCGTCGAAGTCGTCCAGCGCAGCCTGCAGGCGCGGCAGGGGCACCAGCGGAGTCAGGCATCGGGCCAGCACGGAGAGACCAAACGCCATGGCCTGAGGTTGCGCGGCAAAGGCATAACGCCCGCCCACATCGTCGCGCGCCGGTGCCAGCGATGGCTGGTACTGCTCCATAAAGACACAGGTGCCGTGATCCAGCGTGAGGCCCAGTACGGACAGGTTGTCGGTATTCAGCGTGCCATGCACGAATCCCCACACCTGCCAGGCAGCCACCAGTTGCGCACACCGCAGCACGACATGACGGAAGAATGTTTCCGTATCCGGGGCGGGCGTTTCCCCATGGCACTGCCCCATGGAAGCAATCAGCGCTGACAGCGCCGACGTATCGCGCCGGTAATGCAGCCACTCGAAATGGCCGATCCGCACATGCGACGGCGCCAGGCGCAATACTGTCGCCGCCGGCTCCAGGCGTGTGCGCTGTACACGGGCGTCATGCACACACAGGCTCAACGGCAGGCTGGTGGCAATGCCCAGCCCGTACAGCGCGTGGCTGGCGAGGTATTCGCGCAAGGCGCTGCGCAACCCGAGCCGGCCGTCGCCGTTGCGCGAAAAAGGAGTGCGTCCGCTGCCCTTGATATACAGATCCAGCCTGCCCAGCGGCATGGCCACTTCCCCCAGCAACAGCGCACGGCCGTCACCGAGCATCGGATTGAAAACCCCATGCTGATGGCCAGCATATTTCTGCGCCAGAGGCGCCATGCCCGGCAGCAGACGCTCTCCGGCATGCAGCGCGCGCAATGTCGCCACACTGGCGGCGTCGGTGCGTACCTGCCGCGCATCCAGTTGCAACAACCGCAAGGCCGCCGGTGACATATCGGCCAGATGACACACCGGCAAGGGTTGGGGCGGTTGCGGCGACCACAGTGTCGGCGGCAGCTGTTGCCACCCCTGCACCAGTGGCAGTGACCGCCAGGGATTCGTCAGCCCCCCTTTTTTCAGCAACATGTTCATACGCACCCCGGAAATAAAAAAAGCCGCCCCGTACCGGGGCGGCAGAACCGACGTCAAGACAGACTGTCAGGAGAAGCGGTTGGCTCAGAAGAAACCGAGCGGATTGATGTCATAACTCACCAGCAGGTTTTTGGTTTGCTGATAATGGTCGAGGATCATCTTGTGCGTTTCACGGCCGATCCCGGACTTTTTATAGCCACCGAAGGCCGCATGCGCCGGATAGGCGTGGTAACAGTTGGTCCAGACGCGGCCGGCCTTGATCCCGCGCCCCATGCGGAACGCCACATTGATGTCACGGCTCCAGACACCCGCCCCCAGGCCAAACTCGGTGTCATTGGCAATGCGCAGGGCTTCTTCTTCATCACGGAAGGTCGTCACACCCACCACCGGGCCGAAGATCTCTTCCTGGAACACGCGCATCTTGTTGTGGCCCTTGAACAGGGTCGGCTGGATGTAGAAACCCTGGCCCAGCTCGTCCGGCAGCGCTTCGCTGCCACCGCCGGCCAGCACTTCCGCGCCTTCTTCGCGGGCAATGGTCATGTACGACATGATCTTGTCGAACTGCTCTCGGGAGGCCTGCGCACCCACCTGTGTCTCGGTGTCCAGCGGGTTGCCTCGCTGGATGGTCTTGATGCGGCGGATCACGCGCTCGATGAAATCGTCGTACATGCTTTCCTGGATCAGCGCGCGCGACGGGCAGGTACAGACTTCGCCCTGGTTGAAGTAGGCCAGCACCAGACCTTCCACCGCCTTGTCGATGAAGGATTCTTCTGCGTTCATGATGTCGGCGAAATAGACGTTGGGGGATTTCCCGCCCAGTTCCACCGTGGAAGGAATAATGTTTTCCGCCGCACACTTGAGAATGTGCGAGCCGACCGGCGTGGAGCCGGTGAAGGCGATCTTGGCGATGCGCTTGCTGGTGGCCAGCGCCTGCCCGGCTTCTTCACCGAAACCGTTGACGATATTCAGTACGCCCGCCGGCAGCAGGTCACCGATCAGTTCCATCACTTTCAGGATCGACACCGGCGTCTGCTCCGCCGGCTTGAGCACGATGCAGTTGCCTGCGGCCAGTGCGGGTGCCAGTTTCCAGGCCGCCATCAGGATCGGGAAGTTCCACGGAATGATCTGGCCGACCACACCGAGCGGCTCATGAAAATGATAGGCCACGGTGTTGGCGTCGATATCGGCGGCACTGCCTTCCTGTGCGCGGATACAGCCGGCGAAATAGCGGAAGTGATCCACCGCCAGCGGGATGTCCGCGTTCAGCGTCTCACGCACGGCCTTGCCGTTGTCCCAGGTTTCGGCCACCGCCAACGCTTCCAGGTGTTGCTCCATCCGGTCAGCAATGCGCAGCAGAATATTGCCGCGCTCCTGTACAGAGGTGCGCCCCCAGGCCTCCGCTACGCGGTGTGCAGCATCCAGCGCCAGATCAATGTCCTCGGCGCTGGAGCGCGCCACCTGGCAGAACACCTGGCCGTTGACCGGGCTGACATTATCAAAATAGCGCCCTTTTACCGGCGCGACCCACTCCCCGCCGATGTAATTTTCATAACGTTGCTTAAAGGATACGACCGAGCCTTCGCTGCCAGGGTTTGCGTAAATCATGGGCTGATTCCTCTCTTGTTGTCTTGACGTCCGCGCAGGTCAACAGGGCGCGCGCTGTCCTGTCAGAATAGGTCCGGCCGGGAAGCCCCTGCATGCTACCAAGGGACTATTTTTGCTCCCCATTTGGTCGTAATGGCGCGTCGCCGTCTTGCCACCACTGGTCCTCGTAACGGCGGTAGAAATGGCTGATGGAGCGGGTCAGTTCGAAGCGCGCCAGCGGCAGACGCGCGAGCGCGTCCGGCAACCTGGTGTGGAGCAGTTCATTCTGCGTGGCGCCGCGCGCCACGCCCTCACGCAACAATGCGTCCAGCCATACCAGCCAGGCGCGGGTCTGCAGCAGCGGCGCGTCGCTGCGCGCCAGCGGGCCATGGCCGGGCACAATGGCGTTGACCTCCAGCGCGGCCAGTTCATCCAGATCGGCCAGCCATTGGACCAGTGACGGTGTGTGCGGGGTGGTCGGTGCGCGCTGCCAGAACAGCAGGTCACCAGCGAACAACACGCCGGTGCGCGGGTCGAGGATCACCAGGTCGGCACCGGTGTGGCCGCGCAGGGCGTACAGCTGCAGCACGTAGCCATCCAGATCCAGCGTGCCCTCGCTGACCGCTGTTTCCGGCAACCGGGTCACCGTACCCTGCGCCGTCTCGCCCAGGCGTGCGGTCAGGGTAGCGAGAAACGCTGGCGCGTCCCGTGCCAGCGCAGCGATGGTCCCCGGCAACGCCATGATGCGGGCGTCATCAAACGCCGCGTTGCCAAACACATGATCGGGATGATGATGGGTGTTGATCACCCAGCGCACCGGCTGGTCGGTCAGCGCGGCGATGGCGCGCCGCAGCGCCCGCCCGTAGGCCAGTGTGCTGCCGGTGTCGATCACCACCACGCCTTGTGGCGTGACGATGAAGGCGCTGTTGCTGATATCGCCACCGTTGCGCGGATCGAATTCCTCAGTGGCGCCCTGCACCATCCAGGTGTCCGGCGCCACCGGCAGCGGTGTCAGCGCACTGGCCGGCACGGCGGACAGACACAGCCACAGCACCAGTGCCCGTTCAGATATCCTGTTCCAGCACGTTGCCATTGTTGTCTCGCGCGCGCAGGTGATACCGCGTCGTGTCGCCGCCGCGCATATCAATGGTCAGTTCGGGGTTTTCGCTGATGGAGGCATGCCAGGTCATGCGTGCCACCGTATCCTCACCGCTGGTGAACACCACGTCTTCGATATAGAACGGGCTTTCGCTCGGCAGCAGGCCGCTTTCCATCGGATGCATGAGCCGGAAACGCAACCGGTTGGCCACTTCGGTCTGCACACGCCGTGCGCGCACCTGCCCGAAATCCCGCGACCAGTCCTTGCCGGAACTGGCGATACCCGGCGTTGAACAGCCACCGCCGGCACCGTCGATGAAGGTACTGCCGACATACCAGACGCCTTCACTGAGCACCGCCGCGCGCACCGCGGAGCCTTGCTCCAGCCGCAGGTTCAGCGCAACGCGGCCCAGGCCGTGTGTCAGTGGCTGGTAATCGAACACCATCGGGATCGGATTCAGTTCGACCCAGAGCAGCATTCTGTCAAAGCGGCCATTGAAGGCGCTGGCGTCAATGTCCACCGGCACCTGGCCGGAATCTTCCGCAAACCCGGGCGCGCTGAGCCGTACGCGTTCATCAAAACGGACCGGCGTGTCGCCCAGATAGCGTTCGCGGTAGAGCTGCCACATGAAGGAATCAAGCGGATCGGTCTGCGCCCGGCCGTCCGCCATCCCCTGCAGGCTCCACAGCAATGCCAGGCCGCACCACAGCGCGCGCACGGTTATTGCCCGGTGGTTTGCAGGCTGACGGTTTCCAGCCAGGTGCGGATCGCCCACAACGCTTCCTGGCTGAGATAGTCGGCCATTTTCGGCATCAGTACGCGGCCGTCGCGCACCGCACCGTTGACCACCCGTTCCTTGTACCACTCGTCACCGTAGTCACCGTTTTCCAGTTCACGCAGGTCCGGCGCGATGCCGCCGGACTTGGCTTCCAGGCCGTGGCAGGCAGCGCAGTTCTGATTGTAGGCGGACTGCCCGATATCCACCGCCAGATCGTGTTGCGGATGGCCTGCACGGTACGGGTTGGTGTCGCGCCACTCGTCCCCCAGCAACTCAAGGCCGTGCAGGTCAACACCCTGCGGCGTCACATTGCCGTGGCCGTGGGCAAACAGCGTACTGCCGAGCAGCATCACACCCAGGATCATGCGTGTTGTTGTGTTCATGTCATTACCGTCCGGATAGCGTTCAGGGTCAGCCTCCAATCTACTGGCGCCTCCCGCGCACCAGAACCCGTCCTTGGCCGCACCCGGCATAGTCCCTTGGTCGTAGACCCAATTGGCTAGAAATTTTGCGCCCACGGTCGGTAGCCCTGCCCGCCCGCTCTCTGACTGAATAGTCTCCACAGCGCAGGCCAGGGATTGCTGTACCCCGGCGCGTCGTAACCCCGCCATACCCTGCCCGTGCCCTGATCGGCACAGACAGGTTCCACCATCCAAGCTGAGGCTGAGTTATGAAAAGAATAAGTCGATATTCGCCGCTCCACGGGAAGGTCAGCCGCATGGTCGGCATGCTTTCCGTGTCTGCCGTGCTGGCTGCCTGTTCCAGCGGCACCGTCATGGCCAAGGGCGTCACCTGGGAGGACATCGCACGGGACCAGGACACCACCGGGGACGTGCTGATGTACGGCCTGGGCATCCACGCCCAGCGCTACAGCCCGATGACGCAGATCAACAGCGACAACGTCGCCATGCTGACACCGGCGTGGTCGTTCTCGTTCGGTGACGAAAAGCAGCGCGGCCAGGAATCCCAGGCACTGGTGCATGACGGCGTCATCTACGTGACCGGCTCCTACTCGCGCGTGTTTGCCATTGATGCACGCACGGGCCGCCGGCTGTGGACCTACAGCCACCGCCTGCCGGACGATATCCGCCCCTGCTGTGACGTGGTCAACCGCGGTGCGGCCATTTACGGCAACAAGATTTTCTTCGGCACCCTGGATGCCTCCATCGTGGCACTGGACAAGGACACCGGCCGCGTCGCCTGGCGGGAGAAATTCGCGGATCACCGCGTGGGTTACACCATGACCGGTGCGCCGACCATCGTGAAAGACCAGAAGACCGGCCGCGTACTGCTGATCCACGGTTCCTCCGGTGATGAATTCGGTGTGGTCGGCAAGCTGTTTGCGCGCGACCCTGAAACCGGTGAAGAAATCTGGATGCGTCCGTTTGTGGAAGGCCACATCGGCCGCCTCAACGGCGAGGCCAGCACCCCCAGCGGCGACCCCCGTGCACCGAGCTGGCCGGATGACCCCAGCCGCGAGACCGGCAAGGTAGAGGCCTGGAGCCAGGGCGGCGGCGCCCCGTGGCAAAGCGCAACCTTTGACGTGGCCACCAACACCATCATCATCGGTGCCGGCAACCCGGCGCCCTGGAACGGCTGGGCACGTACGCCGCCGGACGGCGACCCGAACGACTACGACAGCCTGTACACCTCCGGCCAGGTCGGCGTTGACCCGAGCACCGGCGAGATCAAGTGGTTCTACCAGCACACCCCGAACGACACCTGGGATTTCTCCGGCAACAACGAGATCGTGCTGTTCGACTACAAGGACGCCGCCGGTCGTCGTCACCAGGCCGGTGCCCACGCCGACCGCAACGGCTTCTTCTATGTCACCGACCGCACCAGCGGCGAACTGCTGAATGCGTTCCCGTTCGTGGACGGCATCACCTGGGCCAGCCACATTGACCTGGAAACCGGCCGCCCGGTGGAAAACGAAGGCCAGCGCCCGGCCCGCCTGAAAGACGGTGAAACCCGTTCGCCGGTGGTGGAAGTGTCGCCGCCGTTCCTCGGTGGCAAGAACTGGAACCCGATGGCCTACAGCCAGGACACCGGCCTGTTCTATGTGCCGGGCAACCACTGGAAAGAAGACTACTGGACCGAAGAAGTCGAGTACCAGCCGGGCTCCGCCTATCTGGGCATGGGCTTCCGCATCAAGCGCCTGTTTGATGATCACGTCGGCATCCTGCGCGCCATGAACCCGGCCACCGGCGAAGTGGCCTGGGAACACAAAGAACCGATGCCACTGTGGGCCGGTGTACTGGCCACCAAGGGCAACCTGGTGTTCACCGGTACCGGGGACGGTTATTTCAAGGCGTTCGACGCGGAGACCGGCAAGGAGCTTTGGAAATTCCAGGTTGGCACCGGCATCATCTCGCCGCCTATCACCTGGGAAATGGACGGTGAACAGTACATCGGCGTGACCGCCGGCTACGGTGGCGCGGTGCCGCTGTGGGGGGGCGACATGGCCGAACTGACCAAGCCGATTTCCCAGGGCGGCTCGTTCTGGGTGTTCAAGCTGCCGGAGTTTGCCCGCGAACTCGCCAACAAATAATAACCACTGCCAGCCCGCTTCTGCGGGCTGGCTTTTTTCCGGAGCCACGTCATGAAACGATTCACGCTACCCTGTCTGGCGACACTCCTTTCATTACCGCTGCTGGTGCTGGCCGAAGGCTATAGCGCTGACGCGCCGGTGCACAACGGCTGCATCCTGCAACCGGAAGCGGAATGTCCCGGCGCGGACCTCAAGGGCGCCGACCTGCATGCCCTGGATCTCACCGGCGCCAACTTCAGGGGCGCCAACCTGGAGGGCGCCGATCTGCGCCACAGCAACCTGCGCGGTGTCGATCTGGAAGGTGCAAATCTGCGCGCCGCCAATCTTGCCCGCGCCAGCCTGATGAGCACCAACCTGCGCGGCGCCGACCTGACCGGCGCCAGCCTGCTGGCGATCCAGAGCTGGAACCTGTTCGCGCAGAACACCGTGTTCGACAACGTGGATGCCACCGGCGCCAATCTGGAATTCGGCCGGCTGACACGTTCACGCTGGCACAACGCAACACTGCGCGGTGCCAATCTGGAAATGGCCTGGGTCAACAAGGCGGCGTTCAACGGCGCCGACCTGCGCGACGCCAACCTGCAGGAAGTGAAGATGAACCTGGCGGTGCTGCGCGGCGCCAATCTGCAAGGTGCCAATCTGCGCTACGGCAATTTCCAGATGGTGGACATGACCGGCTGCACCGCCTGCCCCTTCGACTGGGAACACTGATCCATCGGACGGCGCCGTCATTCGATCTGCATGACGCCGGTAAACTGCTGCAACGCCATTTTCAGTTTCAGCGGTTTCACCGGCTTGTAGACCTGCATATAACCACTCTGCGCACAACGCTGCTTCAGCTTTGCACTGCGATCCGCCGTGACCAGAATCACCGGCAGCGGCGTCCGCCGCCCAGCATTGATGAATTCCGCCACGGTAATGCCGTCGTCCGTACCCGGATCCAGGTGATAATCCATCAGCAGTACATCGGCCTCGTCCGCCGTGGTATCCACTTGAGCGCGCAAGGCCGACAGGGATTCCGCCACCACCACATCACAGCCCCACTGTTCCAGCAGGGTACGCATGCCGATGCAGATGGCCTCGTCGTTATCCACCACCCAGACGCGCAGCCCCAGCAGAGACTGGCTGGCAAGCTGACCGGCCTGCATCACGCGGGCGTTGTACTCCGATGGCGGTGCCACCGGCAGCGTCAGGGAAAAGCGGGAGCCTTCGCCGAGCTGTGACTGCACCCGCAGGGGATGCGCCAGTATCTGGCTGATTTTTTCGACAATCGCCAGGCCCAGGCCCAGCCCGCGCTCGTGATACCGCACCGCCTGCTTGCCGCGCTTGAATTCCTCGAAGATTTCGCCGATCTGGTCCTGCCGAATGCCAATGCCGGTATCCACCACCATGACTTCCACCTGACCATTGATGCGGCGGCAGCCCAGCAGGATGGTGCCACGCTCGGTGTAACGGACAGCGTTCGACAGCAGGTTGCGCATGATACGGCTGAGCAGTTGCGGATCGGAGCGCACCAGCAGTGACGTGGGCACATAGCGAAAGCGCAGCCCTTTCTGCTGTGCCATCTGCCGGAATTCCTCCGCCAGCACATCGAGCAGGCGCCGCAACGGGAACACGCCGACCTCTGCCGTGACCACGCCGGCATCCAGTTTCGAGGCATCCGACAGCGTGGTGATCAGCGATTCCAGATCACGCAACGCGGTGCTGATGTGGCTGAGCTGAAACGCGGTGTTGTGGTCCGGGTTTTCCTGCAAGGCGCTGGTGAACAGACGCGCGGCGTTCAGCGGCTGCATCAGGTCGTGGCTGACTGCGGCCACGAAGCGGGTTTTCGACAGGTTGGCCTGCTCGGCTTTTTCCGTGGCGTCGCGCAGACGCAGCTCAACACGCCGCCGCTCTTCGATCTCCGCCAGCAGCTGTTTGTTCACTTCGCGCAGTGCCTGGGTGCGTTCGCGCACCTGCTCGGCCAGCACCACGGAATGCTGGAACGCGGCATACGGCGCCGTGGGCGCCATGTTGCTCGCCTCGACACGCTCGATCAGCGCATCACAGATGCGCTTCAGGCGCGCGTTCTCGGCCATCAGCCGTGCTTCGTGCAGGTCCCACGGCGACCGCTCGTCCGGCGGCTCGGCCGCATCAGAAACGGTTTTTTCGTCCAATGACCACTCCGGTCAGCGTGTGATTGATGTGCATGCCATCGATCTGCTCGCCATAGGTGCTGAAACCGATCACACCATGGCGGCGCAACAGGACCGAGGCATCCTCCACCAGGCCTTCTGCCTGCAACTGCGTATGCCGCAGGCAGCAATCGCAACCCAGCGTGACCCAGGCCGGCCCGAGACGTTCTTCGATGGCGCTGAGTTTGGTGTCCAGGTCATCCAGGATAGAGGCGGTGCTCATGGCGGTCAGCACGATGCCGTTTTCCACCGCGCAATAGAACGACAGGCTGAGATCATCGTTCACCCGCTGGATCGCGCGGGCGTAGTAACCGTCGTTGATGCGCACCGCCAGCGGCGAGCAGGCGAAGGCGGCGTCATCCAGCGCATCGACCGGCACCCCCACCAGCCGCGCATAGGCCACCGCCGCGGGCTCTGCATTGAGTTCATGCACGATACGATGTTCGGGATCGGCGGCGGTCACCACCAGTTTGGTTTTCTCCGGCACCAGGTGATGGGTGCTGAACACTTCGAAATCCAGCAAGGTGGTGATCATGATGACAATGGCCGCTTCACTGCAGAAGCGGCCATCACTGTAGACGTAGGTGCTGCTCAGACGGTACTCGTCACCAGCCGAGCCACCGAAACTGGTGATGCTGCCCAGCGCGGAATTGAGCGTGGCGAGCACCATTTCCTCGTTCACGGACAGGCCGTCCATCAGGGTCAGCACAAAGGTATTGTTTTCCGACGGCGTGCCGGCCAGGCGATTGCAGCATTCGCTGATCAGGCTGTCGGTCAGTTGCTGGGCATCAAGCAGGTCGAATTCATCCAGCTTTTCCACCAGCCGCCGGCCAACACAGAAGAAGCGCCGGTCGAAGCCGATCGCCACGATGGTGCCATGGTCGTAGCCGCGCGCGGTGATTTCCCCGCAGGAAGTGCAGCCGGACAGGGGCAATTCGCCGAAGTGCGCACGCAGGGCGCCGGCCAGCCTGTCGAGGTCATACTCCACCGAGCAGAAAAACAGCACGAAGCCGAGGTGAGGATGCAGCAGCTTGTCAGCGAGTTCGGCGGCAGCGGCCTGTTCATCGCTGGCAGCGCTGAATGCCGTCAGCACGGCATTGGGCGGGGCAGCAGTCATGGTGCACTCCCGAATATTCTTGTTGTCCTTGCCAGGCCCCGATTCTGGGCCATCGCGCTGGCAGCGTGAAGCCGGCCGGCGTTGGCGTTTTGTTACGCCGGTTTACTCCGTCATCACTTTCTGTGGCCGTTTGAGATAAGCGCCGAAATCAATGTCGCTGGCTGACAGGATCGCCTGCACGCGATTGGTCGCACCGAGTTTGCGAAGAATGGCAGAGACGTGCGCTTTGACCGTGCTCTCGGCAATGCTCAGTTCGTAGGCGATGACCTTGTTGGACTCGCCACGTGCCATCCGCTCGAACACCTGTAGCTGTTTGCGGGTCAGGCTCTCCAGCAGTTCCGGCAGCAGGCCCGGATCATGGTGCCGTGACGAGCCGGATGAGGCATCCGCACGGATAATGTCCGAGGGCAGGTACACCGAACCGTTGAGGATCTGCTCCAGCGCGTGAATCATCTGTTTGCGCGGCGTCGACTTGGTAATGAAACCGACCGCGCCATAGGTCACTGTCTGCAAAATGACGCGCTTGTCTTCTTCGGCGGAGACGATCACCGCCGGCACCGTGGGAAACTGATTACGCAGCTGCACCAGCCCGCCAAGCCCCTGCATGCCCGGCATGTTCAGGTCTAGCAGCACCAGGTCGATGTCGTCGTTTTCCGCTACCAACGCCAGGGTGGCGTCCAGGTCGGAAGCTTCCAGCAGCGTGCTGCCGGGAAAGCCGTCATCAATGACCCGCGCGATGGCCTCGCGGAACAGGGGGTGATCGTCTGCGATCAGGACCTGATACATGAACGGCGCACTCCTGCTACCCGGCTTGTTATCGGTTATTCAGGTCATGGCGCCCGCCGCGGCCGGTTCCTGAGCCTGTCGGGCAGCCTGTGTAGCAGTATTAACTCTATGGGCTTACGTCCACAGCGGCTATTGTTCGAAAGTACTATTTTGGGGAGGTGCCCGCACACCGGGCGGCGGCGGGCGCAAGGCAGGGGTGGCGCGGGCTCAGAAGGCGGAAACACCGCCGTCGACGGCCACCGCCTGGCCGGTCATGAAGGTGTTGGCCGGTGACAGCAGCATCAGCATCACGGCCACGATTTCTTCCGGCTGGCCCAGGCGTTTCATCGGCGAGCCGGCGGCCATCATGGCCTGTACGGCCGCCGGGTCGGCGCCGCTGAGGTCACCGTCGTCCACCATCGGGGTATGGGTGTAATAGGGACAGATGGCGTTGATGCGCAGCCCGTGCCGTGCCTGTTCCACGGCGGCGGTCCGGGTCAGGCCGATCACGGCATGCTTGGCGGCGGCGTAGGCACCGATCTTGGGTGCGCCGCCCAGGCCCGCCATGGAACTGACGTTCAGGATGGCCCCGCCGCCCTGCGCCCGGATGGCCGGAATCTGATACTTCATGCCGAACATCACACCCTTGACGTTGACCGCGAACTGGCGGTCCAGCGTAGCCTCGTCCAGTTGTTCGAATGGCAGGAAGGAATGGGCGATGCCGGCATTGTTGACGGCCATGTCCAGCCCGCCGAACTGCTCGACGGCGGCATCCACCAGCGCACGGCATGCCGCTTCGCTGGACACGTCACCGGGCAGTGCGACCACGCGGGCACCCTGCGCCTGCAAGGTGTCGGCCAGTGCCTGCAGCGGGCCACGCTGGATGTCGCCCAGCGCCAGCGATGCACCGCGCTCGGCGAGTGCCTGCGCCAGCAGCGCACCGAAGCCACTGCCGGCGCCGGTGATCAGCACCCGGCGGCCGCTGAAGTCCAGCAGCGGGTCACGCACTGTGCCGGCCATCAAAGCGTAAAGCCGCCATCAACGACCACACACTCGCCGGTGACGTAGCTGGCCGCATCGGACACCAGGTACAGCACGGTGCCGGCCATTTCATCCGGCTCGGCATGGCGGCGCATCGGAATCTGTGCGATGGCGCTTTTGTAGATGCTTTCCTGCTGGAACAGCGCGCCGGCAAATTTGGTCTTGGTCAGGCCTGGCAGCAAGGCATTGACGCGAATATTGAACGGCGCGCATTCCTGCGCGAACGCCTTGGTCATGCTGATCACGGCAGCTTTGGAAATCGAATAGATACCCTGCGCCATGCCCGGCCGGATGCCGTTCACCGACGCGGTGTTGACGATGCTGCCGCCGCCGTTGTCGCGCATCAGCTTTGCGCCTTCCACACTCATGTAGAAATAACCGCGCAGGTTCACGTCCACGGTCTTGTTGAAGGCGTCGACAGGCGTGTCGAGGATGTGGCCGAAATACGGGTTGGCTGCCGCATTGTTGATCAGGATATCCAGCTTGCCGTGGGCCGCGCGGATATATTCGAACACCGCCGTGATCTGGCTCATCTCGCCGATATGGCAGGCGAAAGGTTCGGCACTCCCACCCTGGGCCTTGATGTCGTCGGCCACGGTACGGCAATCGTCCAGCTTGCGGCTGGAGACAATCACGTGTGCGCCCTGCTCTGCCAGCAGGCGGGCGATGGCTTCACCGATACCCCGGCTGGCGCCGGTGACCAGCGCGACACGGCCGGTCAGGTCAAACAGTTTTGTACTCATGCTTTTCTCCTGTCAGGCAGCCTGTGTCAGGCACCCTGGGTGATAATCTGCATGGCCGCCATGGCCAGCGGTTCGACCACGCTGCCGGCCCATGCGGCCTGTTTGCTGGAGGCATTGCCCTCCTGAGCCCGCTTGGCCACGCCCTGGGCGATGGCGGCAAGGCGGAAGAAACTGAACGCGAGATAGAATTCCCAGTGGTCGATGCCGCTGATGCCACGACGTTTGCAATAGGCAGCGACATATTCCCGTTCGGTGGGAATACCCAGCGCACCGCGATCCTTGCCGGCCAGGCCGGACAGGGTGCCACCGGAAGCGGGCATGCGCAGTTGCATGCATTGATAGGCCAGGTCTGCCAGCGGATGGCCCAGCGTGGACAGCTCCCAGTCGAGTACGGCGATGACCTTTGGTGCGTCGGGCGCCCACATCATGTTGTCCAGGCGGAAGTCACCATGCACCAGTGACACCTGGCCATCGTCTGCCGGCTGATTTTTTTCCAGCCAGTCGATCAGTTGCTCCATCGCCTCGATGCGGCGCAGTTCCGAGGCGCGATACTGTTTGCTCCAGCGGCCGATCTGACGCTCGAAATAACTGCCCGGTTTGCCGTAGTCTGCCAGGCCAACGGCGTCGACATTGACACTGTGCAGTGCTGCCAGCACGCGGTTCATTTCATCGTACATGGCCGTGCGCTGGGCGTTGTCCACTTCCGGAATCGCGGCATCCCAGAAGATCCGGCCCTGGCAGAATTCCATCACGTAGAACATCGAGCCGATGACGTCGCGGTCTTCGCAAAGATGCATGACGTTCGGCACCGGCACGTCGGTGTCACGCAGCGCGTGCATGACACGGAACTCGCGGTCCACCGCGTGCGCCGACGGCAGCAGCTTGCCCGGCGGTTGGCGGCGCAGGACATACTGGCCAGACGCCGCGTCCAGGCGGAAGGTGGGGTTGGACTGGCCGCCATCGAATTTCGTCGCCGTCAGCGGGCCGGCAAAACCGGGTATCTGTGCGGCCAGATAACCGGCCAGTTTTTCAGTATCCAGGCTGTCCACCTGTGACATGAGCATCCCTCTTTGTTGTTGTCTGTCAGCCGAACTGTGCCGCCAGGTTGCGCCCCAGTTGCATCATGTGCACCTGATCCGGGCCATCCGCCAGCCGCAGTGTGCGGGCATAGGCAAAGAAATGTGCCAGCGGCGTATCCTGGCTCAGCCCGGCGGCGCCGTGAATCTGCATGGCTCGGTCGATCACGTTCAGCGCCATGTTCGGGGCCACGATCTTGATCATGGCAATCATGTCGCGCGCGTCCTTGTTGCCGACGCGGTCCATCATGTCCGCCGCTTTCAGGGTCATCAGCCGCGCCTGTTCAATCTCGCAGTATGAGCGGGCGATGTCCTCCCGCACGGAGCCCTGTTTTATCAGGGGCTGGCCGAACGCCACACGCCGGTTGGCCCGCTCGCACATCAGTTCGAATGCCCGCTGTGCCGCGCCAATGAGCCGCATGCAGTGATGGATGCGGCCCGGTCCAAGCCGGCCCTGAGCGATCTCGAAGCCGCGACCCTCACCGAGAATAATGTTCTCCACCGGCACGCGCACGTTTTCGAACAACACTTCGGCATGACCTTCGGGCGCATCGTTATAGCCGAACACCGTCATGGCACGCTTCACCGTCACCCCCGGCGTGTTCACCGGCACCAGCACCTGTGACTGCTGCTGGTAGCGGTTCGGGTTGTCCGGGTCGGTTTTGCCCATCACGATCATGATCTCGCAGCTCTTGCGCATGGCGCCGCTGATGTAGAACTTGCGGCCATTGATCACATACTCATCACCGTCGCGGCGGATCGAGGTCTCGATATTGGTGGCGTCGGACGATGCCACCTCCGGCTCGGTCATCGCGAAGGCAGAGCGGATACGGCCTGCCAGCAAGGGTTCCAGCCAGCGCTGCCGTTGCTCGGCACTGCCGTATTTGGCCAGCACTTCCATATTGCCGGTGTCCGGCGCGGCGCAGTTGAACACTTCGGAGGCCATCACGCTGCGGCCCATCTCCTCCGCCAGCGGCGCGTACTCCAGGTTAGTCAGGCCGGCGCTGTAGTCACCATGCTCCTGCGGCAGGAACAGGTTCCACAGGCCCGCCTCGCGTGCCTGCTGCTTGAGGGTTTCCATGATGGGGGGCGTTTCCCAGGGGTTGGCCGCCAGCTGTTCAGCGTAGGCGGCTTCCCGGGGCAGCACCTGTTGCTGCATGAAGTCGCGCACCTGGGCACGCAGCGTTTCGACGTTGTCGCTGAAGCGGAAGTCCATATGCATTCCCTCTAACTGAAGGTGATAGCGCCGGGCCGGTCGGGCCGGTCCAGATGGGGCACCTGATTGAAAGCGGCCAGCCGCAGGGCCCTGTCATTGAAAAAACCCTGGGTGATACCGGCATTGCGCGTCTGCAGATTCAGCTCGACCACCGTCTCGTCTGCGGTATCCAGGATGTGTTTCATCGCCATGGCGATGGCGCCCCCGGACGTCACGATCAGCACGCGTTGCTGGCCGGCATACTGCTGTTGCAGATAGCGCAGCGTTGCCGCCACACGGTCGGAAAATTGTTGCCAGGTTTCCGGCAGCTCGCCGGTCAGCACCTGTTCCCGCCAGTGCCGCATGGCGATCTTCAGCAACCGGTAAAAGGCAGAACGTGGCGCGCCTTCAATCGGGCGCGTGTCCGGAAACTGGCTCAGGCAGGCGCCCACCACCGCGTGGAAATCGAATTCATCCAGACCGGGCTGCACATCCGCCGCCAGGCTCATGCCCATGCCCCGGCAGATACCCTCGGCGGTTTCCCGGTGCCGCACCAGCGCACCGGTCATCAGGGTGTCGAAAGTGATATCGCGCTCGGCGAAGTATTCACCCAGCCATTCGGCCTGCTGGTGCCCCAGCGGGGAAAGTTGATCGTAGTTGGCGGCGCCAAAGGACGCCTGTCCGTGACGGACCAGATAGAACTCGGCCATGCCGTTGCTGCTCCTTACCGGCCGGGCCGCCGGGATGGTTGACTGCCGGAAACAGACTAGACAATGCCCCACCATAAATGAAATTGATATTCTGCATCCTGCTTCATTCAGTTCATGCATGGCTGTTCGCGCACAATGACCTCGTGGGTCGTTGCCGCCACGCCGCCTGCGCAGGATAGTCGGGCCTCTCTTCCCCCCTTCCCTGGAGCCTGTCGTGCCGCAAGCCGTTGAAACCCTTGCCGTCCCGTTTCGCAATCCGTTCCATTGTCCGGTGCAGGTCTACCCTGGCGAGCGCCACGCACGGCCCCTGCTGGTACTGCCGGCCATGGGCGTGGCCGCCCGCCACTACCGGGCATTCGCCACCCAACTGCAACAGCAGGGCCTGAATGTGCTGGTGCCGGAATGGCCCGGCCAGGCCAGCAGCCACCCGCGCCCGGACCGCCGCCACGACTATGGCTACCGCGCGCTGCTGACCGAGTATCTCCCTGCCCTGCTACGACTGATCACCGCCCGCTTTCCCGACAGCGGCAAAGCCGTGCTGGTGGGGCACAGTCTGGGCGGCCAGCTCGGCACCCTGTATCTGGCACACCGCGCCACGGCCGCCGGCGCAGCGCTGCCGGACGCAGACCTGTTCGGCGTCGCCTGCGGCAATATCCACTACCGCCACTGGCAGGGTCGCCAGCGGCTGTTCACTCCCATGGCCGCTCTGGGCTTCAACCTGATCGCCCTGTTGCTGGGCTACCTGCCGGGGCACCGGATCGGTTTTGGCGGGCATGAACCGCCGCAACTGATCCGCGACTGGGGCCGCGTGGCCTGGCGCGGCAACTTCCGTCATATCGGGCTGCCCCTGGCCGAATCCGTGCGCGGCGCACGTGCCAGCTACCTGGGTTTCCAGGGCGACCACTATGCCCCGCCCGCGTCCACACGCGCCCTGGCGGACCAGCTTGGCCCACATATCCCGATGCGTCACCTCCCCGCCATCGGCAACCCGCACAGTGGCTGGCTGAAAGCGCCCGAGCCGGTGGTCACGGCGCTGAGTGACTGGCTGGGGGCTTGCTGACCGCTCCCTAATGGTATATTTTCCATACCATTATGATGATCCGGTTCGAATACGATGACACCAAGAGCCGCGCCAACCGGCTCAAGCACGGCATTGATTTTGTCCAGGCCCGGCAACTCTGGGACGATCCCGACCTGCTTGAAATACCGGCCCGGCCCCTGGATGAGCCACGCTTTCTGGTGATAGGTCGTATCGGGGAGAAACACTGGTCTGCTGTGATTACCTATCGCCAGCATCGCACCCGCATCATTTCCGTCCGCCGCGCACGCCCCGAGGAGGTAGCCCTGTATGAAAGCGAAGGATTTTGACCGCCGCTTCGACGACGGCGAGGATGTCAGCGCCCACCTCGACCCCCGTCAGGCACGCCGCGCCAACACAGCGCAGAAAAGGGTGAATGTGGATTTCCCGGTGTGGATGATCGAGGCACTGGATCGCGAAGCCAGCCGTCTCGGCGTCACCCGGCAATCGATCATCAAGGTCTGGTTGGCCGAACGGCTGGAACAGGCTTCACAAGGCAGCGCCCGCTACATGATTCACGACAGCGACGATTGAGGCGCCTGCCGCGAGGACACCCGCTGCATCACCTGCCAATACCCCGGCGGCTCAGGCACCACCTGCCGCGCTCGCAGCAGGCGGTGCGCTTCGGGCAACCGGAACCAGGGCACCGCCGCCATGGCGTGATGCTCGATATGGAAATTCACATGGCACGGCGCCACGAAACTGCGTGCCAGCCAGCCGGCGCGTGTGGTGCGTGTGTTGCGGAACATGTCTGTGGTGCGCTCTGTCGCAGCGTGTTCCGCCAGCGCACGGACGCGCAGGAAAAACGGATAGGGGCTGAGGTAGGCACCGAGCCAGGCCAGGTAAAGCCAGGGCATGCCGAGCATCCAGAGCACACCGAACAGGATGCCGTTGGTGATCAAGGTCGGCAGGCTGTTGCGCAGGAAAGCCAGCAGATACTGCCCGGCATGCCGGCCATTGCGCGGCAGCCGTTCCACATCGGAGGCCACCGTCCAGCGGATCACACCGGCATTCATCAGCGCCAGGCCGATCAGGTATTTCACGCCCGTCAGCCCGGCCAGGTCGCGGGCAAACTTGCGCACCAGTGACATCCGTGTGGTGGGCAGCCCCTGGATCAGCGAGATATCGCTGTCCTCGTCCGTGCCGGTGCGGGCATGGTGAATGAAATGGTGCGCGCGGTATTTTGCCAGATCCAGCCCGATGGGCCGGGCGCACAGCCAGTCCGTCAGGCCATCATTGGCCCAGCGGGTCTTGAACAATGTCCGGTGCGTCGCTTCGTGCGTAATGATCGCCAACGCCAGTTGCCGGCCACCGAGCACCGCCACGCCCACCGTCACCAGCGGCACCGCCAGCAGCAGAGGTTGCCCGACCGCCCAGGCGATCAAGGCAAACGCAGCCGCGATCACCAGCCAGGTGGAGAGGATCAGCCAGGCGCCACGCAGATCGGAGCGGGCGGTCAGGTGCCGCACTTCCTCGCGGCTGAAAATATCGGTAATGCGGCGCCGGGTTTCCGGGCTGTGCCGGTATATCTCGTCCTGGTTCATCAGGGTGCTCCCTGTCAGTGCCGCAGCGTGCCGCCCGCGTCGGCGGACACCTGCACGGTGGTCTGGTACAAGACCGCCCAGATACGATGCCCGGCCGCATCGAAACGCAGCAGGCTCTCGATAAAGACACGGCGCGCGGCATGGTCGATCAGTGCTTCCGGCAGCAGCGGGTCAAACACCAGTTGGCGAATGGCAGCATCCCCGATCAGAAAAGACTCACGAGCAGCCACTTCCGGTTCCAGATCATCACTGCGCGCCAGCCATTGTTCGAGCCGTTCGGTCATGGCGCGGTACTGCTTTTCCAGGCGCGCCACCGGCCACAGCTGGCGCGCCTGCTGCACACGGCTGTCATCCAGCTCGTCCAGGCGGCACACCATCGCCTCCGGCTCCAGCCCCAGGGCGTACAGGCGCTCACGCAGCGCTGGCACGCCGCCGGCCAGATTGTCCGGCCGCACATATATTCCCTTTTCCAGTTCGCGCAATCCGTTCATTTCCAGGGCACGCTCGCGCTGCCGCAGCACGGCCCTGTCACTGCGCCCCAGAGCGCCGCAATACACGGCCACCCAGCCACCCTGCCAGTCACACAGCCGCTGCTCCGCCCGGCGCCAGTCATTGATATCCGCCGCCAGGCTGGCTGCGTGCGGGGTCAGGCCGTAAAGGCCACGCCCTTTGGCCTCGATCAGCCCTTCCGAGGACAACCGCGCCAGCGTCACCCGCACACTGTTTTCCTTGACGCCGAACAGCGCGCAGGCGTCTACCGCATTGCGCGCGGACAACGGCTCGCCGGCGGCGGCGGCCAGGAGGTTGAGGATCAGGCGTTTGGGAGTGGGCTTCATGGGCAGCATCGGCTGGTACGATGCGGCCAATTTATACGCCTCCAGAAAACATTACAACCATATCAACATATCGCACAAACAAGTAATAATCGTGGCGGGCAGCCCGCGCCAGGGCACCCTGATCGCGTCAGCGTGACGGCAAAGCCGGTGAATACCGGCGGTTTCAGGAACGTCGAAAGTTTTTTTTCAGCATGGCAGCGCCCACCGCCGGCGTTAAAGAATGGCCGGCGGTGAGTCTGTCGTACGGGTCGCGCAAGCCTTGATGCCGCAGTCGCCGACACAAGCCAGCTGTTATCGGTACACGGGATGGCGGCGACACACTGCCACCACCTGATCCCGCACGCGGTCTCGCACCGCCACCAGCTCGTCACCACCGGACGCCATTGCGTCGAGCACGTCGCACAGCCAGCCGGCCAGTTCTTCGCATTCGGTTACGCCGAAACCCCGCGTGGTAATGGCCGGCGTACCGATCCGTAGCCCCGAGGTCACGAACGGCGAGCGCGGATCATTGGGAACTGAGTTTTTGTTTGTGGTGATGCAGGCGTCGGCCAGCGCAGCATCCGCGTCCTTGCCGGTGTAGGGTTTTGCCGACAGATCGATCAGCATCAGGTGGTTGTCGGTGCCGCCGGAGACGATCTTGTAACCACGACGCTGGATCACGGCGGCCATGGCGCTGGCGTTGGCCACCACCTGGCGCTGATAGGTCTTGAATTCAGGCTGCAGCGCTTCCTTGAACGCCACGGCCTTGGCGGCGACGATGTGCATCAGCGGACCGCCCTGAATCCCGGGGAACACGGCGGAATCGAGCCTTTTGTAGAAGTCCTCACCCTGCCCTTTGGACAGGATAATGCCGCCGCGTGGGCCGCGTAGCGTCTTGTGGGTGGTGCTGGTGACCACATGCGCGTGTGGCAATGGGTCCGGGTATTCTCCGGCTGCTACCAGGCCTGCGACATGGGCCATGTCTACCCAGAAAATAGCGCCCACCTTGTCAGCAATGGCACGCATACGTTCCCAGTCCTTGTACCGCGAATAAGCCGAAAAACCACCGATCAACATTTTTGGCCGAGTCTCCAGCGCGATACGTTCCATCTCCTCGTAGTCAATAAGGCCCGTTTCAGGATCAAGCCCGTAAGGAACGATCCTGTAGTGTCTGCCGGAGAAATTGGACGGGTTGCCGTGTGTCAGGTGCCCGCCTTGCGCCAGGTTCATGCCCATCACTGTATCGCCGGGATGCGTCAGTGCCAGAAACACCGCCGCATTGGCCTGGGCACCTGCATGGGGCTGCACGTTGGCGTAATCGCAGTCGAACAGTATCTTGGCCCGCTCAATGGCAAGGCGCTCGGCCACATCCACATGCGCACAACCGCTGTAATAGCGCTTGCCGGGATACCCTTCTGCGTACTTGTTGGTGAATACCGAGTTCTGGATCGTCATCACCAGCGGGCTGGCGTAGTTCTCGGACGCAATCAGTTCGATGTGATCTTCCTGGCGGCGTTCTTCATGCTGAACGGCTTCGGCCAGTTCGGGATCGAAATCGGTCAGGGTCAGAGCAGTGTCATACATGTGATGGATCCTGCGGCTCGGAGGGTTCGGGTTTGGACAGGTGATCTGGCCCTGACTCGGGTGCATCCAGATCCAGTTGATGGCGCACCTCGCGGATCAGGTTGCTCGCAGCCGCCAGTGCCTCGGCCGCCGGCTTTTCGGCCAGACGCTCAATGAGCCATGAACCGATCACTACGGCATCGGCCACCTTCGCGACGGCTCGGGCCGTGCTGGCATCACGGACACCGAACCCAACGCCGACGGGCGTGTGAACATGACGACGAATACGCGCCAGCGTGTCGCGCACTTGAACCAGGTCCAGCGCCTGCGTGCCCGTGATGCCGTTGACGGCGACGCAATAGACATAGCCACCGGCACACTCGGCCACTTGCCGGATACGGCGCTCAGTGGACGTCGGCGCCAGCAGGAAGATCAGTTCGATGTCGTGGCGGCGCAGCTGCGCGCCCAGACGGCCGGACACCTCGGGGGGATAGTCGACCACCAGCACGCCATCCACCCCCGCCGCCGCGGCATCCGCCGCAAAGGCCCCCGGCTGACGCAGCATGTCGTAACGCTCGATTGGATTGGCATACCCCATCAGCACCACCGGTGTAGTGGTGTCGGACTCGCGGAAACGCTGCACCTGATCGAGCACCTGCGGCAACCCGATGCCCTGTCGCAGCGCGTACTCGCTGGCTGCCTGGATCGTCGGGCCATCCGCCGAGGGGTCAGAGAACGGCACGCCCAACTCAATGACATCAGCTCCAGCCTCCACCAGCACGTGCATCAGCGCCGGGGTGATGTCCACGCCGGGGTAGCCGGCAGTGACGTAGGGGATCAGTGCCTTGCGCCCCTGCTGCCGAAGCTGCCGGAAGGTCATGGCGAGCCGGCTCATGGTTGAACGCCTGGGCCGGACTGCGCCATGACCGTCTCCATGTCCTTGTCACCGCGGCCCGACAGATTGACCAGAATGGTACGATTCCTGGGCAGGGTGACCGCCAACCTCATCGCATAGGCAACGGCGTGGCTCGCCTCCAGAGCAGGGATAATGCCTTCCATGCGGCACAGTTGATGAAAGGCGCCCAACGCCTCCTCGTCGGTGGCACTGACATATTCGGCACGCCCGATCTCGTGCAACCAGGCGTGTTCCGGCCCCACCCCCGGGTAGTCCAGCCCGGCGCTGATGCTGTGGGTCTGCTGTACCTGACCCATGTCGTCCTGGAGGATCAACGAGCGGTTGCCGTGCAGCACGCCAGGGCTTCCACGCTGAATCGACGCCGCATGCTGGCCAGTGTCCAGCCCCAACCCTGCCGCCTCGACACCAATCAGACGCACCGCAGCATGCTCGATGTACGGGTGGAAAATGCCTATGGCGTTGCTGCCGCCACCGACGCAGGCGATCACCGCATCAGGGTGCTGTCTGTCCAGGCCCAGGCGCTTGAACAGCGCCGGCATCTGGTTCAGGCATTCCTTGCCAATCACGGTCTGGAAATCCCGCACCATCGTCGGATACGGGTGCATACCGGCGACAGAGCCGATCAGGTAGAAGGTGTTATCGACGTTGGTGACCCAATCGCGGATCGCTTCGTTCATTGCATCCTTCAGGGTACAACTGCCGGATGTCACGGGCACCACGGTGGCTCCGAGCAACGCCATGCGCTGGACATTGGGATGCTGCCGGGCGATGTCTTCCCTGCCCATGTAGACCACGCATTCCAGGCCATAGCGGGCGCAGATCGTCGCCGTGGCCACGCCATGCTGTCCCGCCCCCGTCTCGGCGATGATGCGTCGCTTGCCCATGCGCCGTGCCAGCATGGCCTGCCCGATCACGTTATTGATCTTGTGGGCACCGGTGTGGTTAAGGTCTTCCCGCTTGAGAAATATCTGCGCGCCGCCCAGCTCATTGCTGAGGCGCCGGGCGTAGTACACCGGCGACGGGCGGCCGACGTAATCCGCCAGCTCTTCCTGAAAATCGGCAATGAAAGTGGGGTCAACGCTGTAACGCCGGTAGGCGGTGTGCAGTGCCTCGGTTGCCTGCGCCAGTGTTTCGCTGATGAAGCTCCCGCCGTACTGGCCGAAGAAGCCGCCCGCGTCCGGCTGGTCATAGACCGGCTCGTGCGTCATGTCTTCGGCTCCCGCTCTGCAACCGCCGCACCACTCACACCGGTCATCGCGCCCGACGACAACAGGCGCGCAACACGCAAGACGATGTCGTCAATCTGCATTTCATCGCAGATCAACGGCGGCAACAGCCTTATCACGGTGTCACGCGTCACGGTGATGAGCAGGCGCTGCTCGGTCAGTGCCCGCCCGACCAGTTCTTTACACTGCCTGTTCAGCTCGATGCCGGCCATCAAGCCCTGCCCGCGAATGGCGGTGACGTGCGGATGATCTGCCAATGCCTTTTGCAGCCCGGTCAGCAGACGTGCACCCGATACGGCGGCACGCTCCGGCAGTTTGTCGCGGGCCATGATATCGAGCACGGTGCACGCCACCCGGCACGCCAGCGGATTGCCCCCGAAGGTCGAACCATGCTGTCCGGGCGCGAACAGGTCAGCGGCAGCGCCACGTGCCAGGCAGGCGCCAATGGGAAAACCATTGCCAAGCGCCTTGGCCAGCGTCATCACGTCCGGCGTGATGCCCGCATGCTGGTGCCCGAACCAGGCGCCGGTGCGGCCCATGCCGGCCTGGATCTCATCGAGCATCAGCAGCCAACCCTGCTCGTCGCAAAGCCGTCGCAGCTCGCGCAGGTAGTCGATGCTGGCCACGTGGATTCCGCCTTCGCCCTGAACCGGCTCGACCAGTACCGCGACAATGTCAGGCGACTGCTCGGCGGCCTCACGGACCGCCCCGATATCGTTATAGGGCACCCGCAGAAAGCCGGGCAAAAGCGGTTCGAAACCTTGTTGCTTGCTCCGATTCCCACTGGCGGAAAGCGTCGCGATGGTGCGGCCATGAAACCCGTTTTCCATCACCAGAATCTTTGGCTCGGCGACCTGGTGGCGATGACCATGCAATCTTGCCAGCTTGAGGGCTGTTTCGTTGGCCTCCGCACCCGAGTTGCAGAAAAAGGACTTTTGCATCCCCGTCAATCGGCACAGACGCTCGCCCAGACGTTCCTGCCAGTCGATACGAAAGACATTGGAAGTGTGCAGAAGCATGCCGGCCTGCTCAGCGATAACGGAAGCAATTTCCGGGTGGGCGTGGCCCAGGCTGGTGACGGCGACACCGGCGATGGCATCCAGGTATTCCTGGCCCTGGTTGTCCCAAAGCCGTGCACCCCTGCCCCGCGCAAAAGAAACCGGTTGGCGGGCATACGCCCGCATCAAATGGGAGGTATTTGCGTTCATGGAAAAATCCTGTAGGTGAACTTGCTGACACGCTCATGCGCCGTGGCGACGAAACCGCTGTGACGTTCTGTCACCGGCGGCAGCAGCAATTCGGCGCATCGGGCCTGTTTGGTATGGCGCAATGCCCGCACGACATGACGACATGCGTGGACAGCGGCTTCAGAAAGGTTTGCCCCGTTGAGCAAATAGCCTGTCAAAGTGGCGCAAAACAGGTCGCCTGTCCCCTTGGGGGTTATATCAATGCGCGGGTGCACGATGACTTCAGCTTGTATCCGCGTCACCAGCACGAGCTGCATTTCGTCGCGCGCCCACGTATCAGGCGCAGCACTGGTTACCGCCACCCATTGGACGCGCCCTGTGAGCAAGGTTCGGGCGGCCGCGACCACGTTTTCGATATCGTCCACCGGCAACCCGGTCAACTGCGCCAGTTCAAACCCGTTCGGTGTCAGCCCTTCGGACAGAGACAGAAAATGGCGGCGATAGGTATCAACCAGGCATGGATCGACATACAGGCCGTGGTCGTGATCGCCCATCACCGGGTCGATGATGATGCGCATATCGGGGCGCTCTTTCAGCAGCGCCCGCATCCAGGACGCCAGCAGATCGGCCTGCCCCGGATTGCCCAGATAACCGATCAAAATGGCGCGCAACGCGTGCAGTGCCCCGCGAGCCGAAAGATCCTGCAAATAGCCATCAAACCATTCAAGGGGCAGCGCGCCACCCTGCATGGTCGGATAATGCGGCGTGTTGCTGAACACGACGGTCGGCACCGGGGCCACTGACAGCGACAGCGCCTCCAGGGTCGGAACCGCGACGTTGTTGCCTACCCGGCCATAGACCACCTGGGATTGCACGGACACCACATCCAGCAATAGCGGCCGAGATGGCATCACGCATGAGTCATCGTTCATAACACCTTCCCTGGGGCGCCGACCTCAATCCCGTCCAGCCAGGCGCTGAATACCGCCCGCGCCGCCGCCGGCAAATCCGATTGCCGGTTCCGTGCCTCGATGCGCAAGTCACGCGGATCAATGCCGGCCTGCGCCAGTTCGCAGGCATGGCCGAGCAGCCACCGCTCGATTCGGCCGGGGTCGGCTTCCAGATGGCACTGCAACGCCAGCACATGACGACCGATGCTGAACGCCTGATGAGCACAGAGGCCTGTGCCGGCCAGCAGCGTAGCCCCTGCAGGAATACCGAAACGGTCGCCATGCCAGTGCAGCACCGGCGTCTTGCCCAACACTGCCAGCGGTGATGCGTCGCCATCCGCGGTCAGCGACAAGGGCGCGAAACCGATTTCCTTCGTTCCCATGGGGACGACCTCGGCACCGAGCGCGCGGGCGATCAGTTGCGCGCCCAGGCAGATCCCCAGCAGCGGCCGCTGGCTCTCCAGTCGCTTCCGAATGAGCGCCAGTTCGCTCGTGATAAAGGGATAGCGCGCATCATCAAACGCCCCGACAGGCCCCCCCAACACCACCAGCAGGTCGGCCGAGTCCGTATTTACCGCGCGCACATCGTCCGTCGCGGCGTCCAGATAGCGCACCTCATAACCTCTCTCTGCCAGTAACGGCGCCAACGTACCGAGGTCTTCAAAGTCCAGATGACGCATGGCAATCACGGTTTTCATGGCTGGGGCTCCTTTGGGTGGGCTTCAGCGGGCCAGTAGTGGCTGTCTGGCAAAGGGCGCGCGCCGAAGATCGCCTGGCCGACGCGCACCACGGTAGCGCCTTCTTCAATGGCTATTTCGAAATCACCGGACATACCCATCGACAGTTCATCCAGTGCGACGCCAGCAGGGGCGCTCTGACGCAGTTGGTCGCGCACGTTGCGGAGCAGGATGAAACATTGGCGTACCCGCTCCGCCTCACTGGAAAACAGTGCCAGCGTCATCAGCCCGCGCACCCGCAACGCGGAAAACGTCGGCAGCGCCTTGATAAATGCCGGCACGTCTTCAGGAGGCAGACCGTATTTGCTGGCTTCGCCGGAGGTATTCACCTGCACGAACACATCCAGCGAACGCCCTTCGATTTGCAGGCGGCGTTCCAGCGCCTCGGCCACACGCAAACTGTCCAGCGCCTGAAACTCCGCAGCAAAACGCGCCACGAGCTTGGCCTTGTTGGTTTGCAGATGACCGATGACCGACCAGCGCAAATCGGCCAGGTCTTGCATGGCTTCCCATTTGCGGTGGGCCTCCTGGGGCTTGTTCTCGCCCAGCATGCGACAACCCGCTGCGTAGGCCAGGCGCAGGCTGGCCTCAGGCTTGGTTTTGCTGACCGGCAACAGCCGCACTTGCGCAGGGTCACGCCCAACACGGCGGCACGCATGCTGAATGCGGGCCTGCACAGCAGCCAGATTGCGCTGGAAGTCCTCGACCGTAGTGGCCTCGGGATAGCGACCATGTTGGTCGTGCCGGGTTTGTGTCTCGACGGGGGTCAACATCAGTGCGCCCTCCTGATGGCCGATGGCGACGCAACAGGGGATGTCGTCTTCTGCGACCGCTGACCATTGAGTACCGCGTAGGCAGCCAGTCCGATCACCAGCCCCCAGAATGCACCACCAATGCCCAGCAGTGTGATGTTGGCGGCGGCGGCCAGAAAGGTGATCAGTGACGCTTCGCGCGTCCTGGCGTCGGCCATTGCGCTGGCCAGGCTGCCCCCGATGGTACCCAGCAGCGCCAGACCTGCCAGCGTGGCAATGAAGGTCGCCGGAAAGGCCATGAACACTGCCGCCAGCGTCACGCCGAACACACCGACGAGGAGGTAAAAAATGCCTGCGACGATACCGGCAATCCAGCGTTTGGACGGATCTTCATGCGCGTCCCGCCCGGTGCAGATGGCGGCCGTGATGGCAGCGAGATTGAAAGCATGCGAACCGAAAGGCGCCATCAGCAGAGAGCCCAGGCCAGTGATGGTCACAATGGTATTGGCGCTGGTTCGGAACCCATCGTGACGCAGCACCAGCATGCCTGGCATGTATTGGCCGGTCAGCGTGATGAGGAAGAGCGGCAGCGCTACGCTCAATAAAGCGTTGAGCGAAAACACGGGCATCGTGAAAACCGGCGCAGCGAACGCCAGCCTCACACCTGACACATCAACGCGATCCTGGCTCAGCAGAAAGGCCAGCCCCAGCACCAGGATGCCCACCACTGCATAGCGAGTGGAGAAGCGTTTGAACACCACATAAGCGAGGATCAACAGCACGACCAGCAGCGGGTCGATGCTCAGGCTGCCAAACGCGCCGATACCAAATTGCAGCAAGATGCCAGCCAGCAGGCCAGCTGCCACACCCGGCGGAATCAGGCGGATGACGCGCTCGAACCAGCCGGACAGCCCCAGCACCATGAAAGCCGCCGCCGATATCAGGTAGGCCCCGATGGCTTCTGCGTAGGACGTATTCGCCAGCGCCGTGACCAGAAACGCCGCCGCTGGCGTGGACCAGGCCGTGATAATCGGCTCGCGGGATATCCAGCTCAGGAGGATGCCCGTTACCCCCACGCCAATCGACGTCGACCACACCCACGAAGCGGTCAACTCCGGGCTCAGACCCGCCACCCTGGCGGCCTGAAACACCAGGATGAAGGTTCCCCCGTAATTGACGATAACCGAGATCAGACCGGCCACGGCAGGATGGGCGAGATCGTTCCAGCGAACGGACAAAGGTGACGGGGCTGATGGCATGGCCTGACGGTGACTCCCGGGAAGGTGGACAAAGGCGTTGTATGACGTATTTATATCGCTAGAATGGACTGGTGTTCCCCGCCATTTTTCTGATGGGATACAGACCAATTGTTCAAGCACGCCCAACTGGAAACGGTCAAAGCCTGGATCGGCGACCCTGCACACGGCAGCTTGCCGCTGCACGCCCGTGTGCAGCGGGCCATTCGCCAGTTGATCCTCGATGGCGCACTCGCTGTGGGCAGGCCATTGCCCGCATCACGCGCGCTGGCGAAGTCGTTGGGGGTTTCTCGCGATACGGTCGAGTCGGCCTATGGCCAGCTGGATGCCGAAGGCTTCATCGAGCGGCGCGTGGGCAGCGGCAGTTTCGTGTCAGAGCGGGCGCAGCGCCTGCCAGGACGCAGCAAGCCGCGGCGCGCAGTCGCGAACAAGGAAACACTGCGCCTGAGCCAGCGCGGCAGTGCCATCTTCCACAGCGGTGGCGTGCGTGACTTTCTGATGCCGCGTCCGTTCGCCCCTGGCGTGCCAGAAACGCGCAGCTTTCCCTTGCAGACGTGGGAGCGGCTGGAACGGCAGGTGTTGAAGGAGTACGGCACGCAGGCGCTGTTGCACAGCCCACCAAAAGGTATGGAGCCGTTGCGGCGCGCCATTGCCGATTACGTCAATCTCGAACGAGGCGCGTGCGCCACCCCCGAGCGCGTACTGGTACTGACCAGCTCACAGCAAGCGCTCACCCTGTGCGCCACCGTGCTGCTCGACGCCGGCGACCGCATCTTCATCGAAGACCCTGTGTATCACGGCGCACGCAAGGCGTTCGATGCCGCCGGGCTGGAGTGCGTGCCCGTGCCGCTGGACGCAGACGGCCTGCAGGTAGCACACCTGCTTGAGGCAACACAGGCGCACAGCAAACCGCCCAGGGCGGTATTCCTGACACCTTCGCACCAGTTCCCTACCGGCGCGACGCTGGCATTGGATCGTCGGCTGACCGTCATCGAATGGGCCAGACAACACCAGTGCTGGATTATCGAAGACGACTACGACAGCGAGTTCCACTATGCCGGCAAGCCAACCGCTTGTGTGCAGGGGCTTGATCAGCATGAGCGCACCCTCTACATCGGCACCTTCACCAAATCACTGTTTCCCGGCCTGCGCATCGGCTACATGGTGCTGCCACCAGCACTGGTTGCGCCGATGGCAGTGGCCCGCACGCTGCTGGACGGGCACAGTGCACCGATACCGCAGTTGACGCTGGCGCGTTTTATAGAGGGCGGCCACTTTGGCGCCCATGTGCGTACCATGCGCGCCGTCTATGCCGAGCGCCGCGACGTACTGGCGCGGCTGGTGCGGCAGCACCTGGCCGAATTCGTGGAACCACGGGTGCCCGCCGGGGGCATGCAGATGCCCTGTGTCTTCATACGCGACATACCCGAAAGCGAAGCCGTGGACTCCGCCCGCCGGGCCGGCGTCGACCTGTTGGGACTGACGGCGCTGCATGCATCGAGCCGGCACAAAGCAGGTTTCCTCATGGGGTTCGCCGCTCACACTCCGCACGAACTGGAAATCGCTGTCAAAAAGCTGGCGAACGTGTTGCGCGCGCTGTGCCGTTGAGCGCCACCACCGCTCCTCCGGACCGCCCCAATCCCATGGCAGGTCGCCGATTTGGGCGCGGCGACTGGTCTAACGAGGGTTCTCATCATGCCAACCCTCACCGCCAGCCATAAAAAAAACCGCGCAGTGCCTCAAGCAGGTTGGGTGCTATGGCGTCGGTCGGGATTGACTCGCGCTGCGCGCTCGGGGCTGCGCCCCGTCATCTGCGATGACGT
>NZ_AQOR01000021.1 GCF_009846755.1 Alcanivorax sp. S71-1-4
GGGACAGATGGTATCTACCGCGCCCCGTTTTTTTCTAATCTTCTGGATTAAGCTGCAATTTTGGACCGGGCGCCTGCAGGTAGAACCCCTGCAGATAATGGATCCCGCCCAGCGTCCACAACACCTGCATCTGCTGCGCCGATTCCACAAAGCCCACCAGCACCTGTTTACCCCGGCTGCTGGCCTGGGTGATCAGTTCCGCAAACTTGGCCCGGCTCTCCGGCTTGCTCAGTTCCTGGGTGAAGCTGCCGTCGAACTTCACCATGGAGACGGAGACGTGATCAAACAGCTTGAACGGGTTGATGCCGCCTGCGAAACGGCTGATGGAGAAGCCGCAGCCGAGCACGGCGACCTGTTCGGCAAACGCCTGGGCCTGTTTCAGGAAGGTATTGGCGTCGCCTTCGGAAATCTGGAACAGTAGCCGGCGCGGATCGAATTTGGCGGCCTTGATCGCCTTGCCGATCCAGGGCGCCAGGTCAGCGTCCTGGAGTGAGTAACCGCTGAGGTTCACCAGCAGCCGCACCGGGGCCTTTTCTGCCATCGCGGCGCGCATGGCATGCAACGCCACCCAGCGATCAATCTTGCCGGCCAGGCCATGTTCCGCGGCAATCGGCATAAAGGCCTCGGGCTTGAGGTCATCGCCACCTTTTTGCGGCAGGTGCACGAACACTTCGAAGAAGTGGTCACTTTCGTCCTCAAGGTTCATCACCGGCTGGTACAACAGCTTGAAGGTGCCCTGTTCCAGCGCCTGGCGAATCGCCAGCGCAATCGCCTCGGATGAACCGGCGGCCACATCGTCCATCGGGTCATGCACATGCACGCTGTTGCCCTTGCCGTCGCGCATTTTCTGCGCCTTGTTACAGCAGTCCAGCGCGCGCGTGATCACCCCCTGGCCGTTGCGGCTGTCTTCCTGCACGAAGGCCACGCCGACACTGGCGGTCATCTGCAGGGTACGGCCCTGCACCGGCGGCATCAGTGCCTCGACGTCGGCGCGCAGTTGCTCGGCGATGCCGGCAGCCTCCTCGCGCTCGCTGACCGGCACCAGCATGGCGAAGTCTTCATCCCCGACACGCGCCATCGGCACTTTTTCGCCCAGCCGCCTGCGCAGGCAGCCCCCGATCAGCGTCAGCGCTTCATCGGCGCCTTCAATGCCGACGCTGCCCTGTACCTGCTCGAATTCATCCAGGCGCAGATACAGCAAGGCACTCATCTGGCCGGTCTTGATCACCTCGCCCACGGCCTGGTCCAGTTGCTCCATGAACCAGAGCCGGTTGTAGAGCCCCGTGACCTGATCCACCTGGCTCATTTCCTGCAGCCGCTCCTGGAACACGGACTCATCCACCTGCGCACTGCGGATCACGATCTGGGTGCAGGTTTCACCGTCATAGGTCGAGGGCGCGAACACAAAGGTGGCATCGAATTCGTCGCCGGTGGTGTTCACACCGCGGCATTCGAGTTCGTGTGTCTTGCTTTCATCCTGCGCACGGCTGCGCAGCAGTTTTTTCAGTTTTTCGTGATCGGCGGCGGAGACCATGTCCATGATCGGCACGCCGGCCAGTTCGTCGGCGCTGGGATAGCCAAACATCTCCAGATAGGTGTCGTTGGCATGGATGTGCATGCCGTCGACCACGTAGGCAATCGCATCGCGGCTCTGGTCCATCAGCACCGACAGCCGCTTTTCCGCTTCGCGCAGGGCCAACTCAGTCTGCTGGCGCTCCTTGCGCATGCGCACATAATCCAGTTGCTGGTCCACCAGCAACATGATCAGTTCACGGTCGTCGACCGGCGCCACCGCACGAGCGCCTACCGCCATTGCCGAACGCAGCTGGCCAGCATCGAAGTCGTCGGCCAGCAGGATCACCGGCACCGCCTTGCCGAGGCGTTGCAGATGCGCCATCACCGTTTCCAGTGAACAGCCGCCAAAGGCCGGGCGGCACAGCAGCATCTCCCAACTGCCGGACTTGAGCGCACGCAGCAGCTCGTCCTCGCCCAGCACCAGCTCCGCCCGGGTGGCGCGGCCGGCATTGCGCAAGGCGTTCATCAACTGCTCCGCCTCATCCTGGGAATCGTGGGCGATCAACAGTCGGATGGTGTCGAGTTTATAGGTCATCTGGGGCCTGTTATGAGAAAGCCTGACGGGCTCAATGGAAAGAGGAGCAATACATGGCCGGCCTGCCGGCTGTGGCAGATGCGCCACCACCCGAGCCGCCACTGAGCGCGATCCACATCCCCCCCAGGATAGTGTGGTCACGACCGGACGCGCACATTTTGCCCGCTCCGGTGCGGTAATCAAGCCGGCAGGCAGCTTGCACTCCGGGCCGCCAACAAAACGTGATGCACATCACAATGAGGACCAGATCGAATGAAACTCATCGTCGGCGGGCGCGGCCACCGGGGCATCCAGTGAACGAAACTCGAACTGTCCGAAGCTGCCGGTGCTGCTGACCCGGCGCAGCAACTGCACCCGCTCGGCCGCCCCCTGGCGCAACAGCTCCACCCTGGAGCCGGATGTGAATCCCACCGCCGGCACCAGCAAGGTCGCTGGCTGGGCGATAGCATGCAGCTCCGGCAGCACCAGCACGCGCAGGAATTCACCGTTGTCGCCGGTCTTCTTCAGCACCCGCGCGGCCGCCGGCAACGCGCGCGGGGCCAGCAACTCAATGCCGAACTGTGCGCCCTGGTGGGTCAGTTGCCGCACCCAGCGAATCACCCCCACGGTCCAGTCGTGGTGTTCTTCCTCGTGCACACCGACCAACTCCCCCGTACGTAACTGCGCCGGCGTCTCACCCTGCCAGGCAAGGCAGTAGCCGCCGGGGCTGACGTTCACGGTCTGGCAACCGTGGCGATCAAACTGCACCGCCTTGACCTCGGTGCCATAGGCCTGCACGGCGGCGGTGATGCGCGACAGGTCGATACTTTCCACCTGATCGCCCTGCAATGCGTGCGCCATGCGCCGGCTGCCACCATCAAAGGACTGGTCCCAGCCCTCTTCCGGCAGCGCCGGGCGCATGCCGGCACCGGCATTGCGGCGCACCTGCCCGCTGAACGGGTTGTTGTCCTCGCCAGCCAGTACCCGCAACTGCGCAGTGCCAATCTGGGTGGCGAAGTCGACGCCGTTGGAGGAAAAGTGATGCACCGCGCCGATGCCGAAACAGATTTCCAGCCTGATCTGCTGATCCTGCCGCTGAAAAGAGCGTTCCGTCAGCGCCCCCCAGGCCTGTTGCAGATGCGCCAGCAGACCGTCGCTGGCACCACGCGGCAATAGAAAGCCCTCTGGTGGAGAACCGTTCACGCACTGCGTGAGCTGCGCCACCAGTGCCTGGGAATCAATGTAGCGGCTGCTGTCGCGGGCGGCAGAAACGTGAGTCCGGTAAGTCGGCGGCCGGTCCAGCAGCAGGTCGAACACGAACAGGTCATCCCGGCCGGCGGCGGGCCGCACCGCCATCAGCGACGACCAGGCTTCCGTGGCGTCATAGATCCAGGCCAGCTCCTGTTGCCGCAACTGGTTCGGTTTCGCCGTGGCCAGCAACAGGGTGCGGTAATACGCCTGGGCCACGGTGATGCCCGGCACGTGCCGGAGCATCGGGTCAGCCACCGGCTGCGACGCCAGCTGACCGGTGGCTGCCAGCAGATAAAGCTGGTGCAGCTCCAGCCACAGATGCCGGGGCGTGGGGAAATAAAGTTGATAGCAGCGCAGCAGGGTATCGCCCAGCGCCACCACCGCGCGCTCCAGCGCCGTGGCCATGGCCTGCCGCACTTCGCGGTCCTGTGCCCGCTCGCGCTCGCCTTCCTGCTGCGCGCGCTGGAGCCGGGGCATGCCGCGCGCCACCACCAGCTTGTAACCACTGGCCAGATGCCCCTGCAATGCCTGCGCCAGGCTGGCCACACGCCGCGCCTTTTCCGGCAGCACCAGGGACTGTTTCAGGTAATGCTTGCCGAGGCTGTCGCACACATGCAGCACCGCCGGCCGCACAATCTCCAGCAATTGCAGGCGGGTACGGGTATCCAGTTGCAGACGGTTGAGTTCCTGCAGGTACTGGTAGAGCTGCCGGGAGGTTTCTCCCATGTTCATCAGCGGGAGCTGGTCTACCCAGGCCTGCAGTTTGCGCGGTTGATCGCTGCCGAGGCTGAGCGCACGCAAGTCCTGCTCTGGCAGCTTCAGGCGAATCAGTTGATTGTCCCCGGACATGCACTACCTCAAATTCGATGGCCCGCGCACGCCACGCCGGCAGAGTTCATTGTTGTTATTTTGTGCAGTGTCTCCCGACTTTAAGTCAGTCTGGCGAGGCTTGTAAATGCGACAGGGTGCCGGCGCTTTCGTGATGCAGTGCCGCCAGCGGCGTCTTGCTTCGGTCCCCCGGCAATTCACGCACCAGGGCCGGCAACAGATACCCCGGCACGCGGGCGCGCAACGCGGCATGCAGCGCCAGTGCCTGCGCATCCGGTACGGCAAAATGCGCCGCGCCGGCGACCTGATCCAGTTGATGCAGGTAGTACGGCAGTACGCCGTGGGCAAACAATGCCAGGCTGAGTGCTTCCTGTGCTGCGAGCGTATCGTTCACCCCACGCAGCAGCACCGCCTGGTTGAGCACCATCACACCCGCCGCCTGCAACGCACGCACGCCGTCGCGCAATGCCGGCGTGAGTTCCTGCGCGTGATTGGCATGCAGCACCAGCACACTCTGCCAGCGCGTGTCACCGAGCAGGGCGGTCAGTGCCGGGGTGAGGCGGCTGCCGATCACCACTGGCAGGCGGCTGTGTACCCGCAGCCGTTTCAGGTGCGGCAACGCCGCCAGCCGCGCCAGCAACTGCCCCAGCTTGCGGTCCGTCAGGCTCAGGGGATCGCCGCCACTGAGGATCACCTCCTCAATGTCATCCCGCGCGGCCAGCCAGGCCAGCGCCTCATCCAGCCGGGCCGCAGTGGGCAGATGTGACTGATAGGGAAAATGCCGGCGGAAGCAGTAACGGCAATGCACCGCGCAGGCGCCGGTCACCACCAGCAACACGCGGCCATGGTACTTGTGCAGGATGCCCGGCACCGGGGTGTGCTCTGCTTCGGCCAGCGGGTCGGCCCGGTAGCCGGGCACCTCGCGCAGTTCTTCACCACTGGCGAGCACCTGCCGCAACAATGGGTCGGACGGGTCACCGGGGCGCATGCGCGCGGCGTAGCCACGCGGCACCCGCAGCGGGAAATCCGCCGCCGCGCGCAGTGCCTCCGGCAGCTCCGCGCGGCTGAGGCCGAGCCCGGCCAGCAGTTCGCCGGGGTCCGTGATCACGCTCGCCTGTTCGCGCAACCAGGCCTCGTCGGAAGACGGCACCAGGGGGATCAGGGCCTCATCACGGCTCATGCGCACCACCCCGCCGGGACGGTCTGCCAACTCTGCCTCTGCTGCGTTATCATTGCCGCCCTTAATTCATGTTTGACTGTGGGTGTGTACATGGCGACCTATTCTACCAGCGAATTCAAGTCCGGCCTGAAGGTGATGCTGGACGGCGACCCGTGCGCCATCGTCGAGAACGAATTCGTTAAACCCGGCAAGGGACAGGCTTTCAACCGGGTGCGCCTGCGCAACCTGCGGAGCGGCAAGATCTGGGAGCGGACCTTCAAGTCCGGCGAATCCCTGGAAGGCGCCGATGTGATGGACGTGGAGATGCAGTACCTCTACGCCGACGGCGAGTTCTGGCACTTCATGAACCCGGACAGCTTCGAGCAACTGCCGGCCGACGAAGCCGCCGTGCGCGACGCCATTCAATGGCTGAAAGAAGAAGATGTCTGCACCGTGACCCTGTGGAACGGCGCGCCGCTGGCGGTGGCCCCGCCGAACTTCGTCGAGCTGGAAATCGTCGAGACCGACCCGGGCGTCAAGGGTGACACCGCCGGCACAGGCGGCAAGCCGGCCCGGTTGTCCACCGGTGCCACCGTGCGCGTGCCCCTCTTTGTACAGACCGGCGAGATCGTCAAGGTCGATACCCGCACCGGCGAGTACGTCAACCGCGTCAAGGCCTGATGACCGACTGGCGCCCCGGCGCAGCGGCCCGTGCCCTCACGGCACCGCTTTACCGGCAGGTCAGAGCCTTCTTCGATGCCCGTGGCGTGCTGGAAGTAGACACCCCGCAACTGGCCAGCCACGGTGTCACCGACCTGCACATTCAATGCATCCCGGTACCCGGCTACGGCTACCTGCAATCTTCCCCCGAATACCACATGAAACGCCTGCTGGCTGCCGGCAGCGGGCCAATCTGGCAGATCAGCCACGCCTTCCGCGACGGCGAGGCGGGCCGGCGGCACAACCCGGAATTCACCCTGCTCGAATGGTATCGCCCCGGTTTTGATCTCGACGCCCTGATCCAGGAATGCAGCACGCTGCTGAGCGAGCTGCTCTCGCTGCCGCGTATCCAGCGCCATGCTTTTCGCGACCTGTTCCGTGACGTCACCGGGCTGGACCCGCTGACCACCGACACCGCTGCCCTGCGCGTCCGTGCCAGCCGCCATGCAGAACTGCCTGATCTGGACCACGCTGCGCTGGTGGATTACCTGATGGCCACCGAAGTCGAAGCCGCCCTACCGCCCCACCAGCTCACCGTGGTCGAGCGCTTCCCCGGCTGGGCCGCAGCCCTGGCGCGCACCACCGCCGATCCCGACGGCGCCGTGGTCGCCCAGCGCTTCGAGATCTATGCCGGCGGGCTGGAACTGGCCAACGGCTACTTCGAACTGACCGACCCCGCTGAACAGGCCAGCCGTTTTGCGCAGGACCGGGCGCGCCGCGCCGAACAGGCCCTGCCGGACATGACCGCCGACCCGTACCTGCTCGCCGCCCTGGACCACGGCCTGCCCGAATGTGCCGGTGTCGCCGTGGGGCTGGACCGGGTGCTGATGTGTCGCCTGGAAGAAACTGACATCCGCCGCCTGCTCAGTTTTCCCGCCCACAACGCCTGATCGCTTTTCGACCAATGACTAATACTGCCCCCGGCATGCCCGTGTTATTCCTGCTGGCATAACACAAGAAACCCGGCACGGATCACGCCGGAAGGGGGACCAGGATGAACACCTCTGTCACGGGTCTGCTGACCCTGTTGCTGCTTGCCGCCTCCACACTCTCGACGGCTGCGACGCCCATACGCATCGGCCTGAACTATCCGTCCAGCGGCGAGTACCGGCAGGAAGGCCTGATGCAACGCCGTGGCGCGCTGATGGCCATTGATGAAATCAACGCCGCCGGTGGCGTGCTCGGCCGGCCCATTGAAATGCTCGATGCCGACACCGCCTCGCAACCGGATCGCGCCGTGGCCAATGTCGACCAGCTCGCCGACCAGGGCGTGCGCATGCTGTTTGGTGGTTCCTCCAGCGCCGTCGCCATTGCTGCCGGCCGCCGCGCCCGCGAACGCGGCCTGCTCTACTTCGGCACCCTGACCTACTCCAACGACACCACCGGCAAGGACGGCCACCGCTACCTGTTCCGCGAGTGCTACAACGGCCACATGGCCGCGCGCGTACTGAGTAACTACCTGGAACAGAACTTCGCCGGCAAAAAATATTTCTATGTCACCGCCGACTACACCTGGGGCACCACCACCGAAGCCTCCATGCGGCAATTCACCGACACCACCGACGTCACGGCGCACCCGCAGGTCATGGTGCCGTTCCCGCGCTTTCACTACCGTGAGCTGAAAGAAGCGATGGATGCGGCGGCGGCCAGCGATGCCGATGTACTGGTGCTGGTGCTGTTCGGCGACCAGATGGTGAAAGCGATGCGGCTGGCCTACGAACTGGGGCTGACCGAGCGCATGCAGATTACCGTGCCGAACCTGACGCTGAGCATGGTCGATCAGGTCGGCCCGGCGATTATGGAAGGGGTGGTTGGCGCCTCACCCTGGACCTGGAATGTCCCGTTTCATTTTGGCCATACCGGCGGCCAGCAATTCGTGCGGCAATTCGTCGAACACTACAACACCTACCCGTCCACCTCTGCGGCGTCCGCCTACAGCATCGTTCACCAGTGGGCCGACGCCGCCGAGCGCGCCAGGAGTTTCGACAGCGAGGCACTGATCCGCGCCCTGGAAGGCCACCGCTACACCCTGCTCAAGGACGAACAGCAATGGCGCACCTTCGACCACCAGAACGTGCAATCCGTCTATGCCGTGCGCATCAAGCCGCGCGGGGAAGTATTGAATGATCCGATGAAGCAGGATTACTTCCAGATCCTGGAATCCATGAGCGGCGAAGACGCCGCGCAGAGCCATGCCGAGTGGCTGGCGGAACGACGCGCGCAAGGCAAGCCGGAAACGCTGCAATGAGCCTGCGTAACCGTCCTCCGGCATCAGGGCTCGTCAGGCGTGCCACTGAATGTCTATCTTGCGATGATTAAGTGCGCAATCCCGCAGGTAGAGATTGATCAGGCTCTGATAGGGCACGCCTGATTCTTCGGCCATTTGCTTGAAGTAATCAATCACGTCCTCACTGAGCCGGATCGTGACCGGTTTTTTCAGTTTGGCCGCGTAAGGATTCTTGCGGCCCTTCAGTCTGGAGAAATCGTATTCATCTTTCATAACGGCTCACCCTGGTAGTGCTGGCGCTCTCGCCCGGTGGCTCTCCGTGCCGAAATAATCCTGAGTTCCTCACCATCTGGTCCGCGCTCGCAGTGCACCACAACAAGCACACGACCACCGCGACTCATGCCCAGCAGCAAAAAGCGCTGCTCGCCTGAATGGCTGTCATCCTCAAACTGCATGGCAAACTCATCGTAAAACACTGATCGCGCTTCCTCGAAGGAAACGCCGTGTTTTTTCAGATTTGAGTGCGCCTTGGCTGCATCCCAGCTAAACCCAAGCATGCATGCATTGTATGTACACCCATCAGTCTACACAAGCCTCACCGGCACCGCCTCACCCAGCACCATCTGTTCCGGTGAAATCCGCGTACGCCACGCCAGCACCTCAACACCTGCGGCATGCGCCTCGCGCAGCAGCTCGCCATAACGGGGATCAATGTCGTCCGCCGGACATACCTCGCGCGCCCCGGTGTGCTGCACGCAGAACACCAGCACAGCGCGCTGGCCAGCGGCCACCACCTGCATCAGTGTCCGCAGGTGTTTCTGGCCACGCTCGGTTACTGCGTCAGGAAAGCAGATCACGCCGTGGTCGTCATCGTCAGGACCGGGCCCCAGCGTCACATTCTTCACTTCGATCAGCGTGTGCGGTATCTCGCCTTCGCCCAGCGCCAAGTCAAAGCGGCTGTCGCCCCAGGTCACTTCGCGGCGCAGGTGATCATTCGGCAGCGTGGGCAAACGCCCCGCCAGAATGGCCTCGGCCACCAGCGCATTCGTGCGGCTGGTGTTGATGCCCGCCCAGTGGCCGTGGGCCACCTGCACGGCTTCCCAGGTATGGCGGTATTTGCGTTTCGGATTACCACTGTCGGAAAACAGCACCGCGCCATTCTCCGGTGTGCAGTACTTCATTGAGCCGGTATTCGGGCAGTGCAGCGTCAGCTCGCGCCCATCGTCGGCGATGATGTCGGCCATGAACCGCTTGTAGCGACGCAGCAGGCGGCCACGTGCCAGAGGGGGGTCGAATTTCACAGCGTCTCCATGAATCGGCTCAGCCGTACCAGCGCTTCTTCCAGGCGTGGCAGGTCACAGGTATAGGCCACCCGCAGGTAACGCGACGGCTGATGTCCAGGACCAAAATCCACCCCCGGCGTGAGGGCCACATGGGCCTGCTCCAGCAACGCGCGACTGAACGCATAGCTATCGTCGGTGATGGCCGAGACATCCAGATACAGGTAAAAGGCCCCGGCCGGGCTGCCGACCACCTTCAGCCCCAGCGCCGGGAGCTGTTCCAGCAGGTATGCCCTGCGCGCTGCCAGCACCTGGCGGCGGCGCTCAAGCTCTGCCAGCGTGTCAGGCTGGAAGGCCGCCAGCGCGGCGTACTGCGCCGGGGTCGAGGGCGCCAGAAAGAAATTCTGCGCCATGCGATCCAGGTCCGGCACCAGCGCGGGCGGCGCCACCACCCAGCCGAGTCGCCAGCCGGTCATGCCGAAGTATTTGCTGAAGCTGTTCAGCACCAGCACCTCCGGCGCCACCGCCAGCGCTGTCTCCGCCGGCTGTTCATACACCAGCCCCTGATAAATCTCGTCGATGATCAGGGCACCGTTGCGCTCCCGCGCCACCGCAGCCAGCCCCCGGACCTGCTCGCCGCTGAGCACATTGCCGGTGGGATTGTCCGGCGAGGCAAACATGGCCACCCGGGTGTGTGGCTGCCAGGCGGCCGCCACGGCGGCAGGCTCGATGCGCCAGCCGTCGGCCGCCGACAATACCAGCGGTTGCGGGGTGGCACTGACCAGCTCGACGAAATGGCGGTTGCAGGGATAGCCGGGGTCGCTGAGCAACACACCGTCGCCCGGCCCGACCATGGCCGCCATGAGCAGTTGCAACCCTCCGGAAGCCCCCGGCGTGACGACGATCCGCTCCGGTGAGACCGTCACCCCGAAGCGCGTCTGGTAAAAGCCGGCAATGGCCTCGCGCAGTGCCGGGATGCCGATCGCCGGGGTATAGCGGGTCTGTCCCGCCGAGAGTGCCGCACGGCCTGCCTCGACAATGGCCGGCGGCGTCGGGAAATCCGGCTCCCCGACGCCCAGGTGGATCACATCATGGCCGGCCGCCGCCAGGGCCTGCGCACGCTCCACCAGCGCCATGACATGAAAGGGCGCAATCCGGTCGCAGCGCGCGGCGCGGGGAAATCGTTCGGTGATCACGCTCGGCCTCTCTTTCAGTTTCACAAAGGATGACTATAATCTGCGCGCCGCGGGCATGGCCGGCACAGGGATGAGAAGGCGCTCCGGCCTCCCGGCCCCCGGGAGTCCCAGGGGTGACAAAAACCCTGCGGTGAGGGTATCGTCGAAGACTTGCCTGCGGCGCCGGTGGATGCGGCGCTCAAACTAACAGTGAGCAGCGAGTATGTTAAGGGAGTTGATCAGGATGGCTACCCGCAAGAAAAAAGTACCCGCGAAGGCCGCCCCGAAAAAGGCCGCCGCCGCCAAAGCCGCCAAGCCTGCAGCGAAAGCCAAGGCCAAGCCCGCCGCCAAGCCGGCCAAAAAAGCCCCGGCCAAAGCCACTGCTCCCAAGGCCGCCGCCAAGACAGCTCCCAAGAAAACCGCTGTGAAATCCACCGCGAAGCCCACCGCCAAGGCCGCTGCAAAAAAAGCACCGGCGAAAACCGCCGTGCCGGCAAAAGCGAAGGCAGCCACCAAGCCAGCAAGCAAAGCCGCCGCACCGAAAGCGAAAGCCGCCAGCAAGGCCTCCACCAAACCGGCCCCCAAGCCCAAGGCTACCGCAGTGAAACCCAAGGCTACTCCAGCAAAAAAAGCACCGGCGAAAAAAGCGGCTGCAGCCCCTGTTGCAAAGCCCGCAGCAAAACCCGCAGCAAAGCCGGCGGTAAAGAAAGCACCGGCCAAGGCGGCAGCGACCAACACCAGCAAGCCGGCCGCCAAGCCGGCGGCAACGCCGAAAACCCAGGCGGCAAAAACCACCGCCCGATCGGCCAGGACAACTCAGCCGGCGGCCACCAAAAAGGCCACCGCCACGGCACCCGGCGCCAAACGCCCCCTGCCACCGAAAGCCGCACCCAAACCGCCCGTTCCGACGGCCGGCCCGGGTGCCCATGCCCGAACGGACCTCGGCAAGTCAGCGCAGGGAAGTGCCGCCCCATCCACCACTTCTCAGGTATCGTCGAAAGTGAAAGATCCCATGGACATTCCGGCCCCGAAGCCGGGCATGCTGATTCACGGTTTTACGCCCTACACCCCCGCCAAAGGCGAGGAGTACATGAGCGAAGAGCAGTACACGCACTTCCGCCGCATCCTGATCGCCTGGCGCCAGGAACTGATGGAGGAAGCAGACCGCACCATGCATCACCTGCAGGATGAAGCGGCCAATCTGCCCGACCCGGCGGACCGCGCCACCCAGGAAGAAGAGTTCGCTCTGGAACTGCGCACCCGCGACCGCGAGCGCAAACTGCTGAAGAAGATCGAAAAGGCGCTCGACAAGATCGACACCGGCGACTACGGCTACTGCGAAGCCTGCGGTGTCGAAATCGGTGTGCGCCGCCTGGAGGCCCGCCCCACCGCCGAGCTGTGCATTGATTGCAAGGAACTGGCGGAAATCAAGGAAAAGCAACTCGCTGGCTGATATGCCGACGTCGCATGCCATACACCGCAAACGCCGGGTCCGCCCGGCGTTTTGCGTCCGGGGTGGCGCCTGATGGCGTATCACGGCCGTTTTGCCCCGACGCCGTCCGGCCCCCTGCACCTCGGCTCACTGCTGACGGCTGTCGCCAGCTATCTGGAAGCACGGGCCCGGCACGGCACCTGGCGGGTGCGGGTGGATGACATCGACCCGCCGCGCGAGGTCACCGGGGCCGCCGACACCATCCTGCGCCAGCTTGACCAGCATGGCCTGCACTGGGACGGCCACGTGCGCTACCAGAGCACGCGGCACGACGCCTATGCCACCGCAGTCGAGCGCCTGCTGCGTGATGGCCATGCGTTTTACTGCACCCTCTCGCGCCGCGAACTGGCACAACGCGGCGGCGTGCACCCCGGCCCGTCGCTGGCAGTCCCTGACCCGGATGGCAGCGCTGTCCGGCTGGCAGTGCCGTCAGCACCGGTCACCTTTACCGACCGCCTGCAGGGCGCCCAGTCCTTCGCCCTGCACGAGCAGGAAGGGGCCTTTGTGATTCGCCGCCGCGACGGCCTGTACGCCTATCAACTGGCCTGCGCACTGGACGACGCCGACGATGGCATCACCGACGTCGTGCGCGGCATCGACCTGATCGATTCCACACCATGCCAGTTACATGTGCTGGACTGCCTTGGCCGCGCGCGGCCCCGCTACGGGCATCTGCCGGTACTGGTCGATGCCGACGGCCAGAAGCTGTCGAAATCCGCAGGGGCCGCAGCGCTCGGGCCACATGCCCCGGCCAACCTGACACAGGCCCTGCACCGGCTGGGCCTGGCGCCCCCGGCGGACCTCGCCGGCGCGCCCTGCCCGGAGCAACTTGCCTGGGCCCTGCCGCACTGGTCACTCGACCGGCTCGCCGGACAACGCACCTGTCCGGTCATGGCCTGATCCGTTCGCGCCGCGCCGCCGACTGCGCTACGCTCATCACGCCCTGGCATCCGGACCTTGCATGTACACCGACCGGCTACTGATCATCTTCATTCTCGGCACCTACCTGCTGTCGCCGGCCATCATCGAATGGTGGAGCGAAGGCGGCCAGGCCTGGTATCGCCCGTACCTGATGTGGCTGCTGCTGATCGGGTTGTGTTACTGGATTGGCAAGAGCCGGGATTTCGATGGCCTATAGTTTCTCGCAGGTTTTCCTGATCGCGCTGGGCTACCTGTTGTTTCTGTTCATGGTCGCCTGGATCACCGATCGCGGCTGGCTGCCGACGCGGCTGGTGCGGCATCCGGCGGTGTACGTGTTCTCGCTCGGCGTGTACGCCAGCGCCTGGGCCATCTATGGCAGCATCGGCTACGCGCACCAGTACGGCTATAACTTCCTGGCTTATTTCCTCGGTATATCCGGGGTATTCATGCTCGCGCCGATCCTGCTGGCGCCGATCCTGCGCCTGACCACCACACACCAGCTCGGCTCACTGGCAGACCTGTTTGCGTTCCGCTATCGCAGCCGGCTGGTCGGCGGCATGACCGCCCTGATGATGCTGATCGGCATGCTGCCGCTGCTGTCCCTGCAGATCAAGGCCGTGGCCGAATCGATCCAGTTGCTCACCGGCGAGGACGATCCCGGCGGCCTGGCGTTCTGGTTCTGCCTGCTGATCACCCTGTTCGCGATCCTGTTCGGTGCCCGCCACGCCACCGCACGGGAAAAGCACGAAGGGCTGGTCGTCGCCATTGCCACCGAGTCGCTGATCAAAGTGGTGGCGCTGGTGACGCTGACCCTGCTCGGCCTGTTCGGCGTCTTCGGCGGGCCGGGCGGCCTGAGCGAGTGGCTGCAACAGCACCCGGAAGCGCTGACCAATCTGTATCACCCGCTGCAGGACGGCACCTGGCATTCAATGATCCTGGCGTTCTTCGTCTCCGCCGTGGTGATGCCGCACATGTTCTACATGGCCTTTACCGAGAACCTGAACCCGCGCGCACTGATGACGGCAAGCTGGGGCCTGCCGCTGCTGTTGCTGGTAATGGCGCTGTGCATTCCGGTGATCCTGTGGGCCGCGGCGGCGGCCGAGGTCGTGGCGCTGCCGGATTACTATGCCATCGCCGTGGGCAGCCTCAGCGGGCGCCACGGCGCCTTGCTCGCCTACGTCGCCGGGCTGGCCGGCGCCAGCGGCATGCTGATCGTGGCCACCCTGGCGCTGTCGTCCATGACCCTCAATCACCTGGTCCTGCCGGCACGCACCCGGCCGCTGGACGAGAGCCTGTACCGCTGGCTGCTGTGGGCGCGGCGGCTGCTGATCTGCGGCATCCTGGCGCTGGCCTACCTGTTCTACCTTACCGCCGGCGACCGCCACACGCTGACCGAACTGGCGGTGCTGTCCTTCGTCGCCACGCTGCAATTCGTACCGGGGCTGATCGGCGCGCTGTTCTGGCCCGGCGCCAACCGCAACGGGCTGTTCAGCGGCCTGGTGGCGGGTTTTGTGGTGTGGGCGCTGGCGCTGCTGCTGCCGATGCTGTTCCCGTCCTGGCAGCCGACCGCGCTGTTCGACCTGCTGGACATCAGCCGCCGCTCACCCGCCGCACAGTGGCACCACGTGGCCATGGCCTCGATCATCGTCAACAGTGTGGTGTTCGCCCTGGTATCACTGTTTACCCGCACATCCAGTGCCGAACGCAACGCCGCCGATGCCTGCGCCGTGGACAGCCTGCGGCGACCTTTCCGCTGGGAACTGGAAGCCGACACCGTGGACGACTTCGTGCAGTCCCTGACCGAACCACTGGGCCCGGTCACCGCCGAACGCGAAGTGAACCTGGCGCTGCGCGACCTGAACCTGACCCGTGCCGAAACCCGGCCCTATGCGCTGCGCCGCCTGCGCGACCAGGTGGAGACCAACCTTTCCGGCCTGCTCGGCCCCTCGGTGGCACACCAGATCGTCGACGACCACCTGCCCTACAAACCGCAGGCAGAAAGCGAATCCAGCGAAGACATCCAGTTCATCGAATCGCGGCTTGAACAGTACCGCGACCGCCTGTCTGGCCTGGCCGCCGAACTCGACAGCCTGCGCCGCTTTCACCGGCAGACACTGCTGGAGTTGCCGATGGGCGTGATCTCGCTTGGCGCCGACGGTGAAATCATCGGCTGGAACCTGGCCATGGAACAGCTCACCGGCATCAGCGCCCAGCGCACCATCGGCTCGCGCCTGAGCGCCCTGCCGCCACCCTGGAATGCGCTGCTGTACAGCTTCGCCCAGGGCGATTCCCCCCGCGAGCCGCAGGCCGAGTTCACACAGCATGGGCAGCAACGCATCCTCAGCCTGCACAAATCGCAGGTGCAGGGCGCCATGCCCGGCGAGCGTGCCGGCGGGCAGGTGATCGTGATCGAGGAGGTCACCGACCTGCATGCCATGGAAGCGCGGCTGACCCACAACGAACGGCTCGCCTCCATTGGCCGGCTGGCTGCGGGCGTGGCGCACGAGATCGGCAACCCGGTCACCGCCATCGCCTGCCTGGCGCAGAACCTGGACCATGAAGTGGAAAGCGGCGAAATCCGGCAGGCCGCCACGCAGATCGTCGAGCAGACCCGGCGCATCAGCCGTATCGTCGAATCACTGGTGACCTTCAGCCACAGCGGCGGCACCCAGTTCGCAGTGCAGGGGCCCGTGTCGCTGGATGACACCGTGACCGAGGCGATCAACCTGCTGCGGCTGGACCCGGACCGGCGCGGCCAGGTGTTTGCCAACCACTGCAACCCGGAGCACCGCGTGCGGGGCGACAACCAACGGCTGCTGCAGGTATTCGTCAACCTGCTCGCCAATGCTGCTGACGCCTCCCCGGACGACGCGCCGATCACGGTGCGCAGCCGCATGCTGGAACAGACGGTGGAAGTGGAGATTGAGGACCGCGGGCACGGCATACCGCCAGAACTGCGCGACACCCTGTTCGAGCCCTTCGTCACCAGCAAACCGGCGGGCCGGGGAACGGGCCTTGGTCTGGCACTGGTTTACAGTATCATTGAGGACCATTTTGGCAGCATCCGCGCAGAAAGCCCGGTCGCTGACCAACGTGGCACACGCTTTATCATCACACTGCCGGGCTTCTCTGAAGAGGCCTGACAGGCAGGCGAGGTCAAGTCATGAGCCATATTCTGATTGTCGAGGACGAACCGGTCATCCGGGGCGCACTGCGCAAGCTGCTGGAGCGGCATGAACACACCGTCGTGGAAGCGGCCTCGGCCGAGGCAGCCCGTGAATACGATCTGGCCAATTTCGACCTGATCATCAGTGACCTGCGCCTGCCCGGCGCCAGCGGCACGGAGCTGATCAGCCTGGCACGGCCGACGCCGGTGCTGATCATGACCAGCTACGCCAGCCTGCGCTCGGCCGTGGACGCCATGCGCCAGGGCGCCGTGGACTACATCGCCAAGCCATTCGATCACGACGAAATGGTGCTGGCAGTGGACCGCATCCTCAAGGAAGGCACCCTCAAGCGTAAGAACGAGGCCCTGCGCAACGACGTGGCGCGCAACTACCCGGTCCAGGAAATGCTCGGCGAATGCCCGGCCATGCAGGAGCTGTTCCGCCGCATCGAAAAAATTGCCCCGACCGAAACCAGCGTGCTGATCACCGGCGAAGCCGGCACCGGCAAAGAGCTGGTGGCCCGCGCCCTGCACGAGCGCAGCAGCCGCCGTCGCGGGCCGCTGGTGGTGCTCAACTGCGCCGCCATGCCCGGCCCGCAACTGGAAGCCGAGCTGTTCGGCCACGAGAAAGATGCCCTGCCCGGTGCCGATGACACCAAGCGCGGGCTGGTGGAAGCCGCCGACGGCGGCACCCTGTTCCTAGACGAGGTGGGCGAACTGTCGATGGACGCCCAGGTGCGCCTGCTGCATCTGTTGCAGGACGGCGAAAGCACCCGCCTGGGCGCCCTGCATGGCCGCCCCCTGGACGTACGCCTGGTCGTCGCCACACCGCGCCTGCTGGACGCCCGCGTCGCCGCCGGGCAGTTCCGCAAGGACCTTTACTACCGCCTCAACGTGCTGCAACTGAACCTGCCGCCGCTGCGCGAGCGCGGCGAAGACATCAGCCTGCTGGCCCACGCCCTGCTGTCACGCCTGTGTGAGCGCCACAACAGCCCGGAATTGCACTTTGATGACAGCGCCCTGGAGGCCATGGGCCGCTATGGCTGGCCGGGCAACGTGCGCGAACTGGAAAACGCCATCGAGCGCGCCGTGATCCTGGCCGACGGGCCGGCCATCAGCACCGACCTGCTGGCCATTTCCGCCGAGCCGATACCGGCCCAGGCCGCCCAGCCCATGGCCGCCAGCCCGCGCCGGCTGTTCCAGGACCCGCAGGAAGACCTGTCGCTGGAGGACTACTTCACGCGCTTCGTGCTGGAGAATCAGGACGCCATGACCGAGACCGAGCTGGCCCAGAAACTCGGCATCAGCCGCAAATGCCTGTGGGAACGCCGCCAGCGGCTGGGCATTCCCCGGCGGCGCAGCAACAGCGTTACCTGACGAGCGGCGGGTGTGGGCGGAACACCTGTTACCGTCCTACACACGCAGTAACAACGTGACGGAACAGTCACACGGAAGCAGCGAACACCCTTCGCACAAAATTTGCCAAGCGCATGATATATAAGGGTTTTTCAAATTGTTGCATTGGGAGGGGGGTGAATGCAGGATGAACACACGCCAGCGAACAACAAAAACACCGGCGGGGCTCAAAAAAAGAATAACAATTTCATGAGTCAATGCAGTGCTTGTCATGACCGGATTGTCATGACCACAAGGCAGAAAACAAAACAAACAATAACAATAACAGAATCAGCGCAATCATAAGGGACCTCAGCCATGCTGGGGTCCCTTTTTCATTTGGGGCGGCAGCACCGCCCCGCGGCAAGCTCCGGGCTTTGAACCACGCGCGCCATAAGACGCCAAGCTCGCCGCTCGCGACTCAAGGCCCGAAGTGCCAGCCCGCAGAGTGGGCAGGGGACGCTGGCTGCGCTAACATGCCGAGCTTCTGTTCATGACCCAGCCGAGCCTCTATTGCCAATGCCGCGCCAGTACCCGGACCCTTTGCGACGCTTCTGCCGTTTTCTGACACGGCCATTCCGCCAGGGTTCCGCCCCCCAGCGCCGCATCATTCCCCGTGACGAGCACACCATCTCGCGCAAGGACTTCAGCCGCGCCGCACTGCATGTGCTGTACGGGCTGAAGGACGCCGGCTTTGAAGCCTATCTGGTGGGGGGTTGCCTGCGCGACATCCTCACCGGCATCAAGCCCAAAGACTTCGATGTGGTCACCAATGCCCACCCGGAGGAGATCGAGCGGGTCTTCCGCGGGGCACGCATTATCGGCCGGCGTTTCCGGCTGGTGCATGTGCGCTTCAAGGGCGAGGTGATCGAAGTGGCCACCTTCCGCGCCGTCACCGGCCAGGAAGAGGACGAGGATGACCGCCACAGCCGCCGGAGTGCCGGTGGCCAGATACTGCGCGACAACGTCTACGGCACCATCGAGGAAGATGCCCTGCGGCGCGACTTCACCTGTAACGCGCTGTACTACGACATCCGCGATTTCAGCCTGCACGACTTCGCCGACAGCCTGCACGACATCGAGCACCGCACCCTGCGCCTGATCGGCGACCCGGAACAGCGCTACCGCGAAGACCCGGTGCGCATGATCCGCGCGGTACGCTTCGCGGCCAAGCTCGACTTCAGCATCGACCCGGCCACGGAAGAACCATTGGCCCGGCTGGCGCCGCTGCTGCAGCAAGTGCCCTCGGCGCGGTTGTTCGAGGAAGTGCTCAAGCTGTTCCTCAGCGGCCAGGGCCAGCGCACCTTTGCCCTGCTGCAGAAATACCGTCTGTTCGACGCCCTGTTCCCGGCCACCGCCGAGGCGCTGGACGATGACGACGGCGCCAGCGACCTGAAACTGATCCACGCCGCCATGCGCAACACCGACCGCCGCCTGGCCCAGGAAAAGCCGGTCACGCCCGCCTTCCTGTTCGCCGTGCTGCTGTGGCCGGCGCTGCGCCGCCGGGTGTCGTTCTACCTCGGCCACGGCATGCCGCCACTGCAGGCCATGAACAAGGCCGCCGGCCAGGTGATCGCCGACCAGGTCGGGGTCGTCGCCATCCCGCGCCGCTATTCCGCCGTGGTCCGCGAAATCTGGGACCTGCAAAGCCGCCTGCCACGCCGCGCCGGCAACCGTGCCGCCGCGCTGATGGAACACCCGCGCTTCCGGGCCGCCTACGACTTCCTGCTGCTGCGCGAGGACGCCGGCGAGATCAAGCCCGGCCTGGGGGAATGGTGGACCCGCTTCCAGGAAGCCGGCGACGACGCCCGCGATGACATGCTGGCCGGCCTCGGCCGCCAGGACAGCGGCCCGCAGGGCGCCCCGCGCAAGCGACGCCGCAGACGGCGGCGCAGTGGCGGGGGTGCCAGTGACCACCACAGCGGCGGCGGCCAGGACGAATGATCCGCGCCTATGTCGGCCTGGGCAGCAATCTGGCCGAGCCGGCCGCACAGGTCCGGCAGGCCATCGCCGCCCTGGCCGCCCTGCCACAGACCACTCTGGCGGGCAGCTCACCGCTGTATCGCACCGCGCCGGTGGGACCGCAGGACCAGCCTGATTTCATCAATGCCGTCGCCGCGATAGATACCGCCCTTGCCCCGCTGGACCTGCTGGATGCGCTCCAGGCCCTGGAACAGGCCGCCGGCCGCCAGCGCCTGCGTCATTGGGGCGAGCGCACCCTGGACCTGGACCTGCTGCTGTACGGCGACGAACAGATCCGCCACCCGCGCCTGACCGTCCCGCACCCGCACATGGCCGAGCGCGCCTTCGTGCTGGTGCCACTGGCCTCGCTGGCCCCGGGGCTGCTCCTGCCCGGTGGCCGCGCCGTCACCGACCTGCTGCGGCGGTGCAATCAGGATGGCGTCTGGTACCATGAGGACGGCCAATCGAACGGCCGGTTGGACGGCCAGTCGGATGTCTCACCATCGGGGGATCAGCCATGCTGAATGAGCGATTGCAGGCCCTGCGCGAGAGCGGTGAATTGCCCCGCTTCATTGCCGTGGAAGGCCCGATCGGCGTCGGCAAGACCACCCTGGCCCGCCGCCTGGGCGAAACCTTCAATTACGAAGTGTTGCTGGAGCAGGCCGAGGCCAATCCGTTCCTGGAACGCTTTTACCGCGAGCCGCGCCACTTCGCCCTGCAGACCGAACTGTTTTTCCTGTTCCAGCGTGCCGAGCAACTGCGCGAGCTGAAACAGAACAGTTTGTTCGAACCCGTGCGCGTCAGTGATTTCCTGATCGACAAAAACGCCCTGTTCGCCGAAGTCACTCTCGACGATGACGAGTTCCGGCTGTACCAGAACGTACACAAGCACCTGACCTTCGATGCCCCGCGCCCGGACCTGGTGATCTACTTGCAAGCACCCACCAACGTGCTGCTGCAACGCATCGGCAAACGCGGGCTGGCCCACGAGCGCAGCATCGATGCCGATTATCTTGACCGCCTCAACAACGCCTACGCACGCTTCTTCCATTTCTACGACGATGCGCCGCTGCTGATCGTCAACGCCGCCGACATCGACTTCGCCGGCAATGACGACGACTATGCACAACTGCTCGGCTATCTGCTGGACATCCGCCGGGGCCGCCACTACTTTAATCCCCGCCCTCTGGCAGGCTGAGCCATCCCCACTTTCACATCGGGTATCCGCTTATGAGCGTCACTGTCCGCACGCTGCAGCAATGCAAGAACGACGGCCGCAAGATTTCCATGCTGACCGCCTACGACGCCACCTTCGCACACCAGATCAGTAGCGCCGGTGTCGACGCCATCCTGATTGGCGACTCACTCGGCATGGTGATGCAGGGGCACGACTCCACCGTGCCCGTCAGCGTGGATGAGATCGCCTACCACACCGCCTGCGTGGCGCGCGGCAACGCCGGGGCGCTGCTGATCGCTGACGTGCCGTTTCTGGCCGCTGCCACACTGGAGCGCGCCCTCGACACCTCACTGAAACTGATGCAGTCCGGCGCCAACGTGGTCAAGATCGAAGGCGCCGGCTGGCTGGCCGACACCGTGCGTGTGCTGAAACGCAACGGCGTGCCGACCTGCATCCACATGGGCCTGACCCCGCAATCGGTCAATGCCTTCGGCGGCTATCGCGTGCAGGGCCGGGAACAGTCCCAGGCCGAACAGATGGTCGAAGACGCCCGCGCCCTGGAAGCCGCCGGCGCCGACATGCTGCTGCTGGAATGCGTGCCGCGCGAGCTCAGCCGCCGCATCACCGAGTCGGTCGGCATCCCGGTCATCGGCATCGGTGCCGCGCCCGAATGCGATGGGCAGGTCCTGGTGATTCAGGACGTCCTGGGTATCACCCGGGGCAAGACCGCGCGCTTCGTGAAAAACTTCATGGCCGAAGCCGGCGGCGACATTGCGGCGGCCATCAAGGCGTACGACACCGCGGTCAAAGACGGCAGCTTCCCCGCCGCCGAGCACTGTTTCTGAACGGCGCGGGAGCCCTTCCATGCTGACTCTGCACACCATCGACGAAGTGCGTGCCCAGGTACGTGCCTGGAAAGCGGCCGGCCTGCGTGTGGCCTGTGTCCCGACCATGGGCAACCTGCATGCCGGGCATCTGCGGCTGGTCAGCGTGGCGCGCCAGCACGCCGACAAAGTGGTGGCCAGCGTGTTCGTGAACCCGACCCAGTTCGGCCCGAACGAAGATTTTGACAGCTACCCGCGCACCCTGGAGACAGACCGGGAAAAGCTCGCCGCTGCCGGCACCCATCTGCTGTTCGCACCGCCGGTGGAAGAAATGTATCCCGGCCCGTCCCTGACCTGGGTGGACGTCGAACAACTTGGCGACCATCTGTGTGGCGCCAGCCGGCCCGGACATTTCCGTGGTGTCTCCACCGTGGTCTGCAAGCTGTTCCATATCATGGAACCGGATGTCGCCTGCTTTGGCGAAAAGGATTACCAGCAACTGGCAATCATCCGCCGCATGGTCAGGGACCTGTGCTTTGCGGTGGAGGTCGTCGGTGTCCCCACCGAGCGCGAAAGCGACGGCCTGGCGATGAGTTCGCGCAATGGTTACCTGACGCCCGCACAGCGCGCCGTGGCGCCGCAAGTTCATGCTCACCTGCTTCAGGCCCGCGACGCCCTCACCTCAGGGGAAACGGACTTCGAGGGCCTGGTGGCACGCCTGTCCGAATCGCTGTCGACCCACGGGTTCCAGGTCGATTACCTGCAGATCATGGACGCTGTGCAGCTGGTCCCGGCCACCCCGGAAAGCCGGGAAATACGCGTCGCGGTGGCCGCCAGACTGGGCAAAACCCGATTGATAGACAATATCGCGGTGGCAATTGTACGTGACTGATCATTCCGGCATACTGGCGCGCCATTTTCGGCACTGGCGCCCGGCTGAATGACAGTCTGAAACAATGCCGGTTGACCTGCTGACAGGGCGCCTGCCCGGGCCTGTCATACAGTTGCAACGGCCCTCCGGGGCAGCGCAGAGAGGTGAGAGTTATGCAGTGCACTATGCTGAAAGCCAAGCTGCATCAGGCACGGGTTACCCACGCGGAACTCGAGTACGAAGGATCCTGCGCCATTGACGGCGAACTGCTCGATCTGGCGGGCATTCTTGAGTATGAACAGATCCAGATCTACAACGTGGACAATGGCGAGCGCTTCACGACTTACGCCATTCGTGCCGAGGAAGGCTCGAAAATGATTTCCGTCAACGGTGCTGCCGCCCACAAGGCGCAACCGGGTGACCGGGTCATCATCTGCGCGTACGCCAGCTACAGCAGCGCAGAGCTGATCAATTTCAAACCGCGCCTGGTCTACCTGGCTGACGGCAACGCGGTAAAAGGCACCAGCAACGCCATTCCGGTGCAAGTGGCCTGAGCCATTTTTACACCGAAGTATTCAAAGCCTCGCATGTCCGTGCGAGGCTTTTTTCGTTACCCGTGCCGGTTCAGTCTTCCCGCAACGCAAGCGGGTCCACCAGGCCGGCAGCCACCGCCATCCCCACCAGTGCCGGCAGATGTTCCGCCTGCATACGCTTCATCACCCGCGCCCGATACAGGTCCACCGTCTTCACACTCACGCCCAGCTGCTCGGCAATTTCCCGATTGGTATAGCCGCGCACCAGTGGCAGCAATACATCCCGCTCACGCGGTGTGAGCGCTGACAAGCGCGCGCGCACTGACACCAGCGCCGGGTGCTCGCCCGCCGGTTGCTGCGACAACGCCTGTTGCACACTGTCCAGCAGCAACTGCTCGTTATACGGCTTTTCAATAAAATCCACCGCGCCGGCACGGAACGCACGCACCACGATCGGCACATCCGCGTGGCCGCTGACAAAAATCACCGGCAAGGTCACACCGCGTTCGCGCAAGGCGTCCTGTACGCTCAGCCCGCCCATGCCCGGCATGCGCACATCCAGCAGGACACAGCCACGGGCACCCGGCTCGCAGGCATCCAGAAACGCGCGGCCATCGGTGAAGGACCGCGCCGTCAGGCCGACCGATTCCAGCAGCCACACGGTGGATTCCAGCATGCCTGGATCGTCATCCACCACGAAGACCTGTTGTTGCATATCACCCACCGTTGCCCCCTTTTTTATTCGCTGCGCACCGGCAATCGGCAACGCATCAGCAGGCCGCCCTGCGGCGCGGCCAGCGCATCCAGTTCACCGCCGAAACCTTCGACGATATTGCGGCTCATGGACAGCCCCAATCCCAGCCCTTCCGCCTTGCTGGTAAAGAACGGCGTAAAAATCCTGTCGCGCGCGGTCTCACTCAACCCCGGCCCCTGATCACGCACTTCCAGCAGCATGCTGCCCTCATCCAGCCGCGCACCCAACCAGACGCGGGAAGGCCCCTGATGCACTTCGCCATTGGCTTCCATGGCATTGCGCAACAGGTTCAGCAGCACCTGCTCCAGCAGCACTTTGTCCGCCAGCAGGGTGGGCAGATCATCCGGCAGCGCGAGCACGATTTCCACTTGCCGGCGCGCCGCCTCCCAGGCGCAGAGTTGCACGGTCTCGCGCGCCAGTTCGCGCACATCCAGCGGCTGCACGCGGCGCTGGCCCTTGCGCAGGAACGCGCGCAGGCGGCGAATCACTGCCGACGCATGGGCCGCATGTTCGCTGATCTTTTCCAGCCCCAGCGCGAGGCGCTGTTCTGCCTGCGGGTTGTCATCCAGATGCTGGAGATAGCGCTGCCCGGCGCTGGCGTAATTCATGACGGCCGCCAGCGGCTGGTTGATCTCGTGCGCAATGCCGGAGGCCAGCTCGCCCAGCATCACCAGGCGCGCCGTATGGGCCAGCTCATCTTCCAGTTGCCGCTTGCGCGCATCCGCCGCAACACGCGCAGTGATGTCGCGGGCAACACTGACCACTTCCACCACCGAACCCGTGTAGGTTTCCCGAATGGCGCGGCTGGCGGTTTCAAACCAGAGGTAGTGCCCTTCACGATGCTGCAAACGGTAGGTCGCTGTGTGATAGCCAGCCTGTTCCAGCGCCTCCAGCTCCGCCTCACCCAGTGCTTCGGCATCCGCCGGGTGCAGAAAATCGCGCAGCGAACGGCCCCGCAATTGCTCCGGCCAGTAGCCGAGCAATCGCCAGGAGGCCGGCGAGGCATCCAGGAAACGGCCGTCCGGCGTATGGCGGGAAATCAGGTCGGTGGTGTTCTCGGTAATCAGCCGGTAGAGACGCCGGGCGCGAGTGGCATCCTGCTCGCGCCGTAGCGCCTGGGTGGCGTCACGGCAGCGCGCCAGCACCCGGCCGGCCGCCAGATCGGGAATGAAATGCCACAACAGGCCGCGCTCCCCCACCCAGGCTTCCACATCCTCAATGGCACGCTGTTGTGCCAGGCAGGCGCGCGCCAGCTGCGGATGGTTCACCGGCAGAAAGCGCCGCCCTTCCTCCAGCGGTGCGTCCTCCAGCCAGCGCAGAAACGCGCCGTTCGCGCGCAGCGGGACGCCGTCGGCATCCAGCCACAGGGCGGGTTGCGGGTCCGTGTCTTCGCACGGCAGGGCCGGCGGCAGGTGTTCGGTATCGGGCATGGTGTCAGGTCCGTCAGCGCGTCAAGCCAACTTATCAGAATATAGTATAAATACCATACTACATTGGTTTATCTTCCATATTCGACAGATATTGTTATATAACTACTCGCCTGTCTGCCTGGCAGACCCTATAGCAGCTACATCATCACCCAGCATAACAATCCGCGACTACAGGGCGATCACATGTCGATTTTCGAGCAGGGCCTCGGCCGTTCCGGCGTCAACCATGTTGCACTGACCCCGCTGAGCTTTATCGAGCGCACCGCCAGCGTCTATCCCGACTACCCCGCCGTGGTACACGGTGCCATCCGCCGTACCTGGGCCGACACCTACCGGCGCTGCCGCCAGCTTGCCTCCGCGCTGACAGCCCGCGGCGTACGCCGGGGTGACACCGTGGCGGTGATGCTGCCGAACATTCCCGCCATGCTCGAAGCCCACTTCGCCGTGCCGATGACGGGCGCCGTGCTCAACACCCTGAACGTGCGCCTGGACGCCGAGGCGATCGCCTTCATGCTCCAGCATGGCGAGGCCAAGGTGCTGATCGCCGACCGGGAATTCCATCAGGTCATCCACGATGCGCTGGGCATGCTCGACCACCCGCCGCTGGTGATCGACGTGGACGACCCGGAATACGGCGAGGGCGCGCCGGTCTCCGCCCTCGACTACGAGGCCGTGCTGGCCGAAGGCGCCCCGGACTATGCCTGGCAGTGGCCCGAAGACGAATGGCAGGCCATTTCACTGAACTACACGTCCGGCACCACCGGCAATCCGAAAGGGGTGGTGTATCACCACCGTGGCGCCTTCCTGAACGCCATGGGCAACCAGATGACGTGGGCCATGGGCAATCACCCGGTGTATCTGTGGACCCTGCCGATGTTCCACTGCAACGGCTGGTGCTATCCCTGGACCGTAACGGCTCTGGCCGGCGTGCACGTGTGCCTGCGGCGTGTCGATCCGCAGAAAATTCTCACCCTGATCCACGACGAGCAGGTCACTCACTTGTGCGGTGCGCCGATCGTGCTCAATGCACTGGTCAACATGCCGGACGCCGAGAAAGCGGCCATCGATCATCCGGTCAACGCCATGGTGGCGGGTGCCGCCCCGCCGGCAAAAGTCATCGGGGCGGTGGAAGACATGGGCATCCGTGTCACCCACGTCTACGGGCTGACCGAAGTGTACGGCCCGGTCACGGTCTGCGCCTGGCATGACCGCTGGGACGCGCTGCCGCTGGATGAGCGGGCCCGCATCAAATCACGCCAGGGAGTGCGTTACCCGACGCTGGAAGGCGTCATGGTGGCCGATCCGGCGACGCTGGCACCGGTCCCGTGCGACGGCGACACCATCGGCGAGATTTTCATGCGCGGCAACACCGTGATGAAGGGCTACCTGAAAAACCCCTCCGCCACCGCCGAGTCCTTTGCTGGCGGCTGGTTCCACACCGGCGACCTGGGCGTGTGCCACCCGGACGGCTACGTGGAAATCCGCGACCGTCTGAAAGACATCATCATTTCCGGCGGCGAGAACATTTCCACCATCGAAGTGGAAGGCGTGCTGTATCGCCACCCGGCAGTCCTGGAAGCCGCCGTGGTGGCGCGCCCGGACGAAAAATGGGGCGAGACACCCTGTGCGTTCATCACCCTGAAAGCCGGCCAGCACGATGTGTCGGACACCCAGATCATGCACTTCTGCCGCGAACATCTGGCCGGCTTCAAGGTGCCCAGGACAGTGGTGTTCACCGAGTTGCCGAAAACATCCACCGGGAAGATCCAGAAATACGTCCTGCGTGACATGGCGCGGGCACTTTAAGCGCCCGCCTGTCGCATCCGTTTTTTCAACAACAATAATCCGGCGCCCGGCGCCGGCGGAGAACGCCATGCAACTGCTACAACGTCGACACGGTGAAGAACAGCCGAGCTGGACACTCGGCCCCTTCCGCATTCGCCTGCCGTTCGTGCATTACCGCTGGGAAACCGCGGAAATGCTGCAGGCCCTGATCATGTTCGTGGTCAGCCTGGGCATGATCCCGCTGCTGCAAAAATACCTTGGCCTGCCCTATGACGTGGCGCTGGCCTACGTGGTGATCTGCGGCATCGGTTTCATGCTGCCCGCGTTGCTGGGCGTGTCACTGGTGCCCGGCTGGATCACCCCGGGCATTCCGGTGGTGTTGCTGTACCTGGGCAACTTCGAGCCAGGGCCAGAGGCCATCCAGGCACTGTTCGCCCTGCAGTTTCTGGTGTTCGTGATTTTTCTGCTGCTCGGTATCACGCGGCTCGGCAGCACACTGGTCCGCATCATTCCGAATTCCATGAAAGGCGGCATCATCATCGGTGCCGGCATTGCCGCACTGACCGGCGAAATCGAGACCGGTGGCCGGCTGGCCAACACACCCGTCTCGCTGGTGATCGGCAGCCTGATCTGTCTGTACCTGATGTTTTCCACCTCGTTCCGTGGCCTGACGGAGCGCCTGCCGCTGGCACGCAAAATCGTCAACTACGGCATGGTGCCCGGCATGCTGGTGGCCATTTTTATCGGCATTGCCGCCGGCGAATACGCGATGCCGGATGTGCAGTGGGGCATCACCCGGCCGGCTTTCAGTGAATGGTGGCAGTACCTGCCGTTTGCGGTCGGCTTCCCCGACGCAAAAGTCTTTCTGCTGGCGATTCCCACCGCGATCATCGCCTACGTGATCGCGTTCGGCGACATCATTGTCGGGCAGTCGCTGATGCAACGTGTGGACGAACTGCGCCAGGACGAAAAAATCGACGTCAACATCGACCGTGTGCACCTGGTGACCGCCCTGCGCAACGGCCTGCACGCCTTCTTCGCCCCCTACCCCGGCCTGGCCGGCCCGCTGTGGACGGCCGTGGCCGCCACCATGGCCGAACGCTACAAGTATGGCCGCAAGGCGATGGATTCCATCTACAGTGGCGCAGGCACCTTCTGGATCACTGGTTTTCTGGCCCTGTTCATGTTGCCACTGGTGAGTTTTTTCCAGCCGGTGCTGCCGATTGCGCTGTCGCTGACGCTGATCCTGACCGGCTATATCTGTCTGATGGTGGGCCTGGAGCAGCTCAGCAACAACACCGAGCGCGGTATTGCCGGCACCATGGGCGTAGTGCTGGCCGTGTACGGGGCTGGCTGGGGCCTGGCCGCCGGTGCCATCCTGTACCTGCTGGTGGAGCGCACACACCTGCTGCGCTTCAGCCCGCCGCGCCGCGAAGCCAGCAGCGAATGATCACCCGCGCTGGCCGGCCAGGCCGGTCAGCGCACCCAGCACGCCATGAGGTCCGCCATGCCTGAGTACCACGCTCCGCTGCGCGACATGCGCTTTCTGTTGCACGATCTGTTCGACGCCCCCGCCCGCTGGGCTGGCCTGCCCGCCCTGGCCGGGCAGGTCGACGCCGACACCGCCGATGCCATTCTCGAAGAAGCGGCCCGCGTCATCAGCGGCCGCATTGCTCCGCTGAACCGGGCGGGCGATGAAACCGGCGCCCTCTGGCAGGCGGGCGAGGTCACCACACCACCCGGGTTCCGCGATGCGTACGCCACCTTCAGCGAAGGCGGCTGGATCGGCCTCGCCGGCAACCCGGATTTCGGCGGCATGGGCATGCCCAAAATGCTGTCGGTGCACTGCGAGGAAATGCTGTACGCCGCCAACAGCAGTTTCGCGCTGTACGCCACACTGACCTCCGGCGCCTGCCTGGCCATCGACACCCACGCCAGCGCCGCGCTGAAGCAGCAATACCTGCCAAAGCTGTACAGCGGCGAATGGTCCGGCGCCATGTGCCTGACCGAGGCGCACGCCGGCAGCGACCTCGGCCTGATCCGCACCAGGGCGGAACCGGACGGCGAGGGGCAGTACCGCCTCAGCGGCAGCAAGATATTCATTACCGGCGGTGAACACGACCTCACCACCAATATCATTCACCTGGTGCTGGCACGCCTGCCCGATGCCCCAGCCGGCCCGAAAGGCATTTCACTGTTCCTGGTGCCGAAATACCTGCCTGCCACCGACGGCCAGGCCGGCGAGCGCAACGCCGTGCAGTGCGGCGCCATCGAACACAAAATGGGCATCAAGGCATCCGCCACCTGCGTGATGCATTTCGATCAGGCCATCGGCTATCTGGTTGGCGAACCCCACCAGGGGCTGGCGGCCATGTTCACCATGATGAACTACGAACGCCTGTCCATCGGCATTCAGGGGATCGGCTGCGCCGACCAGTCATTGCAGGTGGCCGCCGGCTATGCCCGCGAGCGGCGGCAAGGGCGCGCGCCCGGCACGACCGAACAGGCCGACGCCATTATCCGGCACCCGGACGTACGCCGGATGCTGCTGACCATGAAAGCCCTCACCGAAGGAGGGCGCGCCTTTGCCACCTATGTCGGCCTGCAACTGGACCTGAGCAAATTCAGTGACGACGACAGCGTGCGCGCCCACGCCAGCGCCCGCGTCGCCCTGCTGACGCCCGTGGCGAAAGCGTTTTTCACCGACACCGGGCTGGAAAGCTGCGTGCACGGCCAGCAGGTGCTGGGCGGGCACGGATACGTGCGCGAATGGGGGCAGGAACAACTGGTGCGTGACGTGCGCATTGCGCAGATTTACGAAGGCACCAACGGCATCCAGGCGCTGGACCTGCTCGGCCGCAAAGTGATTGCGGACCGGGGCGCCGCCCTGCACGCTTTCATCGACGAGATGCGTGCCGACACGGCGCAGCACACCACCTTCCGCGCACCGCTGAACGACGCCCTAGACCGCTTGCAGCAGGTGAGCGACTGGCTGATCGAACAGGCCGCCATCGATCCCATGCTGATCAATGCCAGCGCGGTGGAATACCTGCATCTGTTCGGCTATGTCACCTATGCCTGGCTCTGGGCGCGCATGGCCGATGCCGCCGACCGCGCTGACGGCGACGCGGATTTCCTGGCCGCCAAGCGCGCCACGGCGGGGTTCTTTTTCCAGCGTCTGTTGCCCCGTATCCTGAGCCTGGAAGCCACCCTGAAAAACGGCAGTGCCAGCCTGACCACGCTGCCGGCGAACCAGTTCTGAGCAAAGGACAAGACCATGCACGACGTTGTGATTGTTGCCGCCACCCGCACCGCCATCGGACGCTTCCAGGGCGGCCTGGCCACCGTGCCGGCCCCCGCACTGGGCGCCACGGTCATCCGTGCGCTGCTGGCCAGAACCGGCGTGCCCGGTGACGCCATCAGCGAAGTAATCCTCGGACAGGTGCTGGCCGCCGGCAGTGGCCAGAACCCGGCCCGCCAGGCCGTCATCCAGGCGGGCCTGCCACACACTGTGCCGGCGATGACCCTGAACAAAGTCTGCGGCTCGGGCCTGAAAGCCGTGCAGCTCGGCGCCCAGGCGATTGCCTGCGGCGACGCCGAAATCGTCATCGCCGGCGGCCAGGAAAACATGAGCCTGGCGCCGTACGTGCTGCCCAAAGTGCGCACCGGGCTGCGCATGGGCCACAGCGAGGTCATCGACAGCATGATTTGCGACGGGCTGTGGGATGCGTTCAACGACTACCATATGGGCTTCACCGCCGAGAACCTGGCCGAACGCTACCAGATCAGCCGCGCGGAACAGGATGCGTTCGCCGCACAATCGCAACAGCGGGCCGGCGCCGCCCAGGCGGCCGGTTATTTCCGTGACGAAATCACCCCGGTGAGCGTGCCGCAGAAACACGGCGAACCACGCCTCATTGATCAGGACGAACAGCCCCGCGGCGACACCACCGCCGACGCGCTGGCCGCGCTGCGCCCGGCCTTTCGCCGGGACGGCTCCGTCACAGCCGGCAACGCCTCCGCGCTGAACGACGGCGCCGCCGCCGTCATGCTGATGACGCACGGCAAAGCAGCCTCCCTCGGCCTGACGCCGCTGGCGATTATTCGCGGTGCCGGCAGCAGCGGCGTGGACCCGGCGATCATGGGCATCGGCCCGGTATCCGCCACGCGCCGCGCGCTGGCCCGCGCCGGCTGGTCACTGGACCAGCTCGACCTGATCGAAGCCAACGAAGCCTTCGCCGCGCAATCGCTGGCCGTGGCCCGGGAACTCGGCTGGGACAGTGCGCGCGTCAATGTGCACGGCGGCGCCATCGCCCTCGGTCATCCCATCGGCGCCTCCGGTTGCCGCGTGCTGGTCACGCTGCTGCACGCAATGCAACGCCGCGACGCGAAAAAGGGCCTGGCCACGCTGTGCATCGGTGGCGGTCAGGGTGTCGCACTGGCCGTGGAGCGCCCATGACCCGCACGCTGACCACCCTCACCGGCAACAGCCAGCGGCTGGATGGCGGCGCCATGTTCGGCAATGCACCCAAAGCCCTGTGGGAACGCTGGGTCACCCCGGATGAAGCAAACCGCATTGCCCTCGGCTGCCGTGCCCTGCTGGTGCGCGAGCCGCATCGCACCGTGCTGATCGAAACCGGCATCGGCGCGTTCTTCTCACCGGACATGAAGCACCGTTTCGGCGTCCAGGAAGACCGCCATGTCCTGCTGGAAAGCCTCGACGCCATTGGCCTGAGCGATGCCGACATCGACGTCGTACTGCTGACGCACCTGCACTTCGACCATGCCGGCGGCCTGCTCGCCGCATGGCAGGAAAACACCCCCGCGCAACTGCTGTTCCCGAACGCCACCTACATGACCGGCCGCCGCCAGTGGCTGCGCGCCCGCACGCCGCATTCCCGCGACCGCGCCTCCTATATCCCCGACATGCTCGACCTGCTGGAAGCCAGCGGCCGGTTGCAACTGATAGACGAGGACGCCGCCAACCCGCTCGGCGACGGCTGGCATTTCCACTGGAGCGACGGCCACACGCCCGGGCAGTTGCTGCCAGAAGTGATGCTGCCCGACGGCCCGGTGGTGTTTGCCGGCGACCTGGTGCCTGGCGTGCCCTGGGTACACCTGCCGATCACCATGGGGTATGACCGCTTCCCGGAGGGGCTGATCGAGGAGAAACAGCAACTGCTGGACGATCTGCTCGCCCGCAACGGTCGGTTAGTGTTTACCCACGACCCCGACACAGCGCTCGGCCGGCTGGCGCGCGACGCCAAAGGCCGTTATCAGGTCACGGAAACCGCCGCCAGCGTGCGCGACCTGGCGCGATAACCGCGCAGGCTTTGCAGCCTCCCCGGCCGCCTGCGGCCGGGGTCCTGACCGTTTCTCTCACCCTACTACCAAAGTGGCCTTTACCCTCCGCGTTCGATCCCCGATAGTGATGCCCTGACAACAAAACGGGCCACCGCTGCAGCATCGGCCCATTGAAAAGAACATGCTCCAGGAGGCCATTGATGTCGGAAGTGAAACGCTATCCGGTGCCTGATTCGTTCCGTCAGCGCGCACTGATGGACAAGACCCGTTATGAAGAGTGGTACCGTGCATCCATCGAGGAACCGGACACCTTCTGGGCCGCCCGTGCCACCGAATTCCTTGACTGGTCCCGGCCCTGGGACAAGGTCAGCGAGTGGGACTTCCACACCGGCGATGCCGCCTGGTTTATCGGCGGCGAACTCAACGCCAGCTATAACTGCATCGACCGCCACCTGCCCACCCGCGCCGACCAGACCGCCATCATCTGGGAAGGCGACGAGCCGGATCAGAGCCGCCACATCAGCTACCGCGAAGTACACGAGCAGGTCTCCAAACTCGCCAACGTGCTGAAACAGCGCGGTGTCAAAAAGGGCGACCGCGTCTGCCTGTACATGCCGATGATTCCTGAGGCCGCCTACGCCATGCTCGCCTGCGCGCGCATCGGCGCCGTGCACTCGGTGGTATTCGGCGGCTTCTCGCCAGAAGCCCTGAAAGACCGTATCCAGGACGCTGAAGCCAGCGCCGTGATCACCGCCGATGAGGGCGTGCGCGGTGGCCGCACCGTGCCACTGAAAGCCAACGCAGACAAAGCGCTGGCCAACTGCCCGAGCGTGCACACCTGCGTCACCGTGCGCCGCACAGGTGGCAAGGTGAACTGGAATGACCAACGCGACGTCTGGTACCACGAGGCCGTCGAGGCCGCGAGCGCCGACTGCCCGCCGGAACCGATGCGCGCAGAAGACCCGCTGTTCATCCTCTATACCTCCGGCTCCACCGGCAAACCCAAGGGTGTGCTGCACACCACGGGCGGCTACCTGCTGTGCAGCGCCATGACGCACAAGTACGTGTTCGATTATCAGGACGGCGACATCTACTGGTGCACCGCCGACGTGGGCTGGGTCACCGGGCACAGCTACATCGTCTACGGCCCGCTGGCCAACGGTGCCACCACGCTGATGTTCGAAGGCGTGCCGACCTACCCGGATGCCTCACGCTGCTGGCAGGTGGTCGACAAACACAAGGTCAACATTTTCTACACTGCCCCCACCGCCATCCGCGCCCTGATGGGGCTGGGCGACGCGCCGGTGAGGAAAACCGATCGCGGCTCCCTGCGCCTGCTCGGCACCGTGGGCGAGCCAATCAACCCGGAAGCCTGGGAGTGGTACCACCGCGTGGTCGGTGAAGACCGCTGCCCGATCGTCGACACCTGGTGGCAGACCGAAACCGGCAGCATCATGATCGCGCCGATCCCCGGCGCCACCGACACCAAACCCGGCTCGGCCACCCTGCCATTTTTCGGTGTGCAGCCGGCCCTGGTGGATGCCGACGGCAAGGAGCTCGACGGCGCCGCCTCGGGCAACCTGGTCATCAAGTGCTCCTGGCCCAGCCAGATCCGCACGGTGTACGGCGATCACCAACGCATGATCGACACCTACTTCTCCACCTACAAAGGCACCTACTTCACGGGTGACGGCGCACGGCGCGACGAAGACGGGTACTACTGGATCACTGGCCGCGTCGACGATGTACTGAATATTTCCGGCCACCGCCTGGGCACAGCCGAAATCGAATCCGCACTGGTGCTGCATCCGGCCGTGGCCGAAGCCGCCGTGGTCGGTTACCCGCACGACATCAAGGGCCAGGGCGTGTACGCCTATGTGAACCTGATGGCCGGGCACAGCGGCGACGAGGCACTGGCCACCGAGCTGCGCAACTTTGTCGGTACGGAAATCGGAGCCATCGCCAAACCGGACCTGATCCAGTTTGCTCCCGGCCTGCCGAAAACCCGTTCCGGCAAGATCATGCGCCGCATCCTGCGCAAGATCGCCACCAATGAACTGGACACGCTGGGCGACACGTCCACGCTGGCCGACCCGTCAGTGGTGGATCAACTGATCGAGAATCGCCTGAACCGCTGACACAGCACCCCAGGCCCACCAGCAAAAAAGGCTGCGTTCCCGCGCAGCCTTTTTTGTTTTTTGTGCCGGCCCGAATCAGATCACCAGCGCCAGATCGGCACACAGAAGATAAACTCTGTGCGATGGCCGTCCTGCGCAATCACTTCAGTACGCACACCGTAAGACGCACTGGAAATCAGCACCGGAAAAACGCTGCCGGACACAATCCTACCCAGTAAAAGGGCAACGCTCTTTCCCTCATGTTATCTAACTCAAACGTCACATCATGACAAAATGACACCATCCGTTAGCGCCATCATTTCCATCCACGTGACACGAACCTGACGCCAAAACTCCACAAATAATTCATTTCACTCTCACACCAAAGCACACCAGAATCCGCATTCTGTCAGCGAAGGTAAATCGCCGCGGCACCGGAGCCCCCACTGATGTTCCCCCACGCCCCCGTGATCGAGCGTATCGAGCTGCTCAACCGGCTGAGCACGCTTGAACGACTGAATATCGGCCTCGACGCCCTGTTGCGTGAGTACGGCTTCGCATTCTATTTTTTCGGGCTGGACCAGTCCTTGTCGCTGGTTCGACCCGAACTCACCAGCCTGCACAACCTGCCCGCAGAATGGTTTCAGCGCTATCTTGCCGAACACCAGATGCACAGCGATCCCACCGTGCGCTACGCCCGCGAGCACGCCCTGCCCCTCCTCTGGCGTGACGCGGACGACCTTGCCTCAGACCCTCCCGCCACGCAGATACTGCAGGGCTACCGCGATGCCGGCCTGGGCGCAGCCTGCACCCTGCCGTTGAAAGCGCCCGGCGGCGCGCCCTGCTGGCTGACCCTGGGCTGTGACAGCGACGACCAGACCAGTCACGCGCGACTGCACGAGTTCATGCCGTTCGCGCTGCTGCTCGCCACCACCGTGCTGGACTGCTGCCTGCGCCTGACACGCCCGGCAGCCCACCCGGAAACCGTGGACCTCAACACACGCGAGCGCGACTGCCTGGCCTGGGCCAGCGAAGGCATGACCAATGCCGAAATCGGCGCCGTGCTCGGCATCAGCGACCGCACCGCCATTTACCATATCGCCAGCGCCTGCCGGAAACTCGGCGCGCGTAACCGTCAGCACGCGGTGACCCGGGCCATGCTCTCCGGTCAGCTTGGCGGCAGCGCATCAATGACCCGGGCCCGATACGGCAAACAACGCGATCCGGCCCGCAGCCTGTCCACACCCCGCTTGCATACGGGTGATAGCGCAACACAATCCTCGCCATAGGCCACGCGCGGTTTTTTCCTGCTCCGGGCTGCGTCATAATCGCGCGCTTCCCGTTGTGCCACACCACGGCACGCCCCCTGCGCGCCACATCGCGCCTGCTGCCCGCCGACCGGCGCCGCACGTTGTTCTGCGAGCCTGACCTATGACCGCACCGCTTTCTTCCGCCCGACGGCGCCTGGCTGAACTGGCCCTGGCACTGGGTGGCTTCAGCATCGGCACCACCGAATTCGTGATCATGGGCCTGATGCCCCGCATCGCCACCGACCTCGGCGTGCCGGTCGAAGACGTAGGCTACGCCATCAGCAGCTACGCCCTCGGCGTGGTCGTCGGCGCACCGCTGATTTCCGCACTGGCGGCCCGCGTGCCGCGCCGCGCATTGCTGATCGCACTGATGCTGATCTTCGCCTGCGGCAATATCGCCAGTGCACTGGCCACGGATTTCTGGACCTTCGTCGGCCTGCGCTTCCTCGCCGGGTTGCCCCATGGCGCCTACTTCGGCGTGGCGGCACTGGTCGCTGCCGCTGCAGTGAAACCCAACGAACGCGCCCGCGCCGTGGCACGCGTCATGACCGGCCTGACGGTGGCAATCCTGATCGGTGCTCCGCTGGGCACCTGGGCCGGCAACCAGTTTGGCTGGATGGTGGCCTTCATGGCCGTCGGCGGCATCGCGTTGCTCACGGCACTGATGGTGCGGCTATGGGTGCCGGTACAACCGGTGCAGACCCACGCCTCGCCGCTGCGGGAACTGTCGGCGCTGGTGCAACAGCGCGTGCTGTTCACCCTCGGCATCGCCTGCATCGGCTTCGGGGGCATGTTCTCGGTGTTCAGCTACGTGATGCCGACCCTGACCGAACAGGCCGGCATGTCGGACCACTATGGGCCGCTGGTACTGGCGGTGTTCGGCCTCGGCACCATCCTCGGCATGTTCGCCGGCGCGCGGCTGGCCGACCGCGATCTGTTGCGCGCGATCCCGGCCATCCTGCTCTGGTGCGTCGTGACACAGACGGCGTTTTACTGGGCCGCCAACCATGTGGTGTCGGGCATTCTGTTTGTCGGCATCGTCGGCACCGCCATGGCCCTCGGCCCGGCGATCCAGACACGGCTGATGGACGTGGCCGGCGACGCCCAGACCATGGCCGCCTCCATGAACCACGCTGCCTTCAACATGGCCAATGCCCTCGGCGCCTATTTCGCCGGCGAGGTGATCCGCATGGGGTACGACTGGTCATCCACCGGGTTGGTCGGGGCGGTGATGGCGCTCGGTGGTTTGCTGATTTTCTGGCTGGGCCGGCTGATGGAGCGCCGCCCCACCCCGAATATGCCAAGCGAGGCGTAGGGTGGGTAGAGCCAAAGGCGAAACCCACCACGTCCATGCCCGTTAATCACTCCCGCAAAACCATCGAAACTGCCCTACCTCGGAGGTGGGTAGTTTCGATGGTTTTGCGGGAGTGATTAACGGGCATGGACGTGGTGGGTTTTGCCTTTGGGTCTACCCACCCTACCGCACCCTCCCCGCAGAAATTGAGGCTTAACCCTGCGGCATATACACCAGCTCCCAGATATGCCCGTCCGGGTCCTGGAAACTGTGCTCGTACATAAAACCGTGATCCTGCGAGGGCCGGCAGGCACTGCCGCCATGGGCCAGTGCCGCGTCCACCATCTGGTCCACCGCCTCACGGCTGTCACGGGACAGCGCAAGCAGCACTTCGGCCTGCTCATGCGCATTGCTGATGCGTTTGCCGGGGATAAAGTCCATAAAGCGCTTTTCAGTGACCAGCATCGCGTGGATGCCTTGATCAATCACCAGGCAGGCGGCGGTGTCGTCGGTGAACTGTTCGTTGAAGTGAAACCCCAGCGCTTTGAAGAAGGTCATGCTGCGGGGCAGGTCGGTGACGGGCAGGTTGATGAATATCTGGGTAGCCATAGTGGGTCAGTCCTGAGAAAGTGGGTAGGTATCCGTTAGTCGTCGGAGACACAGCGTTTTCGACAACCTCCAGGGCCAGACCTGGAATCTTGAAGCTCCGCGTACCCTGCCCGGCTGCAAAGTATCCGCTCACACAGCAACGCGACCCGCGCCGATCATGTGACGGCCCCTTCGAAATAAGCACGAAGCGCCTCGAAGGCGTCATTGGTACCCGACAGGAACCCGGTTTTGGGTTTAACGCCATTCAGTTCCAGCGCCACGGCGTTTATCAGGATCTTTCTCCCGTCCGCCAGATGAACCCCCATTCTTTTAGGGCCGCCCCCGCCGCTTGAGACGTACACCTTGCGCACGTCATCAAGGGTGTAGAGCGTGTTCCTGTAATGAAAACCTTGCTCGGTGAGGGTGAGGAGATGCCTTGAAAAAAAGAACAGGTGCCTCTGGCTGTACACTTTATTCATTGTTCACTCGACGCCTGAACATCCGTCATTGAGGCAACCTCCGCCGGAGCGCGCCCCTTGCAGCAGGTTTCGCTGATGCGGGCTGTGCCAGACCCGCCGCCCCTGAACAGTCACCCTCTGGCGGTGGTGATCCCCACCCCTTCCAGCAACGTCTTCGTCACCGGCGTCTTGCCGGCAATCTCCAGCAATTTGTCCCACTGCGCCTCATTCAACACCGCATCCGTATGCAGCGTGCGCTCGATACGGGAGTCGCCCTCGCGGTTTTTCAGGAAGGAAAGTTCCACCCGCAGCTCACCAATATCCCAGCCCTTCTTCTCCGCATACATGCGCAAAGTGATCGCCGTACAGGCACCCAGCCCGGCCAGCAGCAAATCATACGGCGCCGGCCCTGCATCCTGCCCGCCGGCCTGCGGCGGCTCATCTGCCACCAGGGTATGGCGGCCTGTCTGGATGTCATGGCGATAGGCGGCACCGGCAGAGGTCACGGTGGCAGACGAAATGGCTTTCATTTCAATGCTCCTGTTCAGGGCTGCCTGTCGAATTGCGGCACGCCGTCGGGGATCACAAACCAGTCCTGCTTTTCGCTGACCCAGACGTGAGCCTGCGGTGCGAGCATGCGCGTATCCGACAAGGTGCCCGGCTTGAGTTTGATGATCTCCTGCTGTGCCGGGTTGATGTGGTACATGCGGTTGCCGCACGTCGGGCAGAACCAGGCGCCGTTGGTGTTGTCGCTATCGGACAGCCGTTCCCAGTATTTCATCTCGCCATGAAACACGATGTCCTCGCGCCGCACCACGGCGGTGACGCTGAACGGGCTGGTGGAGAGTTTCTGGCACTCGCGGCAGTGGCAGGCCATCACCTTCATCGGCGCGGCCAGCAGTTCATAAGTCACACCGCCGCACTGGCAGGCCCCTTCGAGTGGATATTGGACGTCACGCATGGGCGGTAATCTCTTCGGCATCAGGGAGGTGATCATGCACGGCCTGCACCGTGTCATGCTGAGTCAGCGCCTGCACCACCACCGGCAACGGCTCGGCCAGAACAGCGGGAAAATCCCGTTCGCGCCGATCCTGCAACGGAAACGCCAGTTGCTCGCGGGGCGGCACGAACTGTGCGTCCACACCCGCACGGTTACCGCGCGCATCAAGGCGGTACCAGCCGTGTTCCGGCAGCCAGACCGCATTCAGGCCATGCAGGCAGAACGGTGCGCCGGTGTCGTTCACTGACAGGCGCTGGTAGCACAAGCCCGCCGGCAACCCGTTGGCGCGCAACAAGGCCGCCAGCAGGTGGCTCTTGGCGTAGCAATAGCCGGTGCCTTGCCGCAGCACATCGGAGGCGCGGCAGGTGACCACGGTGTCCTGATAGTCCCAGCTATGGCGAATTTCATCGCGCACGAATTCAAAGCAGCGCCGGGCGACCCCCACCGGCGTCCCGCCTTCTTCGGCCAGCCGTGCGGCGCAGGCGCGAATCGCCGGATGGTCGCTGTCAATCCACTCGCTGGCCGCCAGATACACCTGCATCAGATGGCGCGCCCGTCGAAGGTGTGTACCGGCACGCTGTCCAGGTCAACGTCCTGCAGGCAGCGCAGGTTGATCGCGGCCACCTCGTTGCCCTGCGGGTCCACACCTTCACCGAAGGGGTGTATGCCGCAGGTGGAACAGAAGCGATGCTTCACCACATGCTGGTTAAAGGTGTAGGTGCTCATGTTCTCCGTCGGCGTTTTCAGCGTCAGGGCGCTGCGCGGCACGAACCACAGCAGCGACCCTCTGCGATGACAGATGGAACAATTGCAGGCCAGGCCGCTGTCCACCTCGCCTTCCACTTCAAACGCGATGCCGCCGCAATGGCAACTCCCCTGATAACGCATGTGAAATATCTCCTTTCAATCCTGTTCCGCCAGCGGCCAGTTCAGTTCGGTGCGCCAACTGGCCGGGTCCGCATTGGTGGAAGGGTCAAGCACATAACTTTCCCACACCGGCAAACGGGTTGCATGCCCTTCTTTTTCCAGCCACGCCTGGAAAGCGCCCCAGGCTTGCGGCAGGCCATCGTAGTTGCCGGCGTACAGCGTGCGCGCCACGGTCAGCGCCGGCAGCCTGGACGGCGCCACACGCCCGGCCCGCTGCACGGGCGTGGCCACCGGCACACCGATCTCGAAATCAAAGGTGTCGTCAGGGATCTGGAAGTGGCGGGTAAACCAGGCGCCGGTTGTCTCGATCCCCTGGGTGGCGACCGTGGCGAACAATTCTTCGATGCCGGGCCCCATCACCTGCTGCATCTGCGCGCACGGCACGGCCAGGCGGATGACGGCGGTGTGCTGGTCCCGGGTCTGCAGAAGTCGGGGGGTCTCAATCATGCTCAGTGCTCCCAGTGAAGTGGTTTTCTCTGGTCGAACTGGCCGGTGCGATTTCGACATTTATGCCCGTGGCGGGTCGCGGTGCACCGCCGCCAGCTTGTTACCGTCCGGGTCACGCACATAGGCGGCATAGAAATCGGCGTTGTATTGCGGCCGCACGCCCGGCTCGCCCTCGCTGGTGCCGCCGGCAGCCAGCGCCGCAGCATGGAAGGCATCCACCTGCGCGCGTGTCGCCGCAGTGAAGGCCACCATGACACCGTTGCCCGGCGAGGCCGGCGCGCCATCGAACGGCGGGCACAGCCACAAAGCCAGCTCCTCGCGGCCTTCGTCGTTGTAGGTCCCCCAGCCACTCCAGCCGAGGTCGAAGCCTTCATCGCCGGTGTCCACACGATGAATACCCAGTGTTGCCAGCACGCGGTCATAAAACACCCGTGCGCTGGCCGGATCACGCGTACCCAGACAAACGTAGCGAAACATCCGCAGCCCTCCTTTGACAGCCTGTCAGGCATGCTAGCCGGTCCGTTTGCCGGCCCGCCACCCGCGCGGGTGACATCTGCTATGATCCGGCGATCTGTTCCCGTCACGGCCAGACGCACGATGACCGCTATTCGACTGAAAAATGCCGAGGACCTGGCGCATATGCGCCACGCCGGCCAACTGCTTGCCGACGTGTTCCGCATGCTGGAAGACAGGGTCCGCGCCGGCGTGACCACTCTGGCGCTGAACGACCTCGTCACCGACTACATTCGCGATACGCTGCAGGCACGCCCCGCCAGCATTGGCCAGTACGGGTATCCGTTTGCCCTGAACGCCTCGCTGAACGATGAGGTGTGCCATGGCATGCCGGCGGCAGACCGTGTGCTGCACGACGGCGACATCCTGAACCTGGATATCACCCTGGAGAAAAACGGCTTTATCGCCGACGCCAGCCGCATGTATCAGGTCGGTGAGGTCAGCCCGGAAGCGCAGCGCCTGGTGGAGGAAACCCGCAACGCGATGTGGGCCGGCATTAAAGCGGTGCGCCCCGGCGCGCGGCTGGGCGATATCGGCCACGCCATTGAGCAACATGCGCGCACCTGCGGCTACAGCGTGGTGCGCGACTACTGCGGCCACGGTATCGGCCGGCAGATGCACGAGGCCCCCGAGGTGCTGCATGTCGGCCAGCCGGGCACCGGCCTGCTGCTGAAACCGGGCATGGTGTTCACCATCGAGCCGATGATCAACCAGGGCAGCGCGCGGTTGCGCCATCGTCGCGTCGGCCATTGGGACATCGCCCTCACCCACGATCGCCAGCTTTCCGCACAGTGGGAGCACACCGTGGCGGTGACCGAACAGGGCGTGGCAGTGCTCACACAGCACGACGACGACCGGCACCGGCTGGCCTGACCGTGATTGCCCGGGATACCGCTTGATGAGTGCCTGGTTTACCCAGCTGACCGACTGGCTCGCCGCGCACCCGCACTGGCTGGGGCTGGCCCTGTTCACCGCCGCCTGCATTGAATGCCTGGCCATTCTCGGCCTGTTGATACCGGGCACCGTGGTGCTGTTCAGCATGGCCATGCTGGCCGGGCACAGCGGCATGCCCCTGTGGCAGACGCTGCTGCTGGGCTACACCGGCGGCCTGCTGGGGGATGCCATCTCCTACGGTCTGGGCCGCCGTTATCACGGGCGCATCCGTGCGCTGCCGGGGCTGCGCCAGCATCCGCAATGGCTCGCCACCGCCGAGATGTACTTCCGCCGCTACGGCGTGGTCAGCCTGCTGGTGGGCCGCTATATCGGACCGTTGCGGCCGATGCTGCCGATGGTCGCCGGCATGTTCGAAATGCCCCTGGGTCGCTTCATGCTCATCAGCCTGCTGGCCGCCTCCGGCTGGGCCGTCGCCTACCTGCTGCCCGGCTGGGCCACCGGCACGGCCATGCGCCTGCCCTTGCCGCCGGGCTTCTGGCACGACGTCGCGCTGATCCTCGGCGGCGTGGTGGCCGTCCTCGGGGTGATCATCCACAGCAGCCTGCGCGGGCGCCGCCAGACCACACTGCTCGCCGCCGGCGCCTGCCTGCTGCCACTGGTCGCGCTACTGCTGGGCTGGCAGGCCCTGGACCATCTGGACCAGGGCCTGATGACGGTGATCCAGGCGCACCGCCACAGCGCGATGGATCATGTCATGGTGCTGGTAACGCGGCTCGGTGACTTCCGCACGCAACTGATCGCCGGCGTCCTGCTGGTCGGCCTGCTGGCGCTCACCCGGCAATGGCGCGCGGCCCTGTTTGCCACCGGCGTGCTGCTCGGCACCGCGCTGAGCAATGTGGCGCTGAAATGGCTGCTGGCCCGTGCCCGCCCGGATATTCTGCTGGACCCCCTGCCCACCTTCAGCCTGCCGAGCGGGCACACCTCGGCGGCGTTCGCGTTTTTCCTGACGCTGGGCATACTGGCCGGGCGCAGCCAGCCGGTACGCTGGCGGCTGACGTGGCTGCTGCTGGTGAGCCTGCCGGCCATGGCGATTGCCTTTTCGCGCGTGTACCTGGGCGTGCACTGGCCCACCGACATTCTCGCCGGCGCGCTGCTGGCCGGCACGCTCTGCGCCGCCAGCCTGGCGCTGGTGCAACGGCGCACGCCGCTGACAACGCTGCCCCCGCGCGTCTGGCGGATCATCCTGCCGCCCTGCCTCGGTGTGCTGGCAGCCGCCGCACTCTGGAATCTGGCACCCGCTCTGCAACGCTACGCCTACTGATGCCTGTGGCGTTTATGCCACACCCGAACAGACTGCGAATCCTATTCGGATATTGCCGGGCACCTGCTGCGCAATCGCGCACACGATTTCATCAAACTGCCTTCCCGGCGACTTCTGCACGCCATCTCCCTGTCATTGCCATCGCCTAACGTACGCCCGTCCAGACGGACACCACGCATTTTTTCGACACCCCAAAATACCAACGGAGACACCAAGGTGACGCACATGACACGCCGCGTCGGCCGGGGAACGCTTTTGGCGTTTTCGCTTCTGGCCACGTCGTACCTGACCGGGTGCGACGGTGACACCAAGACAGTTTACCGGGACAAAATTGTGGAAGTTCCCGGCGGCAGCACGGATGTGCCTTATGTGGACGACCAATCCGGCGCAGAACAATTCAGCGCCAACATCATCACCCCGCCGGACAATGCCGACGACCTGTTCGCGCCGGTGCCGGCGCCGGTGATCAACGGCACCACCGCCCGCGAAACCGTGCCGACGGTGATCAGCGACTTCGCCCGCTTCCCGGTCAATGACGACCTGACGATTACCCGCGGCAAGCTCAACCATGTGCTGGACGAGGCCATCATCAGCGCCGAATTCAACCTCGGCGGCAGCCTGTCGCTGGTACCGCTGAACCGCTCACAAGGGCAGTTCTCGTTCGAGCGCACCACCGCCAGCGCCAACCATGCCATCGATCAGGGCCAGAACGTGATCCTGGCCGTCAACGCCGACCCGTATGACATGACCCAGGGCTGGAACATGGGCCTGATCAAGGCCGATGGCGTCACCTACACCGGCTTCTCCGACCGCAGCGAAGAAGCCGTGGTGGTCTACCAGGACGGCAGCGTCGACATCCTGGAAGAGGTGCCCGAGTTCACTCTGAACGTGTACGCCAACGAGCAGCCGCTGGGCGAGCTGGGCAACGTGCATTACTTCAACAATGCCACGCAGGTGAACCGCAGCTTCAGCCGTGGCAGCTCCGCCATGGAACTGTACGCGGCAGAAAGTTATCGCGGCACGATTGATATGCGCGGCCGCACTGGCGCCCTGATTCGTGCCGAGGCCAACGGCGTCAGCGTGATCGAACGGGGGGACGGCCAGATCAGCGTGCAGTTGCCACCGCTGTCCGGTGTCGTCAGCGCGCGCGTCGACGACCGCGCCAATTACGTGGTCCCGGCCGGCCATGCCCTGCTGGTGGATGACGGCTCCCTCGCCATTGGCACCCGTGTCGACATCCGCTACGAAACCGACGACCCGAGCTGGGACAATGTAGTCAGTGCCGTGGGCGCCGGCTTTGGCCGTGGCCTGCTGGTAGAGAACGGCCAGCTCGGTGCCAACCAGGGCGAAAGCGCCGCCAGCGGCCGCACCGCGTTCGGCATCCGTGCCGACGGCAGCTATTTCTTCCTCGTGGTGGACAAGCCGGTCGGCTCGCTGACCGACGGCATCACCGAAACCAAACTCGCACAACTGATGATCGGCTACGGCGCCGTCCGCGCGATCAACTTCGACGGCGGCGGCTCCACCACCCTGGCCGGTCGTCTGCCGGGCGAGCGCTACACGCATCTGCTGAATGTGCCGTCCGACGGCGGCGAGCGCGTTACCGCGACCAAATGGGGGCTGGTGCTGAACCCGTCACTGGCGCGCTACAGTGCCACCGATGTCGCGGTGTATCCACGCGACATCACGCTGCTGGCCGGCTCCACCTATCGCCGCTTCCGTGGCGTGGGCTACGACAGCCGTTCCTGGGAAGGCAGCGGGCAAATTCCGGAGTACGGCATCAGCACCGCCGCGCTCGGCCTGATCGATGCGCGCACCGGCGCGTTCCGCGCCGGCAACGCCAATGCCGAAGGCTATGTGGTGGTGCAGGTCGGCGAACAGAAAGGCGTGGCGCGCGTGCGCGTCACCAGCGAGATTGACGAGATCCGCTTCGGCACCAGCGAGATGGCCATCGACAGCGGCGCCACCGTCAACCTGGCCCCGCAACTGCTGAGCGACGGGCAGGAAGTGGTGTATTCGCCGGGCACCATCGCGTACAGCGTCGATAACAGCAGCGACTGCATCCTGGATGCGCAGAAGGCCACCGTCACCGCCGCGCAAGTGCAGGGCCGCAGTTGCATCGTCACCGCCAGCGCCGCCGGCCAGAGCGCGCAACTGACGCTGAACATCGGCGTGGCGCCCGTGGTCATGGTCGATTTCGAAGGCGACACCAGCATGTTCCGCGCCGCCGGCGCACGGCACAACAACGTCACCATCGAAAAAGTCACAGACCAGGTTTTCGCCGGCAACTACTCCATGAAACTGAGCTGGGAAGCCAACCCGGCCCAGCCCGGCACCTTCGGTGCTTACCTCACCGATCCGAATCGCGTGACCACCCTGCCCGGCAATCCGAAATACCTCGGCGTGAACGTGTATATCCCCGATGAACTGGCCGGCAAGGTCTGGTGGGTGCGCGGTTCACTGCGCGATGCCGACAACAAGGCAGTGACCATCAACTACAACAACGACGGCGAAGCGCTGCCGGAACGCGGCTGGAATTTCATGAAAGCGGAAATCCCTGCCGGCTACACCGCACCGTTCCGCTTTGACCAGCCGTTCCGCTTCCTGGTGCTGAAAACCGCCGAGCGGATCGACTCCAGCGTGATCCTCGACAACTTCACCGCCATCTACAGCGACAACACCGACCTGACCGGCCCCGGCGTGCTGGCCAGCCCCAGCGCGGATGACGTGGTCGACACCGCATCGCCACTGATCGCCTTGCAGGTGAACGACAATTCCGGTGTGGATTTCGGCAGCGCCTATCTGGCCATTGACGGCATCGATGTGTCTGCGCAACTGGTCAGCAACCATCAGGACCGCGTCGAATATCAGGCCAGCGACCTGGCCGATGGCTGGCACCGGGTCGACTACCGCATCCACGACATCAACGGCAACGTCAGCGCCGGCGACTTCCTGTTCAGCATCGAAACCGGCGCCCCGCGCCTGTTTATCGACAGCGCCAACGTGCAGTTCTACCCCGGTGGCACCTTCCAGTTGCCGATTCGCGTGGAAGGCGGCGCCGAGGCGTTCGGCGACCTGTCGCTGGCACTGGACTTCGATGCCACCAAGGCCGACCTGACCGTGGTCAACGCCGACCTCAACGCCACCGACATCGCCACCAGCACAGGCCGTTGGGAAGGCCGTTTCACCGGCTTTGACGCCAGCACCGGCACCGTCGCATACCTGCAACTGAGCGTGCGCGATTACATCCAGAACACCTTTGTGTCGGTGGTGGTCAACGGCACCCTCGACGGCGACACCTTCCGCCATCCGGTGATCCGCAAGGAAGTCGGCAGCCGTTATCGGTTGATGACGCAATGGGGTGTCAGCGGTGAATCGCTGCGGCTGCTGGTCACCGATCAGCAGGGCCAGCCGGCACCGGGCGTGACGGTGGAAACCTTCACCTACAACGCCGCCAACGACACCATCAGCGACGTCAACGTGCTCGGCAACACCGACAACGACGGTTTCCTCAACGTCACCCTGCCCGGTGTCGCCGGCAGCACGCGCTTCCAGTTCCGCGCCTACGACGACCAGGGCTCGTCACTGATGACCGAAGTGCAGGCGCTGGTGGAAAACCTGACGCCCAGCCCGCGTTACATCTACCTGACACCCGGCAACGACAGCAGCCGCGTCAACGTCACCTGGTACACCGCCAGCGACGTGACCACTTCGCAGGTGCGTTACGGCACCGGCACGCTGGACCAGGTGCGCGAAGGCACGTCCATCGTGCTGCCGTTCTTCTACGGCGCCGAAGCCGGTGTGGTGCGCGTGCATCACGCCACGCTCGACAACCTGGCGCCGGGCACCCGCTATCGTTATCAGGTCGGCGATGGCGCCGGCAATGTCAGCAACGAGCACAGTTTTGTCACCGACGACGGCGACGATCAGGTCAACATCCACCTGTTCGGCGACACCCAGACCGTCTCCAACGACAACCTGTTCAACGGCAGCGGGCTGGTGACGGAACTGTATCGCAAGATGCAGGCGCAACTGCCGGACGGCGACCTGATCATGCACGTCGGCGACTTTACCGAAGACCTGAGCGACTACCGCTACCTGCGCCTGTTCCTGGAAGCGATGGAGGGCGAGGACATGCTCGACTCGCGCCTGTTCGTGGTCGCCGAAGGCAACCACGAGGTCTACAACGAAGGCGCCGACAAGTTTGCCGCCATGTTCCGCTACCCGGACAGCGACAGCGGCGTGGCGACTCCGTTCGAACGTGCCATCTACAGCTTCGATTACGGCAACACACACATCGCCGTGATCACCAGCGAACTGCTGGCGGAAAGCGACTGGCCAAAGATGATGAACTGGCTGCGCGCGGACATGGACGCCTCCGACAAGACCTGGAAGATCGTCATGATCCACCGCCCGCCATACAACGGGAACCCGGCGTCCGGCAACGGCCGCGTCATGCAGTACCTGCCGCCTGTCGTGGACGCCGCCGGCATTGATCTGGTGCTCTCCGGCCACGATCACATGTACTCGCGCAGCCTGCCCCTGCTGGCCGGCCAGCCGAACCCGACGGGCGCGACCTACCTGATCGCCGGTTCTGATTCCGCCAAGTACTACGACAACAACGGCGGCGGCATCGCGCGCTTTGCCGACGTGCTGTTCGATGACAACGTCAACACCTACACCACGCTGCAGATCGATGGCGCGCAGATGCACGTGCTGACCCGTACGCTCAACGGCACCGTGGTGGATGACATCGTGCTGACGCCGCGTGCGTCGCGCTGAGGAGAACATGATGAACAGATTTTCTGTACTGCTGCCCCTGGCCACCACCCTGCTGGTGGCCTGCGGTGGCGACGACACCCGCTACCGCGACCGCGTGATCGAAGTGCCGGGCGAACCGGTCGAAAACCCGGTGGAATACATGCCGGTGGATGGTTTCGTGCTCGGCTTCTGGGTCATGGATGAAGACGAAGGCTGCGACAGCGTCTGCCTGAACGATTATTCCGCCTACGGCAGCCCGCTGTTCACGGGCGGCCTGGACTACACACCGCTCGGCAGCGCGCCGGCGCTTGGCAACGACGGCGCCGTCGGCGGCGTGCTGTCCGTGGACGGCACGCAGCAAGCCAGCACGCAGGACAGTTCGGTGTTCAACAACACGCTGATCGGCGAACGCTTCGCCATCCACCTGCGTGCACGCACCGGGGACGACACACTGCACACCGTGCTGTCGCTGGGCACAGCCTCCGGCACCGCGCTGAACGTGCAGCTGGCCCGCGAAAGCCTGGTGGCGGAATTCCCCCGCCAGGACAAACGACTGCTGGTAGCGCTGGACGACGCCAGCGACTGGCAGGAAATCCAGCTTGCCTCCGACGGCGAGCGCATCAGCTTGCACGTCGGTTGCACAGAAGTGGCAGCGTTTGATCGCGTCAGCGGCTCACCGATCCTGAGCACCGCCCCCGTCGGCGCCATGCTCGGCGCCCGCTGGGGCAGCCCGGCCAGCGACGCCTTTACCGGTGACGTGGATGTGTTGCGGATCAGTTATCAGGCGGAGAGCAACCTGTTCTGCAGGGATTAGCAAAAAAGGAAAACGCCCGGCGCGCCACGCGCCGGGCGTTTCATAGGCCAGAGAAATCAGACAGACACCCAAAGTCAGGCGGCGTTTTCCGTTGCGGAAATGCTGACATGCAGGCCAGCACGACTCGCCATCAGCACCAGCGTATCCAGGCTGAACTTGTCAATCTTGCCGGTCATGAGATAGCTCACGCGCGGCTGGGTCAGCCCAAGCATCACCTGAATAGCCCGGGTATCCAGTTTTTTCCTGGCAATGTGGTCACGAATGCAGGTCATCAACCTCGCCCGCAGTTTCATGTTCTCGGCTTCAGCGGGTGTGTCACACACCGCATCCCACACGCTCTCGAACGTCTCGCCCGCCATAGCATGGCTCCTCTCGCGGTCTTTGCCCGGAACGACCGCCGTTATCGAGCCCGCCTGATGGCATGGCATCGCGCCCGGGCCAGGTCGATATCGGCTTTTCTCGTCTTCTGCGTTGTCTTCTGAAAACAGTGCAGGATGTACAGCCTGCCCCTGACCACATCCACGTAAATGACCCGCCAGCTTCTGTCCGCCGCCGCAATTCTTATTTCCCGGACACCGGCACCCACTGTCTTCATCGGCTTCCAGTCATCGGGACATCTCCCCTGCTGTACAAGGTCGAGCTGGTAACCCGCAGCCATCCTCGCTTCTTTGGGCCAGCGTCTGAGATCTGCCAGACTGGTGCCCTCAAACTGGATCTGTTTGCACTTTGCCATTGGGAATCCTTTCCCGGTTTGTCCGGCGAAGAATATACCCAATCAGGTATAAATATCAAATCCGGTATGCGCCTCAGCCATCCTGTTTTCCGCCATACAGCGCGTCGTGACCGGTATTTGCCCCAACAACCACCCGGCGATCTCGCCCCAGGCCGCCGATGCGGCAGGCCGAAACACGCCCACATGCCCGAGCGTTTTCACACCCCATTGCGCCGGCGACCATTGCCGCAATTCCTTCCCGGCCACGGGATAAAACTCCATCAATGCACGCACCGCCGCCAGCGGCGCGACCGCATCGTCATCGGTAATGTGATAAAACCGCATCGGCAACCGCAACCGTGCAAAATGATCGCGCATCGGCGTGCCATCCTGCTCGCAGAGGTAATGCGGGGAGCGGCACCAGCGCACCCACTCGCGGGCGATACCGCCCGGCAATGTCGCGCCGCCCATCAGCGCACCGGGCAAGGTGCCGGTGAAACGGATCGCCAGCGGCATGATCAGGTGCCAGTCCAGCCAGCGACGCCAACACCACCCGCCCGGCCACAGACGCCAGTAGCCGCTTTGCGACGCGATCAACAACGCAGCGCGCACGTGGGAAGCGTGCTCTGCCAGGCCAAACAATTGCCCGCCGACGGAATGGCCGACAAACAGCAACGGCAAGGCGCCGGCGAGCGCGCTGCCTTGTTGCAATGCTGCATCCAGATCCCGCCGCCCCCAGTCGGCCATCCGCAACGGCACGCCCGTGTGCGCCAGGCCCCGGTAATCGAAACTGAGCACCGTCAGGCCATGCTCACTCAGGCCACGGGCAAAGTGACGATAAAAACCGTGCGGAATACCGGTGCCACCCGCCAGCACCACCACGGCGCGCGGTGACGGCGCGCGATACAGCGTAGCTGGCAGGCGCAGGCCATCAGACGTCAGCAAAGACAAGGGTTCGACAGACACCATGAGCGCTTTCCTGAACAGCTTTCGGGAGGCTCAGGCTAGAGCGGCGCGCAGACAGGAAAAATTGATCTTTACACAGCCCGTGATGAGAAATACTCATCCGTGTCACGCACACAGTCGCTGAACAGCGCACGCAGCCAGCTCACCAGCGCCACCACCTCCGGACGCCAGCGCACCGCCTCGCGCACTTCCAGGGAAAAATGCGCCAGCGGCATGCGCCGTGCCGGCAACGGTGCGGCCAGCACACCGGACTGCACCAGCGGCGTCACCACCGGCAGCAGGCCCAGCGCCAGGCCGTCGCGCGCGGCGGCCATCAGCAGGCCGCGATAGCTGTTCAGGCTGATGGTTTCACGAAAGGTGTCCGGCCATTGCTGGTATTCAAACCAGCGTGTCCAGAGTTCGCGGTGGTCGGTCATGCTGTACAACGGGTAACGCTGCGCAGCAGCGTGCGGATCAGCCCGCACCGCGTCCGCTAGGGAGGGGGCGCACAGCAAGGTCACCTCGGCGGACGCCAGCGGAATCGTCTGGTCGTGCATCACATAGCCGAAACGGATCGCCACATCGGTATCGCCACCGGCCACGTCCATGGACCGGGTTTCCGCCTGGATGTCGATGCGCAGCGCCGGCCACTGGGCGAGAAAGCGGCCGATGGCCGGCGCCAGTATGTCGGTGGCCACAAACGGCATGGCGCTGACGCGCAGCGGCGCGGCGTCTTCTTCACCCTGCAACACCTGTGTCGCCCGGCGAATATCCGCCAGCGCCCGGCTGATCGCTGCGTGGTAAGCCGCGCCTTCCGGCGTAAAGGCGATCTGGCGATGGCGGCGCACGAACAGCGGCAGGCCCAGTTGCGTTTCCAGGTCACGAATCTGATGGCTCACCGCCGACGCCGTAATGTGCAATTCCTCCGCGCCGGCCCGAAAACTCAGGTGCCGGCCGACTGCATCAAACGTGCGTAGCAGATTCAGTGAGGGTTGCAAGGCATGGCTCCCGGTCAGAACACAGCGCGTGCCGCATTCACCGTCAGCGCCACCAGCACCAGCGACGACAGCAGGAACAGCACAAAACGGATCTCGATCTTGTTCACCAGTGCCTGCACCAGGCTGTGCACCACGCGCAGCCCGACATAGGCCCAGGCCAGCGTCAGGTTGATGCCGCCGCCAATGCCCAGCAGCGCCAGCGCAAAGGCCACGGCGTAGAAAATCGTCGGCTGTTCCATCAGGTGGTTGTAGTTGTCGGCCTTCCAGCGCACGTTGGCCGGCAACTGGTTCATCTGTTCGCCCCGCGGCGCATTCGGGTCCGGTTTCATTTTGGCGCGCGCCATGGCGGGCAGGCGTGTGGCGTACATCCACAGCCACATGATCATCGACCAGGCCACCAGGGCAACGATGGGGGCAAGAATCGGGCTCGGAACGTGCATGCATCAACTCCCGTTGTTGTGAAATTTTGTCAGAGCGTCTTGTAAAGCCGGCGTGTCCGCACCAGTTCCCGGAGCATAGCATCGCCTTCACGCCGGGCCACGGAATTCTCCCGGAACGCGGCAGTCCCAATGGCTGACACCAGGACAGAGGATATGGCATGAACACCCGCAACCTGATGGACCAATTGCTCAAGGCCGGCAACGACCTGTTCAACAACACCGGCTCTGCGCCGCAGCAGGCCAACCCGCAATCCACTGGCCAGTCGCCCCTGAACGGCATGCTCGCCGGTGCCGGCGGCGGCGCCCTGGCGGCCGGTGCGCTCGGCCTGCTGCTGGGCAGCAAGAAAGGCCGCAAGATCGGCACCAAGGTCGCCACCTACGGCGGCCTGGCCGCGCTGGGCGTGGTCGCCTACAAGGCCTACGACAACTGGCAAAAGAATCAGGGCGTGGCCAACGCCACCCCGCCGCAGACCGTGGACCGGCTGCCGGCACCGGAGGCTGAACAGCACAGCCGCGCCATCCTGCTGGCGATCATTGGCGCCGCCAAAGCGGACGGCCATGTGGACGACCGTGAACGCGAACTGATCGATCAGGAAATCGCCCGGCTGGGCGCAGACACAGCCCTGCAACGCTGGTTCGATGAACAACTGCGCCAGCCGCTGGACCCGGTGCGCGTGGCCGCCGCCGCCAGCACGCCGGAGATGGCCGCCGAAATGTATCTGGCCAGCGTGCTGGTGGTGGATGAAGAAAGCTTTATGGAACGGGCCTACCTGCAGGAGCTGGTCAAACAGCTCAAGCTCGACCCGGCGCTGGTCAGCGAACTCGACGCCCAGGCCAGGGCCGCCGCAGGCTGATCAACCCAGCGTTTCCCAGGCCCGTTGCGCCCGCAACGCACGGGCCTTGCCCGCCACCCCGAACAGCGGCGCGTCGCGCCGCCAGTATTCAGCCAACGCATCCGCCTCGCCCGCCAGTTGCTCGGCGGCCTGCTGATGCACGCCCGCCGCTTCCGCCAGCAGCCCATCCAGCGCCGCATGCGTGACGGGCGACGAAGGCGGCTGCGTGGTCAGCGCCGCCAGCCCGCTCACGGTGGCCAGCAGGCGCGCACGCAGTGCCTGCGGCCATTGGCGCGCCCGCGCTTCGCGCAGCGTGCAGGCCAACAGCGCCAGATTCACGTACAGGTCTTCGATGGTGCGGAAGGGTTTCAGGTAGCCGTCATAGCCATCGCCGGGCAACCGCGCCGCCGCCGGCAGCACCACATTGTCCAGCCGGCATCGGGTATGCGGCACTTCCGGAATGAACGGCAGTGGCGTGGACGCCGGCAGGCTCACCCCGGCGGTGGCCACCGGCACCTGCCACACTGCCAGTTGCGGCCGTTCGGGATCACTCTCCGCCTCCCGCGCCACGATCAGCAGGCGGGTGCAGCCGCTGCCGAGCGTGATCCAGCTTTTCTCACCGTTGAGCTGTACTCGGCCGTCCGGCAATGCGGTGCAGGCGGTGGCGATATGCCGTGGCCGGTTGCCACCGCTCTCGGTGGCACCGAAGGCAACGATCTCGTCAGCACCGATCGACGGCAACAGGGCACGCAGCGCCGCCTGGTACCCGGCGGAAAATGCCCAGCCGAGCCGGTCCGCGTCGTAGCCGCCGCGCAGTGCCAGCAACAGGGGAGATCCGCTATGGGCTGTCAACGCGTGCCAGGCCGGTCGCCAGGCAGCGAGATCCGGCATCGGCCGGGGGGACGTTGGCGCCTGCAACAGGTGCACAAGCACTTCGTGCAGGCCCGTGGCCCAGGAGAGATCACTTTGCATGAAGACGGCCTCGTTTCAGGGCCGGGCCACCAGCCAGGCGCCCGCTCCCACCATGACTCCGCCGGCGGCGCGTTGCAGCGGCGTGCGCAGGCGCGGGTTCACGCGCCAGGTGCGCAGCCGCCAGGCCAGCACGACGTAGAGCAGTTTAGCGCTGCCCACTGCGAACACACTGACGGCGAGAATCATCAGGGCCTCCAAAGAGGTCACCCGGCCCAGATCGACAAACACCGGCAGCAGGCTCAGATAAAACAGAATCGCCTTCATGTCCCCGAGCGTGATCAGCAGGCCCGCCAGGAAACTGGTGCCCAGTGAGCCGCGTGCCACCACCGGCGTGGCAGCGGGCGAGGCCCCGGCGTGACGCAGCAGGTGAATGCCGAAGCCGATCAGGCACAGCCCTGCCAGCACACGGATCACCACGAACACGCCGCCCAGCAGTTGGGCCAGCGCGGTGAGGCCGAACAGCGCCAGTGCAATAAACAACAGGTCACCCAGCACGATGCCGGCGGTGACCGCCACGCCGTGCACCGGCCCCAGCGTCGCGGTGCGGGTGGTGACCGCCACCACGCTCAGCCCCGGCACCAGGGCCAGCCCCCACAAGATGCCCGCCAGCGATAACAGCCCGAATAGCGTCATGCCCTTTGCTCCCGATCAGGATGTCCTGCCCGGCAATGTAACGGAAAAGCCCGGCGCTGGCGCGCTGGCTTGTCATCGTCCGGTCGCCACACATAGAGCGCGAGCAATGCTCATTGCTGGAAAATTCTGGACCACGTCACCCACGCCAGCGTCAAACATATCACCGGCCAGGAAGGCAGTGATTGTTCCCCCATCAGCCGCCCCGTACTCTTGGCGCGATACCACCACGGGACGGTTGCACTGAACATGACGCTGGATTTCTGGCAGATACTCGCCGGCCTCGGTCTGTTTCTGCTTGGCATGGACCATATCGAGCAAGGTCTGCGCGGGCTCGGCAATGAACTGCTGGTCCGCATTCTTCGACGTGGCACCGTGACCCCCTGGCGCGGCGTGCTGGTCGGCGCGATGGCCACCGCGCTGATGCAGAGCAGTTCACTGGTCGGGCTGCTGGTACTGGCCTTCGTCGGCGCCGGCATCATGCCAATGGCCAATGCGCTGGGGGTCGTGGTGGGGACTCACGTAGGCACCACTGTGACGGGCTGGCTGGTGGCCACCGTCGGTTTCAAACTGGCGCTCGGCACCCTGGCGCTGCCCTTGCTGGCCCTCGGCGGGCTGGGCGTCACGCTGCTGGCGCGGCAGGGTCGTGCAGGCGCCAGCGCACGCTTGCTGCTCGGCTTCGGCCTGTTGCTGTTCGGGCTGGAATTCATGAAAAGCGGCGTCGAACAGGTGGTGGGCGATATTGATCTCGGCTGGCTGGGTGATTACCCGGTGCAGCTGTTCGCCCTGGTCGGGCTGGTGCTGGCCACCGTCCTGCAATCCAGCTCCGCGACCATGATGATCAGCCTGGCCGCCCTGCACGCTGGCGTCATCAGCCTGCCCATGGGTGCAGCCATCACCGTCGGCGCACATGTCGGCACCACCAGCACCATGTTGCTGGGCGTCCTGCGCGGCGACGCCAGCAGCCGGCGCGTGGCGGTGTTCAATGTGCTCTACTCCGGCGCCACCGCGCTCGTGGCGCTGATCTGTTTTGTCCCCTGGGTGAACCAGGCCCAGGAGGCACTGGGCATCACCGAGCCACTGTACATGCTGGTCGCGTTTCATACCTTCTTTACGCTGGTGGGCGTGCTGCTGTTCTATCCGTTGCTGGGCCGCGCGGCCCCGTTGCTGGAAAAATTTGTCGGCCAGCGACGGCACGACACCAGCGAGTTCATCAGCAAGGTGCCACCGGACATCAGCGAAGCAGCGACGGCCGCACTGGAAAAGGAAACGCTGCACGCTCTCAGCCATGCACTGACACTGGTAGCCCAACCCTTCGGCGGCAATGCCGGGCAGGCGCTGCGCCCGTCGCCGCCACACCGCCGCCGGCTGACGCCCCGCACGGATTTTCTCGACAGCTATACCGCACTGAAAAATCTGGAAGGGGAAATATTGCACTTTGCCGCGCGCATGCACAGCGGCCACATGCCCCCGGCTGCCGCCGCGCGCGACAGTCAGTTGACGGCCTCTGTACGTGACGCGGTCTACGCCACCAAGGCGATCAAGGATATCCGGGCCAATCTGGATGACATGCGCCTGCGCTCCAGCACCCAGCCATGGATCGGCGCACTGGTGGCGCACGTGCTGGCCACGCTGCGCACCCTGGAAACACTGCTGGCCTCCAGTGGACATGATCTGCAACCTGACAGCGCCCACGGCGTTGCACAGCAGACACTCTCCCATCTGCGCACGGAGCATGCCAACGCCATGCGACATGCCCTGAAGGCCGCGACAACCAGCGGCTGGGACGGTTATCTTCAATCCACTGCGCTCAACGTCGCCCGCGAAGTGGACCAGAGCCTTTCCGGCCTGCTCCACGCCACCGAGCTTTTCCTCGCCCACCTGCCGGCGGAGTTCACACCACCGGCCGAGATATTCGACCGGGCATGATGCTGCAATACTGACGGGCAGATACAACAACGGCCCGCATGACGGGCCGTTGTGGGTTCAGGCTGGCATCAGAAATCCCACGCCAGCGTCGCCTGGCCGCCGTGATCGGACACACCGCCGCCGGTCTGGCCGGCATAGCCGATGCGCAGTGAGGCGCGCTCAGCCAGCGACAGCGTCACGCCGGCTTCCATCACCAGCGTGTCGCGCGCCAGCGGTGCGGCGTCGATGTCGAAGTTTTCGCCACCGGCAAAGCGCAACGCGGTATCCGGCGTGACGTCACCCAGCGCATGGCGCCAGCCAAGGCTGCCGTGCACGCGCACACCGCCCAGCGTGGTGGCGGGCCGCACGCCCAGGGTCGTGAAGGTGACATCGGTATTGCCCTGTTCGCCGCGCAGCGCGGCGGCACCGCCCTGCTCGCTGCCGCTGTTCAGGCGCAGATGCAGTTGCGCCAGCTGTGCAAAACCTTCCACCGACGTGGTGTCATCGCCCAGGCGATATCCCAACTCACCGAACCCTTGCAGCGTGTTGGCGCTGCGTTCGCCGGTCAGCGTTTCGTTCAGCCCGCCGACCACCACGCGGCGCTCGGTATCCAGTTGCTGATAGCTGTAGAACAGGCCACCGCGCACGGCCAGCGCACCACGGCGGGACTCGCCGTAGAGGCCCAGGTGCAGGCTGTCGATGTCCGCATCGCCACGGCGCGAGGCCAGGCCCAGGTCGGTGCGGCTGTAGCCGGCCAGCAGGCCGGCGCGGCCGCCGTTATCCAGCGCCGTGTCGACGCCAAGCAGGAAACCCTGCGTATCACGGTCCATGTCCACGGTGCCGCGTTCGCCATCGCTGCGGCCCCAGTTGCCGAACGGGCGCAGCCAGCCGGTGTAGCCATTGCCTTCAGCCAGCGTGGTGTCGCCGGCTCCGCCGCGCAGACGGTCCGTGGCGGTGTCGCGCAGCAGGCGGCTGTCTTCCAGCAGCGCGGTCAGCGCACTGGCGTGCAGTTCGCCGGACAGCTGGTCGTAACCTTGCTGCACAGAGGCAGGCGTGCCGGCCTGGGTCACGATTTCGTCGTGCACAACGTTGCCCGCGCCAAGCGCCTCGATGGCCTGCGCCACGGCCGCCTGGTTGTGGCTGCTGGCAAAGCTGGCAAAGGCGATGTCGTTGCGGCGCAGTTCCAGGTCCACTGTGGTGGCGCCATAGATCAGAGCGGCGTCGAGGAACAGAAAATCTGACGCGACATCGTCGAAGTCATCAATCAGGCCGCCGTCGGCGGTCAGAATGCGGTAGGTGCTGATCGGGCTGTAATTGCCCACTTCGCCCACATGCAGCACCGAGCCGGCCAGCGTGGCCGTGCCCGTCACGTACACATGATCGCTGTTGGTGCCCGCCGGGTTCACTTCCACATCGAACACACCGCCCGGCACGAACGTCAGGTCACCGTCGATGGTCAGTTCGCCGATGGAATTGCCCGCCGCCAGCGTCCCGCCGTTGCCGATGGTGGTGTTGCCGACCGTGCCCGTGCCTTGCAGGCGACCGCCGGCCTGCACGTCCACCTCACCGCCAAGCACCGTATTGACCGCAAACACACCGCCCGACACCGTGTGCGTGCCGTTAAAGGCCGCCGCATTGCCGGTCAGTGTCAGGGTGCCGCTGCCGGTCTTGCTCAGCGCGCCGGTGCCCGACGAAAAGGTGCCGGAGAACAGCGCGTTGCCGGCGCCGCCGATGGTCAGCAGGTAATCGCCGAGATCCACATCGCCGCTGAAACTGGCGCTGCCCTGCTCCACCTGCAGGAAGGAGTCGGTCAGTTGCACGGTGTCGTGGGCCAACGCGATATCGCCGCGGGTGGCGAGGGTGCCACCGTCCAGCTCCAGCGTGCCGGTGCCCAGCACCTGGTCCGCCGCCAGCGTCAGCGTGCCGCCCGTCAGGTGCACCATGCCGTCAAAATCGGCATCGCCCCCCGCCAGCGTAGTATCGCCCGCCAGATGCCGAAGGGTACCAACGCCGCTGAGGTACGGCGCAAAAACGTAATCGCTGCTGGTGTGATTGAATACCAGGGTGCCGTCACCGGCGCCGAAACGGAACCGCTCCAGGTCCAGGGTACCGGCAGCCACGGCAGCCTCGTTTTCTGCAGCCCCGATATTGAACACCCCTTGCGAGCCCGCCGCGTTCGCGAGCACCAGTGACGTCGGGTCATCTGGATACAGATCGCGGCGCACAAGGCTGATCGTGGCGCCCTCGCTGAGCGTGGCTTCGCCCTGCCCCTCGTGACCGATCATCAGATAGCGCTGGCCAGACCAGAGCGTATCTGTGCCAGACAGATTCAGCGTGCCCTTACCGCCGGCATTCCAGCCGACAATCCCTTCCAGTGCACTCAGGCTGGCGCCGGATGTCAGTGTCAGTTCGGCTTCGCCGCGCACACCGATCTGCGCCAGACTGGAGAAAGACAACTGTGAGCCACCACTGGCATGCAGCGTGCCGATGCCAAGGCCGCTAGCGTCGTTATACTGGCCCATGACCAATTGCGTGCCACCGCCGAGCGTGGCGCCATCCGCAAGAGTAAGTACACCATTGCCCCAGCCGCCTACCACCATGGTGAGGTTCATGTCCCAGCGAGTGTCCTGCCCCGTCACCACGACATCGGCCACGCCCTGGCCAGCGTAACCGATCGAGACCGCATTGCTGTCAATGTAGGCGCCGTCGGCAACAGTCACCGTCGCGGTACCATTCTCCGCCAGCACCAGCGTCTGGCCGGCAATCAGGGTGCTGCCTGCCCCGGACACCAGCAGATACCCCTCGGCCCCCGGCGTGGAGCCAACACTGGCATGCTGGGTGGTAACGGTGCCGCCATTGATAATGCTCAGGTCGCCGCGGGTATAGAGCCCCACATTGAGGAAATCGCCCGGCAGCCAGTCACCGCCGAAATCGTCCGGCACGGTGACATTTTCACCGGCATCAATCACATGTTCGTGCGGCGACGCCTGCACAACAGACACTAACGGCAGGCCAGACAACCACAGCGCAGCCGCCACGCGCTGCCATCGCACCGCTGCGGATAAAGGTTTCAGTCTCATTTTTTCCCCCAATATAGATATGTGTCGTTTCCATACGACCTGTCCGGCACGTCACCCGCCGCCGACATACCGGGCCGGATGAGTGGGCACACATCAGGACGTGTCCGTCATACTAAAGTGTGACACAGCACACAGAAAGCGCCGCCATGGACCATGGCTCCGAATTTCTTAGCCTCTCGTCCACAGACATCCAGCCTCTGTACAGTCGGCTCCGCCAACGGCAGGATGAAGCCCTTCCTTCATGGACCAGTGACCATGCCCACAGCCGAAATCCTTGCCACACTCGCCGCCGGCGGCTTCTTTCTCACCGGTCTGCTGACCGGCGTGTGGAAATACCTGCAGATCCACCAGAGTGAACAGGGCGAAGCCCATCCCTATGTGAACATCGCCCACCGCACGGCGCTGCTGTACAGCTTTGCCTGCCTGCTGCTGGTGCATTTCACCCGGCTCAGCCAGCTGGACGACACACTGGAGCTGATCGCGGTCGCCGCCCAGGTGGTGTTCTTTGCACTGGCGGTGTTGTCCTACGTGCTGCATGGCTGGCTCGGGGATACCGACAATCAGTTGCGGCGGCCGTTTGTGGTCAGCCGCTGGCGGTTGCCGGGGGTCTTGATGGGCAGTTTCATGACGCTGCTGATCATTGCCGAGATCGGCGGCTTTCTCGTGCTGTTTGCCGGCGTGATACTCGCGCTGTAATTACCGGCAATAGCGCAGCCCACGGGTGCCAAAATGAAAATGATTGGCGTGCGGCGCGTTGTAATCCGGCCCCAGCACGGTGCCGAAATAATCACAGGCCGCCGCGTGTGCCGCACGCAGAAACTCGCCATGTGCGGGCTGTTCTGCGTTGTCCCAGTCGTCCAGCACAACAATGCGTGTGCCGTCCGCCAGCCGGAACCCGGCCACGTCCAGCGCCGTGGCCGTGGCATGTTCGCTGCGGCGCGCGTTCGCGCGGTGATAGATATTGCGGCAACTGAAACTGCCGAAATGATTCACCGCCGCCACCGGCTCGCCGAAGGTCTGTCGTGCCAGCGGCTGTAGCGCCTGCTGTTCATACATCAGCCAGGCCACTGCCATCGGACAGTGCGCGGTAAAAGGGGCATTGAAAGCGACGCTGGTGCGGCGCACCCGCACCACATTGGTGAGCGGGCAGGACGGTGCCGGCGTGTAATCTGCCAGTGCCAGGTAGTCGACGCCCTCCGGGGCGGTGGCCAGCACCGCCTGACATGCCTGCGCCGGGGCATCACGCAGCCGCAGCAGTTTCCAGCGTGTCACCGGCGTCATTGCGTGACTGATCGCCAACGGCGCCCACGGCTGCCATGCCGGCGGCAACAGGCGCCATGGTCGCCACACCAGCATCAACGCCAGCACGGCCAGCAACAGCAGCGGCGTCAGCAGCCGATGATGAAAGGGTTGTTCGGACACGGGCTCTCCAGCAGTGAGGGTGCCACCATCCTATGCAGACTGCGTCTTCCATGCGGTGTTCCATTTTCCGCACGCCGATGTCACAAGGGCGCTGGTACACTGCCTCCGTCACACTTCTTCGCGGAGCACACGCATGCAGTACATCAGGGTCTGGGATCTGCCATTACGCCTGTTTCACTGGGGGCTGGTGATCGCCGTCGGCGGCGCGCTGGTCAGCGTGCAACTCGGCGGCAACATGATGATCTGGCATGAGCGTTGCGGCCTGGCGGTGGTGGGGTTGCTGGCGTTTCGTCTGGTGTGGGGTGTGATCGGCCCGCAGCAGGCGCGCTTTATCACTTTTTTCCCGACGCCGGCACGGCTGCGCCGCTACCTGCGCGGTGACTGGCAAGGCCACGGGCACAATCCGCTCGGCGCGCTGTCGGTGCTGGCCATGCTGGCGCTGTTCGGCTGGCAGGCCCTCAGCGGCCTGTTCAGTTATGACGACATCAGTTTTGGCGGCCCGTTGCGTTCGCTGGTGTCCGGCACCACGGTGGAACGCCTCAGCGGGCTGCACCATGACAGCGAGTGGTGGCTGTACGGGTTGATCGCACTGCATGTGCTGGCGATCGCGGTGTATGCGTTGCGCGGCAAACACCTGACCGCCGCCATGCTGCATGGCCGCGCCAGAACGCACAACGCGGCCCCGGCGGCACCCGACACAAGCGTACGCTGGAGCGCGCTGGTGATTGCCCTCGCCGTGGCCGGGGCGGCCGTGTGGCTGGCCAGCGGCGTCTGGATCGAGACGCCGCCGCCCGCACCCGCTGCGCCGGCCTGGTAACTCAGCGCGCGCGGTATTTGTCGTGGCAGGCCTTGCAGGTTTGTCCCAGTTCGCCAAAGGCGGCGCGAATCTTCGCCTGGTCACCGGTTTTCGCCTGCTCCAGCAGGTTGTCCGCCGCGCGGTTCATGTTGTTGCCCAGCGTCGCCACATCGGGAAAGTTCTGAAACAGTTCCGGCCGCGCGCGGGTACGCTGTTCACCCGCGTCCTGATCCGTGCCCGGCCCGAACAACGCCCCCATGCCCGAATTGGCGATGCCGGCAATCGCCTGTGCCGCGGCTTCGACCTGCGCCGGATCAAACGCCACGCTGCCGTCGATCACCTGCGCCTTGATCTTGCCCATGTTCCAGGACATGAAACTGTAACCGGCCTTGCGGAACTTGATCTGGTCCTCCGCGGACAGTGACTGTGCCTGGGCAACCAGCCCGGCAGACAGGCCGGCACCGAGCGCCAGCGCACACAGCGTGCGGGAGAAAGCGGTTTTCATCGTGTCGTACTCCTGATCATCGACCACGCAGCCGGATGGCCGGGCCATGCGGACATTTCGGGGGTGATGCGCGGCACCCGACCGCGCACCTCGATGATCTTACGAATACACTTACTTTTTGTGAAGGAATGACGCGCTTACACATGTAAGCACGGTCGTCGCTAGTTCAGCGACACACTGGCGTCTCCGATCTCCAGCCCCTGCAACCGCTCAAGCAGCAGACGAATGTTTTCCCGCGCCGCTCCTTCGACAGCCAAGCGCAGCCGCGTGCCGCCAAAAAATGCTTCACCGGCACGCGCCGTGTGGCGGGCAACAATGGTTTCCGTCAGCAGTGCGTCGCGGGTCTGGCTGTCCACCAGTTGATAGAACACATGCGTGGTGCTGGTCATGTTCAGGCCGGCGATCGGCCTTTCCACCGCCACCAGTTGCGCATGCAGTTGATAGCGGCCACGCTCCGCCAGCAGCCCCTGCTCCGCGAGCGAGGCCGTCAGCGCGCCACTGAACGCACCGTTGCTGATCTCGGTCATCCACAACGGGTTGGTGGCCTTGCCGCCGGCCACGTCACCGATCTCCACGGCCTCCACCAGCGTCGGCGGATACACCGCCGCAGGCGCCCGGTGCACCATGCCCTCAAGCTTTGCGCCGGACACGCAGCCCGACAGCAACACCACGACCACTGCCATCCCGATCAGTCTGTTCATGTCTCAGGTTCCCCCGTTGTTTATTGTGTTGGCGGATGCCGTGCCGCATCGCGGGTTCTGCGGGAACAATCCCCTGCGTCCGGCGTCTGCACGCGCAGCGCGCTATAGTGGCGGGCTTGTCGACAGGAGTCACCCCATGGTGGATTGGCTGACCATTCTTCCGGCCCTGATCAGTGCCACGCTGATCACCTTTGCCTCATCAATACTGTGCCTGCGCTTTTATCCCACCGCACCCCGGGCCAGTCTCTGGGTCGTGGTATTCACGGTACTGCTGATATTGCAGTTCTATAGCACCTGGCTCGCTTTGCCACTGCTGATCAATCTTTACGGCGACGACAACATCGAGCGCTCACTGATGCTGATGAATGCCCTCGGTCAGCTCGGCCACCTGCTGCTCATCGGCTGCCTGCTGGCTGCGGCCTTCATCGACCGCACAGCCAGACAGCAGGACGTCACACCGCGCGGGCGCGGGCCAATGATGCTGATACAGGGCCTGCTGTCGCTGCTTCTGCTACCCCCCCTCGGCATCGTGGTCACCGTGTTTGCCGCCTGGTCACTGGCCGGCAAGCGCACGCTGGACCGCCAGGACCACACCCTGACACGGACAGGCCTGATACTCGGCGTGCTGGCACTGCTGTTGTTGCTGGGCACGGCCGTGTTCCTGTTCTGGTATGTCCTCGCCCTGGCAGGCATGGGCAATATGCGCTGAGCGCCTGATTCTGTTTCCTGACAGCGCGTTCCTGTTCTGTTTTGGTAACCACGCAACAGTTCATCATATTTCTGCAACAGCCCGGCGCGAGCCTGCCGCCACGCTCATCACCGGACTGTTGCCATGACCACACGACCTTCCCTGACACGACGCACACTGATCCAGGCCATGTTCTACGGCGCGGGGGCTTCGGTACTGATCGCCTGCGGCGGCGGCAGCCGGGGCGGCGCGGTGACGCCGGCACCGCCGGTGGACCCGGACGTGCCCGAGCCGCCAGTGGTGCCTGCGACGCAATTACCGCTGAGTGCCGGCCCCCTCGCCGCCATCGGCCCGCTGGTGCAGAGTAAGGTCGACGGCATTTTCATTCCCGAAGGGTTCAGCATTCGTCGCGTGGCGCGCCACCTGCACAACCCGCGTACCGGCCTGCCCGACCCGCTTGGCCTGCTCGGCTACCACTGGCATGTGTTTCCGGATGGCGGCGCGGTATTTCCGGTGGAGGACGACGGTGGCTGGGTGTATGTCTCCAACAGCGAAACACCACTGGGCGGCGGCGTCGGCGCACTGCGTTTTGATGCCGAAGGCCAGATTGTCGATGCCTACCGCATTCTCAATAACACGCGCACCAATTGCGCCGGCGGCGCCACGCCGTGGGGCACCTGGCTCAGTTGCGAGGAAGTCACGGACGGCCGCGTGTACGAATGCCACCCGCTTGGCACCCCGTCGCAGGCGGTGGCTCACCCGGCGCTGGGCATTTTCCGCCACGAAGCCGCCGCAGTGGACTGGCACACGCGCACAGTATTCATGACCGAGGACCGTGGCGACGGGCGCTTCTACCGGTTCCGCTCGTTTGGCGAGACCACGTCGATGACCGGCCAGCCCGCGCTGGACCTGGCCAACGGCGTGCTGGAAGTGCTCGAAGTCGAAGGCTTTGAAAACGGCGGTTATCAGGACGACCTGGCGCAGGCACGCCTGCTGAAAAAAGTGCGCTGGGTGCCAGTCATCAACCCCGACCAGCCGCAGGAAAATGTACGCGCCACGCTCGAGGCGAGCACCGGCAGCGCACCGGGCACGGTATTTCGTGGCGGCGAAGGGCTGTGGCTGCAATACCTGCCAGAGGACGCACAGCCGGTGGTGGCCGGCTCGCCGAACCCGTTACGCGCCGTGGCGTTTTTTGCCTGCAAGGGCGACAACCGCGTCTACGCGCTGGATATCGACAACGACCAGATCGAAGTGGTGTTCGACAACGAACAACTGATCGCGCCGGACGCGCCGTTCAACGATGTCGATAACGTCGTCGTCAGCCCGTCGGGCGATGTGGTGGTGGCGGAAGACGGCGAACAGATGCGCCTGATGGTGATGGTGCCGAACCAGCCGGCGAAAGTGCTGGTGCAGGTACCCGGCGGCGGCAGTGAACTGACCGGGCCGGCGTTTACACCGGACGGATCACGGCTGTATTTCAGTTCGCAGCGCGGCCCGTCCGGTGACCTGGTCGCCACCGGGGTGACCTATGAACTGACGGTGCCGGCGGCCTTTCGCACCCCCGTCGGCACCTGAACCGGCACGTCAGCCGGCTTCCGCCAGCAGGCCCGCCAGCATCAGTTGCAGGCTGTCCGCCAGGCTGTCGGCAAAATCCCGGCGCATCAGGCTCAGCTCTGGCCGCTGCAACACTTTTTCCACCAGCGGCGCCGGATGGCAGACCGGCCAGAGCCCGCCCACCTGGGCCAGGAAATAGGCCATGAAATCCTGCAACCGGGCCGTGCCCACGGCCGGCAGTGCCGCCTGCACCACCGACAGCACCGCCAGCCCGCGTTGCAGACTCTGCTGTTTGAATGCCAGCACCGCCTGCTCGGAGAGGTTTCGCTCCAGCACGTTGCCGAGCAGGCTCACCAACTGGCACATGCGCGGGCGCGCCACCGTCGCCGTGGCCAGCACCGCGGCCACGGTCGCCGGCTGGTTGCTGCCGGCCAGCGGCGCCAGGGCCGCCTTCACTTCCCCCACCCAGCCATCGAGATCCTGCATCAGCAGCGCCAGATAGATGGCCTCGCGGCTCTCGAAGTAACGATAGACATTGGACTTGGCCAGCCGCGCCTCACGGGCAATGGCATTCAGGCTGAGCTGATCCGGCGCCTGCTGCGCCAGCAGGCGCGCGGTGGCCGCCAGGATGCTGTCCCGTCGCTGGGCGATTTCCTCGGGCTTGCGGGCCCGGATAAAACAGCCTTCACCTTTCATCAGCACGCTCTTGGTTGGAAGGCGGACAATTAAATCAAACAGTTAGCCGGGAAGCCAACTGAGCATGCCACACCACATTGACAGAAGACCATCGGTCTTTTATTTTGGCGACCACTGGTCTTTAATCCTGAACATCCCGACGAGGATACGTCAATGAGCTGGACGCTGCGCGACATACCCGACCAATCCGGAAAAACCATCGTCATCACCGGTGCCAACAGCGGGATCGGTTTCGAGGCCACGAAGTTGCTGGCCGACAAGGGCGCCCACGTGATCATGGCCTGCCGCAGCCCGGCGCGGGGCGAAGCCGCCCGCGACCAGATCCTGCAGGCCCTGCCCGGCGCAAAGCTGACGCTGAAATCCCTGGACCTGTCCGACCTGCAATCCGTACGAGACTTCGCCGTCACCCTGCACGAGGAACTCGACTCACTGGATGTGCTGCTCAACAACGCCGGCGTGATGGCACCGCCACTGACCCGCACCCGTGAGGGCTTCGAGTTGCAGATCGGCACCAACCACCTGGGGCATTTCGCACTGACCGGGTTGCTGCTGGACCTGCTCCGGGCCGCGCCTGCCGGCCGCGTGGTGACCGTCAGCAGCCTGGCGCACCGCATGGGCAACATCCGTTTCGACGACCTGCAATGGCAAAAGAAATACTCGCGCTGGCTGGCCTACGGCCAGAGCAAGCTGGCCAACCTGATGTTCGCCCGCGATCTGCAACGCCGCCTGCAACGCGACGGCGCCGGCGTGATCTCGGTGGCCGTGCACCCCGGTTACTCCGCCACGCACCTGCAGGACACCATGCCCGGTGGCAAGGTGTTCAACGCGCTGTTTGCCCAGCATCAGTCCCAGGGCGCGCTGCCGAGCGTTTTCGCCGCCACGGCACCGCAGGCCAGCCCCGGCGGCTACTACGGCCCGGGCGGCTGGCTGGAACTGCGCGGCCTGCCCGCCCCGGCACGGCCGCGCAAGCTGGCCGACAACCACGATGTGGCGCAAAGGCTGTGGCAGGTGTCCGAGCAACTGACCGGCGTGCGTTATCTGTCCACGCCGGCGGCGGCCTGATCGAAGGTTTCGATTTTCTGCCTGGACGCTGCCCGGAGGGATACCTGCCCCCACACGCCTCGTATGGCGCGTGGGGTCACTTCAGGAAGGGCAGCTCTTTTTCCGACAGCCGGCTGACCAGGCCCGGTGCAATGCGTTTGGCGAAGTACATGCCCCAGGCTTCCGGTGACACCGGCTGTACCGCGACATTGCGCTGCACGGCACGCAGAATCACTTTTGCCACCTGCGCCGGGGTGTAGTTGCGCTTCTGATAGAACTGCACCACTTTGTCGTGCCGCGCGCCCTCGCCCATTTTGCCTTCCATGATTGAGTTGGCCACGATGGCGGTGTTGATGATGCCGGGGCAGATGGCGGTCACGCCGATGCCATGGGTGGCCATGTCGCCGCGCAATGATTCCGTAAACCCCTGCACCGCAAACTTGCTCGCCGCATAGATCGGCATGTCCGGCGCGGCGATAAACGCCGCCGCCGACGCGGTGTTGATCACATGCCCACCCTGCCCGCGCGCCACCATGTTCGGCAGGAAGGCGTGGCAGCCGTGCACCACGCCCATCAGGTTGATGTCCATGACCCGGCGCCAGGTGTCCAGCGAGGTGTCCAGAAAACGCCCGGCACTGCCGATGCCGGCATTGTTCATCAGGATATCCAGTGACGGGATCCCGGCATGTACGGCGTCGGCCATGGCCTGCACGCTGTCACTGTCTGCCACGTCGCAGTGCAGCGGCCGGGCGGTGGCGCCCAGCGCACGAATCTGCGCGGCAGTGTCTTCCGCCTGGGCCAGGTTGATGTCCGCCACCCACAGCGCGGCGCCGGCCCGGGCGAAAGCGAGCGCGGTTTCCCGGCCGATACCACTGCCGGCACCGGTGACCAGCACTTCCTTATCACGAAATGTTTTCACGGGAGACGTCCTGTTCTGAGGGGATGGCGGATTCTAACCAGCACCTCCTGCGTCAGAGAAAGCCCCGGCGCCGTCAGGACCGGGCGCCCGAGTGATGTGCTGCGGCACTGCGTTCCAGCCGCAACTGCTCCTGTTGCAACAGGCGGCTGACGTCACGCAGGTCATGGATACGCCGCTCCACGGCAGCACGCTTCTGCGCCATCAGGGCGGCGCCCTGGGCGCAATCAATGCTGCCGGCCCGCAGCGCGTCCATCACCTCGCGGATTTCCTTCAGCGAAAACCCCAGCGCCTTGAGTTGCCGCATCATGGTGACGCGCTGCACGGCCTGCTCGGGATAGTCCCGGTAGTTGTTGCCGGCGCGCACCACCTCGCCCAGCAGCCCTTCCTTCTCGTAGTAGCGCAACGTGTGCCGGCTGACGCCGGTGCGCGCCGCCAGTTCCGCGATCCGCATGCCGTTTCTCCCGTGGCCGTGGCCAGTTGACCTTAGAGTCTGCTCTACACTTTAGGCTCAGGCTCACCCGACTCACAAGGAGCCTGCCATGACCTTTTTCGTTACCGGTGCGACCGGTTTTATCGGCCGCCATCTGTGCGCCCACCTGACCGCCAGCGGCCAGCCCGTGCTGGCACTGATGCGCGCCCCGACCCGCCTGGCGGCGTTCCGGGACCAGGTCACTGCCCTGGGAGGCCAGGGCGCGCTGATCGACGCCGTGCCCGGCGACCTCGACCAGCCCGGCCTCACGGCGGCAGACTTGCCACCGCTGCGCGCCGTCATTCACCTGGGCGCCCGGTTTGCCTGGCGCATGGACGCCGCCATCGCGCGGCGCACCAATGTGGACGGCAGCCTCGCCGTCACTGCACTGGCGCGCCAGGCCGGCTGCCGGCTGGTGTATGTCAGCGGCTTCATGCTCGCCAATGCCGGGCACCTGCAACGGCTGGGCATCGACACCGCCGCCCCGGCGCAGACCGACTGGCCACGCCTGTACCGCCGCGCCGGCGCCTACGAGGCCAGCAAGCTGGAAGCGGCGTTGCGTGTGCGTGACGCGGCCAGCGCCCAGGCGCAGGACTGGGTTGAAGTGCTGCCCGCCACCGTGGCCGGCCACAGCACCAGCGGCGACCTGGACAGTGCCCAGCCGCTGTACACCCTGATCGACAATCTGGCCAGCGGCCGGCTGATGAGCGTACCGGGCAGCCCCGCGCACTGGCTGCCGCTGGTGCCGGTGGACACGCTCGCGCAGGTGCTCGCTGCGGCCGCGCAGGCGCCCTCGCCGCCACCGCGCCTGCTGACCCTGGACCCGGCCACCCCCAACCTGCACGGCATGCTCGCGCAACTGGCCGTGACACTGGGCCGGCGCGCGCCACGCCGGCATGTGCCCCTGCCGGTGCTCGCGGCCCTGCTGCGGCTGCCGGGCCTGCCGG
>NZ_AQOR01000022.1 GCF_009846755.1 Alcanivorax sp. S71-1-4
ACCTGTCCGTGCAGGCGAGCTTCGCCCTTTACCAGTACACCCTCAGCTACGCCGCCGGCACGGGCGGCAGCCTCAGTGGCAGCACCTCGCAAACGGTGGATCACGGCAGCGACGGCACAGCGGTGCAGGCGGTGCCGGATACCGGTTACCACTTTGTGCAGTGGGGCGATGGCAGCACCGCCAACCCGCGCACGGAGACGGGCGTCATGGCGGACCTCTCCGTCACGGCGCAATTTACGTTGCAGCAATACAGCGTGGTCTACACCAGCCAGGGCAACGGTACCCTGCAGGGACAGGCCAGCCAGACGGTGAATCATGGCGAGAATGGCACGGCCATTACCGCTGTCCCGGACGTGGGCTATGACTTCGCATACTGGAGCGATGGCGGTTTTATCAACCCGCGTACGGAGGTGAATGTCACGGCCAATATCGCGGTGAGTGCCGCCTTTACGTTGCGGCAGTATGCGCTGACCTATGGCCCCGGTGCCGGTGGTTCGGTCACGGGGAACATCGCCCAGGAAGTGGGGCACGGGAGCGACGGCACTGCCGTGACCGCGACGCCCGACACCGGCTATCACTTCGTGCAATGGAGCGATGGCAGCACGGCCAACCCGCGTACAGACACCAGCGTGACGGCAGACATCAGCGTGCTGGCGGTCTTTGCGCTGGACGAGTTTACGCTGACCTATACCGCCGGCACCGGCGGCAGCCTTAACGGCACGGCCTCGCAGGCTGTCGTTTACGGCGGCGATGGCACTGCCGTGGAAGCGGTACCCGATACGGGGTATTACTTTGCGAGCTGGAGCGATGGCGGCCTGGCCAACCCGCGCACCGACACGAATGTGATGGCGGACCTGTCCGTGCAGGCGAGCTTCACCCTCTATCAATACACCCTCAGCTACACCGCCGGTACAGGCGGCAGCCTCAGTGGCAGTGCGTCGCAGACAGTGGATCACGGCAGTGACGGCACGGCAGTGCAGGCGGTGCCGGATACCGGCTACCACTTTGTGCAGTGGAGCGATGGCAGCACGGCCAACCCGCGTACCGAGAGCAGTGCAACGGGCGATCTGTCAGTGCAGGCGCAGTTTGCGATCAATGAATACACGCTCACCTACGCGGCCTCCGCTGGCGGCAGTCTTTCCGGCCTGTCACCGCAGACCGTTTCGCACGGGGCCAGCGGTACTGCCGTGACGGCCATCCCCGACGTCGGCTATCAGTTTGATCAGTGGAGCGACGGCAGCACGGCCAACCCGCGTACCGACAGCAATGTGACAGCGAATATCAGTGTCACGGCGCAGTTTGCTGCAGACGGGCTGGAACTGGCGGTGAACGAGAAACACTTTGCGCCACTGCAGACCGGCGAAGTCACGGTGCGTAATACCGGGACAGAAGCGGCGGCGTATCTGCTGGTGCCCATGAACCTGACACGCAATGCGGACACATTGCCGATGAGTGTGGCGCTGACCAATGGCGTCGATGCGCCGACGATTACCGCGCTGAGTACGGGGGCGGGCAATGGTCTGCTGAATGTGCGTGAGCCCCAGAAAGTGGATGCGCTGGCGCGCCTGGGCACGGCCGGTGCCGGGACACCCTTGCCGGTCGGTGCCGGCATCCTGCCGGGGGTGCCCACGGTGGGGGATATCCTGCAGATGAATGTCAACCTGACCGATACCTGTGATGGGGCGGTATTGCGTGATGCCGAAGTCAAGATGGTCGGTACACATGTGATCATCCTTGAAGATGTTGATAACCCCGCAGGGGGCTTCCCGCTCGATAATGATCCCAATAATCACGATTACACCGAGATAGCCAATATCTTTGATATGTCGGTTTATCCTGCCGTGACTGCGCTGCTGGGCGACGTGCCGGACCGGGACAGCAACGGACGGGTGATCCTGTTTTTCACGCGTGCCATGAACGAACTGGACCCGCCAGCCTCATCCGGCGTCGTGCCGGAAGGCCGCTATATGGTTCGCGATCGGCTTTCACGTAGCGAGTGCCCTGCAGGCAATGTCGGGGAAGTGATCTACATGAAAGTGCCGGACCCGACGGGGGCGGTGAACAGCAATGTGCGCACTGCTTCCTACATCAGGGGGCGGACGGGCCTTATGGCGGCCATGGAAATGGCATTGATGATCGCGGATGACCGGCATGTGCAGGCGGGCAGCCTGCTGTCTGATGCCTGGCTGGAGAAGGGGCTGGCGGGCATGGCCACCAGCAACGTCTTCTATCAGGCCAGCGTCGGCCTGACGCCGTTGCAGCGCATCGTGCTGGCGAACCTGACCACCGGGCCCAATGCCAGCGTGCGCGTAGGGGCGTTCAACACCTATCAGAGCTCCATGTTCGGTGAACTGCGCTCCTGGATGCAGTACCCCTGGCGCACGGGCCTCATGGGCACGGATGAGCGGGATGCCCGTTCCCGTGGTCTGGCCTGGGCTTTCCTGCGTTACGCATCAGACCGGCTCGCCATCGACAGTAATGACCCGCCGCTGGTGTCGGTGGCGGACGGTATGTCTTACCAACTGGCAGGCGCCTCGCAGGATGGCTGGGCCAGCGTGGCCAGCCTGGTGGGCGCGGACGCCAGCGACTTGCTGCGTGACTTCCTGCTGACGCTCTACCTGGATGGCGCGGCGCCCGGCAGCGTACCCGGTTATGCCTCCGCGCAACCCTACCTCACGGCCAGTTGGAATTTTGGCTCAGTGTACGGCGGGCTGGGCGGATATCCACTTAATCAGATACCCTTGACCACGGGGCAAGGCCGAAGCGCTGACCTGGCGGGCGCGGGCGGTGCATTCTATGTGCGTTTCTCTGTCGCGGCGGGGGCGTCGGTCGTGCTGGCCATGCAGGCCACTCTGCTGGGCGGTGAAGATGCCCGGTACGCTCTGGTGCGCCTGAAGTAACGCCGTTCCCCGCCGCACCTTCACCGGGCGCGGCGGGGATTGCACCGGCAAGCACCCTGGCCGCACTATCTCCCGGTACGCTGCCAACGGAGGCCGGCATGCCGGGCCTGATGCTGCAACAACGTCCCGACCCGCGACTGCGCCCCTGGGTGAGCCACTACTGGTTCAGCCGCGGTGGCGCAGCCACACATGTGATCCTGCCGGATGGCTGCGTTGATCTCGTGGTGGCCAGCAGCGAGCGCGCCGCGACGGTATGGGTGTACGGCACCGCCACGCAGCGCACCACCCTTTCCACCGATCCTGCCAAACGTTATCTGGGCGTGCGCTTTCTGCCGGGACAGGCGCGCCATTTCCTTTCCATGAACGCCGGTGAGCTGACCGACAGTGCCGAACAGGTCAGTGGCCAGGATGCATTGGGGCTGGCCGGCGCGCCCTGGTGTGCGGCGGGCGCGCGTGATGTGTTCCAGGGGCTGGATGCGCTGTTGCTCGGCGTGCTGGCCCGTCGCACACCGCGCCGCCTGGCGCTGGACCGGGTGCTGCAGCGGCTGCATGACACGCCACACGGGTCTCTGGCCGCGCTGGCGGCGGACAGCGGGCTGAGCCGACGCCAGCTTGAGCGCCAGTGCCGGACCCACGTGGGGGTTGCCCCGGCGCAGTTCGCCATGATCCGTCGTTGCCACCGTGTCCTGAGTGCGCTGTCGCAGGCCCCGGTCGGCCTGTCTCTGGCAACGCTTGCCGCAGTGGCCGGCTACGCCGACCAGAGTCACATGACGCGTGAACTGCGGCGCTTCACCGGCCTGACGCCGGGGGCACTGTTGCGTGACGGCGCCGGTGAGGATGTCGCATTTGTTCTAGCCGACGGCGCGGCTGCCTCGTCACACTGAGGCCCTCAGTGACCCGACAGGAGAGGCCGTGATGAAACTCTGGACCGGTATCGTGACCCCGCACCTGCACGCTTGCCGCGATTTCTACGTGCAGGCGTTCGGCTGCAACGTGCTGTTCGATGAAGACTGGTTTGTGCTGCTGGAACTCGGCGGCGGCGAACTGGGCCTGCTGGCGCCGGCACTGGCCATGCAGCACCCGCGCTTTCGCACCGCCACCGACGGGCAGGGCAGTTGGGTGACGATTGATGTCGAGGACGTGCAGGTCGCCTGGCAGCGTCTGACCGCACAGGGCATCACCCCCGAGTGTGAGATCCGTGAGGAAAGCTGGGGAGACCGCCATTTTGTCGTCACCGATCCGGCCGGCATCGCCGTGGATATTGTGCAGCGGCCAACCTGAACCGCGCCTGACATCACTGCGTGACAGGTCCGGCCTGTTTGCGGACAATGGGCGGCATCCAGATCGGGACGGACTCTTTCGGGAAGGACTGATGACCGACGCCGCCACCGCCAAACCCTCCCCCCAGCTCAGCCTGCGAGGCCTTGCCAAACGCTTCGACGGCAAGGCTGTGCTCAGCGATATCCAGCTGGATATCCACGACGGCGAATTCATTACCCTGCTCGGGCCGTCCGGCTGCGGCAAGACGACCCTGTTGCGCATGCTGGCGGGGTTTGAAACGCCGGATGAGGGCAGCATCCGCCTGGATGGCGCGGACATCGTCGGGTTGCCGCCGAATCACCGGCCGCTGAACACCGTCTTTCAGAACTACGCCCTCTTCCCGCACATGACGGTGTTCCAGAATGTTGCCTACGGGCTGCGTATGGAGCGCTGCCCCGCGGCGGAAATCCGCACGCGGGTGGAGCAGATGCTGGCCATGGTGCAGCTGTCCGAGTTTGCTGCCCGCAAACCGCACCAGCTGTCCGGCGGCCAGCAACAGCGGGTGGCCATCGCCCGTGCGGTGATCAAGCGGCCGCGCGTGCTGCTGCTCGATGAACCCCTGTCGGCACTGGATTTCAAACTGCGCAAGACCATGCAGCTGGAGCTCAAGCGGATCCAGCGCGAGCTGGGTATCACATTCGTGTTTGTCACCCACGACCAGGAAGAAGCGCTGTCGATGTCCGATCGCGTGGTGGTGCTTAACCAGGGGCAGATCGAGCAGTTGGGTACACCACGCGAAGTCTATGAGCGGCCGGCCAGTCTGTTTGTGGCGCGCTTTGTCGGTGAAGCCAATCTGTTGCCGGGCGAGATTGCCGGCGTTGCCGACGATGGCCGTGTGCAGGTCGACGTGATGGGGCAGCGCATGCTGCTGCGTCGTCCGTTCTTCCCGGCCACGCCCGGCCAGAAAGTGAAGATCCTGCTGCGTCCGGAAGACATGCGCCTGGGCACCGCCGATGAAAGTGGCTTCCCCGGTCGCGTGCTGGAGCGCAGTTACAAGGGCAGCACGCTGGATGCTGTGGTTCGCCTGGATGCCGGGCCGGATATCCTGGCCAGTGAGTTCTTCGACGAGGATTATCCGGATTTTGACCACCGTCGTGGTGAGCCCGTCACGGTGACCTGGGTGCCTTCGTGGGAATGGTTGCTGCCCGATGCTGACGCGCCTGTTTAAGCCCCTGTTCGATCTCAAGGCGCCGTTTCGCAGCGGCGTACTGTGGCTGATCTGGGGCTGGCTGATCCTGTTGGTCCTGCTGCCGAACCTGCTGGTCATTGGCGTCAGTTTCCTGGAGCGTGATCCCCAGGATTTTATTCGCTTCAGTGTGACCCTCGACAACTACCGGCGTCTGTTCGACCCCCTTTATCTCGGTGTCTTCCTCCGCTCGCTGCACATGGCGGTGCTGGCGACGGTGCTGTGCCTCTTGATCGGTTACCCGTTCGCCTGGGGCGTCAGCCGGGTCACACCGCGCTGGCGGCCGCTGCTGATGTTCCTGCTGATCGTGCCGTTCTGGACCAACTCGCTGGTGCGCACCTATGCCATCAAGGTGTTGCTGGCGGGCAACGGCCTGATCAACAGCTTTCTGATCGATGTCGGCCTGATCAGCCAGCCGGTGCAACTGCTGTACACCGAGGGCGCAGTGATCATCGGCCTGATTTACGTGCTGTTGCCGTTCATGATCCTGCCGCTGTATTCCGTGTTCGAGCAGCTGCGGGAAGACCTGCTGGCGGCCTCTGCCGACCTGGGTGCCAGCCGCTGGCGCACCTTCCGGCATGTGGTCATCCCGATGACCATGCCGGGCGTGATCGCCGGCTGCCTGCTGGTGCTGTTACCGGCCATGGGGATGTTCTACATCGCTGACGTGCTGGGCGGCTCGCGGGTGCTGCTGGTCGGTAATGTGATCAAAAGCCAGTTCCTTGATGCCCGTGACTGGCCGTTTGGGGCCGCTGCGAGCGTGCTGCTCACGGTGGCGATGGCGTTGCTGTTGCTGGCTTACTGGCAAAGCGTGCGCCGCGTGCGACAGCAGGTGGCGTTATGAGCCGCTGGCTGCTGCGCGGTTATCTCGCGCTGGTCTATCTGCTGCTGTACCTGCCGATCCTGGTGCTGGTGGTGTTCGCCTTCAATGACAATCGCTCTGCCTACAGCTGGGGCGGTTTCAGTTGGCGCTGGTTCGAGGCGCTGTTCAATAATCGCAGCCTGATGGATGCGGCGCTCAATTCATTGTTGCTGGCGGCCAGTACCGCAACACTGACGATGATCATTGGCACCCTGACCGCAGTGGCATTGCAGCGGTACCGGTTTCGCGGCAAGGCGGCACTGCAGGGCATGCTGTTCGTGGTGATGATGTCGCCGGAAATCGTCATGGCGATTTCATTGCTGGCACTGTTCATCCTGCTCGGCATGCAACTGGGGTTCGTGTCGTTGCTGCTGGCGCACATCACCTTCTGTTTGCCCTTTGTGGTGATCACGGTGTATGCGCAGCTGTCGGGTTTCGATAACCGCCTGATGGAGGCGGCCCGTGATCTTGGCGCCAGCGAGTGGCAAACGCTGCGCACCGTGCTGCTGCCAATGATCTGGCCGGCGCTGCTGGCTGGCTGGCTGCTGGGGTTCACCCTGTCGCTGGACGATGTCGTGGTCAGCACCTTCATGACCGGGCCCGGGTTTGATGTATTGCCGCTGCGCATTTATTCCATGGTGCGCATCGGCCTTTCCCCCGAAGTGAATGCATTGGGGGCATTGCTGTTGCTGCTGTCGCTGATCTCATTGATGTTGTCCCATCTGATATTGACGAGGAAACGCTCATGATCCGTTCTGCCAAGGGATTGCTCGGCGCCCTCCTGCTGGGTGCCGCCGTGGCGCTTGCCGGTTGCAGCAAGGAGCCGGAACAGGTGCTTTATCTGTACAACTGGTCTGAATACATGCCGCAGGAAGTGCTCGATGCGTTCCGCGAGGAAACCGGCATCCGCGTGGCCTACACCACCTACGACAGCAACGAGGCAATGTATGCCCGGTTGCGCCTGCTGGACGACAGCAACGCCTACGATCTGGCGGTGCCGTCCACTTATTATGTGAACAAGATGCGCAACGAAGGGTTGTTGCAACCGGTCGACAAGCAAAAGCTGACACGTTTTGCCAATCTTGATCCGCAGTTGCTTGACCAGGGTTTTGATCCGCAAAACCAGTACAGCGTGCCGTACCTCTGGGGCAGCACCGGCATGGCCGTCAATGGCGCGGCGGTGAGCACCGACGGTGTGACAAAATGGGCCGACCTGTGGGACCCGAAATACAAGGGGCGCGTACTGCTCACCAACGATGTGCGTGAAGTGTTCCATATCGGCCTGCGCGTGCTCGGTTATTCCGGCAACAGCACCAGCGAGGAAGAGATCGCCGCCGCATATGAAAAGCTGCGTGAACTGATGCCCTCCGTGCGCGCCTTCAACTCCGATGCACCGCGCATGCCGTATCTGGAAGGCGAGGCGGATATCGGCCTGATCTGGAACGGCGAGGCGGTGATGGCGCAGGAAGAACTGCCGGAGCTCGCGTATGTGTACCCGGAAGAGGGTGCCGTGATCTGGGTCGATAACTTCGTGATCCCGAAAAATGCCCGGAACGTCGAGGCCGCCCACAAGTTCATCGACTTCGTGCTGCAGCCGGAAGTGGCTGCGCAGATCAGCGAAGAGATTGGCTATGCCACGCCGAACCTGCCTGCGCGCGAGCTGTTGCCGCCGGAAGTGCGCGAAAACCGCACCAGCTACCCGACAGAAGACGACCTGGAGAACGCGGAGTTCCAGTCGGATGTGGGGGAGGCGCTGCTGGTCTATGAGCGTTACTGGGAGCTGCTCAAGGCCGGCCACTGACGGCCGATAGAGACAGCACGGCCTCTTTGCCACGATGTGAAAGAGGCCGTGCCACGACACAATAATAAAACCCTGAGGCTCACATCATGACGGTCTACGCGCTTGCCCAGATTTCGATCCACGACCCTGCCAGTTACAACCGCTACCAGTCGAAGTTCATGGAAGTGTTCCAGAAATACCAGGGTCGGCTGCTGGCGGCGGATACTGCCCCGATGCGGGTCGAGGGCAGCTGGGACTACGACAAGGCCATCCTGATGGCCTTCCCTGATGAGCAGGCGTTCCGTGAATGGGCGGAATCGCCGGAGTACCAGGCCATTTCCCTCGACCGCAAGGCGGGCACGCGCGGTGTGGTGATCCTGCTGCACGGACTCGGTTGATGACCGGGTCCGTCGTGTGCGCGGGTCTTTATCACTGATTTACAGTTTTCCCTCTCTGCACCAACAGACGGCGAACACGGTTTCCGATACGCTGCCGGCATTGTGCGTTCGTGCGCTGTATTGTGGCACGAGCGTTGTAGTCTGCCCTGTGGTTATCGCGCGCGGGAGCCGGGATGCTGCCTCGACGTCTGTTGTTTGCCGGGTGGTGCGCACTGTCGCTGATCGCGCTGGTGACAGTGCCGCTGACCAGCCTGGCCGAGCCGGTTGGCCACTGGCGCGAGCAAGTGCTCGCCGCGGCCGACCAGGCTGGCCTGCCACGCTCTGCGCTGTCTGTGGCGGCGGTGCCGCTGGATGGGCCCGGCCGCGCGCAATACTTCAATGCCGACGCGCCCTTTTCGCCGGCCTCGACCATGAAACTGGTCACCACCTATGCCGCGCTGGAGTTGCTTGGCCCCACCTTTCGCTGGCATACCCGGCTGTACACGGACGGCACCCGTGAGGGCGACACGCTGCGTGGCAATGTCTATTTCGTCTCTGGTGGCGACCCGAAGCTGACCGAAGAACGGCTGTGGTCGATGCTGCGCGAGCTACGCGCGCAGGGCATTGCGCATATCCACGGCGATCTGGTGCTCGACGACAGTTACTTTTACCTGCCCGCCACCTGGCCACTGTTCGACGACGACGGCGACAATCCCTACGCGCCGTATCTGGTTGAACCGGATGCCATGCTCAGCAATTTCAACCTGCACCATGTCCGGGCCAGCGCCGGGCCGGACGGTATCCGGCTCTGGGCGACCCCGGCCTTGCCGTCACTGGTCCTGGATAATCAGTTGGTGCCTGCGGACACAGGGCGCTGCCCGGCCGCGCGCAGCCTTGGCTGGTCGCCGCTGCGACAGGCCGACGGGCAAGTAACTCTTACGGTGACCGGCACACTGCCGTCGGGCTGCGAGGTAGGCCGTTACCTCTCGCTGCTGTCGCCGGATCTCTACACCGGCGAGCTGTTGCGCGCCCTGTGGCAGGGCATCGGTGGCACCTGGCGCGGCGGCCAGCGGCGCGGCGTGCTGGCTGCGGGGACGACCTTGCTGGCGACCAGTTCGTCACCGGACGTGGTATCCGTGGTGCGCGACATCAACAAATACAGCAACAACCCCATGGCGAGGCAGCTGTATCTCACCATTGGCGCACAGCATCGCGTGGCGGGTGACGTCAACGACTTCGCCGCCACCGAGCGAGCGGTGCGCGAGTGGCTGGTGCGCAAGGGCGTGGATGTCGACGGCCTGGTACTGGATAACGGCTCCGGGCTGTCGCGTATTGAACGTATCAGCGCCCGGCAACTGGCGGGCATGCTGGAACAGGTATGGCGCAGCCCGTTTGCGGCCGAAATGATTGCCTCGATGCCCCTTGTTGCGATGGACGGCACCATGCGCAGCCGGCTGCGCAATACCGACATGGCAGGCGAGGGCCATATCAAGACGGGCTCATTGCGCGATGTGCGGGCCATTGCCGGGTTTGCCCGGGATGCCCGGCAAACCACCTGGGCGGTGGTCATGTTGATCAACTACAGCGACGGCATGGTGCCCGGCGCGCTGCTCGACAAGATGCTGGCGGCGCTGCGGGTGTCGGGTGCGGCGGTCACCGTTTCCGCGCGTGAAAGCGAGCGCTGACGCGGCGTGGCCGAAACCGTTGATCTGCGGACGCCTGTTTTCATTCACGCCGCTGTTTTCTGACGAGGCGCTGTGGCAAAGGCGATGGCTTTTTGCCTTATAAGTTATTGCTATCAGAAGTTCTCTGATTTCATAAGAAGATAGTATTTGTAAAAAATGGAACGATTGTAGTACTAATGATGCCCTGCACCGCCGGGATGGCGATGCCACCACAGGTGGCATTTTTTCAAGGACAGAAAACATGACGAGGGGGCTGTCATGCACGGTGTTATTCTTTCTCATCTCAAGCAATGGGTGGGCGAGCGCTTCGGCGCGGACACCTGGGACCTGCTGTTGACCCGCGCTGGCCTGGAAGGGCGGCTGTACGCACCGATCAAACTCTACCCTGACGAAGACCTCGATGCGCTGGTAAAGACCGCCAGCGACATGACCGGGCTGTCCAGCGACGAGATCCTGGTGGATTTCGGTGCCTGGGTGATCCCGCCGCTGATCAATATGTACCGCGCAATCATTCCCTCACATTGGGGGACGGTGGACTTTCTGCTCAATGTGGAAGACCACATCCACGAAAAAGTGGTGAAGATGAAAAATCCGGAGGCGCGGCCACCGAAGGTGCGCGTGGCAGAAATCGAAGACGATCTGCTGCAGCTGGACTACACCTCACACCGCAATATGTGCGCACTGGCCATCGGTTGTGCGCAAGGCGTGGCGGGTTACTACGGTGACCGTATGGATGTGGTGGAGCAGCGTATCCTGCCCAGCGGCAGCCAGCGGGTGATCCTGCGCGTGCAGCGGGGCGTTGGGCATTCTGCTGGACACTCTGTCGTGGGCGCTGCCTGAGTCAGGTGCGCCGCAGCCGCCAGCAGAATACCAGCCCGAGCCCCATCATCAGGCAACTGGCGGCGAATGCGGCGCGAAAACTGTGCCATTCGATCAGCAGGCCCGCCGCATACGGGCCGACCAACTGACCGGCTGCAAAAAACAGCGTCACGAAACTGACCGCCACCGCACTCTGCCAGGCCGGCACGCTGCTGCTGGCGGCGGCCAGTGTCGAGGTAAACAGGCCGCCGATGCACAGCCCGAGCATCGGATAATGCAGGGCGAACGCCCAGGGCTCCGGCGCCATGACCGGCAACACCGTGGCCAGCAGCGCCAGCGCCATGCACAACGTCAGCGTATTGCCGTGGCCGATCCGGTCCGCCAGTGAACCCCAGGTCGGCCCGGAGAAAACCGACACCAGCCCGAGGGTGGACACCATCTGCCCGGCACGCAGTTCCGTAATGCCGGCGTCCAGCGCAAAGCTGTACATGAACACCGCCTGGGCGATATAGGTCATGCCCACCACGCCGTACACCAGCCCCACCATCACCACACGCGGATGGCGATAGATGCGCAACATCTGATGGCCTGGTGTGCCGGCGTCGGGCGCGTTCTGGCGCGGCGGATCATGCAGGAACGCGAACACGGCCAGCATCACCAGCGCGCCACACCCGGCGAACACTTCCCACACCAGGCGCCAGCCGTCCTGGGCGTCGGTGCTGATCAGCCAGGGCACCAGGTGACCGCTGACCAGCGTCCCGACGCCGACGCCGGCATTGGCCAGCCCGATCACGGTACCGCGCCGGTTCGGGTACCAGCTTGCCAGCAGGGAGATCAGCGGGGTGTAGCCGAACGCCGTGCCGAAACCCAGCAACACCATCCAGGGCACCAGCATGCGGTAGTCCGATGCCTGGCTCAGCCCGGCAAACCCGACGCAGGCAATCAGCAATCCCAGCAGCACGGAGCGGCGCGCACCGAAGCGTGCGGCGAACACGCCGGCGACCATGACCAGTGACAGATAGCCCAGCGCGGTGATGGTGCCGAGGGTGGCCATGTCGGTGTTCGACAGGCCGAGGCTGTCGCGCATGGCCGGCAGCACCAGGCCATAGGCGAGCCGTGCGAACACCACCAGCACAATGGTGCAGAGCGTGCCGCTGCCCACGAGCAGCAGAAAGGGAGGTCGTCTTGCGGTGTCTGCCATGGCCAGTTTCCGTTGCGTGCTTACACCAGCTTGCCGGCCATGGCGGCTGAGTTGTTGTCGTTTGAAGTATCGGTGGTCAGAGGCGTCTGCCGGCCTCGTCCTGGATGCGCTTGACCATGGCGCGGACGCCGTTGCCGCGCGTGGGGCTGAGGTGTTTCAGCAGATCAATGCTGGCGAAATAGCTGTCCATGTCGTAATCCAGCACGGCGCGGGGCGTCTTGCGGTTCAGGGCGGCCAGTACGATGGCGGCGAGTCCGCGCACGATCAGCGCATCGCTGTCCACCGCCAGGCGCAGTTCGCCACTGGCGTCATCAAAGCCGGTTTCCAGCCACACCTGGCTCTGGCAGCCGCGCACAATACGCGACTCGTCTTTCATGTCGTCCGGGAAGGCCGGCAACTGCTTGCCGAGGTCGATGATGTACTCGTAGCGCTGTTCCCAGTCATCGAAGAACGACAGGGTGTCCACGACGTCGTCGGCGGTGGTGCCGCGACCCAGTTCGATGCTGTCCAGATCCAGTGCCGTCATTAAAAAAGTCCCAGTTCGACCTGTGCCGCTTCGCTGATCATGTCGCGGCTCCAGGGCGGGTCAAACACCAGCGCCACTTCCACCTTGTCCACATTGGGTACGCGGCGCAGGCGGTATTCCACGTCGCTCACCAGCACCGGGCCCATGCCACAGGTGGGGGCCGTCAGGGTCATGCGGACCTGCACGACGTTCTGGTTGTCGCGGCGGATGACGTCGCAGCCGTACACCAGCCCCAGCTCCAGAATCGAGATCGGAATTTCCGGGTCGAAGATGGTGTCCAGCGTCTTGTCCAGATCGCTCTGGCGCACGCGGCCGTCGGCTTCCGGCGGATCGAATTCCAGCTTCAGCGGTTGCTGTGCGATGGCGTCGGCATCGGTGCCGTCGATGCGCGCCATGTTGCCGTTATAGGTGACAGTAAAGGTACCGCCCAGCGCCTGGCGCAGGTTGACGAAGCTGTTCTTCGGGATGGTAATGGCTTCCCCGCTGGGAACACGGCGCGCGGCCACGTCCCGCGAGGTCACTACGGTGCGTTGTTCCCGGTCGCCCGGCGTCGTGATCGGTGCGCTCATCAGGCGGTGACCGAGAAGCTTTCACCGCAGCCGCATTCCCCTTCGGAATTCGGGTTGCGGAAGCGGAAGAAACGGTTCACACCTTCGGTGACGTAATCGATCTCGGTGCCTTTCACCAGCGGCAGGCTTTTCGCATCCACAAACAGCACCACGCCGTCGGCAATACGGACCTGATGGTCGTCGTCCTCGGCCTGCTGGACGTATTCCAGCACGTACTTGTAGCCGGAACAGCCCGACGGTTTTACCGCCAGGCGCAGGCCAAGCGCCTGCTCGCGGGCAATTTCGCGGCGCGCCTGTTGCTCGGCGGTGGCAGTCATGGACACCTGCCGTGCGTCGCCGGGTACAAAAGTCTGAACTGACATGGCATCACTCCTGTTGATGAAACGATGCATCACAAAAATCTTGCCGCCTTTTCCAGCGCGGTGAACAGCCGGTCGATATCGGCGCGGCTGTTGTAGGGCGCGAAGGACGCGCGCACGGTGCCGGGAATACCCAGCAGGTTCATCAGCGGCATGGTGCAGTGGTGGCCGGTGCGGACCGCCACGCCCTGCTGGTCGAGCAGGGTGCCGACATCGTTCGGGTGGGCGCCGTCCAGCAGAAAAGAGAGCGTGGCCACTTTACTGGGGGTGTCACCGATGATTCTCAAGCCGGGGAAGGCGCGCGCCCGTTCGGTGACATAGTCGCGCAAGTCTTCCTCGTGTGCCAGAAACGCCTGGCGATCCTGCGCATTGAGCCAGTCGATTGCCGCGCCCAGGCCGACCGCCCCGGCAATGTGCGGGGTGCCGGCCTCGAATTTGTACGGCAGCTGGTTCCAGGTGCTGGCCTCGAAGCTGACCGTCTCGATCATCTCGCCGCCGGTCTGGTACGGCGGCATCGCTTCCAGCAGCGCCTGGCGGCCGTACAGCACGCCAATGCCGGTGGGGCCGAACAGCTTGTGGCCGGAGAACACCAGGAAGTCGCAATCCAGCGCCTGCACATCCACCGGGAAATGGGCTACCGCCTGCGCCGCATCCAGCAGCACGGTGGCGCCGACCGCGCGGGCACGGCGAATGATCTCGGCCACGGGGTTGATCACCCCCAGCGCGTTGGAGACGTGTACCACCGCGACAATGCGGGTGCGTGCGTTGATCAGCGTGTCCAGATTCGACAGGTCCAGCGACGCATCGTTTGCCAGCGGGATAACACGCAGTGTGGCGCCAGTGCGTGCGCAAACCTGTTGCCACGGCACGATATTGGCGTGGTGTTCCAGGCTGCTGATCAGCACTTCGTCGCCGGCCTTGAGCTGGCTGCCGCCAAAGCTGTGCGCCACCAGGTTAATGCCTTCGGTGGTGCCCCGGGTCCAGATCACTTCTTCGCGGCGGGCGTTCAGGAATGCGGCCACTTTTTCCCGTGCGCCTTCCAGTGCCGCCGTGGCCAGGTCGCCCAGATAGTGCGCGCCACGGTGCACGTTGCTGTTGGTATGCAGATAGTAGTGTTCGATGGCCTCGATCACCGCGCGCGGTTTCTGCGTGGTGGCGGCATTGTCCAGATACACCAGCGGCTTGCCGTAGGCTTCGCTGGCCAGTATCGGAAACGCTGCGCGCAACGCATCCAGGTTCACGGCGGGCAGGGCGGCATTCATTTTGCCGGCTCCGCTTCGGTCAGCGCCTGTTCCAGCCAGGGTCTGGCCCACTCGGCCACGGCCTGATCGGGCAGGGCGCCGAGCAGTTCGTTGACGAAACCGAAACCAAGCATGCGTTTGGCTTCGGCGGCGTCAATGCCGCGCGAGCGCAGATAAAACAGCGACTGGGCGTCAAGCTGGCCACAGGTCGTGCCGTGGCTGCACTTCACGTCGTCGTTATAGATTTCCAGTTCCGGCTTGGTATCCACTTCGGCACCCGGTGTGAGCAACAGGTTCTTGTTGCTCAGTTCGGCGTTAGTGCCTTTGGCCCCTTCGAAAATGTGGATGCGGCCATTGAATACCAGCTTCGCTGTGTCACCGGCCATGCCTTTGAACAGTTGCTCGGAATGGCAGTGCGGCACGCGATGTTCGACAGTGATCTGGTTGTCGATGTGGCTGTTGCCACGGCCGACAAAAATGCCGTTCAGGGCCAGGCTGGCGCCGCTTTCGGCCATGATGGCGCGTACGTCGTTGCGGCGCAGCACGTTGCCCTGCATCAGTTGGCAGCTGTGCACATTGCTGTCCCGGCCGGGGGCGATTATCAGCGTGCCGATGTGCAGGCTTTCCGGGCTTTCCGCCTGCAGGCGGTAATGCGTGAGCTGGCTGCCGGCACCGGCGACCAGCTCGGTGACGGCGTTGGTCAGCACCGGGCCTGTGGCAGCGTAACGTTCGATCACGGTGGCGCGGCTGTGATGGCCGAGTTGCACGCGCAGACGGGTCTGGCAGTGCGATGGCGCATCGTCAGTGGCCAGCAACAGTACTTCCACCGGCGCGTCGACGACGGTGTTGTCAGCGATGTCCAGTTGCAGGCCGTCAGTGAGCGTGGCGTTGTTCAGCCAGGCGAACGGTGTGCGCAGCGTGTCGCTGGCCGTTTCTGCGGCCAGTGCACGGCTGCCGTCGAAACGGGTGAGCGTGATGCTGTCCGGCAGCTGCGACAACGCTGGCTGATAATGGCCGTTGATCAGTACCAACCGGTGGGTGGCCAGTGGCGCCGGCAGCGACGCCCCGTTGCCACGGGCGACGCGGGTCAGGTGGCCGGCGGTCAGTGCTTGCAGCGAGGTGTATTTCCACTGTTCGGTGCGCTTGTCGGGAAACTCGGTATGTTCCAGCAGCGCCAGTGCGTCGCGACGTACCGACTGCAAGGCATCCTCACGCAGGCCGGCGCGGGCCAGGGCCAGCGCCTGCTGCTTGAGCTGTACGTTGAGCGGTTCCTGGGCGGTGGCACTCATGCCGAGGCTTCCTCCTCGCCGGTCAGCCAGCCGTAGCCACGTTGTTCCAGCTCCAGCGCCAGCTCCTTGCCACCGGATTTGAGAATGCGGCCGTTGGCCAGCACGTGCACATAATCCGGCACGATATAATCCAGCAGGCGCTGGTAGTGGGTGACCAGCACGATCGCGCGCTCCGGGCTGCGCAGCGAGTTCACGCCGCGCGCGACCACCTGCAGGGCGTCGATGTCGAGGCCGGAGTCGGTTTCATCCAGCAGCGCCAGCTTCGGTTGCAGCAGCAACATCTGCATGATTTCGTTGCGCTTCTTCTCGCCACCGGAGAAGCCTTCGTTGACGCCGCGCTTGAGAAACTGCGGGTCCAGGTCCACCTGCTTGCAGGTCTCGCGCGCATGCCGCAGCAGCGTGACCGCGTCCCACGGCTCTTTGCCCTGGGCCTTGCGGGTGGCTTCCAGCGAGGCTTTCAGGAATTCCAGATTGCTGACGCCGGGAATTTCCACCGGATACTGGAACGCCAGGAACAGGCCGGCGTGGGCGCGCTCTTCCGGTTCCAGTTCCGCCAGGTCGCGGCCTTCGAACAGCGCTTCGCCACCGGTGATGGCATAGCCGTCACGGCCGGAGAGCACGTTGGTCAATGTGCTCTTGCCGGACCCGTTGGGGCCCATGATGGCGTGCACTTCGCCCGGCTTCACGCTCAGGTTCAGGCCTTTGAGAATTTCCTCGCCCGCCACGGTGGCGCGCAGATTCCTGATGTCCAGCATTGGTGTGTAATCCTGTTGCGATCTTCTTTAGCGGGTAGCGATGGGGCGGGGTCAGCCCACCGCGCCCTCGAGACTGACTTCCAGCAGCTTGCCGGCTTCCACGGCGAATTCCATCGGCAGCTCCTTGAACACTTCCTTGCAGAAACCGTTGACGATCATCGACACGGCTTTCTCCGGGTCGATGCCACGGCTGCGGCACAGGAACAGTTGATCATCGGACACTTTCGAGGTGGTGGCCTCGTGCTCCACCATGGCTGACGGGTTGCGGCTTTCGATGTAGGGGAAGGTGTGTGCGCCGCACTGGTCGCCCAGCAGCAGCGAATCACACTGGGTGAAATTGCGCGCGTTTTCTGCCCGCGGGCTGATACGCACCAGGCCGCGATAGGCATTGCTGCTGCCACCGGCAGAGATGCCCTTGGAGATGATGGTGCTCCTGGTGTTCTTGCCCAGGTGGATCATCTTGGTGCCGGTATCCGCCTGCTGTTTATTGCGGGTCAGCGCCACGGAATAGAACTCGCCGACGGCGTTGTCGCCACGCAGGACCACGCTCGGGTATTTCCAGGTGATGGCCGAGCCGGTCTCTACCTGCGTCCAGGAGATTTTCGCGTTGTCGTGACACACGCCGCGCTTGGTCACGAAGTTGTAGATGCCACCTTTGCCTTCGGCGTCGCCGGGGTACCAGTTTTGTACGGTGGAGTATTTGATCTGCGCACCTGGCAGCGCCACCAGCTCGACCACGGCGGCATGCAACTGGTTTTCGTCGCGCACCGGCGCGGTGCAGCCTTCCAGGTAGCTCACGTAGCTGCCTTCATCGGCCACAATCAGGGTGCGCTCGAACTGGCCGGTCTTGGCTTCGTTGATGCGGAAGTAGGTGGACAGCTCCATCGGGCAGCGCACGCCCTTGGGGATATAGACGAACGAGCCATCGGAGAACACGGCGGAGTTCAGCGCGGCATAGAAGTTGTCGCCTTGCGGCACCACGCTGCCAAGGTACTTCTTCACCAGCTCAGGGTATTCATGCACCGCTTCGGAGATCGGGCAGAAGATCACGCCGGCTTCCAGCAGCTTGGCGCGGAAGGTGGTGCCCACCGAGACGGAATCGAACACAGCGTCCACGGCGACACCGGCCAGCATCTCCTGTTCATGCAGCGGGATACCCAGCTTCTCATAGGTGCGCAGCAGTTCGGGATCGACCTCGTCCAGGCTTTTCGGGCCATCAGCCATGCTTTTCGGGGCCGAATAGTACGACACTTCATTGAAATCCAGCGGCGGGTGCTTGATGTGCGCCCAGGCCGGCAGGCGCATGGCTTGCCACTTGCGGTAGGCCTCCAGACGCCACTCAAGCAACCACTCGGGTTCACCTTTCTTCTGCGAGATGAACCGCACCACGTCCTCGTTCAGGCCGGGGGGCAGGGTGTCGGACTCGATGGCGGAGACAAAGCCGGCTTCGTAGTCGCTGCGAATCAGCTTGTCCAGTTCCGCTTGGCTGCTCATAGCAATAGACCTGTGTCGTCGGGCCGGGCGCCTTGTGGGCGTCTGGCGAATACCAGAGTAAAACGGTCAGGTATTATACGATAACCGCCGGATGATTGAAAATCGCCACGACGGGGAGGCGACGGGGATGCGATGGAGAGACGGGCCGCGCCGGGTGTATGTTTGTGGGTGCTCACTCGCCACCCGTGCAGCGTCCCTGTTCATCCTGCCCCGGTGAAAGCGCCGCCCCTGGCGCGGCGGCAACGGTATCATATTTAACCCCGGATGCGTATAATCCGCCGGTTCTGGTGCCCCGACCAGGGATGTTGCACCGATTTCGCCCATTCATATATGTACCGACGGAGTTAAGTGTCTGATGGCTGTTGAGCGTACCCTTTCCATCATCAAGCCCGATGCCGTGGCCAAGAATGTCATCGGCCAGATCGAATCCCGCTTTGAGAACGCCGGTCTGCGTCTGGTTGCCATGAAAATGGTGCAACTGAGCCGCGAACAGGCTGAAGGCTTCTACGCCGAGCACAAAGAGCGCCCCTTCTTCGGTGACCTGGTGGCCTTCATGACCAGTGGCCCGGTGGTAGTGCAGGTGCTGGAAGGCGAGAACGCCGTGGCCCAGAACCGCGATCTGATGGGTGCCACCAACCCGAAAGACGCTGCTGCGGGCACTATCCGCGCCGATTTCGCTCAAAGCATCGACGAAAACGCGGTGCACGGTTCCGATTCCGCTACTTCCGCAGCGCGCGAGATCAGCTACTTCTTTAAAGAGGAAGAGCTCTGCGACCGTATTCGCTGAGCCTTCCGGGAGCCGTCATGACTGAACAGGCCAAGGTCAACCTGCTGGGTTTCTCCTATGCCGAGATGGAGGCGTTCTGCCTTGATATCGGCGAGAAGAAGTTCCGTGCCCAGCAGTTGCTGAAATGGATTCACCATCATCAGGTGGATGATTTCGAGCAGATGACCGACCTCGGCAAGGCCTTCCGGGCCAAGCTGGCCGAGGTGGCGGAGATTCGTGCACCGATCGTGCTGCAGGAAAACATCTCCCGTGACGGCACGCGCAAATGGGTGTTGCAGGTGGACGGCGGTGGCGCGGTGGAAACCGTGTTCATCCCCGATGGCCGCCGTGGCACCCTTTGCGTGTCCTCGCAAGTCGGTTGTTCGGTGGATTGCAGCTTTTGTTCCACCGGCAAACAGGGTTTCCAGCGCGACCTGTCCAGCGCGGAAATCATCGGCCAGGTCTGGCTGGCCAGCAAAACCTTCGGCCCGCGCCGCAATCTCGGTGAGCACCCGGTGACCAACGTGGTCATGATGGGCATGGGCGAGCCGTTGCTGAATTATGACAATGTGGTGCGCGCCATGCGCATCATGAAGGACGACCTCGGCTACGGGATTTCCAAGCGTCGCATTACGCTCTCCACCTCTGGCGTGGTGCCGATGATCGACCGTCTGAGCCAGGACCTGGACGTGTCCCTGGCGATTTCCCTGCACGCGCCGAACGATGCGCTGCGCGATGTGCTGGTGCCGCTGAACCGCAAATATCCGCTGGAAGAGTTGCTGGCCGCCTGCCAGCGCTACAGCGATGGCGTCGAACACCGGCACAAGTCCATCACCATGGAATACGTGATGCTCAAGGGCGTCAACGACCAGCCCGAGCACGCCCGGCAACTGGTGAAGCTGCTGCGCAACCGCATGCCGATCAAGCTGAACCTGATTCCGTTCAATCCGTTCCCGCATTCCGGCTACGAGCGTCCCGCCAAGCCGGACGTGCTGGCGTTCCATAAGTACCTGAATGACAATGGCCTGATGACCACCATTCGCACGACGCGGGGCGACGATATCGACGCCGCCTGCGGGCAGCTGGTGGGTGAGGTCATGGACCGGACCCGGCGCGCCGAGCGCTGGCAGCAGACGGTTTTCCTGCGTACCGGCGCAGGGGATGCGCACAACGCACCACAACAGTAGTGACCTGACGCGAGCGTGATAATGACTCACAGGATCCGGCAACAGGTGTCATGGTTCACCCGGATTGCCCCCCTGATCGCGACGGTAGTGGCCTCCGTGCTGCTGCTGAACGGTTGTGTCGTGGCCCGCAGCGGCCCGGAAATCAAGGTGCATGAAGCGGTGCAGAACCGCGTCGCCGCCGGCATGGAATACCTGCAGATGGGCAAGCCGGTGGAAGCCCGCCAGCACCTTTCCCGCGCCATAGAACTGGATGACAACAGTGCCCTGGCGCACAACGCCATGGCGCTGCTGTACAAATACGAAGGTGACCGCACCCGCGAGGAGTACCACTACCGCAAGGCCCTGCGGGCGGACAGCAGTTATGCGCCGGCGCGCAACAATTACGGCATCCTGCTGTACCAGAAGGGCGATTATCAGGCCGCTGTGCGTGAGTTCGAGCGGGTTGCCAATGATCCCGGCTACAGTGGCCGTGGGCCGGCGTTCGAGAACCTCGGGCGCAGCTATCTGGCGCTGGGCGAACGCGACAAGGCGATCGAGAACTTCAACCGTTCGCTGAGGCTGGTCAACGATCCCCGCGCCAGCCTGCTGGAACTGGCCGGCATCTATATGGAAGAAGGCCGGCCGCGTGTGGCCGGGCGCTACCATGACCAGTACGCGTCGGTGGCCAACCCGCAGACAGCCCAGGGGTTGTGGCTGGGGATTCGCATCGCCGCCGCCAATGGCGACTATGACAAGCAGTCCAGTTATGAACTGGCGTTGCGGGAGTTGTACCCCAATTCATCGGAACTGGAGGCCTGGCGCACCTGGCGCAGTGGGGCAGCCAGCGGGAGTGCAGGATGACAGAGCAGCAGCCCAATCTGCCGGGCGCGCGTCTGCGGACAGAGCGCAAGCGACAGAACCTCAGTGAACAGGACGTGTCTGCCCGGTTGCACCTGTCGATGACCTATCTCAAGGCGCTGGAGTCGGACGACTACGAGCGTCTGCCGCAAGCCGCCTTCGTCAAAGGCTATGTGCGCAACTACGCGCGCCTGCTGGGCCTGCCGGCGGAAGATCTGGTGCGTGATTTCCAGACGTTGGTGCAGGATCGTGGCGATGACAAGCTGGTCTCGCCGGTGCATATGGTAATACGCGAACGTGGCCCCGGCTGGCTGTGGCCGGCGGTGGTCATCGCCGTGGCGGTGGTCATTGGCCTGGGCTGGTGGGGCACGCGGGGCATGGGCCTGCCGGACGATTTGCCGGGGCTGTCGGCGCCGCAGGCGACCTTGCCTTCGCTGCCCGGCAGTGCCGATGAAGAGGACGCTGCGTCACCGGCGTCCCTGCCACAGGAGCCCGTGAATGTGGAGGCGCCCAGTGAGGCGTTGCCCGAGGAAAGCGACACGGGGGCACCGGGCGTTTCTGCGCCGGATGCGCCGACCGTGGGCGCGCCGCCTGCCGGCCCGACCGAACTGGCGATGAACGAACCGGCGCCGCTGGACGTGTTGCAGGTGTCCTTCGGCGGCAACTGCTGGGTGCAGGTGACCGATGCCGCAGGCGAAGAAATCTATCAGGGCCAACAGCGCTCGGGCAGTCAGCTCGCGCTGGAAGGCGAGGCCCCGTTTCGTGTGACACTGGGCAACGCTGCTGCTGTCACCGTTCTGCAATTCAATGGTGAGACACAGAGTCTGCCAACGGCCGCGCCGGGCCGGGTGATCCGCATTACCGTGCCGTAAGCGCGCCGTAACCGTTTTCTGGAGAACCCCAAGTGGACATGCAGCCCGAGATTGATATCCAGCGCCGCAAGACGCGGCAGATTATGGTGGGCAAGGTACCGGTGGGTGGCGATGCACCGATCAGCGTGCAGAGCATGACCAACACCGAGACCTGCGACGTCGAGGCCACCGTAGCGCAGATTCGCCGCCTGGAAGAGGTTGGCGCCGACATCGTGCGCGTGTCCGTGCCGAGCATGGACGCCGCCGAGGCGTTCGGCAGGATTCGCAAGCAGGTGAACGTGCCGCTGGTGGCGGATATCCACTACGACTACAAGATTGCCCTGAAAGTGGCCGACGAAGGCGCCGACTGCCTGCGCATCAACCCCGGCAATATCGGCCGCGAGGACCGTGTGCGCGCGGTGATCCAGTCGGCCCGCGACCACGGCATCCCGATCCGCATCGGCGTCAACGCCGGTTCGCTGGAGAAGGAGTTGCAACGCAAGTACGGTGAGCCCTGTTCCGATGCGCTGGTGGAGTCCGCCATGCGTCATGCGGACATTCTCACCGGCCACGACTTTCACGATTTCAAGGTCAGCGTCAAAGCCTCCAATGTGTTCATGACCGTGCAGGCCTACCGCAAGCTGTCCGCGCTGATGGAGCAGCCGCTGCACCTGGGCGTGACCGAGGCGGGTGTGTTCCGCTCTGGCACGGTGAAATCATCTGTGGCGCTGGGCATGCTGCTGATGGAAGGCATTGGCGATACCATCCGTATTTCCCTGGCGGCGGACCCGGTCGAGGAAATCCGCGTCGGCTTCGATATCCTCAAGAGCCTCAACCTGCGCAAGAAAGGCGTGAACATCATCGCCTGCCCGAGCTGCTCGCGGCAGAATTTCGATGTGATCTCCACGGTCAACGCGCTGGAAGCGCGGCTGGAAGATATCAATGAATCCGTGGACCTGGCAGTGATCGGCTGCCTGGTCAACGGCCCCGGCGAGGCGCGTGAGGTGGATGTCGGCCTCACCGGCGGCACCCCCAACAACCTCTCCTATGTGGATGGCGAGAAGAGCCACCACATCCTCAAAGAGGATTTGGTCGAGGAGCTGGAGCGCATGGTGCGTGAGAAAGTGCGCCGCATGCGGGAAGACGAACAGGCCGGTGTTATTCTACGCAGCCAGCAAAGCTGACTGATCGCGGCCCGGGGCGTGCTGGTAAGACGGCGCGCCCCGGGCCGCCTGTTTTAGCCAGGAGTTTTCGTGAGCAAGAAAGTCACCTCGATCCGGGGCATGAACGACATCCTCCCGGCGCAGACCCCGTTGTGGCAGTACCTGGAGACGCGTGTCGGCCGGGTGCTGGATGCCTATGGCTACAGCGAGATCCGCATGCCGGTGCTGGAGCGTACTGAGCTGTTCAAGCGCTCCATCGGCGAAGTCACGGACATCGTCGAAAAAGAGATGTACACCTTCGAGGACCGCAGCGGCGATTCCGTCACCCTGCGTCCGGAAGGGACCGCCGGTTGCGTGCGTGCGGCTGAAGAACATGGTCTGTTGTACAACCAGACCCAGCGGCTCTGGTACCGCGGGCCGATGTTCCGCTACGAGCGTCCGCAGGCAGGCCGTTACCGCCAGTTCCACCAGATTGGCGTGGAAACCTTTGGCATGACCGGCCCGGACATCGACGCCGAGCTGATCATCATGACCGCGCGCCTGTGGCGTGAGCTGGGGCTGGCGGATCAGGTCACGCTGGAGCTGAACAGCCTGGGTGACGCCGACGACCGCGCACGTTATCGCGATGCGCTGGTGGCTTACCTCACGGCCCACGAAGACCGGCTGGACGACGACAGCCGCCGCCGGCTGGCGCGTAACCCGTTGCGTGTGCTCGACAGCAAGGACGCCGGCACACGCGAAGTGCTCGTCGGCGCGCCACAACTGGCCGATTACCTGGGTGAGGAAGCCCGCCGTCACTTCGACGAGCTGTGCGCGCTGCTCCAGGCCAACGGGGTCGCATACACCCTGAACCCGCGTCTGGTGCGGGGCCTGGATTACTACGGCAAGACGGTGTTCGAGTGGATCACCGATGCTCTCGGTGCCCAGGGTACTGTCTGTGCCGGGGGCCGTTACGACGGGCTGGTCGAGCAGCTCGGCGGCAAGCCGACCCCGGCCGTGGGCTTCGCCATGGGTATCGAGCGGCTGATTCTGCTGCTGGAACAGCGCCGGCCGGAACTGCGGCCGGATGCCGAACTCTATATTGTCTCCTCGGAGGCCGGTGCGGCCCTGACGCTGGCCGAGCAATTGCGTGATGCGCTGCCGGGCCGCCGGGTGCAATGCCACTGCGGTGGCGGCAGTTTCAAGAGCCAGATGAGAAAGGCCGACCGCAGCGGTGCCTGGTTTGCGCTGCTGCTGGGCGAGGACGAACTCAACGCCGGGCTGGTCACCGTCAAGCCGCTGCGGCAGGATGGCGAGCAGCGACAGGTGGCGCGCGACGCGCTGGCGCAGACCCTGGCCGGGCTGCTGCCGTAAAACAGGACAATGCAAGGGAAGGGAGAAGCGGTGAGGGCCGCTTCTGTCGACACAATCGAGGAGAACAACCGGTGTACAACTCTGAAGAAGAACAAGTCGAAGCGCTGCGTGGCTGGTGGGAGAAAAACGGCCGCTCGCTGATCATTTCCGTGGTGGTCGCGCTGGCGGTGGTGATCGGCTGGCGGCAGTGGACCGGCAGCCGCACGGCCAACGCCGAAGCCGCCTCCGCCGTGTACGAGCAGATGATGGCTGCCCTGGGCGGTGGCAACGAGCCGGCCCAGCTGGCCGAAGCGGAGCAGCACGCCAACACCCTGCGCGAGGAGTACCCGCGCAGCGCCTACGCCGGCCACGCCGGCCTGACACTGGCCCGCGTGGCCGTGACGCAAGGCGATTACGAGAAAGCCGGTGCGGTACTGAACGACGTGATCAGCGCCGGCCACAATGATGCGCTGGTCTACACCGCACGGGTGCGTCTGGCCCGGGTGCTGGTGCAGGCCGGTGATACCGACGGCGCACTCAAGCAACTGGACGGCACGTTCCCGGAAGCCTGGGCCGGCCAGGCGGCCGAAGTGCGCGGTGATGCGCTGCGTCTGGCGGGCCGTGTCGAGGATGCGCGCGGTGCCTATGACAGCGCCATCGAAAGCCTGCCCGCCGGCGACAGTGCCCGCGAGCGGGTGCGCATGAAACTGGAAGATATCGCCCCGGCGTCCTGAGCCGGGTAATCCTGACCGGCCACCGGGCCGCGCAGAGCAAAGGTGTACGCATTGGTGAACCTGAGGTCGAAACGCAACAGTCTGGCCCTGCTGGCCGCCGCCGCGCTGGCGCTGGCGGGGTGCAGCAGCAACCCGAACGCCATTGAGCCGAATCCGCTGCCGGATTTCGAGCGCGAGTTCAAGGTAGACCGGGCCTGGTCCGCCGGCATTGGCGAAGGCATCGACAAGGCCTGGCTGCGCCTGCAGCCGGCGGTGACCCATCGGGCTGTGTACGCTGCCGACCTGGAAGGGCTGGTGGAGGCACACGAGCTGGAGCGCGGCAAGCGCCTGTGGCGCGCGCGGACCGACGACCGCATCAGCGGCGGCCTGTACGCCGGCTATGGCAAGGTGGTCTACGGTACCCGCGAAGGGGATGTGGTCGCCCTGTCGGAAGATGACGGCAGCGAACTCTGGCGCACCCGCCTGAGCAGCGAAGTGCTGTCGCCGGCAGCCATGAACGCCTCGCTGGCGGTGGTACAGACACTGGACGGCCAGGTGATCGCACTGGACAGTGAAACCGGCGAAGAGCGCTGGCGCTTCGACAACCCGGTGCCGATCCTGATCCTGCGTGGCGCGGCGACGCCGACCATCGTCGGGGACCGGGTCTATGTGGCGTTTGCCAACGGCAAGGTAGCCGCCCTGGATGTCGAGAACGGCATCCCGGTGTGGGAACGCCGCGTGGCCGAGCCGACCGGCCGTTCCGAACTGGAGCGGCTGGTGGATATCAGCAACAACCTGATCGTCGAGGGCGGCGGCGTGTTTTCCGCCACCTTCCAGGGCAGTGTCGCGGTGCTCGACCAGGAGGGCGGCCGGCCCTACTGGACCAAGGACATGTCCACGTCCACGCAGCTGGCCAGCGCGCTGGGCAGCCTGTTCGTGGCCGACAGTACCGGCCACGTCTGGGCCATCGACCAGCGCACCGGCAACACCCTGTGGAAGCTGGACCTGCTCTACGGCCGTGGCCTGACCGGCGTGGCCGTGCAGCGTGGCCAGGTCGTAGTGGGTGATGCCGAGGGCTATCTGCACTGGATCGACGCCGCCAGTGGCCGGATCACTGCCCGCGCCCGACACCACCGGAAGGGGTTTGCTGCCGCGCCGGTGGTTCGTGATGATGTGCTGTACGTCTATGGTCGGCGTGGCCGGCTGGCGGCCTACGTGCTGGAAGATCGCTGACATCACACCCTGGCGGCGGCCGTGGCCACCGCCTGTTGTTTAACGAGTGACACCCGCGCAGGCGGGTGTCCTGCTATCTGAGTGACCGAGTCTCCATGAAACCCGTGCTGGCCCTGGTGGGCCGTCCCAACGTGGGCAAGTCCACCCTGTTCAATCGCCTGACCCGCACCCGCGATGCGCTGGTGGCGGACATGCCCGGCCTGACCCGCGACCGTAAATACGGCATCGGGCGCGGCGCTGAGCGTCCCTATGTGGTGATCGACACCGGCGGTATCGGCGAGGGCCTGGAAGGCGTGGCTGAGCCGACCACCGAGCAGGCGCGGCTGGCGCTGGCAGAAGCCGACGCGGTGCTGTTCCTGGTAGACGGCCGCGCCGGGCTGACCATCGCGGACCAGCAACTGGCGCAACTGATGCGCACCCTGAACAAGCCCGTGCACCTGGTGGTGAACAAGACCGACGGCCTGGATGAAGACTCCGCCATGGCCGAGTTCTACGCCCTGGGCCTGGGCGAGGTGCACGCCATTGCCGCCGTACACGGCCGCGGTGTGCGGCGCATGCTGGACAACGTGCTGGCACCCTTCCCGTTGCCGCCGGAAGTCGATGCCGAAGAGCAGGCCGCCGACTCCGGCATCAAGGTCGCGGTGCTGGGCCGCCCGAACGTGGGCAAGTCCACCCTGGTGAACCGCCTGCTCGGTGAAGAGCGCGTGGTGGTCTACGACATGGCCGGCACCACCCGTGACACCATCGAGATCCCCTACGAACGCCACGGCAAACGCTACACGTTGCTGGACACCGCCGGTATCCGCCGGCGCGGCAAGGTGTTTGAGGCGGTGGAAAAATTCTCCGTGATCAAGGCCATGCAGGCGATCGACGATGCCCACGTGGTGGTCATCGTGATCGACGCACGCGAAGGCCTGACCGAACAGGATCTGCACCTGCTGGGCTATATCATCGAAGCCGGCCGTTCGGTGGTGATGGCGGTGAACAAGTGGGATGGGCTGTCGGTGGAACACCGCGAACAGGTCAAGGCCGAACTGGGCCGCCGGCTGGAATTCGCGCCCTGGATGCGCGTGCACACCATTTCCGCGCTGCACGGCACCGGCGTGGGCGACCTGTACCCGCTGATCGAGCGTGCCTGGGCGTCGGCGTTCCCGAAAGTCAGCACCAACAACCTGACACAAATGATGGAAGCCATCGTCGCCCGCCATCAGCCGCCGATCGTGGGCCGCAACCGCATCAAGCTGCGTTACGCGCACATTGGCGGCAGCAATCCGCCGCGCATCATCATCCACGGCAGCAAGGCCGACTCCGTGCCGGCGGGGTATCGACGCTATCTGGAAAACCGTTTCCGCGAGCAACTCAAACTGGAAGGTACACCGGTGCGGGTCGAGTTCAAGAGCAGCGAGAACCCCTATGAGGGCAAGAAAAACACCCTCACCGAGCGCCAGATCCGCCGCAAGAAACGGTTGATGAAACACGTGAAACGCTGACCGTTTCATCGCGCGGCGCGCCAAAAGGCGCTATAGCCGGCACCCCGCTGAGAGTACACTGCCCCGAAATAACGATTGATCGGGGAGCTCATGCGAAGCCTGTTGCTTGTGCTGGTGATGTCCGCCACCAGCCAGGGCGCGGTTGCCGCGCTGGATTGGCCGCCGGCCAGTGAACATGAAACCGCCGGGGCATCAGCCTCCGGCATGCCGGTGGTGCTGACCCCCGCGCGCCTGCGCCAGCCGCAGTCGGAAGTGCCCGCCAGCGTCACGGTCATCGACCGCAGCCTGATCGAGGCCAGCGGCGCGCGGGAAATCTATCAGTTGTTCCGCCTGGTGCCCGGCATGGCGGCGCTGAACGTGGACGGCAACGTCCCCACCGTGGCCTACCATCCCACCCAGGCCCGTGATACCCGCCGCATGCTGGTGCTGGTGGATGGCCGCTCGGTGTACCAGCCCGGCCTGTCGCGGGTGCTGTGGAACGATATCCCGCTGGAAGTCGAGGACATCGAGCGCATCGAAGTCACCCGTGGCCCCAATGCTGCCGCCTACGGTGCCAACGCCTTCACCGGCATCATCAACATCATCAGCCGCCACCCGGAAGACGTGATCGGCACCACGGTGAGTGCCCGGGGGGGCAACAATGGCGTGCGCGATGTGCGCCTGACCGATGGCCGGCGCTGGTCCGGCGGCGGCCTGCGCCTGACCGCCGCGCGCCGTGCCGACGAGGGCTATGATGACGACATCCTCTATCTCGGCCACCCCCTGCGGGACGCCAGGGACGTCCACACGTTCAACCTGCGCCTGGCCCACCACCTGAATCTGCGCGACACGCTGGAAGTGTTTGCCGGAGGCGCCCGCACCGCGTTGCAGCGGCCAGTGGATGCCGGGCTGTTGACCTTTGTCGACTACACCCGCCTGCCGGAGGAAGACAACCGCTCCGGCTTTCTGCAACTGCGCTGGTCGCGGGAAATGTCCGACCAGCATCAGCTGCGCGTGCAGGCGTACGGCCAGTACACGCGCGCCGGCACCTCACAGGGTGTCTGCACGCTGGACCCGCTGACCGGCCTGCCCGGTCCGGGCGGCGGCGTGTTCTACAGTCGCGAGCTGCGTGATCTGTATGAAGCCAACAACCGGGATCTGGACGCGACCCTGGCGGCTTTTCCCTCCGACCCGGCCGTCATCAACCGCTACGGCATACTCGCCGGCAGCGGTGCTTCGCCGTTCTGCCACGGGCTCGGGGTGGAGGTGGAAGAGCAGCGGGCCGACCTGGAAATCGAGGACACCCTGCAACTGCACCGCCGCGTGCGCCTGGTCAGTGGTGCCAACGTGCGCCAGGATCGTGCCCGGTCCCAGGTGTTCCTCCGTGGTACACACCAGAACAACAGCCAGGCGCTGTTCAGCAACCTGGAGTTGATGCCGCTGGACCCGGTGCGCGTCAACCTGGGCGGGTTTTATCAGTGGGACGAAATCAATGGCAGCGAATTCAGCCCGCGCGCCGCGCTGATCTGGACCCCGGCGCCGGGCCATGGCGTGCGTCTGGTTTATTCGCGTGCGGTGCGCAGTGTCGATATCTATGAGGACCAGGCGGACAGCAGCATCCAGCCGGAGCGCCTGCCGGCGGACTACCGTCAGAACGCCGTCGCATTGCTCGGCTGGGCGCAGCCTGAACTGTTCCTGACCCAGCGCAGCGACGGCAAGCTGAAATCCGAGCGCATCCGCTCACGCGAACTGGGTTATTTCGGTCGCATGGGGCAGTTCGAGATTGATGTACGCTTCTTCAACGAGCACCTCACTGATCTGATCAGCCGTCCCGTGAATCCGTTTCAGTTCGAGGCCGGTAATGCCGATAAAGTGGATCACCGGGGCTGGGAAACCCAGCTCGCCTGGTGGCCGCACCGGCGGCATCTGCTGCGCCTCACTGCGGCCCGGGTGCTGACCGAGGCGAGCACCGGGTTCGAACGCCGCCTGATTGCACGTAACAGTGGCAGCCTGCTGTGGCGTTACGATTTTGCTGATGGCTGGTTGTTCTCCTCGGCCTACTATCTGGCTAAAGATTACAACGACTACCGCTACGAACAGGCCACCGCACAACTGGCCAAACGCTATCATCTCGGCCCAACGGAACTGGAGCTGCGCGCCATGATTGAACATAACCTCTCGGGTGATCCCGTCGTCTTTGACGAGAACCTCTACCGCGACAACAGCCGTTACTGGTTTGCCGTGGCGCTAAACTTCTGACAGGTATCGTCATGAAGCCCTGGTGGCCCGCGCTGGTTGTCCTGCTACTGTGCCTGGCGGCGCAGGGGGTTGGCGCGGCCGGTGTGAAACTGGCGCTTACGGGGGCCTCGGACAGCTTCCGGGAGCGCTTCAGTGTCGCGCTCGATGAGGAACTGGCGCGGCTGTCCGCGGACGGCATCAGCTGGGTCGAGCCGCGCAAGGCGGACCTCACCCTGGCGCTGGGTGACAGTGCCTTCCGCGACGCCCTGACCCTGCGCCGGCCCGTGCTGGGCCTGTTTGTCAGCCGCGACGTGGCGCTGGAAGCGTTCACCGCCGGCTGTGGCTGCAGCGCCTTCTTCAGTGAAACCGATCCGATCCGGCAACTGCGCCTGGCGCGCCTGCTGTTTCCCGGCGCCTACCGGGTCGGTGTGCTGACCAGCCCCGGGAGTGCCTGGGTTGCCGGGCTGCTGGGCCCGTATGCCGAGCGCCGCGAGATTACCCTGATACACAGTGAAGTGGCGGACAGTAATGCGCTGGCACGGGAGTTGCCTCGCCTGTTGTCGCAGGTGGACGTGCTGCTCGCGGTGAACGATGCGCAGCTGTACACCGCCAGCACGGCGCGGCTGATCCTGCTGACCAGTTACCGCCAGAACAAGCCTGTCATCGGTCCGGACGAACTGTTCGTGCAGGCCGGCAGTGTCGCCACCACCTTCACCTCCGGTGAAGACATGGTGCAACAGGCTGCTCGCGCCGTGGCGGACTACGAGGACCGTGGCCGGCTGCCGCCGCCGGACTTCGCTACCGCGTTTTCCGTTCAGGTGAACCAGCATGTAGCGCGTTCCTATGGCGTGCCGGTACTCAATGAACAGACCCTGCGGCAGCAACTGGAGGCCGGCGAGTGAAACCCATGCGCTCTCTGCAACAGCAACTCCAGGTGCTGGGCATCCTGCCCGCCCTGATCCTGCTGGTGTTGCTGCTGGGCCTGCTGACCTGGCAGCGCTTCGGTGATGCGGCAGCCGAGCTCGACGGTAAAGGCCGCTTCATCGTGCGACATCTGGCGTCCTCGTCCGAATACGGCGTGTTGTCCGGCAACTATGAAGATCTGCGTCAACAGGCGCGGCTGGCGTTGCAGGACCCGGAAGTCCGCTACGTGCTGTACACCGATACCGACGGCCAGGTGCTGCTTTATCAGGGGACCGACGATGCCGTGACGCAGCCGGAAGAGCGGCAGGAATCACTGCGCACCTACCGGGCCCGCATCTATCGCCAGCCACTGTTCTTTACGCCCGAGTTCAGCGACGCGATCCCGGTGCCGCCGGCACGCCCGGAAGTGATTGGCGAAGTCAGCCTGGGCCTCTCGAACGCGTCTGTGGCGGCCCGTCAGCGGGAAATCCTGCTGGCCAGCCTGGCGCCGGCCGTGGCGGCGGTGATCGTGGCGCTGTGGATCGCCGCGCGGCTGGCTCGCACCATTTCGGTGCCCATCAACCGGTTGTCGCGGCTGGTGCGGGTGATCCGTGGCGGCGGGTACCACGTGCGCGGCGCCAGCCCGCTGCAGGGAGAACTGGCCGGCCTGCAGAACGACATCAACGAACTGGCCGCCGCCCTGGAGCGCGCCCGGCGCGAGCAGGATGCGGCCATGGATGAATTGCGCGAGGCCCGCCAGCGGGCGGAGTCTGCCAGCCAGGCCAAGAGCGGCTTTCTGGCCATGATGAGCCACGAACTGCGCACGCCCATGAACGGCGTGCTTGGCATGCTGCAATTGATGGAGACCACCGCGCTCAGCCGGGAACAGCAGGAATACGCCTCGGCGGCGGTGGAATCCACCAACCATCTGCTCGAAGTGATCAATGACATCCTCGATTTCTCGCGTATCGAATCCGGCCGCATGGACATCGAGCAGTTGTTCTTTGCCCCGGAAGAGCTGGTGCGCAACTGCATCGCCAACTTCCGTTATCTGGCCGAGCAGAAAGGGCTGGTGCTGGCACTGGACGGCATCGATTCGCTGGCCAATGTGGAAGTGCGCTCCGACCCGACCCGCATGCGTCAGGTGCTCAGCAACCTGGTCGCCAACGCGATCAAATTCACCGACCAGGGCAGCGTCACGGTGCGCGCCGGGTGTGAGCCGGTACCGGGCAGCAGCCGCGTGGAGCTGTTCCTGTCAGTGAGCGACACCGGCATCGGCATCGCCCGCGACAAGCTTGAGGGTCTGTTCGACGCGTTCTCGCAAGTGGATTCTTCCACTTCGCGCCGCTACGGCGGTGCCGGCCTCGGGCTGGCCATCTCCCGGCGGCTGTGCACCATGCTCGGCGGCCGGCTGGAAGTCGACTCGGCGCCGGGGGAGGGCACCTGTTTCACGGCCACCTTCTTGGTCGACAGCCGCCCCCGGGCGCTGGCGCGCGCCGGTAGCGGGAGCGAAGAGCGGGTACTGGACCTCAGCGGCCGTGTCCTGCTGGTGGAAGACAACGCGGTCAATCGCATGGTGGCGCAGCGCATGCTCAGCGGCACCGGGCTGGATACCGTGACCGCCGAGAACGGTGAACAGGCACTGGCACTGCTGGAGCAGGAAGAGTTCGACTGCGTGCTGATGGATATCCAGATGCCGGTGCTTGATGGCCTGGAGGCCACCCGGCAACTGCGCAGCCGCGAACGCAAGACCGGCCGCCGCCGCACACCGGTGATCGCCCTGACCGCCAACGCCCTCTCCGGCGAGCGGGAACGCTGCCTGGCCGTCGGCATGGACGATTACCTGGCCAAACCCTTCCAGCGCCGCAAGCTGCTGTACATGGTGGCCCGTTATCTCCCAGGCAGCCCATTGGGGGGGTAGGGTGGGTAGAGCCAAAGGCGAAACCCAACGGGTCCATGCCCGTTATTCACTCCCGCAAAGTCATCGAAATCACCCAGCTTGGGAGGTAGGTCATTTCGATGGTTTTGTGCGAGCAGTGTGGTGCATGGAGCCAGGTCGTTTCGATGGTTTTGTGCGAGCAGTGCGCTATATGGAGGCAGGTAGTTTCGATGGTTTTGTGAGAGCAGTGCGCTACATGGACCCGGTGGGTTTCGCCTTTGGCTCTACCCGCCCTACCGCCCCACCAAAGTAGGTGGCGCTTCAGGGCGAATCCGGCCCGGGATGAACCGCCAGCACTTCGGATTCCACCTCACCATCGGCCAGCCGGGTGCGTAACCGGTCGCCGGGTTGGGCGGTTGCCACAGAGCGCAGCGCCGTGTCGCCGACGAAACTGATGCTGTAGCCGCGTCCGAGCGTGGCCAGCGGGCTGGCGGTGTGCAGTCGCTGGCCAAGCTGGACCAGGTCGCGCTGGGCCTGCTTCACCTGCCGGGGCACCGGCAGCACCAGCCGCCGGGCCAGCGTGGTCAGTTGCTGCTGGCGGCGGGCCAGCAATGCGGAGGGGTTCTGCGCCTGCAACCGGCGCGACAACTGGTGTACCTGCTGGCCTGCCAGCGCCAGTTGATGGCGTATCTGCCGTTGCAGCCGGGCGTCCAGCTCATCCAGTTGCTGGGCGTGCTGCTCCAGCCGCTCACGCGGGTGGCGCAGCCGCCGGCGCAGCGCATTCAGGCGCTCTGCCTGTTGCAGCAGATGCCGCTGTACCTGCCGCGCCAGCCGGCGCTGCGCCACCTTCAGGCGGTCCGTGAACAGGGACAGGTCCGGGCCGACCAGTTCGGCAGCCGCGGATGGCGTCGGCGCGCGCACATCGGCGGCGAAATCGGTCAGGCCGGTGTCCACCTCGTGGCCCACCGCCGAGACCACCGGAATGCCGCTGGCGGCCACGTCCCGCGCCAGTTGCTCATCATTGAAAGCCCACAGATCTTCCAGCGAACCGCCACCCCGGGCCAGGATCAGCACGTCGCACTCCTGGCGCGCATTGGCCAGCGCCAGCGCGGCACGCAACTGGCCAGGCGCTTCCCGGCCCTGTACGGCGGCAGGGTAGATCAGCACCGGAATCTGCGGGCAGCGGCGTTTGAGCACGTGCAGAATGTCGCGGATCACCGCACCGCTGGGCGAGGTGATCACGCCGATCTGGCGTGGCAGCGCCGGCAGCAGGCGCTTGCGGTCACTCTCGAACAGCCCCTCGGCGCGCAGTTTTTCCTTCAATGCCTCGAACTGCTGGCGCAGCCGGCCTTCACCGGCTTCCTCCATGTGCTCCACCACCAGCTGGAAGCTGCCGCGCGGCACATACAGCGTGATCCGCGCGCGCACCAGCACCTGCTGGCCGTTGCGGGGGGTAAACCGCAACATCTGGTTGCGATTGCGGAACATGGCCGCCGTCACCTGGGCGCGATCGTCCTTGAGACTGAAGTACAGGTGGCCGGACGCCGGGCGCGACAGATTGGACAGCTCTGCCTCCAGCCAGATCAGCGGGAAACTGCCTTCCAGCAGGCCCTGGGCCTCCAGATTCAGGCGGCTGACGGTGTAGACACGCCGTTCCGCCGTGGGGTGGCCAGCGAGGATATCGGGGTCAATGCTCATGGTGGCAGAGTCTACCTGCTTCCGGCACGGCGCGCGCGAACCGTGGATTGACATTTACCCGCAACCCGCCAACCCCTATAATTGCCCGCTTAATTTTCGCCCACTAGCTACGGTGCCTTATGCTCAGAATTGTGCAAGAAGCACTGACATTCGACGACGTTCTTCTGGTACCCGCCTACTCCGAAGTGCTGCCCAAGGATGTCTGTCTCAAGACCCGCCTCACCCGCGAGATCAGCCTCAACATCCCGCTGGTGTCCGCTGCCATGGATACCGTCACCGAACACCGCCTGGCCATCGGCATGGCCCAGGAAGGCGGCATCGGCATCCTGCACAAGAACATGGAAGTGGAAGACCAGGCGCGCCATGTGCGCATGGTGAAAAAGTATGAGAGCGGTGTGGTGAAAGACCCGATCACAGTGAGTTCGGACACCACCGTGGCCGAGCTGCTGCGCATCACCCAGTCGCACAATATTTCCGGTGTGCCGGTGGTGGAAGGCGACAACGTCGTCGGTATCGTCACCAGCCGTGACACCCGTTTCGTGACCGAATACAACCAGCCGGTGGCGGCCGTGATGACCGGCAAGGACCGCCTGGTGACCGTGCGCGAAGGCGCCAGCGCCGATGAAGTACAGCAATTGCTGCACCGTCATCGCATCGAAAAAGTCCTGGTGGTCAACGAAGCCGGCGCCCTGCGCGGCCTGATCACCGTGAAGGATATCGAGAAAGCCACCAACTATCCGAATGCCTGCAAGGATTCCCAGGGCCGTCTGCGTGTGGGCGCGGCGGTGGGCACCGGCGCCGACAGCGAAGCGCGGGTCGAAGCGCTGGTAGAGGCCGGTGTGGACGTGATCGTGGTGGATACCGCCCACGGCCATTCCCGTGGCGTGATCGAGCGCGTGGCCTGGATCAAGAAACACTTCCCGCAGATTCAAGTGGTGGGCGGCAACATTGCTACGGCTGCTGCGGCCGTGGCACTCGTGGAAGCCGGCGCTGACGCAGTGAAAGTCGGCATCGGTCCCGGCTCCATCTGCACGACCCGCATCGTCGCCGGCATTGGCGTGCCGCAGATCACGGCCGTTTCCGAAGTGGCCGACGCGCTGGCAAAATACGATGTACCGCTGATTTCCGACGGTGGCATCCGTTTCTCCGGCGATGTCTCGAAAGCCGTCGCCGCCGGCGCAAGCTGCATCATGATCGGCTCCCTGCTGGCCGGCACCGAAGAGGCGCCGGGTGAAGTGGAGCTGTTCCAGGGCGGTTACTACAAGGCCTACCGTGGCATGGGCTCGCTCGGCGCCATGTCCGGCAAATCCAACTCCAGCGACCGCTACTTCCAGGATGCGGCCGCCGGCGTGGAAAAACTGGTGCCGGAAGGCATCGAAGGCCGCGTGCCCTACAAAGGCCCGATGACCAACATCGTGCACCAGCTGATGGGCGGCCTGCGGGCGTCCATGGGCTACACCGGTTGCCGCGACATCGACGAAATGCGCACCAAACCGCAGTTCGTGAAGATTACCGGCGCCGGCATGAAGGAATCCCACGTCCATGACGTGACCATCACCAAGGAAGCACCGAACTACCCGGTGGGGTGAAGCAGTACCTAGCCCCTGGCAGGTCGAAGGCAAAATCGGTCGGGCTGGCTCCGGCCGTTTTTGCTTTCTGATCCACGGTAAACAAGCCAGTGAACGCGTCCGGCCAGCGCCGGGCACCCGAGATGAACACGACGCCCGTCGTCGCAGCGGATTGCAGACCATGAAAGACATTCATTCCCAGCGCATCCTGATTCTGGATTTCGGCTCGCAGTACACCCAGCTGATCGCCCGCCGCGTGCGTGAGATCGGCGTCTATTGCGAAATCCGGGCCTTTGATATGGATGACGCGGAAATCCGCGCCTTCGACCCGGCCGGCGTGATTCTTTCCGGTGGCCCGGAAACCGTGACCATGACCGAAACCCCGCGCGCTCCGCAGCGCGTGTTCGAACTCGGCGTGCCGGTGCTGGGCATCTGCTACGGCATGCAGACCATGGCCTCGCAACTCGGTGGCGCCGTCATCAACGGCGAAAAACACGAATTCGGCTACGCCCGCGTCGAAAAACGCGAGCCCAACAGCCTGCTTGACGGCATCGTCGATCACGAAGAAGACGCCCGCAATTTCCTCGACGTCTGGATGAGCCACGGCGACCGCGTCGACGGCGTGCCCGGTGGCTTCGTCATTGCGGCCAGCACCGACTCCTGCCCGATCGCGGCCATGGCCGACGACGAACGCCGCTTCTATGGCGTGCAGTTCCACCCGGAAGTGACGCACACGCTGCAAGGCGGCCGCCTGCTGGAGCGTTTCGTACGTGATATCTGCCAGTGCGAAAAACTCTGGACCCCGGACAACATCATCGAAGATGCCATCGCCCAGATCCGCGAACTGGTGCGCGACGAAGAAGTGATCCTCGGCCTCTCCGGCGGCGTGGATTCCTCCGTCGTCGCCGCGCTGCTGCACAAGGCCATCGGCGAACAGCTCACCTGCGTGTTCGTGGACAACGGCCTGCTGCGTCACCGCGAAGGTGACCAGGTGATGGAAATGTTCGCCGAGAACATGGGCGTCAAAGTCATTCGCGTCGATGCTGAAGACATCTTCCTGAGCAAACTGGCCGGCGTTGCCGACCCGGAACAGAAACGCAAGATCATCGGCAACACCTTCATCGACATCTTCGATGCCGAAGCCGCCAAACTGGCAAACGCCCACTGGCTGGCCCAGGGCACCATCTACCCGGACGTAATCGAATCCGCCGCCAGCAAGACCGGCAAGGCACACGTGATCAAATCCCACCACAACGTGGGCGGCCTGCCCGAGCACATGAAACTCAAACTGGTCGAGCCCCTGCGTGAACTGTTCAAGGACGAAGTGCGCAAAATCGGCCTGGAACTGGGCCTGCCCTACGACATGGTCTACCGCCATCCCTTCCCCGGCCCCGGCCTGGGCGTGCGGATCCTCGGCGAAGTGAAAAAGGAATACGCCGACACCCTGCGGCTGGCGGACGATATCTTCATCACCGAACTGCATGCCGCCGGTCTGTACCACAAGACCAGCCAGGCGTTTACCGTGTTCCTGCCAGTGAAATCGGTGGGCGTGGTGGGCGATGCCCGCCGGTATGAATATGTGGTGGCGTTGCGTGCGGTGGAAACCATCGACTTCATGACGGCGCGCTGGGCGCATTTGCCGTATGACTTTCTGGAGAAAGTGTCGAGCCGGATTATCAATGAGATTCCGGGGATCAGTCGGGTGACTTACGATGTGTCGTCGAAGCCGCCGGCGACGATTGAGTGGGAGTGATCACCCGTTTAGCTAATATCCGAAAGCCCGCGTGATAGCGGGCTTTTTTTGATATGCCATGCAGTTCGCGATTAAACCTGCTCGTACTCGTGAACTGTCTTGTTTACGATATATTTTATTGGAGCGGCTGGAGCTAACGAGTCTCCATCGAAGAAGACATAGTTTTTCCCTTGGCCAAAGGAACTGTTGAAGACAATTCCGTCAAATTTTGCTTCGCTTTTAATGAATTCGCATAAAAACTGCGTGGGAATGTAGTCTAGGTTGCTATTTTCAGGTCTGATAGGTTTAGAAAGTTCGTTGGAAAAGAGCTCAAGTAACCCAAGGAATCCCAGTACAGCTGATAGCTGTTCTTCCCCGAAAGCTGAAGCGGAGCAGTGTTCTCTCGGTGTTGTTAAGTCAAGTACTGACAGTTCGTGTACAGGAGTCATTTGTGCAACATATACTCCACTTGAATTGCTCGGTCTTACCTCGCTTATGCAAGTAATCAAACTGTCCGCTGCATATAGATATGGAATCCCCAGTGGGTTAGCCCGTCCTCCGGTCACTATTTCGCGTGGCGGACAGCCCATCTGGCGGGCATCTAAATGTTTTTCTGATATTCGTGCCCTGAAGAAACTTTCCTTCATGTCAACCGGGATTTTCAGCTGTTCTAAAAGTTGGAACAATACCCCTTCGTTGCTACCAGGTGTTAATCTTCTGAATAGGGAAGAATATATTGTGGCCTTTGGGAAGAAACGATTCTTATGCTTTAATTCAAGCTTGAAGTCCTCCCATTCATCGGCATAGCTGGCAACATCAAAATCAAATAAAAATAGTCTGTTTGCTATACTATCTCCGAAAATATCGTTAACAAGTATATCTGTCTGACGAACTCTTTTACTCAAAACACCATACGATTTCAAAATTTCAGAAAATGAATGTCCGTTTTCATCCTCGCGCAAACCGTAAGTGAATAGTTCCAGCTTATCAGCTAAGTCAGCGGGGTCGATGCAGGAAACTTGATTGGTACCACAGTAGCTGCATCGGCTTATTTCACCCTCTGCGTTTATTTTGGCAACTATTACGGAGTCATGAAAACACTGGACGCAGCACCTAGGCATCATGCATCCCCGACGAAGTTGCATGTAGTTTCAATATGATGCTTTATTGAGTATTTCTTGACTTGGCCTAGTCCGGGAAACGGATTGCCTCTTAACGAAACAAGCTCTTGAAAGCCTTTGGTTTGATTGAATATTCCAGGATGAGATACGGAAAAATCCCACAATTTTTCAAGCGCTGATTTGAACTTGCCGCCTGGGTTGGCGGGTGAATCATCATTGAAAGATGAAAAATGACGAACGTACATGGCATCAAATTCAGATGGGTTAATATAGCTTAGGTGGATGGTTACCACATAGGCCGGCCCGCCAGCTTCACTATATTCCTCGCTTAATATTGTGTAATCGCCAAATCCGATGGCATTTGAGTAGGACTTCCATTCTGTGTGTAATGAAGAGTAAAATGATTTTTCCGAATAGTCGGCATTTCGAATTTTTTTATCAAAGAAATCGCCAAATAAAACAACGTTTTTCAACAGCGACAGCGCGCCGGGATGAATTTTCTCTTTGTTAACAAGGACGCAAGAGGCAGATTTCAGCTCTTCCACGAATGCTTTATCGATGCCGCCGTCTATTAAGATGGCGCTGTCAGATAGGGAGAATCCAAGATCCGATAGTAGAGATAGATCTGCGATGCTTTTAGCTTTTATGCAAGGAATAAAAGAGTCTCTATGTCCTGAAATGTCAATCAACTTTTTTTCATTTTTAGAAAAGTCCCCAATGCTTGGGTTGATGATTACAAGGGGCTTAATTCCGGACGTGTTCAGTACTTCAATCGTTTTGTGCAGGGGGATTAAGTTTCCCCGTACAGGCTCAATAACAGGCCGTATTAGCTCAGGAGAGATGGTTTCTGCAAGCTCTCTCAGAGCTATCAGTTCAAACTGTTTGCCCCGTAATATTGGGTAGTACATGTGGTATCCTTGCTAAAAGTTTTATTTAGATTTTCTGCCAGGCTACGCCGATGGTCCGTGCTCAGTTTGAACCAAATTCCGGCCATTAACAGTGAGCGTGGGAGAGATAGAATAAATTCTTTTTCGATCTTTCTGCTTTTTTTAAGGGTTGCGCAAAAAGCTCTTCTAACATCAGAAGAGGGTATTTTCTGTAAAATACTTTCGCATACAGAAAAGATTTCTGTGTTTGGGTAATCGATTTTTTGATCTGAGAGTGTCGATGCAATATCCCGATATTCATTTACACGAAGTGAGCGCATCAGAATTGAGATATCTACTGGCTCTGTCGATATCGTCGCTTCTCTGATTATGCGGAGGTTTTTCCTGGGGGTTAGTTCCAGAATTCCCACGTCCCTCTCGCAAGATCTTGAAACTTTGGATAAGTGCGATTGTCCTACGACAACATACACTTTGTCGAATAGTTTTTTGTAGGAGGCTAGTTGCTCCGGGAGTCGATCTAAGTTGTCGAAGTCTGATTTTATTTCATAGCATGTAGAGCTGCCGTTTAAAATAACGCAGTCGGCCTTGCTCCGCCCAACTCTGAACTCTGGTAGTACAGTTGCTGTGTTGAGGGAGTGTCTCCCTAAAAGTAAGCGCTCAGCGACAATGTTTTTAAAGAAATATTCAGTTCTGTATTCTTTTGACAGGGCTGAATATGAGCGCTCAAATACTTCGGCGGCAGTAAATTCCTCTCGAAGCTCGCCTCTATAATGGGTCGCAACTTTCAAGAGAAAATCGAAATTTCCGGATGCTACTTCCGTGAGCCGTTTGCTGGAGAACAGTCTCGCTGCATCTCTTGTAGTGAACACTCTCTGGGCCTCGTGCACCGTCGCGTCAGCCATCATCAGCTCTTGGCGACAGACGGTGATATTTTCATTTCCACGCTAGCCAGAACGCGCCGTGTGCAGCACCCCTTGGGGAAAGTACAGGGCGTTTGGCCCGGCGCAAGATGGCCGGCACGTACCTATCGGTAAGGATACGCCAACATGCAAGGCTGCGCATAATGCTCATGCTTTCTCACCTCCAGATGAGCGGCTTCGCCAGTCGAAATCCATTTTTCGCACGGAGAAGGGCGTTGGCCCACTAGTCGGGAGCGGCCTCGCGATCCACGAGAGCGCGATTGTTCCTGCCTTGTAGGGGGAGAATAGGGCAATAGGATTGCTTTTTCTGCGCTGATAGGCTAGGAGCAGTGCATCTTGACGCAAGCTGCCCAGCGTTCGCGCTTCGCGAGCTCAGTTCAGGCGCAGCCTTTCGATGGAAGCAGCTAACAATCAGGACCTATGGAATTCGTCATAGAGCCATCCATGCTTTATGTTAAATATTATATATATCAATGTGTTAAGTCCGTGTTTGTAACTGGATGTGAGTAATTGCCGGATCGGCTATGTGGCGTGATCAAATTTGGTGAAATTGTCGTGCCGATGATCGTTTTTTTCGTATTATGATCGTTCTTTGAGCGTCGGCGGCCCTAATCAGCGTTTCTGAAAGGGCCTGCCCCTCCCGGAGAGCGAGTTCATGAGCGACCTGCCTGTAGATGCCCTCGGTGCGGCCTGGTTGGCCAGTACCTATAAAATTGCCCCGGTTGCCCCGCTGCTAGTGCTCAGCCAGTCAGGGAAGCGGCGCGCGACGGAGATTTCGGATGCGCGCCGGCTTGAGACCTACCCAGAGGTCATGCGGCCGGCGGCCACGCTGGCCGCGCATCTGCAATTTCATCTGCGTTATGAAGTGGTCCACCTGGAGTTCCTGGCACGCCTTTTCGTGCAGGCAGGGCCGCAACCCGTGCAAACGTGGGTGGAGCGTGAACCCACCGGCCAGTATGCCCGCAGGGCGGCTTTCCTCTATGAGTGGTTGACGGGAGACCTGTTGCAGGTGCCCGAACGTCTGGCGGGCGGCTATGTAGATGCCGTTGATCCTGACAAGCAGGTGGCGGCCTCGACGGATCAGATCGTCAAGGTCAGGCGCTGGCGCATCAATGACAACCTGCCGGGGACCCGGCACTTCTGCCCTATGGTGGCCAGGTCGGAGGGGGTGGATCAGGCGATGTCTCTGGATGTCGGGCAGTTGCTGCTGGGCTTGAGGGAAGAATTCGGCGAAGACCTGCTGCTGCGCGCTGCTGCCTGGATGACGCTGCGGGAAAGCAAGGCCAGCTTCGCGATTGAAGGCGAAGGGAGTCAGGCAACCCGTATTCAGCGATTTGCCGACGTCATGGCAAGGCGCACCGGGCAGGGGGTGTCCCCGCTGTCCGAGGCTGAACTGGCGGATCTTCAACAGCAGATATTGGGCAAGACAACACTGACGCGGTTTGGTATCCGCCAGTCCCCGGTGTTTGTGGGCGAGACATCTGCCTATCAGGAGGTTGTGCATTATGTGGCACCAGTGGCCGGCGACGTACCGGAGATGATGGCGGGGTTGCGAGCCTTTCTCGCAAAAACACAGGGGCAATCTCCCGTCATGCGTAGCGCGGTGACGGCCTTCGGTTTTGTTTACATTCATCCGCTGGCAGACGGTAACGGGCGCCTGCACCGTTTTCTGATCAACGATGTGCTGCGGCGAGACGGTGTGGTCTCCGAGCCGATTATTCTGCCCGTATCGGCAGTGATTTCGGCGGACAGCAGCGAGCGACGCGCCTACGACAGGATTCTGGACACAGTATCCCAGCCGCTGATGGAAGCCGTGCGTGATCATGTGTCGTTCTCGCCGTTGCATACCACTTATGCGGATGGTGTCGTCTCGAACCTGGCGTTTGATGGCGAGCTGCTCGCACGCCCGGCATGGCGTTATCCCGATCTGAGCAGACATGTTGAGTACCTCGCTGCGATTCTGACGCGCACTGTCTCGGAACAGATGCGGGCCGAGTCACGTTACCTGCGCCGGCAGGCCAGGGCGCGTGCTGCGCTGAAGGAAGTGGTGGAAATGCCTGATGTGCAGGCAGACAGAGTGTTGCGTTCCATTGAGCAGAACGACGGCTCACTGAGTAAAGTGCTGCGAAAGGAGATGCCGGTGCTGGACGAGGCGGGCATCTGGGAGGCCGTTGTGGATGCGGTGAGGCATGCCTGGCTGCTGGAAAAAGAGGGCGACCCGCTTGTGGCTGCCCTCTATGGCCCGGAGCGCACGGGCCATAGATGACGTGTTTCGGGAGGGACTATCAGCGAGAACCACCCTGCAACTTATCCTCAGTACGCGTCTCAAAATCCGCCGCACTATGCCGCTCATGCAACTGACTCGACGGCTTGCCGATCACCCGGTTCACCTTCCTGCCACGCACCACCGCCGGCCGTTTCAAAATCGACTCGGACCACCGCAGCACGTTTTTATATTCATGCACTGACAAAAACTCCGCCGCCTCATACAACCACCCCTGCACCAGCCCGCCGTACCACGGGAACACAGCGATATCGGCAATGGTGTACTCATCGCCAGCCAAGTATTCGCTTTCCGCCAGCCGCCGGTCCAGCACATCCAGTTGCCGCTTGGTTTCCATGGCGAAGCGGTCAATCGCATATTCGATTTTCATCGGCGCATAGGCATAAAAGTGCCCGAAGCCGCCACCCAGGTAGGGCGCGCTGCCCATCTGCCAGAACAGCCATGACAGGCATTCGGCCCGCTTCGCAGGCTCGGTCGGCAGGAACTCGCCAAATTTTTCCGCCAGGTACATGAGGATGGCGCCGGACTCAAAAATCCGGATCGGCTCCGGCCCGGAGCGGTCCAGCAAGGCCGGGATTTTGGAGTTGGGGTTCACGTCCACAAAGCCGCTGCCAAACTGGTCGCCCTGGTCGATGCGGATGAGCCAGGCGTCGTATTCCGCGTCCTGATGGCCCAGTTCCAGCAGTTCCTCGAACAGAATGGTGACTTTCTGGCCGTTGGGGGTGGCCAGTGAATAGAGCTGAAACGGGTGCTCACCGACCGGCAGGGTCTTGTCGTGGGTGGGGCCGGCGATGGGGCGGTTGATGCTGGCGAAGCGGCCGCCGCTTTCTTTTTGCCAGGTCCAGACGTTCGGTGGGGTGTATTCGGGCTGATCGGTCATGCCTTGTCTCCGGTGTGGCGCACTGACGGGGGAGGGAAGGGGCTGTCATGATCGGTGCAACCCGCCTCCACGATGACAGCGGCCCAGTGTACAGGGTTCAAGGGAGGGCAGGTCAGCCAGGGCGTACGGCGACTGGCGGCAATGGCTGACGGGTGCCGGGGCAATGGGCCGATGCCGTGAGCGGATTACCGGCGGCAGACTGGCAGGTTCATGCTTTGCAGGGACGATACGCCGATGCCGCATTCCCCGTGTGCCTACACACATCTTGAGATTGCCGTGGAAAGGACTAAACTAATCGAACTTAGTCTATTCGGTGGCGCCGCCATGGAAACTGTCAATATCCACGAAGCCAAGACCCATCTCTCCCGCCTGGTGGACCAGGCCGCCCGGGGGGAACCATTCATTATTGCCAAGGCTGGCCGGCCGCTGGTGCGGGTCACTGCGCTGGATTCGCCGTTGCCGCGCGAGCAGCGGCGGCTGGGCTTCATGGCTGGCCACATTCAGGTGCCGGATGATTTCGACCGCATGGGAGCGGAGGTGCTGCAGGCGGATTTCGAGGGTGAGGCGTGAAGCTGCTGCTGGATACGCACCTGCTATTGTGGGCGGCGGGCCTGCCGGAGCGGCTTTCGGAACAGGCGCGTGCGTTGCTGGACGATCCTGACAACACGCTGCTGTTTTCGGCAGCCAGCCTCTGGGAGATCAGTATCAAGCATGGCCTGGGACGGGCGGATTTCAGTGTCGACCCGCGCCTGCTGCGGCGCGGGTTGCTGGACAATGGCTATGAAGAGCTGCCGGTCACCGGCCTGCATGCGGTGTCTCTGGCAGCGCTGCCGCTGTTACACCATGATCCGTTCGACCGCATGCTGGTGGCGCAGGCAAGCGCCGAGGGGGTGCTGCTGCTGACCAGCGACAGTCAGGTGGCCGCGTACCCCGGTCCGGTACGGCGGGTATGAACTGCTCAGGGAAACAGTAACGTCCGGTGCGCGGACACGCCGGCCTGGGTGCCGTCGCCTACCGACAGCGCCACACTGCCGGCGCCGCGTGCGATATCTCCGCAGGCAAAGACGCCGGGCACACTGGTGGTCTTCAATGCATCCACTTGAATAAACGGCCCGAGCGGGCCTTCTTCCATGGCGCAGCCGAGCTGTTCGGCCAGCGGACTGGCCGGGCGCGTGCGGCAGGCGGTGAACAGGCCGTCCTGTGGCAAGTGACGGCCGTCGACCAACGCCACTGTGGCGGTCTCAATGATGCGTGCCACGGGGGTGGTTTCAATCGCGACACCGCGCGTCTGCAAGTCGGCGCGCTGGGCATCGTCCGGTTCGAAGGTCCCGTTGGTGAACAGCGTGACGCTGCCCCAGTCCGGCAGCATCTGCGCGTGATGCAGGCTGTGGGCGCCGGTGGCCAGCACGCCGATACGGCCCTGGTTCAATTCGTAGCCGTGGCAATAGGGGCAATGAAAGACGCTTTTGCCCCAACGCTCGGTGACGCCGGGCAGAGGCGGCATCTCGTCGACAACGCCCAGCGCCAGCACCAGCAAGTGGCCCGAAGCAGTGGCCTGGTCGTCGGTGGTCACAAGGAAATGCGTGTCCTGTTTGCGGGCTTCACGGACGGTGGCGGTGCGCCACTGCACGGTTGGATACGCCAGCAACTGTTCGCGCGCACGCTCTGCGATGGCGGCGGGAGATTCACCATCCTGAGTCAGGAAACCGTGTGAGGTGGCGGCGAAACGGTTGCGGCGCTGGCCGGCGTCGAGCACCAGCACGCGACGGCGTGCGCGCGCCAGTTGCAGGGCGGCAGCCATGCCGGCGTAGCTGCCGCCGACGATGATCACATCAAAGTCGGCCTTGCGGGTCTTCATGATGATCTCCGGGAGTGTTGATCCAGTCGCCGGCTGAAATCCGCCGCCAGTTCGGCAAGTGTCACGTTGCCAAGGCGCTTCACCAGCAGTGCTTCGGCGTCGTTGAAAGCGTCATCCAGAGCGCCGTTGACGGCCTGCTCGACCAGGCAGGCGGGGTTCGTCGTGCGATGGCCCATGGCGAACACGGGCGGCGCGCCGACAGCCCGGTAGATATCCAGCAGCGAGACCTTGCTCAGTTCACAGCACAGTTGCCAGCCGCCGCCGTGGCCTTTTACTGAGCACACGTATCCCTGCTCGCGCAGACCGGCGAGGGTGCGGCGGATGACCACGGCATTGGTGTGCAGGCAGGCTGCCAGTTGATCCGAGGTCATCGGCGTGTCGTGGTGGGCCATGTGCAGCAGCACGTGCAGGACGGAGGAGAGCTTGCTGTCTTTATTCATGTAACAGATGCTGATACGAAAAGGCGCAGCTGTCAACGGCGGTGGGTGGCTGGGCGGCGGGCGCAGGCCCGCCGCACTGTCATCGGAGGGTGTTCTCCAGGCGCCGCACGCGGAAGGCAGCAACGATCTGCAGGGCGCCGTATATCAAGGCAATGGCGCCGATCCAGAGGGTCGTGACGACCAGCCCGGCCACCGGGCTGGCGATGAACAGCGCCCCCAGCAGTATGGCCAGCAGCCCGCTGAGCGCGATCAGCCATTCGCCACGAATGGCCTTGCGCACGCGCACGGCGAACACGATCCGGAACACCCCGCCGATCACCAGCCAGGCGGCCAGGAACAGAATCAGCACTTCTGCCGTGGCGGCCGGGTTGATCAGTGTCAGCACGCCGAACAGGAGTGAGGCTACCGCGTACAGCAGCAACCAGCCGCGCGACAGGCTGCTGTCGCGATCAAACAGTGCGGCAACACTGATCACCCCTTCGGCCAGCGCCATGATGCCGAAGGCCCAGGCCAGCGCTACGCCGGCGGTGAGCGGGTTGATCAGCGCCATGACGCCGAAGATCACGGCGATCACGCCGTACAGCAGCAAAATCCACCAGCTTCGATGCAGATATCCGGTCATTGCCATCCTGGCTCTCCTGATGATGTCTGGTAAAAACGTCTCGGAAAATGTGCAGGAAAACCATCGCTCGTCCGGCACGTCCTGTGCAAGCGCATGATGGTGTCCTGAGTGTAAACATTGATGCGGATCAGGCTGCGACCGGTCATGTGTTTCAGAGCATTGCCGATGGGTGCAAAGGAGTCGCCATCCCGTGGCGGAAAAGTGATACTGGCGTTCCTTGTTGACAGCAGTAGTGCACGATCGCCCCACCCGGGAGCAAGTTGGTGCCTTGTCAGGAAGCTCATGAATATAACCGGACAAACCGCTGCGGAAATCTTCGACAGTGTGCGACGCCTGGTACATGCCGGCTGCCTGCAGCCCGGCGAGGCATTGCCGCCTGTGCGGCAATTGGCGTCAGCGCTGGGCGTGAACCGCAATACTGTGGCCTCGGCGTATCGCCGGTTGGTGGCTGCAGGCGTGGCCGTGACGCGTGGGCGTCACGGCACGCTGATCCGTTCCTGCCCACGCCTGCCCGAGCACGAGGGGCGTCTTCACGATGCCCTGGTGCATGACCTCGGCAGCGGCAATCCGGCGCTGCAGTGGCTGCCGGACCCGATTGACGCGCTGGCCCGTGCCGAGTACCGCCCGGTGCTTTACGGTGACGCCGCCATCGCTCCGGCGCTGGCGCAGCAGGGCCGCGCATGGTTCGACCCGGACAGCCCTGGCGATTATCAGGTGCAGCTCACCCACGGTGCGGTCGATGCCCTGGAGCGCTTGCTGGGCAGCGGGCTGACGGCGGGGGACCGCGTGGCAATTGAGGAGCCCTGCTATCTCAGTGGCCTGCGTACCGTGCTGGCGCTGGGGCTGGAGCCGGTCGGGGTGGCCATGGATGCCTGCGGCATGCAGCCGGGGGCCTTGCAGCGGGCACTGGAGGCCGGCGCTCAGGCGGTGGTCATTACCCCGCGCGCGCACAATCCCACCGGCGCCAGTCTCTCCGCAGAACGGGCCGCTGCGTTGCGTCAGATTCTGAAACGTTTTCCCCATGTGCTGGTGATCGAAGACGATCATTTCGCAATGCTGGCGCAGGCGCGGTATTACCCGGTGATTCCCGCGCGGATGCCGCGCTGGGCGCGTATCCGGTCGGTCTCCAAGGCGCTGGGGCCGGATCTGCGCCTGGCGGTCGTGGCCAGTGATCCGGACACCGCGCAACAGCTTTCCCTGCGACTGGTACGCGGCAATACCTGGGTAAGTCATCTGTTGCAGCAGACTGTGGCCGCGTGCCTGGCATCGCCTGCGGTGTTGCAACAGGTGCAGGCGGCGGGCGCGGATTACGCCAGCCGGCGTGCGGCGCTGGTTGCAGCGTTGTCCCGCCGTGGGCTGCCGCCTTGGTTGCCGGCGGAAGGGCTGAATCTCTGGGTGCCGGTGCCGGTCGCCTCGCAGCCGTTGGCGGAGCGGTTGTTGCGGCGTGGCTGGTGGGTGCGGGCGGGTGAGGTGTTTGCGTTGCAGCAGCCGGTGCAGGCGTTGCGCATCACCATTGCCACTCTGGCGGCGCGTGATGCCGAGCGGCTGGCGGAGGATATTGTTGCGTTGATTGAAGACGCCGGCTGATCAATGCGCCAGCCACTGCAGTGCGCCCCGGCCGGCGCGGTGGCCGCTGGCAAAGCAGGCGGTGAGCAGATAGCCCCCGGTGGGGGCGTCCCAGTCGAGCATTTCCCCGGCGCAGAAGACGCCGGGCAGATCGCGCAGCATCAGGTGGCTGTCCAGCGCCTGCGGCGATACGCCGCCGGCGCTGCTGATGGCCTCGTCGATCGGGCGCGGCCGGACCAGTGTCAGTGGCAGGGCCTGCAGCGCCCCGGCCAGGCGTACGGGATCCTGTCGCTCTGCCGGTGTGGTCAGCTCATGCAGCAGGGCGGCACGCACGCCGCTGAGGCGCAACCGCTTGCGCAGATGGGCTGACAGGGTTTGCGAGCCGCGTGGCACCTGCAGGGCCGCGAGAATGGTCGCCGGGGTAAAGTGTGGCAACAGGTTCACTTGCAGCGTGGCGGCGCCGTGGCGGTCGATATGTTCCCGGACGCGGGCAGACAGGGCATAGATCAGGCTGCCTTCCACACCGTGTTCGGTAATGACGAATTCCCCTTCCCGGGCAGCCTCGCCCGGCAACGCCAGGCGCACATTCTTGACGGGGGCGCCGGCAAATTTTTCCTTCAGCAGGCTGCTCCAGCCAGCGACCTCAAAGCCACAGTTGGCTGCCCGCAGTGGCGCCACGGCGACGCCTCGTTCAGCCAGCAGCGCCTGCCAGTGACCATCGGAGCCGAGCCGGGGCCAGCTTGCGCCTCCCAGCGCGAGCACCGTGGCGCGGGCCGGTACGCGCAGTTCGCCGGCGGGGCCGCGCACGCGCAGTGTGCCGTCGGGGTGCCAGCCCAGCCAGCGATGCCGGGTGTGCAGGGTGACACCCAGCGCGCGCAGGCGGCGCAGCCACGCGCGCAACAGCGGTGCGGCCTTCATGTCGGTGGGGAACACGCGCCCGGAGGTGCCGACGAACGTCTCGATACCGAGGGCGTGAATCCAGTCGCGCAGGGCGGCCGGGCCAATGTCACCCAGCCAGCCGTCGACCCAGTCGCGGCGATGGCCGTAGCGGCCGATGAAAGCCGGCAAAGGTTCCGAGTGGGTGATGTTCATGCCGCCGATGCCGGCCAGCAGGAATTTGCGGCCCACGGAAGGCATGGCATCAAACAGCGACACCTGGACGCCGGCGCGGGCGATGACTTCCGCCGCCATCAGGCCGGCCGGACCACCACCGATGATGGCGACAGGGGAGGAGGCTGGGCTGTCGGTCATGGAGCGCTGCCGGTTGTGCGGAGGGCGGCATTCTAACCGAGCCGGCGACACGATGCGCCCTGGCGGGCAAGTGTTACCAAACTACACCGCTCCGTCCGTCTGGCAGGCGCGGCTCCGATCACGCCAAAGGCTGTGATTTTCTTTGCGTGAGAACGGGTTACGGTACGAATGTGCACTGTTTTGCAGACTAAGCGGAATTGACTAGACTGATCTATTCGTTAGAACCGAATTGCGTCCGCGCAGTACGGCTCAGGGAACGTTGGGTTGCAGGACAGCGCCAGGCAGTATGGCCTACGGACGGGGCCAGTTTAGATGGCCGATGGAAAGCGCCAATAATAACTAAAGGGTGGTCACATCAAGCCCGCAGTCTCTCCTCCTTTGCCTGAACAGGGACGCGCTACAACACAAAAGGGGGACACTCTTCATGCGTATCGGCATCCTGGTGGATTCTACGTGCGACCTGCCGGAATCTGACTTCGAACAACATAATATCCGTGTCATGCCCATTTCCATCCGGCTGGGGGACGAGCTGCTGGTGGATGAACGTGACAGTGAGGCCACCGCCCGCTTTTACGCCGAGCAGATCGAGAGCAAGGGGGTCGATGCCGAGTCCATTCCGTATTCCACGGAGCAGATCCAGTCGGTGTTTCTCGAACGTCTGGTGCTGGATTACGACCTGGTGTTCTGCATTACCGTCTCCAGCCGCCACAGCCCGATATTCGACAACGCCACGCGCGCCTCCTTCGGTATTCTCAAGCAGTATCGCAACGTCCGGGCGGCGGCGCAGGTGCCGGGGCCGTTCTCCATGCGGGTGATCGACAGCAAGACCATCTTTGCCGGCACAGCGGTGTTGGTGGCGGAGGCGGCTGCACTGATCGAGGCGGGTGTGGCGCCGAACGAAATCCGCCTGAAAATCGACGAGATGATTCCCAATATCTGCGGCTACATGGTGCCGTCGAATCTCGGCTATGTGCGTGATCGCGGTTTTCGCAAGAACGAGCGGCGCGGGCTCGGCGACACCATGCGCGGTGTGGCACTGACGGTCGGCTCGGCGTTGTCCATGCATCCGGTGATCAGCATTTATCGTGGTGAAGAGAACCCGGCCACGGTCAATCGCAGTTATGAAAAATCGGTCAAGCGCATGCTGGATCACGTCACCGACCGCATCAAGGCGGGCGAACTGATGTCCAGCAGTGTCTGCATGAGCTTTGCCGGTGATGTGCGCAAGGTGCCGATCATGCCGGGTTTTGATGACCTGGCGAAGGCGGCGCGTGAGCGCAACATCGCCCTGAAACTCTCGACCATGAGTGCCACCGGCGCGGTGAATGTGGGCGCCGGCTGTCTGTTTGTTGCCTACGCGGGCAAGCAGGTAAAAATGTAGTGCGTTCTGTTCCCCGCTGTCGAAAGGCGCCCGCGCCGGACGACAATGGACCAAAGCGCCCGCCACCCGGCGGGCGCCATTGATCAGGGAGCCTGCTCATGACTGTCGCAACATTCAATCCGGATACCGACCTCATGCTCAGCCGCCGCGTGGATGTGCCACGCGAGGCCATCTGGCGGGCCTGGACTACGCCGTCGCTGATTACCCAATGGTTCACGCCTGCCCCCTGGCGCACCCTGGCCTGCGAGATCGACCTGCACCCGGGCGGCCTGTTCCGCACAGTGATGCAGTCACCGGAAGGGGAAGAGTTTCCCAATGCCGGTTGCATTCTCGACGTGGTGGCAGGGCGGCGGCTGGTCTTTACCGATGCGCTGGGCGAGGGTTTTCGCCCGAACGCGGAAAGTTTTTTTACCGCCATTATCGAGCTGGAAGACGACGGGGATGGCACGCTTTATACCGCCTGTGCGCTGCACAAGGACGCCGCTGGTCGCAAGGCCCACGAAGAAATGGGCTTCACCGAAGGCTGGGGCAAGGCGCTGGATCAACTGGTGGCGCTGGTCAAATCCCTGGGCTGAAACGTGCGCGTCAGGGCAGCATGCACTGGCCGCCGGGCAGGTTGAGCACCCAGTCGCGCACGGCGCGAATCAGCGGATCATGCTGGCGCTGTTCCGGGTAGACGAGGTGGAAGGGTTCCGCCGGCAGGGTGGGGCCAAACGGTTCCACCAGTCGGCCGCTGTCCAGTTCGTCCATGATCAGGGCGCGGCTCATCAGGGCCACGCCCTGGCCGCTGACAGCGGCGGAGATGGTGTGGGTCTCGTCGGAAAATGTCAGCCCGGCGGTCGGGTCCAGGCCGGGTATTCGCGCCAGTTTCTGCCAGCCTCGCCAGTCCACGGGCGATCCCTTTTCATTCGGTGGCGCGAAATGGATCAGCGGATGGCGCGGTAGGTCCTGCGCCTGCGTCAGGCCGAGCAGGGGGCTGCACGCCGGCACAAACAGATTATCGAACAGCTTTTCCGACACCATGCCGGCCCAGGGGCCGCGTCCATAACGAATCGCCAGGTCGGCGGTCACACCGTCCAGCGGCACGACATCGTGCGACGCATGAATGCGCAGATCCAGCGTCGGGTGGCTGCTGCGCAGAATGCACACCCAGGACAACAACCAGCGCATCGCAATCGCCGGTGTGGTCGACAACGTGATCACCTGCCGGGCCGGCGGTGCCTGCAGGCGGGCCACGGTATCGGCAATGGTGTCGAAGGCGTCTGCCAGCGTGCCGAGCAACAGGCGCCCCTGAGGGGTCAGCACCAGCTGACGCGGTTTGCGGATGAACAGGGCCACGCCGAGCGTGTCTTCCAGTAGCCGGATCTGGTGGCTGATGGCGGTGGGGGTGACGGAGAGCTCTGCCGCGGCCTGCTTGGCACTGAGGTGCCGGGCAGCGGCCTCAAAGGCACGCAGGGCGGAAAGCGATGGCAGGCGTCGGTGTGTCATGGATGAATTCAGTTTTCCAATAAGGGGAAGAATTGGTCGTTTGTCGAGCTTCGGAGTATCTGTTTTCCTGATGAACATCGTCAATCACTGTTGAGATGATTTCATCCTTGGAGGCTTGTAATGACGCGCATTTTGCACCTGGACGCCAGCGCCCGCCCCGGCCGCGCCGGCATTGACCCCCACGGGTCGGTGACCCGCCTGCTGACCCGCCGAGTCGTGGACCGGTGGCAGGCCGGACGGCCCGGCACCCACGTCACGTATCGCGATGTCGGCGCCACGCCACCCGCGCCAGTCAGCGGCGCCTGGATCGCAGCGGCCTTCGCGCCGGAGGCGGACCACGCCCCCTGGATGGACGACGTGCTTGCTGAAAGTGATCAACTGATCGAGGAAGTGCGTGCGGCGGACGTGCTGGTGCTGGGGGTGCCGCTGTACAACTTCAGTATGCCGTCGGCGTTCAAGGCCTGGATCGACAACATCATTCGCGTTGGCCGTACCGTGATCGTCAATCCCGACACACCGGAAGAGCCTTACACCCCGCTGCTGGCCGATCGGCCGGTCATTCTGGTCGTGTCACGGGGTGGCTTTGGCATGAACGAGGGCGGCCCGCTGGCGCACATGAATCATCTCGAAGCGAGCGTGCGTACCGCGCTGGGTTTTATCGGCCTGACCTCGGTGCATGAGGTCGCGGTGGAATATCAGGAACTGGGTGGCGATCTGCTGGCGGCGTCGTTGCGCGATGCGGAAACGCGCCTGGACGAACTGGTCATGTCGTTGCAATCCAGGGCGCCTGCCAGGGCGCCCGCCCCGCCGCATTCCCTGAGTGCCTGATGCCGGCTCGTCAATCAATGTAAAGAAACGGGCCGGCACATTGCGGCCCGTCAGGTGCTTGGGTAGCGTGACGCAATGACGACCACTTCCCGCACTGCCGAGCACCACCTGCCGCAGATTTCCCTGACCGGTGACGAGCCGTTGTTCATTGTGCTCAATACCGGGTCCGGCCGGCACGCAGCGGGCGAAGTCGAGCAGGCCATTCGCGACGTGCTGGGCAGCGCAGGCCGTCAGTTCGAATTGATGCAGGTCAGCAGCGGGCGGCAGTTGCCGTCCACGGCACAGCGTGCTGTCGCGCGGGCGCGTGCCGCACAGGGTGTGGTTGTGGCGGCCGGTGGCGATGGCACACTCAATGCCGTGAGCCAGGCGGTGCTCGGCAGCGGCCTGCCGTTTGGTATTCTGCCGCAGGGCACGTTCAATTATTTTGGCCGCACCTACGGTATTTCCCAGGACACGGAAACCGCGCTCGCCTGTTTGCTCGACGCGGTGGTCCAGCCAGTGCCGGTCGGCCTGCTCAATGAGCATGTATTTCTGGTCAACGCCAGCCTCGGTTTGTATCCGACCTTGCTGGAAGATCGCGAGGCCTGGAAGCAGCATTTTGGCCGCAGCCGGCTGGTGGCCTTGTGGGCGGCACTGGCCACACTGATGCGTGCGCACCGCCAGCTGGACCTCGCGCTGGACTACACCGATGGCCAGCAGCGCCTGCGTACCCCGACCCTGGTGGTGGGCAACAATGCGCTGCAACTGGAGCACATCGGCATCGATCATCTCGACGATATTGCGCAGGGCCGTCTGGTCGCGATGACCGCGCGTGAGCTGGGCACACTGGACCTGTACGGGCTGTTGCTGCGGGGGTTGCTCAGCAGCATGGGCGAAGCGGAAAACGTGATCACGTTCGGCTTCGACAGCATGACCGTTCGCTTCGGCCGCCGTCGTCGCATCAAAGTGGCCATGGATGGCGAAATCATCTGGCTGCGTACACCGCTGGTATTTCGTGTCGCGCCGGACCGGCTGCCGCTGCTGGTACCGCGCGACCCGGCGTTGCGGGAGCGCGCCTGATGCTGATCCTGCATTTGTCCGACCCGCACTTCGGCACTGAACAGCCACATGTGGTGTCCGCACTCAGGCAGTTCATTACCCAGCACCAGCCGGAACTGGTGTTGCTCGGCGGCGACATCACCCAGCGTGCGCGACGCAGCCAGTTCAGTGCGGCGCGCGCCTTCGTCGACGATCTGCCCTGCCCGGCACTGGTCGTGCCCGGCAATCACGATATTCCGCTGTTCAATCTGTTTGCGCGCCTGTTCAACCCCTACGGCAATTACCGCCGCGCCTTCGGCGATGAACTGGAGCCGGTGCTGGAGCAGGAACGGCTGCTGGTGATCGGTCTCAACAGCACGACGCCGGGCCGGCACAAGAACGGTGAAGTGTCTGCCGCGCAGATTGAACGAGTGCGCGCGCGGCTGGCCCGTGCTGCGCCGCAACAATTGCGGATCGTGCTGCAGCATCATCCCGTGCGGGCGTTGCAGGAAACGGATATCGGCAACCTGCTGATTGGCCACGAGCAGGCAGTGCCGGCCTGGGTCGATGCCGGCCTGGACCTGTTGCTCGCGGGCCATATTCATCTGCCGTACGTGCTGCCGCTGCGGGGCTACCAGGGCGAGGCGGGTCGCCGGGGCTGGACCGTGCAGGCGGGGACCGCGCTGTCCTACCGGGTGCGCGGCAACGTGCCGAATTCCTTTAATCTGATTCGTTACCGGCAGCCCGGCGAATGTGTTGCCGAGCGTTGGGATTACTCGCTGCTGGCGCGTGCATTTCTGTGCGAAGAACGCCACGAACTGCCGCTGTCCCGCTGACAGCGGCTATACTGCCTGCACCGCCCCGAGCTCCGCGCGAGATGACAGATGACTTCCGGCGACTGGGTCCGCTTTGCCCGCCACGATGAAACCGGCATCGAGACCTTGCAGGCCCATTTCGAAGGCCATGCCTTTGATCCGCACTGGCACGACACCTACCTGATCGGCGTGACCGAGCAGGGCGTGCAACGATTCAGTTGTGGCCGTGCGCAACACGACAGCACGCCCGGCCAGGTGATGCTGCTGGAGCCGGGCGAGGTGCACGACGGCGATGCGCCCACACCGGGCGGCTTTACCTACCAGGTGATGTACCTGACACCGCAGTGGCTTGATGCCGCGCTGCGCGAACTGTTCGAGCAGGTGCCGGAGGGCTTTCAGCTCGGCTTCAGCACGCCGCTGGTCAGCGACCCGCACCTGGCGCGGGCTATCAACCAGGCGTTCATGGCGCTGCATCAACCTTTGCACCAGCCGGCCTTGCGCATGGTGCGTGACACCGCCCTTGATCACCTGCTGCACCAACTGACCCGGCAGGCGCACTGGCGTCGTCCGCTGGCCTCGTCGCCGATGCCCCGTTCGGTGGCGCGGGCGAGGGAATTCCTGCACGCCCACTTCGCTGAAGATATCGGCCTGGACGCGCTGGCGCGTGCCGCCGGCACGGATCGCTTCCGGCTGGCCCGTGCGTTCAAGCGCACGACGGGGCTGCCGCCCCATGCCTATCTGGTGCAGTTGCGGCTCAACCGCGCCCGGCAACTGCTGGCACGTGGGCTGTCGCCGGTCAGTGTGGCGGCGGCCGTGGGCTTCGCCGACCAGAGCCACCTGGGGCGCTGGTTCCGCCGCGCCTACGGCCTGACGCCGGCGCGGTATCGGCGGCAGTGCTCAAATCTTCCAGACTGATTCGCGCGCGCCGGGCATGATGCGGCTCCGTCGTGATCATATTGCCCGGAACCTCATGGATACCTTTTTGCCGTTTACGCTGTTTGCCTTTGTCGCCTCGGTGACCCCGGGGCCGAACAATGTGCTGGTGCTGGCCTGTGCCACCCGGTTCGGTTTCATGAAGGCCATGCCGATGGTGTTGGGGGCCTGTTTCGGTGCTGCGCTGGTGGTGCTGCTGGTCGGCACCGGGCTGGCGCGGCCGCTGGCGGATCATCCGGCCGCACAGCAGGTGATTACCGGCATTGGGCTGGTGTGGCTCACCTGGTTGTCGTGGCAACTGTTCCGCGCTGCGCCTGCGGAGCTCGACGCGTCGGCCGACGCGCGCGTGCGCATTGGTTTCTGGCGCATGGCCGCGTTGCAGGTGGTTAACCCGAAGGTGTGGATGCTGGCACTGGCGGTGATCGGCGTGTTCGCCGTGCCAGGTGAAGGGCAGGCATGGCGTGTGGCGGTGTTGTCGCTGATTTTTTTCGTGGTGGCGCTGCCGTCAGTGGTGCTGTGGGCGTGGCTGGGTGCCAGTGCGGCGAAATGGATTGCGTCCCCCTCGCGGCAGCGGCTGTTCAATCGCAGTATGGCGGTGCTGTTGCTGGTATCGACCTGGTACAGCCTGCTGCCATAATCCAGAGCCTGTTCAGGGAGAATGGACATGATGACTTTGCGCAACGCCACACCGGATGACCTGGATTTATTGCGACGCTGGGACGCTATGCCGCACGTCCTGGACGCGGACCCGAATGACGACTGGGGCTGGGAAACCGAACTGCACCGGCAACCGGACTGGCGCGAACAGCTGATTGCTGAATACCAGGGCCGCCCGGTCGGCTTTGTGCAGATCATCGACCCGGCCCGCGAGGACAGCCACTACTGGGGGCACGATGTGCCGGCGAACCTGCGTGCCATCGATATCTGGATCGGCGAAGCGCAGGATCTCGGGCGGGGCTTTGGCACCCTGATGATGCAGCAGGCGCTGGCGCGCTGCTTTGCCGATCCATGGGTGACGGCGGTGCTGATTGATCCGCTGGCATCGAATCATCGCGCGCACCGCTTTTATGAGCGGTTCGGGTTCCAGTACGTGGAAGAGCGCCGTTTTGGCGACGACGTTTGCAGCGTATATCAGCTCCCGCGCGAGCTGTGGCTGGCGCGGCAGGACATCGCGCCCTGGCAGGGTGGAGAATCAATCGCGGATCACGCCTGATTTTGCTGACGGCTTGACCCGGCCGTCAGCGCAGGCGGTTTTCCAGCAGATGTGCTTGCGCCCAGGTGCGCTCAGTTCAGCGCGACATCGCTGCCTTGCAGCAACAGCCGGGCGACCAGATCGTGGCGGTGCGCACGCTGGTCAGCCGTGCCACTGGTCTGCACCATCGACAGGCTGAGCTGGTAGGCGTAAATCAGGTAAGCGCGGCTGGCGGCATCTTCTTCCAGGCCGAGTTTTACCAACAGGCTTTCAATGAACTGCAGCCGGTAGCTGTCGACTTCATCCATTGCCTGACGCACATGCTTGTCGCGCCGTGCCCAGCCGCGGATTGCCAGTTCAATGGATGCAGCATCATGCGCCGACTGGCCATGCAGCGGCAGGCCCAGTAGCCACTGCAACTGTTCGCGCGGCGGCACTTTCGCTTCGCGCAGACTGTTGATGACATGTTCGGTGGCTTTGGCGCGCCAGTTGGCGAGCACGGCATCCAGCAAGTCCTGCCGGCTTTTGAAGTGATAATAAAAACTGCCACGGGTGATCTTCAGTTCCTTGGCGAGGGTGTCCACCCGTACTGCATCAATCCCGCTTTTCATCAGCATGTGCTGGGCGGCGCTGACCCAGTCTTCCCGGGTCAGGCTGTTACGCGATGACATACATTCAGCCTTCTTCTGGTCGGTCTCTCGGTCGGTGATACCGCTGTCTGGGCCAATCAACACGGCGCCTGGCGCGGCCGGTCCTGCCCTGCCGCAATACAAGTGTGTACTTTTACAGTGCCAGAGCCCTTTTTGCCAGTGGCTTGTCTGGCGGGAAGTCTGCCGTACAGCATGCCATGGCGGTGCCGAAGTTGTCCTGACGGCCGGCGTTTGTCCGGTATCTTGTTGAATCCAAAATACTTTGCAGGAAAGAATGCAGTGCTGCATGTTGGCCGTCCCGTGCCATCATGCCGAAAAGCCGCACACCTCGTATTGACATGGATCAATTGCCGCTCTAAGGTCTTAAAACATACACATTCGTATCTGTATGTTGTAAAGAAAACCGGCGAGGGTTGTCATGCAAAAACAGGAAGGTATCGGCCGTTCCCTGATGGCCGCAGGCCACACCACCAATTATCACGAAGCCGGCGAGGGCGAAGCCCTGTTCCTGCTGCACGGCTCCGGCCCGGGGGTGTCCGGCTGGACCAACTGGGCACGCAGCATGCCGGCGTTCTCGGACAAGTGGCGCGTGATCGTGCCGGACATTGCCGGCTTTGGTTTCACCGAATTCAGGGATGACACGCAATACGACATCAAGCTGTGGGTTGCGCATCTGGTCGGCATCATGGATGCACTGGATATCCAGAAAGCGTCCTTCATCGGCAATTCGTTTGGTGGTGCTGTAGCGATCGGTCTGGCGCTGTTCGCGCCGGAGCGGGTGGACCGTCTGGTATTGCTGGGCACCCCGGCCGGCGAGTTTGTGCAGACGCCGGGCCTGCGAGGTGCCTGGGTGTACGAGCCGTCCCGCGAGAACATGCGCGCCCTGATGGAGCTGTTCCCCTACGACACTTCGCTGATTACCGACGAACTGGTGGAAAGCCGCTATCAGGCCAGCGCCCGTCCCGGTTCTCAGGATGCGCTGCGCAAACTGATTCCCAAACCGAAAGACGAGGGCGACACCCTTGTAAAGGGCTTCCCGGCTGCAGCACTGAGCAAGATCAAGGCGCAGACGCTGGTGGTGCATGGCCGCGAAGACCGCGTCGTGCCGCCCGAGTGCGGCATGTTGATCGCGCAGAACGTGCCGAATGCGGATCTGCATCTGTTCGGCCATTGCGGCCACTGGGTGCAGAGCGAGCGCGCTGAACGTTTTGTCGCGCTGGTGCGTCACTTCCTGAGCGAGCCCCGGTCATGAGCCGCCATCTGCTGGAAAAGGCCCTGTGGCAGTTGTCGGTGGAGCGAAGTGCCAAGCAGCGCTTCCGCGACGACCCGGACGGTTTTCTCAAGCGTTTCAATCTGAGCGATGAAGAAAAACGCTGGGTGCGGGAGTTTGACGTTGGTGCGCTACAGGCCGCTGGCGTCAACCCGATGCTGACCATGGGTTTCTGGCAGGAACTGTCACCGGATCGCAGCATGCGGCGCTACAAGGAGCGCCTGGGCGCCAGCGGCGAGGCACTGAATTCATTTTCTGCGGCACTGAAGAAGGGGTAAGGCCATGGGCAAGATCGTTGGCGGCTTCTGGATGCCGCATGACCCGGTAATGCTGGTGGCGCCCGACGCACCGGCGCAGGCGGTGCGCGACACCGTATGGGGTGCCTACGAGCGTTGCGCGCAACGCCTGGCCGCACTGGATCCGACCACGGTCATCATCATCGGCTGCGACCACTACATCCTGTTCGGTCCGCACTGCCTGCCGAGTTATGTGATCGGCACCGGCGACCTGGACGGCCCGATCGAAGGGTTGCCGGGGCTGACCAAGGGTGTGATCGACAACAACACGGCGCTGGCTGGGCGGATTGTCTCGCATGGCGCGGCGAACGGTTTCGACTGGGCGGTGGCTCGCGCCTTTACCGTGGATCACTCCTACTCGATTCCGCACCAGTATGTGGTGCGGCCGGCGGAACAAGTGCTTGGCCGCAGCCTGCCGACCATTCCGGTATACCTGGCCTGCGGTGTAGACCCCTATATCCCGTTGCCGCGCGCGGCACAGCTTGGTGCGCAGATTCGTGCGGCGGTGGAGTCGTCCGACGATGACGAGCGCGTGGTCATCATCGGCTCTGGCGGCATCAGCCACTGGGTGGGTACGGTGGAGATGGGGCAGGTCAGCGAAGCCTTTGACCAGGAAATCATGGCGCTGGGTGTGGCTGGTGATCTGGCCGCGCTGACGGCCTACCGCGACGACGACATCAAGGCGCGTGCCGGCAATGGCGCCATGGAAATCCGTAACTTTGCCTGTGCCATGGGGGCGGTACCGGACGCACGCGGCGAACAGATCGCCTACGCCGCCGTGCCCGAGTGGGTCACTGGGCTGGGCTTTCTGCAACTGCATCCGGGCGCGCGCTGATGCGGTCGGTCAGGAGACTGTGATGAGCATTATATGGCTTTGCCGCGAAGAGCAGTTGGCTCCCGGCGAAAAACTCAAAGTCGCCAACGCCGAGGTGGGTGACATCTGCGTGTACAACCTGGACGGGGTGTTCTATGCCACCACTGACCTGTGTACCCATGCCACTGCCTCGCTGGCCGAGGGCGACATCGAAGACAACCTGATCACCTGCCCTGTGCACTGGGGTCAGTTCCATATTCCCAGCGGCAAGGCGGTGACGTTTCCCTGCGAGCGCCACCTGCGCACTTATCGTGTATCCGTGCGCGATGGCGAGGTCTATGCCGACGTCAGCGCCGAGGCGCGCGAGGCAGAAAAAATCGAGTGTGTACAGATTTGACCGGGCCGTTTCCCGGTGACAAGAGGGCCAGCACATCATGACCAAAGAGCGGATTCCACTAAGACCCATCGACACCACACCGCCATTGCGTAACCTGGATCGCATCTGCGACATGGAAAGCGGGCGGCTGTCCGGCAAAGTGTTCTGGGATGACGAAATCTACCAGCAGGAGCTGGAGAAGATCTTCGCCCGTTGCTGGCTGTTTGTGGCGCATGAATCCCAGCTTCCCAATGCCGGTGACTACCTGACCACCTCCATGGGGGAGGATGAGGTGCTGGTGGTGCGGCAGAAAGACCGCTCCATCCGCGTGATGCTCAATGCATGTCCGCATCGTGGCAACAAGGTGTGCTTCTCGGAAGCCGGCAACGCGCGCGGTTTTATCTGTAACTACCATGGCTGGTCATTCGGTGCTGACGGTGGCCGCCTGATGGGCATGCACGAATCGAAGTGCTACGAGGAAAGCGGTTTCGACAAGAGCCAGCACGGCCTGCGTCAGGCGCGGGTCGACAGCTACAAGGGGCTGGTGTTTGCCACCTTCTCTGACGAGGCGCCCTCGCTGGAAGAATACCTCGGGCCGATGACCTGGTACCTGGACGTGGTGCTGGACATGGATGGCGAGGGCTCTGAATTCTTTGGCGGTTGTATTCGTTCCACCATCGAATGCAACTGGAAGGTCGCTGCCGAGAACTTCGTTGGCGATATCCTGCACGGCGGCTGGACGCATGACTCCGCCGCGCGCGCCATGCTCGGATCGGCTGTCGCTAATGTGAGCGACATGCCCGAGTCCTATTCGGTCAACTGGAACGGTCACGGTTACGAGTTCGGTACGGACGTGGTCGGCAACGCCGCGACGCTGGGCGAGAAGAACATCAACAAGTATCTGCATACCATCCGACCCCGGGTGGCTGAGCATCTTGGCGAGTTCCGTTCAAAACTGATTGGTGCCATTTCCTCGGCGACCATCTTCCCGAATTTCTCCTATCTGCCGGGGCAGAACACCGTGCGCATCTGGCAGCCGCGCGGACCGCACAAAATCGAGTTGTATACCTGGACCATTGTCAACAAGAGTGCGCCGGAAGAAATAAAGGATATGTGGCGCAAGGGCTGCATGATGACGTTCTCGCCCACCGGCGTGTTCGAGATGGATGATGGCGAGAACTGGGAATACTGCACCAAGACCAGCCGTGGTCTGGTGACCCGTTATCAGGATCTGTATGTGGGCCTGGGCATGCATACCCGCATTGATGACAGCGAGCTGCCCGGCAACGTGTTCCGTGGCCAGATCAACGAATGCAACTCACGGGCCTTCTATCAGCGCTGGAAAGATCTGCTGGAGGCCCCCACCTGGGCCGATGTGCCGGATCGCAATGGCCGCATGCGCTGACGGGGGGGGCGATGTGATGGCGGAGAGCAACCTGATGCAGGGCAATGAACGCATGGCAGTGCTGGATGAACGCGCACGCAAGGCCGAGGCCTTTCTTCTGCGCGAGGCGCGGCTGCTGGACGATGAGCGCTGGGATGACTGGCTGGCAATATTGTCGCCAGACATCCACTACTGGATGCCGGGCATTGAGAACCGGCGCCGCGAAGACCGGTTGGGCACCTACAGCGAAAAGCACATGGCGTATTTCGATGACCGGTTGCGGGATATCGAACGGCGTGTCGCACGTTTCAGGCAGCCTTCCGCCTGGGCGGAAAATCCGCCCACCCGCAATGTGCACCTGATCTCGAACATCGAAGTGTTCGAAGGTGAGTGCAGCGGCGAACTGCTGGTGTATTCCTGCTTCATGAACCTGCGCAGCCGGGGTCTGGACGAACAGCATCAATTGGTGGGTCGGCGCGTGGATGTGTTGCGCTGGGAAGACGGCCGCTTGCGTCTTCTGCGGCGCAAGGTGTTGATCCCCAACGCCATGCTGTTGTGCAAGAACATCAACACTTTCCTGTAGGTGGACGCGGTATGACATGGCTTGAAGGGCAGATCGCACTGGTCACTGGCGGCACCGGCGGTATCGGCAGTGCCATTGTGCGCCGCTATGTCCGCGAAGGTGCGCAGGTGTGCGTGATGGCGCGCGATGCAGAAGGGCTCGCGGCACTGAAGGCTGAACTGGGCGACCGGATCATTACCGTGACCGGTGACGTCACCCGCTATCAGGACAACCAGCGCGCTGTGGACGAAACCCTGGCCACGTTCGGCCGGCTGGATGTGTTCGTCGGCAATGCCGCAGTGTTCGATTACTTCACCCGGCTGGACCGCATTCCGGCGGCGGAGCTGGAACAGCGTTTCAAGTCGCTGTTCGCGGTCAATGTGCAGGGCTATCTGATGGGCGCACGGTGCACCATGGAGGCACTGAAAAAAAGCCGGGGCAGCATGATCTTCACGCTCTCCAACAGCGCGTTCTATGCGGGGGGCGGTGGCGTGCTGTATGTCACCTCCAAGCACGCGGTAGTGGGACTGGTGCGGCAACTGGCCTTTGAGCTGGCGCCCGATGTGCGCGTGAACGGTGTGGCACCGGGCGCAACCAATACCGCCATGAAGAGCCTGGAAGGGCTCAATGCCCGCGCCGTGCCGTTGAATGAAATTCCTGGCTTCGGTGACAAGGCAGCGCAATCGGTGCCACTGCAACGGATCGCCGAGCCGGAGGATCACACCGGTCATTATGTGCTGCTGGCCTCGCGCCAGAACGCGGGTCTGACCACGGCGCACATCATTCACAGTGATGGGGGGTGGGAAATCCGCAAGCCGGGCTAAACTCGGGCTGGATGCACCATCCCAATAACAATGACACAGAGAACAGCCATGCACTCAGATAACGGGTTAAGACCCTCACAACAGCACTTTCTCGACCTGCTTGCCGGCCTGCCACTGCCGGCACTGGCCGCGCCGATGTTTTTGGTGTCCGGCCCGGAACTCATGATCGCCTGTTGCCGTGCTGGCCTGATCGGCAGTATGCCGGCGCCGAATGCGCGCACAGTCGAACAGCTTGATGACTGGCTGTCACAGGTGACACAAAGCCTGGATGACGCCCGCGCCCGCGGCGAGGCAGTGGCCCCGTGGATGCTCAACATGATTGTACATGCCAGCTATGACCGCTTTGACGCGGAAATCGAGCTGGTGCGCCGATACCGCCCACCTGTGGTATCCACTGCCCTGGGGAGCCCCAAAAGGGTGATTGAACAGGTCCACGCATACGGCGGGCTGGTGATTGCCGACGTGATTACACCGGCCATGGCCCACAAGGCTGCAGCAGCAGGGGTTGACGGCATTATCCTCGTCTGCAATGGCGCCGGTGGCCATACTGGCGTGTACAACCCCTTTGCGTTTGTGTCCGAAGTGCGCGCTTTCTGGGACGGTCCGTTGGGGCTGGCCGGCGCCATCTCGCATGGGCGCGATATTCATGCCGCGCAGGTGCTCGGTTGCGATTTCGCCGTGATCGGCACACGGCTGATCGCCGCGCGCGAAAGCATGGTGGCCGATGACTACCGGCAGATGCTGATCGACTGCTCAATGGAAGACCTGATACCCACCAAGGCAGTCAGCGGCGTGCTCGCCAACTGGATGAAACCCTCGCTTGAAAAAGCCGGCATTGATCCCGCAGCGGAGGCGTCGGGCGGCATCGATTTTTCCGGCAACATCGCCAGCGCGAATAAAGCCTGGAAGCACGTCTGGTCCGCCGGCCACGGTGTGGGACAGATCGGCCGCCGCTACGACATGGCCGAACTGATGGCGGAACTGCGTGCGGGCTATATCGACAGCCTCGACGCCGGTTTCCGTGTCGCCACGGCGCGTGATTGAGAGGAGGGCGAGAGAGTGACCTCTGCGAAACTGACCCAGGCCGCCGCCGTATTGTGGCACGCGCGCCAGTCACGCGAACCCTGCCAGCGCATCTCTGAGCAATTTTTCGTGGGCCGATTGGAAGAGGCCTATGCGGTACAGGACATCAACACAGAGCGGGCGCTCGCTGAGGGGCGCCGCCTGGTGGGGCGCAAGATCGGGCTGACCTCGCTGGCGGTGCAGCGGCAGCTCGGTGTTGACCAGCCGGATTTCGGCATGCTTTTCGCGGACATGGAGTACGGTCACGGTGACGAGATCGACAGCCGACGCCTGCTGCAACCGAAGGCCGAGGGAGAAATCGCCTTCGTGCTGGGCCGCGACCTGACCGCGCCGGATACCACGCTGGGCGAAATGGTACGTGCGCTGGAGTACGCGCTGCCAGCACTGGAAATTGTCGACTCTGCGATTGCCGACTGGCACATCACGCTGGTGGATACGGTGGCGGATAACGCGTCCTCCGGCCTGTATGTACTGGGCAAACAACCGACCCGATTGAACGACCTGGACCTGGCACTGGAAGGCATGGTGCTGGAACAGAACGAACGCATCGCCGCACTGGGCACTGGCGCTGCCTGCCTGGGCCACCCGTTCAATGCCTGTCTGTGGCTGGCGCGCACCATGGCCGCTGTTGGCCGGCCGCTGCGCGCCGGTGACGTGCTGCTCTCCGGCGCGTTGGGGCCGATGGTCAGCGTGCAGGCCGGAGATGTGGTGCGCATGCGGCTCACCCGCCTGGGCGAGGTGCAGTGCCGGTTTGTCTGAGGTCGCTGTGCGGCCTCGCGCTACATCCATAACAACAGATGTGGGGGTGTCGTCGAGCACCCACCCAGGAGCATGAACGATGTCTGATTTTTTTGCTGATGCCCGTTTGCTCGCGCCGGCCGAAGTGCAGGTGGAGTACCGCCACGATGGAAGTTTTGTCATGCGTTCGCCATGTCCCCTGGCGCCCTTTGACCGGTGTATCGGGGAGTGGCTGGAGCGTTGGGCGGCCAATATTCCCGACCGCATTTTCCTGGCGGAACGGCGGCAGGGCGACTGGTACGAGCTCAGCTACGGCCAGGCCCGGGAGCAAGTCGGTGCACTGGCCCAGGCGCTGCTGGATTGCGAACTGCCAGCGGGCCGCCCGCTGGTTATCCTTTCCGATAACGATATTCATCATGCGTTGCTGACGTTGGCGGCCATGCATGTCGGCATTCCGGTCAGCACCGTGTCGGTGGCTTACTCGCGTGCCGAGGAATTTTCCCGGCTGGTGGCGATTCTCGATGCGCTGTCGCCAGGGCTGATTTTTGTCAGTGATGCACAGGCGTATGCGCGGGCATTGACAGCGGTGCAACCCGGCTGCCCCGTGCTCGCCAGCGACAATGTCGAGGCCTGGCCTGGCGCGCAGCCGCTGGCGGACTGGTTCCAGCGCAAGGAAACAGCGGCCGTGCAGACGGCGTTCAACGCGCTGACTGGCGATCATCATGCCCGCTACCTGCTGACCTCCGGCTCCACCGGCACACCGAAAGTGGTGATCAATACGCACCGCATGCTCTGTGCCAACCAGCAGATGATCCGCCAGTGCTGGGGGTTTCTCGCGCAGCGCGACATTGTGGTGCTCGACTGGCTGCCGTGGAGCCACACCTTCGGCGCCAATCACAATTTCAATCTGGTACTCAGTAACGGTGGCAGCCTGTACCTCGACGATGGGCGTCCGGTGCCGGGGCTGATCGAGAAAAGTATCGACAACCTGCGCAGTGTGCGGCCGACGCTGTATTTCAATGTACCGCGTGGCTACGACACACTCTTGCCGTACCTGGAACAGGACCCGTCGCTGGCGCAGGCGCTGTTCGGGCGGCTGGATATGCTGTTCTACGCTGCGGCGGCATTGCCGCAGAAAACCTGGGACCGGTTGCTGGCGGTCTCTGACACGGTCAGGGAAACGCCGCCTTTCATGGCATCTGAGTGGGGCGCGACGGAAACCTCGCCGGTCCTCACCAGCGTGCATTTCCCCTGTGACAGGCCCGGTAACCTGGGGCTGCCGGTGCCGGGTATCGACATCAAGTTCGTACCTGCCGGCGACAAGCTGGAAATGCGCGTGCGGGGTGCCTCGGTATTCAGCGAATACCTGAACGCGCCGCAACAGACTGCCGAAGCTTTCGATGACGAAGGTTTTTACTGCATCGGGGATGCGGGTTATCTGCTTGACCCACAACAGCCACACAAGGGCATCACGTTCAACGGCCGTGTCAGTGAGGATTTTAAACTGACCAGCGGCACTTGGGTGTCGGTGGGCACGTTGCGCCTGCGGTTGGTCAGTGCGTTGAGTCCCTATGCCATGGACTGCGTGATTGCTGGTCAGGACCAGCCGGAAGTCAGCGCATTGATGTTTGCCTCGCCGGCGTTGCGTGCGCTGGCGGGCCAGGACGGCAGCACGCTTTCCGGGGATCAGTTGGCTCAGGTGCCGGCGGTCCGTGAGGCGCTGCTGACCGGATTGCGTGCACTGGCGGCAGAGTCGCCCGCGTCGTCACAGCACATCACCCGCCTGCTGATTCTGGATGACCTGCCCAGTATCGATGCCGGTGAAATTACCGACAAAGGCTATCTGAATCAGCGCAAGGTGCTCAGCCTGCGCGACGCACAGGTAGAGCGACTGTATGCGGAGACGCCGGATGCCGGTGTGATCTGCCTGGATGAAGTGGAGGAAAGTTGCGCATGAGCAACGCGAAATGGAAAGCCGCGATCATCGGTTCCGGCAACATCGGCAC
>NZ_AQOR01000023.1 GCF_009846755.1 Alcanivorax sp. S71-1-4
CGCAAGCTCCTCGATCGCATGCAATTGGCGATGGAGTCCGGCGGGGAGAATGAGGTCGGCGTATGGGTCTCGGGCTTCTACGGGTCAGGCAAAAGCTCGTTCACCAAATATCTCGGCTTGGCGTTTGATGATCAGCGCACCATCGACGGCACGCCGTTCATCAAATACCTACAGGACCGCCTGCACAAGCCACAGACCAAGGCCCTGCTAAGTACCGTAGCACAGCGATTCCCGGCTGCCGTGGTCATGCTGGACCTCGCCAGCGAAATGCTCGCCGGCGCCACGATGGAAGACGTTTCCACCGTCCTCTACTTCAAGGTGCTCCAGTGGGCGGGTTACTCGCGCAATCTCAAAGTCGCGGCCTTCGAGCGCATGGTCGAAAAGGACGGCCGAACCCCCGAGCTGCACGATCGCATCGCCCAGGCACTGCCCGGCGCCACCTGGGCGCGCGTGCAAAACAACCCACTGGCCATTGATGGGCTGATCCCGAAGATCGCCCACGAGATGTACCCGGCGCTCTTCCCGGAAGCCAAATCCTTCTCGTCCAGCACCGAGGGCTTCTTCCAGTTCGAAGACCAGCGCGTGCAAGAGATGATCGATATCGTCCGCGAGAAAAGCGGCAAGCAGAACATCATCTTCATCGTCGACGAAGTGGGTCAGTATGTTGCCTCGCGTGACAACCTGATCCTCAACCTCGATGGCCTGGCCAAGAACCTCAAGCGGCTGGGCGATGGCAAAGCCTGGATCATCTCTACCGCGCAGCAGACCCTCACCGAAGATGACCCGCGCGCCGCGCTGAACTCCGACAAGCTCTACAAACTCAAGGATCGCTTCCCGATCCAGATCGACCTCGAATCGAGCGACATCAAAGAGATCTGCTACCGCCGCCTGCTCGGCAAGTCCCCGGCCGGCGAGACCGAGCTTGGCAAGCTGTTCGATGCCCATGGCCAGGCGCTACGGCACAACACCAAACTGCAGGACGCCAAGTATTACGACGCGGATTTCAGCAAGGAGAGCTTCACCAATCTCTACCCGTTCCTGCCGGCTCACTTTGACATCCTGCTGCACCTGCTGGGTGCCCTGGCCAAGTCCACCGGCGGCATCGGCCTGCGTTCTGCGATCAAGGTGATCCAGGACGTCCTGAAGGGTGAAGGCGGTTCCAAGGCGATGGCCGATCAGCCCGTGGGTTGGCTCGCCACCACCGTCACACTGTACGACGAGTTGGAGAAGGACATCCGCCGTGCCTTTACCTCCATTCACCAGGCAGTTGGCAAGGTGCAGATTCGCTTCCCGGATTCACAGCTCCATCAGGACATCGCCAAGTCCGTCGCCGTATTGCAGATCCTCGGCAATTTGCCCGTGTCGGCAAAGAACGTCGCCAGCCTGATGCACCCCTCCATCACTGCGCCTTCGCAGCTCGACACGGTGCGCAAAGCTGTCGACGAGATGCTGGGTGACGTGCACGTGCCGTTGGGGGAGAAGGATGGCAGCCTCGTCTTCCTCAGCGAAAAGCTGCGTGACATCGAACAGGAGCGCGGTGCCATTGCACTGCGCACCGTGGATGTGAAGCGCATCTTCAACGATGCGCTGCGCGAATCCTTCGACCCGCTGCCCCGCGTCAGCCTCCACGGCACGATGGCCGTAGCCACAGGACTGAAGGTCCAGGCCGGCAGCGCCATCACCAGCCTGGCCGGCGATCAGAACACCATCCAAACCGTCGTGGAGCTGGTGCCCACCAGCGACTACGAGACCGCCAAGAACCGCATGCTGGACGACTCCCGCAGCCGCGCGGGGCGCAACATCATCGGGTTGCTGGCTCGGTCCAACCCGGAGCTGGACGACCTCGCCAACGAAATCTATCGCTGCCAGCGCATCGCCGAACTGCACCGCAACGAGCCCGACCAGGAGGTCAAGGACTACTGCACCGGCCAGCTCGACCGCGCCGCCAAGCTCGCGACCCAACTCCAGAGCAAGATCAAGCAAACCCTCCAGGCCGGCTCGTTCGTTTTCCGCGGCCAGGCAACGGCGGTATCGGCACTGAATGCCGACCTGCTGGAAGCGGCCAAGAAGCTGCTCTCCGATGTGGCTGATCAGGTCTTCGACCGTTATGTCGAAGCACCCGTGCGCGCCGGCACCGACACCGCCGAGAAGTTCCTGAAAGTCGCCAACCCCGCTGCCATCAGCAGCAGCCTTGACCCGCTCGGCCTGGTGCAGACAGCCGCGGGTCGTGCCTCCTTCAAGACCGATCACAAGGCGATGATCAGCATCCGCGACTACATCGACAAGCGCGGCACGGTCGATGGCAAGCGCCTGCTCGACGATTTCAGCAGCGATCCATTCGGCTGGTCGCCAGATACGACGCGCTACATCGTGGCCGCCATGCTGATGGCCGGTGAAATCAAGCTCAAGGTTTCGGGACGAGAAGTCACTGCCGCAGGCCAGCAGGCGATCGATGCCCTGAAGACCAACAACTCCTTCAAACAGATCGGCGTCGCGCTGCGCGACGAGCGGCCTTCCATCGAAACCCTCGGTCGGGCTGCGGAGCGGCTCACCGAACTGGTCGGCGACATGGTCATCCCGCTGGAACAAGAGATCAGCAAGGCGGCTGCCAAGCACTTCCCGCGCTTCCAGCACGACTACGGCTCCCTGGCCGAGAGGCTCAGTGGCCTCGGACTGGCGGGCAGCGACCGCATCCGCACGTTGAACCAGGACATTGCCGACGTCCTGTTTACCGATGCCTCGGACGCACCCCAGCGCCTGGGCGCCGAAACCTCCGCCATTTACGACAACCTCAAGTGGGCGCTCGAAGTAAAGCGCGTGCTCGACAACGGCCTGGATACCACGCTGCGAGACCTTCAAGCCCATCGCCGCGACATCGAGGCCTTGCCCGACACCGGCGTGCCGGGAGAGTTGCGCCGCGAACTCGCCGAAGACCTGGGAACCCTGTCGGAGCGCCTGGGCAGAGAGGACTTCTACAAACACACCGCCGACTTCAATTCGCAGCTCACTCACCTGAAGGGCCGCGTGCGTGATGCGGTCATTACCCTGTCTGAGCAGCAAAAGCTGCGCTTGAGGGAAGGCGTTGAGGACTTGCAGCGCATCTCTGAATGGGAAGAACTCACCCAGGAAGAGCGTGGCAACGCCGCGAACCGTCTGGACGGACTCACCCTGGCGGCCACCCAGGATCTGGCTGGACTCAAGAAGCTCCTTGCCCGCGACTACGACATCAACAGCACCCTCGAAGAACTCAAGCGATCCATTCAGCGCCAGGGCCAGGAGCGCCTGCGTCAACGCATGGAAGAAGAGCGTGCCAAGAACGGCGCGAAAGGTCCTGCCAAGCTCTCCAGGTCGATTTCTGTGCCCGTAAAGATGACATCGGCAGCGGACATCGACTCGCTGATCCAGCAGCTCCACGAAATCAAGGCGCAGCTCGGCCTCTATGCCGAGATCGAAGTGTCGATTGTGGTCGGCGCCCAGTCTGAAACGGATGAGGACTAACGATGGAGCTGAAAACAGAGTCCAAGCAACACATTGAGCAGGTCGCTGGCGAGGCGCTAACGCAACTCGAAAGCATCGCTGCTGCAGCCAACGGCAAGCTTCGCGATGGACGAACGCTGGGCTCCGATGCCCTGGCGAGCATCAACACGATGACGTCGAGTTCCGCCATCCAGAAGCTGGATCAGATCAGCCAGGCAAACCGAGAGAGCTACCAGGTATTGGCGGCCGAGCCGGCGATTGCCCGTGTTGTGGTCATGGATGAGGAAGGCGAAGAGCGCATCTACTACATTTGCCGCACCAGCCCGGTTTCAGGCTTCCCCAATCTCGCCAGTTACCGCGCTCCTGTCGGGCGCTTGGCTTCCTTGGCGATTGGGACCGAGTTCACCCTGCCAAATGGCACGGTTGTTGAAGTCTTGGAGCGCGCCCAACTCAGACCTGCCGCACTCGCCGACGGCTGGGATTCTCGTGACACCGTAGTTGAAGCCGAGGACTTCGGCCCGATCACCATCGAGTCGCTGCGGGCACTGTTGACGGAAGTCGCGGGCGAAGAAGTTACCGAAGACATCTTAGGCCAGCTCCTGGCCGAAGAGACCGTCAAGGCCAATATCATCGACGGTGTGCGGCGCAGTGTCATCACCAAGATGGGGCTGAGGGATCAGCCTATCCTCGATCAGTACCAGGACGAAATTTTCCGGCTGCCTCTCGACAAGCGCTTGCTGATCTTGGGGCCACCCGGTACCGGCAAAACCACCACCCTGATCCGCCGCCTGGGTCAAAAGCTCGATACCGCATTTTTGGAAGAAGGCGAACAACACCTGGTAGAGACGGTGGGTCCGGGGCAGGGCATCGCGCACGCCAACAGTTGGCTGATGTTCACGCCCACCGAGTTGCTCAAGCAGTACCTCAAAGAAGCTTTCGCACGCGAGGGCGTTCCTGCTCCCGATCAGCGAATCAGAACCTGGCAGGACTACCGACGCGAGCTTGCCAGAAACGCCTTTGGCGTGCTCAGAACTGCTTCGGGTGGCGGCACCTTTATTCTGAAAGACGGTCTGCCAAGCCTGAGCGCGGAGGCTCTGGACCATCCCATTCAGTGGTTCGATGACTTCGACACATGGCAGCGCAACACCTATGTACAGGAACTGCACGAAGCGGCGGCTCTGCTCCGCGAAGCAAATGCGCCTGAAGTCCAGAGCCTCGGCGAACGCCTCCAAAACATCTTGGCGCGGGCGGGTGACGGCACCTTGGCATCCACCTTCGGATCATTGGCCGCAGAACTCCCCAAAGTGCAGGCACTCGTCACCAGCCTGAAGGAAGCTTCTGACGGCAAGATCAAAGCCGCGCTGAATCTCCAGCTCAATCGCAACCGAACGTTCCTGGATGAGCTGGCGCGCTTCATCGACGGCTTGCAGCAGACCCAGACAATAGACACCGACGAGCAAGACGACCTCGATGCCGACGAGGAAGAAGACACCACGGCGCCCCGCACTGGACGGGCCGCGGCACTCAACGCCTATATGCAAGCCGTGCGGGCAGAAGCGCGCGCAATTGCCTCCAAACGCACGCTCAGCAAGACGTCTCGCAACGGCAAGATCATCGAATGGCTAGGCGACCGCACCCTGACGGAAGCGGATCGCGCCGCAGTGGGAGCGAGCCTTCTGGTGCAGAGCAACGCCCGCCGCTTTGTAAATCCGGTCAAGCGGTACCTCGACGGCATTCCCAAGCGCTACCGTGCGTTCCGACGTGAACGCCAGCAAACCGGCAACTGGTACCTTAACAAGGGTTTTGAAGCCCGCGACATCCACCCGCTCGAACTGGATATTGTGCTGCTGGCCATCCTGCGCGCAGCAGGAGACCTGATCAGCAAACCCAACGTTCAACGCGATATCGACAGCCCCGCCTGGTCATCGCTCCAGCCCATCCTGGGGTATTACCGCAACCAGATCCTGGTGGATGAGGCGACGGACTTCTCGCCCATTCAACTCGCCTGCATGGCGGCTTTGGCCCATCCACGGCTGCGCTCGTTCTTTGCCTGCGGCGACTTCAACCAGCGCCTGACCACCTGGGGTGCGCGCTCCGCTGACGAATTGAATTGGGTCTTTGCAGACCTAGACATCAGGGAGATCACCGTCTCCTATCGGCAGAGCAAGCAGCTCAACGACTTGGCCCGTGCCATGATCCGCGCGGTGGGCGGTACCGAGCAGAACGCCAGCTTGCCCGCGCATGTGGACGGCGTGGGTGTGGCGCCTGCCTTACTGGAGCATGCAGCCGAAGAGCCCGTCATCGTCAGTTGGCTGGCCAATCGCATTCGTGAGATCGAGCGCTTCGTCGGCCAGTTGCCATCCACCGCCATCTTCGTGAACTCAGAAAACGATGTGGCGCCGGTGGCCGAGGCACTGAATGCCGCGCTGGCCGAGCACAACATACAAGTTATTGCCTGCCGCGAGGGCCAGGCCGTTGGGCAAGAAACCAATGTGCGCGTGTTCGACATCCAGCACATCAAGGGGCTGGAGTTCGAGGCGGTCTTCTTTATCGGCATTGACCAACTCGCGGCGCTGCACCCGTCGCTCTTCGATAAATACCTGTACGTAGGCACCACACGAGCCGCCACTTACCTGGGCGTGACCTGTGACGGCGCCTTACCACCTGTTATCGAGGAACTGCGCCCGCTCTTTGGTCAACACTGGCAAGCCCCCGGTGCAGATGACACCGGCACGGACCAATAGGAATCGATTGATGGCCTTCGACCAAACAACAAGAAACCGCTTGCAGCGCTTCGTCAACGACGCGCGCCGCGTGCTGGAGGAGGAGTTCACTCGCCAACTCCAGAACGACTATGGCATGGACCCGAATGCAGGCAGCGTTACGGAACTGGCCAACCTGCGTCACATCAATGATGCCCAGCGCGAGTCCGCGCGCATCTTGCGCGACACCCTGGCGCACTACTGCGCCGGTGGCGACATGGATGCCAAGCAGGGGCTGGACCGTATCGTTCGCGAACAGGCCTTTACGGTGCTCAACCGCTTGGCGGCATTGCGCATGGCCGAAGCGCGTGGGCTGTTGATCGAGTCGGTGGGCAACGGCTTCCAGGCCAAGGGGTTTCAGCTCTACGCCCGCCTTGCTGGTACAGGACTGGGTGAAACCGGCGATGCCTACCGCACCTATTTGTTCAGTGTGTTCGATGAGCTGAGCCAAGACCTTCCCGGTCTCTTCGACCGCTTCTCACCGCAAGGCCGTTTGTTCCCGCGCGAAGCCGCGCTGCTGCAAGTGCTCAACCTGATCAACGATGCCGACATCGCCACGCTATGGAGCGAGGATGAAACCATCGGCTGGATCTACCAGTATTTCAACTCCAAGGAAGAGCGGAAGGCCATGCGCGATGCCAGCCAGGCGCCGCGCAACAGCCGCGAGCTGGCGGTGCGCAATCAGTTCTTCACCCCGCGCTACGTGGTCGAATTTCTGGTGGACAACACGCTGGGCCGCCTGTGGTTCAACGCCACCGGCGGGCGGACATCTTTGCGCGAGCGCTGCCAGTACCTGCTGGTCAAACCCGACGAAGCGCCTCAGGCCGCCACCAAACTGCGCGATCCGCGCACCCTCAAGCTGCTGGACCCGGCTTGCGGCTCCATGCACTTCGGCCTTTATGCGTTCGATCTGTTCGCCGAGATTTACCGCGAGTCCTGGGCATGGGAACAGCAACACGGTCCCGGCTCGTTGGATCTCTCCACTCACCTTCAGGTGGCATTTAAGCCACTGAGCCAGAACTACGTGGACGAGACGGCCTTTCTGCGTGATGTGCCGCGCCTGATCATCGAGCACAACATCTATGGCGTGGACATCGACCCGCGCGCCGCGCAGATCGCCTCGCTGGCGCTGTGGTTGCGGGCACAGCGGGCTTGGCACGATGCCGGGGTCAAAGCCAAAGACCGCCCACTGATCGGGCGCGGGCATGTAGTTGCTGCCACTGCGCCCCCGGCAGAGCGTGAGTTGCGCCAGCAGTTTGCGGCCAACCTGGATCATCGCGATGCAGAGCTGTTCGAGAAAACCCTGCAACTGCTCAAGGGCCTGCCGGAATTGGGCGTGCTGCTCCAAGTCGAGCGGGAGTTGCCGAATCTGATTCGCCAGGTTTATGTCGGTAAAGGCACGGGACTGTTTGCCGAACAGGAACAAGAAAACTGGCAACGGGCCGAAGCGCGACTGCGTGAGGCGCTAACAGAATTCGCCCAGGCCGCGAAATCCACCTACCAGGGGCGATTGTTTGCCCAGGACGCCTTGCAGGGATTGCGGCTGATTGATCTGTGCCGGGAAGTGTTTGATGTGGTCGTGATGAATCCGCCTTTTGGCGCCCTGGCATCCGGCACCAAGGATCAACTCGCTAAGGCCTACTCGCGCAGCAAGAACGATCTGCTTGCCATCTTTGTCGAGCGCGGACTGGAACTGCTGCGCGCCGGTGGCCGCATTGGGGCCATCACCTCGCGCACCTGTTTTTTTCTCTCCAGCTTTCAGAAGTGGCGTGAGCAGATTGTGCTGGACATCGCTCGGCCCGAGGTCATGGCCGATCTGGGTCATGGAGTAATGGACGATGCGATGGTGGAAGCGGCCGCCTATGTACTGGAGAAACAGCCATGACCACCTTTTTGCGTTTGCTGGCGGATAAGGACAAGGCGAATCACCTGCTGGCCAGTTGCACAGCGCTGCGAGCAGGTGAGGAGAATGAGCGGGTTTTTCAGGTGGCGCCGGAGTCATTTCACGCTGTGCCAGGAGCCCCTTTTGCATATTGGGTAAGTGAGGCAGTGCGCCATACTTTCAAGCGTTTCCCAGCTTTCGATGGTGGAAAGCGAACGGTAAAACAAGGACTAGCAACAGCCGATGACTTCCGGTTCGTTCGTGTCTGGTGGGAGATTCCGGCGGACAACCAACGGTGGTATGGATTCGCTAAAGGCGGATCATTTTCGAGATTCTATGCAGACATGCCGGTTGTAGTGAACTGGGCAGGCGATGGTGCAGAAATCAAGAACAACCTTAATGAAAAGGGCGGGATTCGCTCCAATGTATGGATGCTCCGTGATACCGCCGCCAATTTCTTTCTTCAACCAGGACTAACATGGCCTCTGCGTGGAATAACATTTTCAGCGCAAGTGGTCCCAAAAAACAGTGTGTTTAGTGTAGCAGGCAAGATGGCTTTTGCGCCCGAACACGAGTTGGAAACATGGCTTGCTGTCTTCAACAGCCGCCCCTTTGATTACCTCGTGCGCCTGTTTGCGGGAAAGGTCGGTGGCGTGCAGTACGAAGTCGGGTTAATTGGTGGGATTCCAGTCGTTACCATGAATGGCGATCAGTCTCTCCAACTGTCCAGACTGGCTCGACGTGGTTGGTCAATTAAACGCGCGCTCGCGTCCACCGAAGAGAAGTCCCACGCATTCTTGTTGCCCGCTGTGTTGCGATCACGATTAGGTGACTTCGATCCACAGGGGGTTGAGACCGAGCTTGCTAGCATACAAACACAGATCGACGACATCGCGTTTTCCCTTTATGGCTTTTCGGACTCGGACAAGATGGCAGCTCTTGGTGGCCAAGCATTGCCTGATTCTGAAGATCTTGTCGAAGAAATGGCCGACGAGGAGTCAGGCGATGAATTCGATCAAGCCGTAGATGCTACAGCCGGGTTGCTGGCCTGGGCGGTAGGCGTGGCCTTTGGCCGCTTCGACTGGCGTCTGGCCACCGGCGAACGCCAGGCACCACCCGGACCTGATCCCTTCGACCCACTACCTGTGCAAAGCCCCGGTATGTTGCCGGTGGGTGCCAAGCCTTTCCACACCTATGCAGGCATCCTGGTGGACGATCAGGGACATCTGCACGACCTCGCACGCCTGGTCGAAGAGGTACTTTCGCGTGTCGAGGTAACGGTACCGGATGACGTTCGCCGCTGGCTGCAGCGGGATTTCTTTGCCTTCCATCTGCAGCGCTATTCCAAAAGCCGTCGTAAAGCACCCATCTACTGGCCGCTATCCACCGCCTCCGGCAGTTACACACTATGGATTTACTACCCAAGCCTGAGCAGTCAAACGCTCTACACGGCCATCAACGACTTCGTCGAGCCCAAGCTAAAACAAGTCGATACCGACGTAGCGGCGCTACGCAACAAAGGCTCTGCTCGCTCGCGCGAAGATGAAAAGCAGTTCGAGTCCCTGCAAGCCTTTGAACTGGAGCTGATTGAGCTACGCGACACCTTGCTCAAGCTTGCACCCACCTACAAGCCTAACCACGACGACGGCGTGCAGATTAGCGCCGCGCCGCTGTGGCTGTTGTTCCGCCACAAACCCTGGCAGAAGGTGCTCAAGGACACTTGGGCGAAGCTGGAAAAAGGCGATTACGACTGGGCACACCTGGCCATGAACTACTGGCCCGAGCGCGTGCGGGAAAAGTGCAAGACCGACAAGTCGCTGGCCATCGCGCACGATTTGGAGAATTTGTATATCGAGCCCGAGGCCAAACCAAAGAAGGCGCGCGGCAAAAAGAAGGCCGGGGGTGATGAATGAGTATTGCTGAATTTATTCGCGAGAGCGTGCTGCGACCGCGCCTGAAACAGGCCGGCGCCCTGGTGGTGTACGACGCCGACAAGCGCTACCGCGAGCAATGTTTCGATCTGGCAACCGACAAAGTGCGGGTGGTGGATGCCTCGGAAAGCAGCATTGAAAGCCGCGAGGTAGCACTGCTGGCACTGCGCGAGGTGGGGCAGCCTCCCAAACAAGGAGGATCGCCACTCGAAGGCGTATTGATCTATGTGCCCACCAAGCGGCCGGAGACCGACGAGCAAAAGCAGGCGGACCCGTTCGCACTCTATGCGGAATGTGGCGCGATGTTCCCGCAAGACGATGGCGACGAATACCTGAGCCTTTGCCTGCGTGCCAGGCCGGATCACGCTACCGAGATCCGCCAGGTGTTTGCCGGGTCACCTGCGGGGCCGACCTTTGCAGTGATCGACGCCATCGGTGGTGGCGTGAGCTGGCCCCAGTTGCGCGCGACCTTGCGGGTGGAGTCCGGCCGGGAGATTCTGGCCGCGTTGCTGGCGCCGAGCATCAGCCAAACCGAAGCGCTGAAGGAGCAGGAAGGTTGGGGGCAAGAGGCGCGCGACTTCCTCCGCGCCACCTTGGGCCTGAGTGTGAAGACGCGCGGCAAGACCTGGGCCGCCCTGGCAGATGAACTTTGGCGCTACGTGCTGTTCAGTGAGTTCGTTTTTGATTTGCCGGGGGCATTGCCAGAAACCTTGAAAGGGGTGCCACATGCGCCCCTGGAAGCCAGGCCCATTGTCGAGGATGTGTGCGACCGGCTGCGCAGTGATCCGAAGTCACGCTCGGTGTACATCGAGCGGGCCGAGGCCATCGAAGCGGAACTCAATCTGGCCGATCTGTGTGGGGCGATTGAAGACCTGGGTGAGCGCGACACCTTTCCCTTCGAGGAGCGAACCTTCCTGCGCACGGCGATCAAGGGCATTGTGACCGGCGACACCGATGCCACACGTCGGGTGCTGGCCCGCCATAAGAACTCGGTTTGGCTGGGCAAGGGCGAAAGCCAGGCTCAATGGGAGTTGGTACGGACCGGTCTGAGTCTGGTCGAGGCCTGTGAAGACTTTGAACGCCAGTTGCCAGACCATGCCCGTTCCCAGGCGGAGCTGATCGATTTCTATCTCGGCAGCTTGCGTGAAGCAGACCGCTTGCAGCGCGAGTTTGAGCAGGCGGCGGGAGACTTTCTCGACCAGCACGGCTTGATGCATGAAGTGATCGGCCAGGCGCGGGCGCGCTATCGGCGCCTGGCCGAAAAGGTTCAGGGCGTGTTTGTGAAACACATCGAGACCGCTGGTTGGCCCCCTGCCGGACGCCTGGCCAACGCCGATGCCTTCGATCGCCTGGTGGCAGATCGCCTCAAGGAAAGCGGGCGCAAGGTGGCCTACCTGATGGTGGACGCCTTGCGCTACGAGTTGGGCGTCGCCCTTGAAAAGCTGCTGGCAGAGGACGGGCCGGTCGAGCTGCGAGCAGCCTACGCGCAACTGCCGACCATCACCCTGGTGGGCATGGCGAGCTTGCTGCCTGGCGCACGCACGGGCTTGGCCTTGTCACTGGAGAACGATGCGCTCCTGCCCAAGCTGGATGGGGCGCCGGTGGGCAACGTCCCGCAGCGCATGAATGTGCTGGCTAAGCGTTACGGTGACCGCTTCTCGGAAATGTTGCTCAACGATTTTGTGCGTGGCAAAGCTAAACCGAAGATTGCGGAAACCGTCGACCTGCTGGTGCTGCGCTCTACGGAAATCGACAGCCAACTGGAGAGCAACCCCGAGACGACGCTGGGTCTGATCCCCGGCACACTCAAGCTGATCCGCGTTGCAATGCACAAGTTGCGTGGCATGGGCTTCAAGGAAGCGGTCATCGTGACCGACCACGGTTTCTTTCTCAATGCGCAAGCGGAGGCTGGGGATGTGTGCGTCAAACCCCAGGGCAAATGGCCGGTAAACGCACACGACCGCATGATGCTGGGCAACGGCTCGGCAGATGGTCATAGCCTGGTCGTCAGCGCGGAGAAAGTCGGCATTCGGGGCGATTTCTCCCAAGTGGCTCTGCCCCGCAGCATGGCGCCCTATCGCTCGGGTCATCTGTATTTCCACGGCGGAGCATCCTTGGCGGAGGCCGTTGTACCGGTGCTGGTGGCACGCTTGGATACTGCCGCCCATGGGGAACTGCGCAAGGTAGTGGTGGAGCTGAGCTACAAGAATGGCGCCAAACGAATTACTACGAGGCTGCCGGTCATCGAAGTGATACTGGTTGCCGACGATATGTTCTTGCAGGACATGAGCGTTGAGATTTTGCTGGAAGCGCAGGACAGCAAGGGCAATGTGGTCGGTGAGCCACGCCCCGGCGGCGATGTGAATCCCGCCACCCGAACCGTGACATTGATGCCGGGCCAGCGCAAGCAAATCGCGTTGCGTATGGATGACGAGTTCAGGGGCAGGTTCTCAGTCAAGGCGCTGAACCCAACCACGCTCGCGGCATACAGCACGCTTGCGATTGAAACCGACTATACGGAATAAGCCCTATGGACGAACTCGACCAAAAGCTAAACGCGACTTTCGACGGCAAGGTGCTTCGCAAAGACTTGCTGCATCGGATCAAGAAAGGTACCAACGTCCCGACGTTCGTCCTGGAGTTTCTGCTCGCCAAGTATTGCGCCAGCAATGACCAGGCGGAAATGGATGCCGGCATGGAGGCGGTGCTGTCTTCCTTGCAGGAAAACTACGTGCGCCCCGACGAAGCCAATGCGGCTCAGTCCAAGGTAGCCACCAAGGGCAAGCATAGGTTCATCGACAAGGTACATGTTCGCTATGTCGAGAAGGAGAAGCGCCATTGGGCCTCTCTGGAAAACTTCAACTCGCAGCGCATTGCCATTGGCGAGAAGTTCTACCGTGACAATGACCGCTTGCTGGAGGGAGGTATCTGGGCTGAAGTGACCCTGGCGCACAACGATATCGATGAGGACGACTATGCCTTCTCCATCGAGGATCTACGGCCGATTCAACTTTCGCGCTTTGACTTCGAGCGCTACACCGAAGGTCGTGCGGATTTCACCCGCGATGAGTGGATCGCGGCTGTCTTGAGGTCGGTCGGGCTGGAGCCGAGCAAGCTGTCAAAACGCGTACAGATGCACTACATCGCCAGGCTGGCTTGCTTGGTCGAGCCCAACTACAACTACATCGAGCTAGGCCCACGTGGCACCGGCAAGTCCTACTTCTTCAGTGAATTCTCGCCCTATGCCACGCTGATCTCGGGCGGTCAGGCAACCAAGGCCACGCTGTTTTACAACAACGCGCGCCGCAAGGTGGGTCTGGTCGGCTTTTGGGACACCGTTGCCTTTGACGAAGTGGGCGGGATCAAGGTGCGTGATCCGGACACCATCCAGATCATGAAGGACTTCATGGCCAATGGTCGCTTCTCACGCGGGGTGGAGGTCATTGCCGATGCCAGCTTGAGCTTCGTCGGCAACATCGATGTCTCCGTACAGCAAGTGGTGAACTCCAACGAACACGACTTGTTCCAGCCGCTGCCTCCAGAACTCGACCTGGCCGTGATGGACCGCTTTGCCGCTTATATCCCCGGCTGGGAAATGCCCAAGAACAGCAGCGAGTTTCTGACCAACCGCTACGGATTCATCACCGATTATCTGGCTGAGGCCTTCCACTACCAGTTCAAGCATACGAACCGGTATGAGGAAGTCAGCAAACGCATTCGCCTCGGCAAGTCGATCGAGGGGCGCGATGAGAAAGGCATCAAGAAAACCGTCTGCGCCTTCCTGAAGATCCTGCACCCAAACGGGCCGCCGACTGACGATGAGTTCGGAGAATACGTGGCCTACGCAATCGAGTGTCGCCGCAGAGTCAAGGAGCAGATGAACAAACGCAAGCCGGACGACGAGTTTGCGCGCATTAACCTGTCCTATTACAAGGCCAGCGGAGAGGAAGTCGTCGTGTTCTGCCCGGAGTCGAAGGATGCGCCAGCGACGCAAGAGCCTGCTCGTCGCAGGTTGACTCAACCGGGTGAGCAGCCCGGCGCAGTAGCTGAAGTGCAATCAGCCGTTCCGCCTGCGGCAACCATCGAAGCTGCACCTTCACCCGCACCGCCCCCGATTACACCGGCACCTGCCGCGGTGGCACCAGCCCCGACGGAACTCAAGGAGCAGCACTTCACGATCCTCTACGGGGACACCGGCCATAGCTATGAGTCCATCATCGGACCCTATCTCCAGGGCGCGAAGACCGTCGTCATCGAAGATCCTTATATCCGGCTCCAGCATCAGATTCAGAATTTCGTGCGCTTTTGCGAGACGGTGTTGAAGGCCGGCACCGTAAAACAAATCAGCCTGATCACAGGTTACGACGATAAGAACCAGTTGGCCGGCATCGCCGAGAAGCTCGAAGAGCTTAAGCAAAGCCTGCTGGAGCTGGATGTCGTGCTGGAGGTGAAACTCAACCCCAACATCCATGATCGCGAGATCCGACTCGACAACGGCTGGGTCATCAAGATCGGGCGTGGATTGGATTTTTATCAGAAGCCTGGGGGATGGTTTGAGGTCGGAGCGAACGACCTGAGCCTTCGTAAGTGCCTTGAAACAAAAGTGGATATTTTTCGGGCATGAATTGGGAGGCTCGGGGCATTAGGTTTTCGACAATGCTTAGAGCTACTGGAAGGCATGTAGCCTTGTTGTGCCTTAGACAAGATATTCAACGGAGCCGTTATGTGGCATGACAATGAGACTACTGTCGACTACGTCAATTTTCGCCTCGTGGCCAAGGCCTGTGCTGAACTCATTCGAGACACGGGGGGCGAACCTATCTCCATTGGCATCTCTGGCGGTTGGGGCATTGGAAAGTCGTCTCTCGTTCGGATGGTCGCATCTGAGCTATCAGTAGATCAGAAAGCCGGAAAAGAATCCGGCGATGCGAAAGCATCGAAACACATTGTCATCACCTTCAATCCATGGCTCTATCAAGGTTTTGAAGATGCTCGCACGGCACTGCTACAGGTTGTAGGAGATGCTGTTCTTGAGGAGGCCCAGAATAACGTAGGAGCATTGGAAAAAGCTAAATCGCTAGTAAGGCGAATCAACCTTCTACGTCTTGCGCAACTTGGTGGCGAGGTAGCCGCCACGATCATCACCGGTGTGCCGGTTGGCCTGATTGGAAAGGTGGTGGATGCAGGCTCGGAGGCTTGGAAGAGCAAATCTGTCCAAGAAGGGCTTGATGTAGCGAAGGAAGTGCCTGGCGCTACAAAAGGCCTTTTAGACGAAGCTAAACCCATTTCGCTTCCCAAAGAAATCCAGTCTTTCCGGGATGCACTGGAAGATTTGCTCGACGAGCTGGGCATCACGTTAGTCGTTTTTGTCGACGATCTTGACCGGTGCTTACCCAAAACTGCCATTTCTACCCTAGAGGCGATTCGTCTTCTGCTGTTTCTGCGCCGAAGTGCTTTTGTGATCGCAGCAGACGATGTCTTCATTCGTGGTGCTGTTCGTGTGCACTTTGCGGGTACTGGCCTTGATGATGATGTGGCGACCAACTACTTCGACAAGTTGATTCAAGTACCGCTGCGTGTGCCGAGGCTAGGTCCCAATGAGACCAAAGCCTACACGGCATTACTGTTCCTAGAACGTGCCAATCGAAATGGTCAGATCGATGCCAAGGATTTTGAGACTGCGAAAGCGAATGTCGAAGCGCGATTGCGAGAGACTTGGACCGGAAAGTCTGTAGACCTCGCATTCTTGGAGAGCCTGATCCCCCAGGAAAACGCTGAACTACTTGGATTGATGGGGTTGGCAGAGAGGTTTGCTCCGCTGCTATTTAGCGCAAGCACGGTCCAAGCTAACCCGAGGCTGGTCAAGCGCTTCCTCAACACAGTGTTCCTGCGAAAAACTCTTGCCAAACCCCAAAACATCGACGTAGACGTTCAAGTGTTAGCGAAGTGGCACCTTCTTGAGCGCTGCGACGATGCAATAGCGAACGCTCTTGCTGAAAAGGTTTCTGCTGAGAACGATGGAAAAGTTGAAATTCTTCGCGAGGGAGAGGAGGCTGCAAAGGATCAGGAAAGCAAGCTTCCATCTCCCTTTGGTGACAAGCCTTTTGCGCGTGAGTGGCTCAGGCTGGAGCCGCTTCTTGGTGACATGGATTTACGACCAATATTGCATCTCAGTCGCGACAGCACGATCAGGGACTTTGGTGCAGATGAATTAAATGCCGCCGGAAAGGAATTACGTGATTCTCTAGTTTCGGCTCGCACATCAAATGATGCATTGAAGCAGCAGATTCGAGAGGCTGGTGATGTTCAGTCTGGTCTTGCTATGGCGCGAGCTTGGGAATCTCGACGATCCAACCGAACCTGGCAAAAGCACGAAGAAATCCTAATGCTCACGGAGGTTTGCCGAATTCATCCCAATGCGGGACCACGAGCCGCAGCATTAGTCAGCCAAGCACCTGTCACTCAACTCGCACCAGGACTTGTATCTGCGCTAACAGACTGTGACTGGGCGAAGGATGTTCTGGACAAGTGGACGAACGATGGAGAGACACCCGAACCTGTAAAGAAAGCGATCGCCAATGCGAGGAAACAGTAAATGGGTACTTCCACCTCAAGTGCAGGAGCGGGTGCTGGCGCATCATTTGATCCACCATGGCTAGATGACGCCGGAGCTGGCATTGATACTGACTATGCGGATGTGCCCCTGAGCCCCGGCGCAGCACCCTCTGACGACGCTGATGGAAATGACAGTGGAGAGGATGACGAGAACCAAGCGACACCATCACCTGCTGGCCCAGCAAAAGCTCCACCGGGACGGTATCAACAAGCCCGTGGAGCTTTGACGGGGTTTGTTCGGTCTGGTAGCAGCTCCGATCTTCGTCGAGGTATTTCAAGTTTCGTAAAGAAGGGCATGGGAGGATCGTCGAGGGCCGGGAGCCGCATGCGGACGAGCGCGATGGCGGCCTCGTCATTGGGTGGATTCCTCGCTACAGCCCGTGATGGCAACAATCCCACCATTAACGCATGGGTCAACTCGATAAAGCAGCGTGGACTTTCTGCGAAGGATACCGCGCTCGAAGTTGTACAGAGATTAGTTCCTGTTGGGGGCAGTGTTGATGAAGAGTCTGCCAGACATGCCATGGATCATGCCATTGCCCATCTCTATGAAATGGAGCCGAACGCAGATATTTTTAACCTTACAGACGACCAGATCGCCAACTTGATGGCATACACCGTAGCGTTCGACGTTTATAACCGTGTCCAGCTTGAACTTGGTCGAGTCTTCGAGAAACTTCAATATACCCCACAGGTTGTTCAGAATCGCTTGGGGCAGGTACTCGATTACATTATGGTGGTAGTCAATCGATCGATGGAAAAGGCCCGCGTTGGCGGCGTGGAGCGTGCCATGCGAGAGATCGCAAATGCGGCGCTACAGGATGCACTGACGGTATTTGCTGAATCATGAAAATTATTTGTTCGAGTGTCGATGCGCTACCAGCTTCCCTGCCCTCAGGTGCGCGTGCATTCACCTTCTTGAAATCCTCATCACGGCCAGAAGTTGGTCGTATAGCCCATGGCTGGTTCCGAGAATTGGAGAAAGCAGGCTATTCGCCTTCAACCTCGGTATGGGACTTCGTACTTTTTTGCTTCTCTGTCTACGCAGCCGACGTAGCCGTCCTTCGCAAGGGAAGTGCAGACGGATGGACTCGCCAGATTGAGCTTGAAGTCACGCTCAACGACCCAACCCCATGGGAGGCAAATCGCCACATCGTCGAGAATATGCTGCGGGTATTGACCGGCGACTTTTGGACAATTCGATTCTTCGAAGGGGGACCCATCCCACCGAATGGCCAGCGCCGACTTTGTGATCGCGACTGCGTTGCATTACTTTCCGGCGGTTTAGACAGCTTGGTAGGGGGCATCGATGCTGTAGCTCAGGGACGTAGACCAATCTTTGTTTCGCAGCTTGCTTTTGAGGATTCGGCCCGACAAGTTACTTACGCCAAAGCACTTGGTGGCGCAGACTGGCATCAACAGTGGAGTCACCGCATTGTATTCAAGGGCGAAAAAGAGACATCTACTAGGGCTCGGTCAATGGCCTTCTATGGTTTGGCTGTGCTTGCAACTTCAATGCTACCAACCAAGAAACCAGAGATTCTGGTAGCAGAGAATGGCTTCATTAGCCTCAATCCGCCACTACTACCAGGCAGGATGGCTAGCCTTAGTACTAGAACTACACATCCGTTATTCATGTGCTTGCTACAAGAACTGCTCGAAGGCATAGGTATCGAAGCAAGTTTGCTCATGCCCTACCGGTTCAAGACTAAAGGAGAGATGCTGCGGGAATGTGCGAATCAAACGGTCCTCGAAACGTATGCCTGTGACACTACAAGCTGTGGACGTTTTCGTACTTACAACCGGACTCACTGCGGGCGTTGCGTACCATGTATGGTTCGCAAAGCTGCCATTCACCATTGGGGGCACGCCGATACGACAAATTATAAATTTTCGTCTCTTTCCTCAGCAGGCAAAACGAGTGCGGATGATCCCATGGCGGTAGCATGCGCGGTTCTTTCTGCTGAGCAACGTGGCGTCGACTCCTTCCTTGGTGCAACGCTGTCTTTTGCTCCTCAGACTGATCGCCAACATTATCGGCATGTTATTGATCAAGGATTAAGCGAGCTGGCGGTTTTGCTTCGAGCAGATAGCGTAATCTGATGGATTTCCATTGTCACCTGGACCTTTATCCCAATGCGAAGCAGGTCTATGCTGATGCATTGAGAAAGGTGGAGTTTGTTTGGTTAGTGACTACCAGCCCGAGAGCCTTCTCTGCCACATCAAAGGTCCTTCCGGCAACAGAAAATATTTTTATATCCCCTGGTCTGCACCCAGAAGTTGCTGATAAGAAATTTGGTGAGCTGGACACCTTGCTCGCTCAGATCGAAAACTGCCCAGGCGTTGGAGAGATTGGCCTCGATGGTTCACCGCATTATAGGCAACACAAGGAGCTTCAACGGCACATATTTCAATCCGTGCTACAGAAGTGCGTTACGCTTGGTGGGCGTGTCCTAAGCATTCACTCACGAGCGGCGGCACGGGAGACTCTGGATTTTCTTGAGGCCTATTCTGGCTTTGGTATTGCAGTTCTCCATTGGTTCACAGACTCTTCTTCGCAACTTTTACGCGCCAAAGAGTTAGGATGCTGGTTCAGCGTCGGGCCTGCGATGTTGCGTTCTGCCAATGGGCGGAAACTTGCCGAATTGATGCCACGAGACCGAGTGGTATCAGAGAGCGACGGACCCTTTGCCAAGGTACGCGGAGTATCTGTGATGCCTTGGGAGGCAGCAACAGTGTCAGTTAGACTTGCCGAGATTTGGGCCATACAGCCAGAGCAAGCAGCTCAAACTCTGAGGTCGAACGGCTTGCGTTTAGCAAGCCTTCTTACAGGAGATACAAGGATGGGCAAAACTGGCCGATGAGTAGCTGTTAAAGTAGCTAGGGATCGTTGGGATCACCCATATCGATCCGCCAGTCATCCTTATCGTACAAACCGACGCCTGAGTGACCGTCTCGGAGTTCAGGCTGTTTTTCTTCATCCAGATCGGCGTTCCGTACAAGCCATGCCGCGATCAGTGTAAACGCAAGCAATAAGGCCAGCCAGAACGTCGCGTATAGCAGCCCACCGAATACGATGAGCTTCACGATCCAGAACAGCGATCGTGACACACCTGCCGGCAAACCCTTGCCCGCCAACCATTGGATTGCACGGGCCTCCTGCCGCACGAAGCCGCGCCACGCGCGGCCGAGCCATCTGCCGGCGCGTTCTGCGGTTGTAGTTCGTGTGGTCTTTTTCATGATGCTATCTCATGATCGTCCTATCGTTTTCTGGCACGCGGACCAGGATCGAGTTCCACGCCGATCTGGTATTTCTCGACAAAGCCTGGCCAATCCACATGCTCGGGCAGATCGATGTCATCGACCACCTTGACCTTGCCCTGCGCCCGCTCGAACAACGCGATGCTGGCGGAGGGATAGTTGTTGCGCGACGGATAGAGCACCCCGTCGAACAGCGGCACGCTATCGGCATCCAGCATCGCATACACCTGAGCGGACACCTGCTGCGTGTGCGTGTAGTCACGGCTGGCCAATTGCTCCAGGGTCAAACCAAAGTAGCCTGCCATCACGCCTTCGGCCGTAAGGTCAGCCAACTGCAGATCGCCCACCACGCCGACCGCACGCACCAGGCGGCTTTGGACTTCAGCCAATGCAATCGAGCGTTTGCTGTCCCGATCCCATTGGTGCTTGTGAAACACCGACTCCATCAACGCCGTGGGCAGATCGCGACCAACATAGAGCACACCATAGTTCTGGGTCGGGGCGTCATAGCGGTTCGTGCCGTCTCGACCGTAATACAGCGGCTCGCCCCGGTAGACGACTCGACTCACATGCTGAAGCAACTCACCCGTGTCGATGCGTTGCGTGGGAAGCACGATGCCCACACCTCCCCTCCGTCAATGCACGCCGAGCACGTTGAAGACCGCCTTCGCCACGGCATCCACCGAATCGGCAGTCACTGCTTCCACTGGCGAACGCCCGGCCAATCCTTCGAGCGGTTCGGACAGGGCGCGATACAGCGTCCAGGCATCAACTTCGGACGCAGCCTGTAGCACGATTTGGGTCAGCCGCTGCTTCACCGGATCGAGTTGCCAGTCGGGCAGCCTCCGGCCACGCGGCCCCACGTTCAGTGCCAACAACCGGCACGCCTCGATGTCCTTGTAGATCTGCTGGCGCGACTTGTTCGCCAACCGGGCAAAGTCGGGCAGCGGCAGGTTGTGCGGCTGCTCGAAAGCCTCCAGCATTGCAGCACGACCGCGCTGAATCTCAGTTTCGCGCGGCGCCCACCGCGTATCTGCGCGCAGTGCTGCGGCCTTCCGGGCCAGAGTCTGGTCCACCGTCTCCACTTCGATCGGGACTTCCATGGACGGCGGGAGTTCGACCAACTCGATGCGTTCCTGTACGAACGCTTCCAGTTCGGCTGCAAAGGCTTGGGCATCCCGAATCTCGACGGTATCGGAGAAGCGGCGAACCTCGTCCACCGTCACCCTTGGCAGGTGGTCGGTGATGAATTCCAGGGTCTTGGGCATGGATAGCTCCCGTTGACAGATTGAAAACAGCATATTCTCTCTTGTCTCCTTTGTCAACTATGACAACCAATATCCAGAGCCTCCCCGGATGCCGCGCTGCCGCATGGGCGTGCCCAACCTGCTACGGAAAGGCCATCGTAAACAGGACACAGACTGCCTTCCGCCCTCAATGCGGCATGGGACAGCACCCCTTTGTCTATGGCCGCGTGCCCACGAGTTGCCGGGATTGCCCCATGCCGCATTGATCGTGGCATCCGCAAAGTAACGGCCCTATACCCAAAGGCTTCGCAAAGGCCAAAGGGCTGGGAAGGGGCAAGGGAATGGGGCCAAGGGGAAAGGCCCTACCCGAAAAGGCCAAAAGGCTCTCCCGCCAGCCCGTCACTCGGGTGTCGTCATGTTCTCGCTGTTCCAACGCAAAAGGGTTCCAACCGCCGCTGCACCGTCCACCGCCTCCATGGCGATGCCCCAAGGGCTGATGCGACCGGAGTCGGCCGCCTCGCTGCTGGCGACGCCGCGCCGGCGGAAGCTGCTGGAACACATCTGGCAACGGACCTCGCTGTCGCGCAAGCAATTCGCCGCGCTGTACCTGACGCCCTTGGAGCGCTACGCCGAACTGGTGCAGCAGTTCCCCGCCTCCGAGAGTCACCATCACGCCTATCCGGGCGGCATGCTGGATCACGGCCTGGAGATCGTGGCCTACGCATTGAAGCTGCGACAGTCACATCTGCTGCCCGCTGGCGTGACGCCGGAAGCGCAGGCGGCCCAGGCCGAGGCCTGGACTGCGGGCACCGCTTACGCAGCCCTGCTGCACGACATCGGCAAGATCGCCGTCGATCTGCATGTCGAATATGCCGATGGCACTCTCTGGCATCCCTGGCATGGTCCGTTGCAGCGGCCGTATCGCTTCCGCTACCGCAAGGACCGCGAGTATCGGCTGCACAGTGCCGCCACCGGACTGCTGTACATCCGGCTGCTGGACCGCGAGATTCTCGACTGGCTCAACGGCTTCTCCGATCTGTGGGCTTCGCTGCTGTACGTCCTGGCCGGCCAGTACGAGCACGCCGGCACGCTTGGCGAGCTGGTCGTGCAGGCCGACCAGGCTTCGGTCGCCCACGAACTCGGCGGCGATCCGAACAAAGCGCTGGCCGCACCCAAGCACGCGCTGCAACGCAAGCTGCTCGACGGCCTGCGCTATCTGCTCAAGGAGGAATTCAAACTGAACCAGCCCCAGGCTTCGGACGGCTGGCTGACCCAGGACGCACTCTGGCTGGTGAGCAAGACCGTCTCCGACAAGCTGCGGGCACATCTGCTATCGCAGGGCATTGATGGCATTCCAGCCAGCAACACGGCGGTGTTCAACGTGCTTCAGGACCATGGTATCGCCCTGGCCACGCCGGACGGCAAGGCGATCTGGAAAGCCTCCGTCACGAGCGATGCCGGCTGGTCGCACAGCTTCACCTTCCTGAAACTGTCCCCCGCGATGATTTGGGAAGCGTCCGACCGGCCGGCAGCCTTCGCGGGCACCGTGCAGGTGGAGCCGGAAGGGTCGGCGGCACAGACACCAGCACCCGAGGCCCTCGACGTGGAAACAGGGGAATCCGCCCCGGCGACTACCGAGTCCGCCACACCAACGACCGCCGACAGCAGCGTCGAGGAACTACTGGAACTGCTCGATTCGTCTCCCGCGTCCACTGCTACGGCCATGCCGCTTCAGCCCCTCGCTGAGAAGCCCACGCCGTTGCCGGACCACAAGCCCGCCGACACCACGCCGGTCCAAGCAGTACACCAAGACGACGCCAATCCATCCGGTGCTCATTTTCTCGCGTGGCTGCGTCAGAGCATCCAGACGCGCAAGCTCATCATCAACGACGCCAAGGCGCTGGTACATACCGTGGCCGGCACGGCGTATCTCGTCAGTCCCGGCGTGTTCCAGCGCTACGCGCAGGAGCACCCGCAGATCACCGCCCTGGCCAAGCAGGACAAGCTACCGGAATGGCAGTGGGTACAGAAGCGGTTCGAGAAGCTGGGCCTGCACCGCAAGCAGGCCAGCGGGCTGAACATCTGGAATTGCGAAGTGACGGGGCCTCGCAAGTCCAGGCGGCTGCACGGATACCTGCTGACCAGCCCCGATACGCTGTTCCATGAGATACCCCCGAACAATCCTTACCTGCGCCTCGCCAACGCAGAGGCACAGCGCGACGACTCGGCGTTTCATGCCAAGAACGATGACGAGCAGGAATAGGATGCGACGCCGGCGCCCTCAGTTGCCGCGCTTGGGCGGGTCCGATTCGGACAGCTTGGCCTCCATCGCAGCCATCAGGTGGGCAGAGCTGCACTTCAGGGCGCGGGCGATCTTGAGGATCAGAGGAAGCGTGGGAATGTGCTCGCCCCGCTCGATCTTGCCCATGTGTGACCGCTCGATTCCGGCTAGGTGGGCGAGCGTTTCCTGCGCGAGCCCCTGGTCCGTTCTTTCCTCCCGCACCACTGCCCCAAACGCGATCGCTGGTTCCGCTTCGTATGTTGTTGTCCCGGCTGGTCGGCCGCGTTGAATCGATCGCTTTTGCATTGCCAAAAGCGTCGATCAGCGCGACGATATAAACCACGTTAAACTTAACTCATTCGATTAAGTTTCCATGCTTTAGCGCCTTCGGAAGTTGCACGTGAGATCGATCGACGTCTCCACTGAAATCCGTCTGGCAGTCCTCGGCGATTGGGTTCCTCCCCAACTCGCCGACGTGCTCGCCATACAGCGCGCCGAAGACCCGGACACCCTGGCCGTTCTGATTGATACAGCGGCTACCGGACAACAACAGGAACGACCTGGTGACGGCTTCGACTTCGCGTTGTCCACCACCCATCGGGAGTGGCCGGGCTGGGTTTGCGAACCGCTGTGGCACGACACCCTGGCCGTCGCTGTGGCAAAGCGATCCCACTTGCTGGCCTACCGGGAAGTACCCTGCCAGGAAGCGCTCAAACAGCCGCTGATCTACGCGCGATCAACGGCCGAAGAGTCGTGGCGCACGCTCGCGCAGAGCGCATTCGAGAACGAATTGCGGGACCGCGAAGCAGCCGTCAGTACGTTCGAGGTCGCCATGACGCTGGTCGCAGCGGGGTACGGAATCGCCGTGGCCCCATCCACGAGACTTGCCGGGTATCGATGCCAGGGCATCGCCCTGCGGCCGCTGGCGAGCGCACCGATGATCGTGACCGCCTACCTGATTAGACCCGACGTTGCCCTGACGGAGCATCAAGAGGGCTTTCTTCGACGCGCCCGCTCAATGTCCTGAGCAGCCTCTCAGCCCGGCACGCGCCTCACTCCCGCTCGATGACCCGCAGCAAGGCCCTGCGCCGTTTCGACAGCGGCCCGAAGGTTGCCATGACCTCGTTCATCGAATCGCCACGAGCCATCGCATCGAGGATGTCCGCCCAATCCTGCATGATGATCTTCCGCGATGCGATGTACTTGGTGTGGTCGTAGGGTGCGCGCGACGAATCTTTCTTCCGCTTCGAGTGGGCCAGTTGCAGATCAACCCGGTTCTCTGGGTAGCTCAACAAGCCGAGCAGCGTGGTCGCTGTTGAGCGGAAGCCGTGCGAAGAAAACTGTCCACCGTAGCCCATGCGCTCCAACACCTTGTTGAGCGTCGTAGCCGACATAACCGTTCCCGGCTTCCTGAAGCCGGGAAACAGCACCTTCCCTCCGCCTGTCAGCGTGTGCAGTTCTTTCAACAGCACGATGGCCTGCTTCGAGAGCGGAACGATGTGAGGGTCGCGCATCTTCATGCGCCCCGCAGGAACCGTCCACATCGCACTGTCCAGATCGAACTCGGACCAGTGCGCCTTGCGCAGTTCGGCCGTGCGGACATAAGTGAGGGCCATCAATCGCAGTGCAATGACAGTGACCCGGTAACCTGCATCATCCACACGGCTCAAGAACTTCGGGATCTCTTGCCACGGTAGCGGTGGATGGTGTCGAACTCGGGGGCGCTTGACCGACCGTTTCAGCAGCGCCGTCGGATCACTGTCGCAAAGCTCTTCACCCGCCGCGTATGCGAAGATTTGGCTGCACAATTGCCTGATCAGGATCGCAACGGTGGGAGCGCCGCGCTCCGCAACATCCTTAATGACGGGGCGCAGGTGAGCAGTCCGGATTGAGCTGACCGGCAGCTTGCCCACTTTGGGAAAAACATCGTTCTCCAAAGTGCGCTTGACTTGATCGGCGTAACCCTCGCTCCACTGCACGTTGCTCGCCATCCATCTGCGAGCCACTGGCTCAAAGGTGTTCTCGTTCTTTTCAAGCTGAGTGGAGATGTTGACTCTCTTCTCCACCACGGGGTGTACGCCCTTCTTGACGAGTTCCCGCGCGCGATCCCGCTCGGTCCGCGCCGCCTCCAGTGAGACCTGGGGGTACTTGCCGATCGCGTAGATGGCAGGCTTTCCGCCAAGCCGATAGCGGTAGCGCCACAACTTGCTTCCGCTGGGCGTGACGTACAGAAATAGACTACCCCCGTCCTTGAGCCAGTACGGTTCTTTTTGGGAAGGAATGGTCTCGACCTTCCTGGCCGAGAGCAGGTTCATGGCCATGTGTGTATATCACCTCTCTTGAGGTCCTATATACACAGAAATATACACACTTGCAGCAGATTGGTCTAGCCTTCACCAGACCATCAAGGAAGTCACATCAATACAAATCAACAACTTACACTTTCTCCATGGAACACGGTGGAGCTTGATGGATGCTAATCGTAGTTGTCGATCATCAGCACCCGCATCATTGGGCACCTCCTTGCGGCACATCGCGTCCAGGCAGGGTCAGTCCACGCAGGGCCATGTTGACAGCGGTAAACACCGCCCGGCCCTTGTTCATGGTTTCCTTCCATTCCAGCCGTGGCACGGAATCCGCCACCACGCCGGCGCCCACCTGGATATACAGCCGGCCATCACGGATCACCGCCGTGCGGATCGCAATCGCGGTGTCCATTTCACCGTTGAAACCGATGTAGCCCACCGCGCCGCCGTAGACGCCGCGTTTGACCGGTTCCAGTTCATCGATGATTTCCATGGCGCGAATCTTCGGCGCGCCACTGAGTGTGCCGGCCGGGAAGGTGGCGCGCAGGACATCCAGCGGACCGAGGCCATCTTTCAACCGGCCTTCAACGTTGGAGACGATGTGCATCACGTGCGAATAGCGCTCCACCACCATCTTGTCGGTCAGGCGCACCGAGCCGGCCTCGGCAATGCGGCCGATATCGTTGCGGCCGAGGTCGATCAACATCAGGTGCTCGGCGATTTCTTTCGGGTCCGCCAGCAGTTCCTCTTCCAGTGCCTGATCCTCGGCGTCGGTACGGCCGCGTTTGCGGGTGCCGGCCAGGGGCCGCACCGTTACCGCGCCGTGCTCGATGCGGGTCAGAATCTCCGGCGACGACCCGGCGATATGAAAATCTTCCAGGTCGAGATAGAACATGTAGGGTGACGGGTTCAGGTAGCGCAGCGCCCGGTACAGGTCCAGGGCCGGCGCGGCGAACGGCACGGACATGCGCTGCGAGGGCACCACCTGCATGACGTCGCCGGCCAGGATGTATTCGCGGATGCGCTCGACCCCGGCCTCGAAATCCTGTTGCGGCGTATCGGAGGCAAAATCCGTCTCGTTGATGGCGTCGCCATAGGGGCGGTCTTCCGGTGCCGGCAGCGGCGCGCGCAGCTTTGCCTGCAACAGGTCCAGCCGCGCGTTAGCGCTCGCCAGCGCACCGACTTCGGCCGGGTCCACCAGCACCACCAGGAACAGGCTGCCGCGCAGGTTATCGAACACCACCACTTCTTCGCTGCGCATCAGCAGGATGTCCGGGTTGCCGAGCGTATCGCGGCCCTTCGGCTGGCCCAGGCGCGGTTCGAAATAACGCACGCTGTCGTAGCCGAAATAACCCACCAGGCCACCGTTGAAACGCGGCAGGCCCTCGATCTCCGGGGCGCAGTAGCGCAGCCGATAGGCTTCGATCCAGGCAATCGGATCGCTGACCGTCTCGCTGTGCTCACCGGCCTCGCCGGTCACGCGGATTTCGTTGCCGTAGACGCGAATCACTTCGCGTGCCGGCAGCCCGATGATTGAATACCGGCCCCAGCGCTCGCCACCCTGCACGGACTCGAACAGGAAGCTGTAGGGCGCGGCGGCCAGCTTGCGGTAGGCAGAAAGCGGGGTGTCCAGGTCGGCGAGGACTTCGCGGACCACGGGGACGCGGTTGAAGCCCGCGCGGGCGAATTGCTCAAGATGTTCCGGTGACATGGTCTGTCCTTGTTCAGCGATAGCGATGCAATACGGGGTGAAAACACAACCGGGGGCGCCCTGTGTGCAGGGCACGGCCGAGCTTCACCATCGCCAGCAGGCGGGCGCGAACAAGCGGGCAGACTGTTGTGTCGTGTTGTCCCGGTACACCGAAGGTTCCTTTGATCCGTAGCAATGACGCGGATAACTGAGGCTGGATTGTAGCGGGCATTGTCGCCCGCGGCGAGCCTTGGCTGTGCTTGATCTGCATCAATGGCGGTCGCCGGGCACATTGATCCAGGTCAGCCTGCCCTGCCCGGCGAGGCCGGATACTGGGCGCCGTCAACGACTTCCCATGACGCTGGAGGCGTATCATGTCCCTGCACTACCGCACCGCACTGGCCGGCTGCCTGCTGGTCACCAGCCCCTTCCTGGCCCAGAACGCCGCCGCCCATCAGGCCGGTGACTGGCTATTGAAGTTCGGCGTCACCCAGGTGAGGCCGGATTCCGACAACGGCAGCGTACTGGGCGGCACCGTCGACCTGGATGCCAGCGACAACGTCGAGCCCAGCATCAGCCTGACCTGGATGGCCACCGATCATCTCGGCATCGAACTGCTGGGCGCATTGCCGTTCGAACACGAGATCAAGAGCCGGGCACTGGGCGGCAAGATCGCCACCACCAAACAGCTGCCCCCGACCCTGAGTGTGCAGTGGCACTTCCTGCCCACCGCCACCGTGCAGCCTTATGTGGGCGTGGGCGTGAACTACACCCGCTTCTTCGACACCGACACCAAAGGCGCGCTCAGCGGCAGCCGGCTGGTGCTGGATGATTCCTTCGGGCTGGCCGGCCAGGTGGGCGTGCATGTGCCCTTCAATGAAGGCTGGTTCATCAATGCCGATGTGCGTTATGCCGACATTGATACCGATGTGAATCTGAACAGCACCCGTATCGGCACCGCCAATATTGACCCGTGGGTGACCACGGTGGGGTTTGGCCTGGCATTCTAGACCGGGCAACGGACATCGCTGTGGCGGCGATGTCCGTTTTCTTTTTTTGTTTTGGGGAGCGGGGGAGTTGGCGCGACTCGCTGCGCTGTTCCCACCCTGCGGCCCTATGCGGCGGCGCGCTGTTCGTTGCGGAACAGCACCAGACACAGCGCGGGTACCACCAGCAACGTCAGCACCGTTGAAGCCATCAACCCGGAAATGATTGCCCAGGCCATGGGCGGCCAGAGTGTCGACTGGGTGAATGCCAGCGGCAGCAGACCGGCCACGGTGGTGGCCGTGGTCAGCAGGATCGGCCGGGTGCGGCGCGCCACCGCGTAGTAGACCGCGTCCCGCGCATTGTCACCGGCGGCCAGACGCTGGTCGACCACATCAATCAGCACGATGGCGTTGTTGACCACAATCCCCACCAGCGCCACCACGCCGAGCATCGACATGAAACCGAACGGCGAACCGGACAGCGCCAGCCCCGGAATGATGCCCACCGCTGCCATCGGCACGGTCAGCAGCACCAGCCCCACCCGACGGAAGGAATTGAACTGCCACAGCAGGAAGAACAGCAGCAACAGCACACCGATGGGCGCCGAGCTGGCCAGCGCCCGGTTGGCATCGCCGCTGCCTTCGCTGTCGCCGCCGTATTCCAGCCGCACGCCCTCCGGCAGCGGCCGCTCGGCCAACTGGCCGCGCAGGTTATCGAGCACCTGGCTGAAGCTGTACCCCTCGGACAGATTGGCTACGACGTTATAGACGCGCACCCCGTCCCGGTGAGAGATACCCGCCGGCTCCCAGTCGGCATAAATACGCGCCACCTGCATCAGGGGCACGGGGTCGCCCTGCTGCGGATAGATATTCACTGACAGCAGCCTCGAAAGAGGCAGCGCGGTGCCTTCCACGGAACGCACCACCATCGGCATCGGATCCCGCTCCTGGCGATACTGCTCGGCGGTAAGGCCGTAGCTCTGCCCAAACAGCGTGCGCGCCACATCGGCGCGGGTCAGGCCGAAACGCTGCGCGACAGCGTCGTCCACGTCCACCCGCAGCGCCGGCACACCGAAGTCGATGTTGTGACGCACATCCACGGCGCCGGGAATGCCCCGCAGCATGGCAAACACTTCCTCGGCGGCACGCATGCGCTGGGTGTCATCCGCATGATAGATGCGCACTTCCACCGGCGCCTCGCGTGGTGGCCCCTGGCCAAGCTGGCTGGCCGCCAGATTCACCTCCGGCATGCGGTCGCGCACATACTCGCGGATATCCCGGATCACATGACGCGTCGCGGCCAGGTCCACGGCGTTGACCACCAGCCGGGCGCGGTTCGGCGCCTGCGGCGTGCGCACCAGGTTGTAATAGAACGTGGGGCCGCTGTGGCCAACGAAACGGTGTACCTGCTGCACGTCACGGCGCTGGCGCACCACCCGTTCCAGTTCCTCGGCCACACCGGCGGTATAGGCCTGATCGGTGCCCTCCGGCAGGTGCAGGTCCAGGATCACCTTGGGGCGGTCGGCGTTGGGAAAGAATTGCAGGTTCATGGCCGGCACCAGCGCAAAGCTGACCAGCACCATCGCCGCGCTGATCCCCAGCACCAGCCGGGGCCGGCCGGTGCTCAGTTGCGCCAGCCGGTCACCCAGTGCCAGCACCCAGCGTGTCCGCTCGGAGGATTGCCGGCGCAGGAACCGTGCCGCCAGCAACGGCGCCACGCTGATCGCCAGCAGGTAGCTGACCGACAGCGTCAGCATGATCATCACCGGGATGCCCCGGGTGAAATCCGCGGTGCCGCCCTTGGACAACAGCATCGGGGTAAACGCCGCCAGCGTGGTGGCCGTGGAGGCGCCGAGCGGCCCGGCCAGTTCGCGGATCGCGCCGCCGGCCGCTTCCAGCCGGCTGGCGCCGTCGCTCAGGCGCGTCTGCACGTTTTCCACCATGACGATGGCATTGTCGATCAGGATACCCAGCGAGATGACCATCGCGATTACCGCGATCTGGTGCAAAATGCCGCCGCCAAGGTTGTACAGCCCCAAGCTGATCAGCGCCACCGCCGGCAGGATCGAGGCCACCAGAATGCCCATGCGCAATCCCATGCCGACGAACACCACCGCGACGATGATCAGCACACTCATCAGCAGGCTGCCTTCCAGCTCGGTCAGGCGCTCGCCCACCTTGTCCGGCTGGAAAAACATTTCATGAATATCCAGCGGTGCGAACTGCGGCGCCACCTCGCTCAAGCGCGCGCGCAGGTCCGCACCGAAACGCAGCGCATCCACCTGGCCACGCTGGGCATAGATGCTCAACAGCACCACACGCTCGCCGTCGTACCAGGTTTCCGCCTGCAGCGGCTCACGCGGTCCGCGCCAGACTTCGGCAATGGCGGCCAGCGGCACGGTGCTGCCATCGGCCAGCGGCACCTGCGTCATGCGCAGCTCATCAATGTTCACGAATTCGCTGTTGGCCAGCACCGACAACCGCTTGCCCCCGGCGACGACAAAGCCGCCGGGCACGACCTGGTTACGCTGCGCAATCAGGTTGCCGAGCCCTTGCGGGGTCAGGCCGATACGATGCAGCTCTGCATCGTCCACCGCGATGGTGATCTGCTCGTCGGCCTGGCCTTCTATTTCAATGCGAGAGAGGAACGGAATATCCAGCAGCCGATCCTTTAATCGCTCTGCCTGGCGCGAGAGTTCCGCCACGGAGGCCGAGCCACTGACTGCCAGCACCACCGCCGGGGTGTCGATGATGCGGTCATCCAGCACCATCTGGCCGACGCCATCGGGAAATTGCAGGCGTGCCCGTTCCATTGCCTGACGCACACGGTCCCAGGCCGCCGTGGTGTCGTAAATCTTGTCGAGCTGCATGATGCGCACTACGGCAAACCCTTCGCGCGCGTTGCTGTTGATGTGGTTGATTTCCTCCACCTGCAACAGCTCTTCTTCCAGCGGCCGCAACACCAGACGTTCCACCGCCTCGGCGGTCGCGCCGGGATATTGTACCGTGAGCAGCCCGGCGCGATGCGGGAAGCTGGGGTCTTCCTGGCGCGCCATATTGAAGTAGGCCGCCAGGCCCACCAGCGACATCATGACCACCACCAGCCCGAGCAGGCGCTGGCGGCGCAGCAGGAATTCAATCACTGCGCGCTCTCCATCTGACCCATCGTGCCCACCTGATCCATCGTGCCCACCGGATCAATCACGGTGACCCGGTCGCCGGAGACCAGCCTTGTCAGGCCGGCGTACACCACCTGGTCGTCAGCGGCCAGCGCTTCGCCACTGACCAGCACCTGTTCGCCGGCCAGTTGCAGCACCGTCACCGGCACCCGCTCGGCAATATTGTCGCGCACGCGAAATACCGCCGGGCCTTCCGAAGAGCGGAACACCGAGAGCACCGGCAACGCCAGCGCCTCGCGGCGGCCGCGCGGCACGCCCACTTCCACCGACACCCCCGGCGCCAGCGAGGCATCATCCAGCGAGACCACCAACGGATACAGCTCACCACGACGCGAACCACGGCCAATTTCCGTCACCACCCCGGTCAGCGGTTCACTGCCACGCTCCATCACCCGCCACACCGTCAGCCGGTCCCCCGGCTTCAGGCTGGTGCGCAAAATTTCCGGGATACGCACTTCCACTTCCAGGCCCAGCGCCGAGGACAGCCGCAGCACCGGTTGCCCGGCGGCGACAAATTCGCCCGGTTCTGCCAGCACCGCTTCCACCGTGCCGGCAAACGGCGCGCGCAGTTCACTCTCGCGCAGCAGTTGTTCGGCTTCCGCCAACGCCGCCTGGGCGGTGGCACGCCCGGCCTCCAGTGCATCGCGCCGGGCCAGCAACTGCTCCAGATCCTGTTCGGACAACACGCCGCGCTCGCGCAGCGTCACCGCGCGCTGGTATTCCTGCTCGGCCTGGCGCAGTTGCGCGTCGGTTTCACGAATACGGGCACGGGCGGAATCCCGCGCCGGAATCAGTTGCGGATTGCGCAACCGCGCCATCAAGTCACCCGCCACCACCGGCTGACCAATGTCCGCCGGCCGCTCGTGCAGGGTGCCGCTGACCTGGAAGGTGAGTTCGGCACGCTGCCGCGCCCGCACCACCCCGGCAAACCGCAGCGGCGCCAGGTCTTCCCCCGCCAGCACCGGCGCCGTGCGCACGGTCACCGGGGGCACCTCCCGCCCCGCCTCGCGGCCACTGCAGGCCACCATGATGGCCACCACCGCCGCCACCGGGGCCAGCCAGCCCCAGTGTCTTGCCTGAATCCTGCGCATACTTCCAACCCCCTGCGGGGCGCCCCTGAGAGAGCGCGTACTGTTTATTACCCCTGATCGATCAGCGGCATCTGAAACAAGCCGGCCGGCGGTCATGGCCCGTCGAAGCAGTGGCACCCCCGGCACTTCCGTGACATATTGTCATTTATTGACATTTTGTCAATGAGCTATCAAAACGCTAGCATGCCCGCTTTACGGGTGCACATTCACCCCGGGGCAGGCTGCGTTATACGCAAGCCTGAACACAAGCACCACTACCTGCGAGATCATAAAATGAGCGTGCGGGCACGCCGGGAACAGGAAAAACAGGAGCGTCGCGAAAGCATCCTCGATGCCGCCGAACGGGTGTTCTTCGGCAAGGGCATCGAGCGCTCGACCATGGACGATATCGCCCGTGAGGCACAGCTCAGCCGGGGCCTGCTGTATGTCTACTTCCGCGACAAAGTGGCGATGCTCGAGGCGATCATGCTGCGCGCCGCCGAAAACCTGCGCTGCCGCTTCCGGGAACTGGCCGCCAGCGAGTTGACCGGCGGCGAGCAGATCAACGCCATGGGCCGCGCCTACTATGACTTCTCCCTGGCGCAGCCGGACTATTTCGACCTGCTCACCCGCGCCGCCAGCGAATGGCCGACCCTTGCCGACGGCAATGACGACACCCCGCTGGAAGTCTGCTCGAGCGAGATCATGGACATCATGACGGCCACCATCCGGCGCGGGCTGGCCGACGGCAGCCTCGACCCGCAGCGCGTCAACGACCCGGAACAGACCGCCATGTACCTGCGCGGCGCCCTGCACGGTGTGATCATGCTCACCCGCCAGCCACCGAGCCCGAGCCTGCCCACCGGACAATCACCGGCCGACCTGGTGCGCTACACGCTGGACATGCTCGGCGCCTCGTTGCGACGGATACCCGCCAACGGCTAGGCTGGCAACACCTCTCTGGCCCGCATGGAGCCTCCGATGCCGTCCACGCCCGACTGGCCAGCGCTGCTCAGCGATGCGCTGGCGCACAACCCGCACCACAGCGCCCGCTACATCCAGCTGGCCACCCTCAGTGACAGCGGCGAGGTCACCTGTCGCACGCTGGTCTGCCGGCGCTGGCTGCCGGACACCGGCACCCTGGTCGCCACCACCGATCTGCGCAGCCACAAAGTGCGCGGCCTGCGCCGCCATGAACAGGCCGAGGCCTGCTGGTACCTGCCAGCCCGCAGCGAACAGTTTCGCCTGCGCGGGAGCGTGATCCTGACCGGCGCCGAACAGGGGTCATCCTTGCGCGAAGAGATCTGGGAGGCATTGCCGGCCAGCGGCAAAGTACTGTTCACCGGCCCGGCGCCCGGCACCCCTCTGCCGCCCGGTTACTCCGGCCCCGACAGCGCAACGCCGTCACACCTGCCGGACTGTTTTGCGTTACTGACGCTGCAACCAGTGCGGGTGGATTACCTGAACCTCAGCACCTCGCCGCACCAGCGCTGGCTGTTTGAATATCATCGCGGGGAAGCCGCGCGGCGACAGTGGCACGCAAGAGCGCTGGTGCCGTGAGGGGCGTTTTTTTGGTGAGCTTCGTGGGCCGAAGCCTGGACGTGGCGGGTTTCGCCGTTGGCGGTGTTCGGGAAATCCGTAGGGTGGGAAGAGCGAATGCGAATCCCACCGTTCGGAAGGTGATGTTTCGCCAAGGCTTGTGGGAGTGGGCCTAAGCTTGGACGTGGTGGGTTTCGCCGTTGGCTCTACCCACCCTTGTATGTTGTGCCTCGAATCAACAAGGTAAGTTGAAGCCGTTACCGGGGAGGCCGTCCCACCCTTGAGGCACATTGCGTGACCTCGTTCGTAGATTGGCCCCCCGCCTCATTACCACTACGTGGAGTATCCCGAAGCCGGGCTCTTTCGAGAGACGGACTTCGTATCACAAGGTTGTAGCGGTAAGAAGTGCGAGGTCGGGGAACCGGTCACCATTGTTACTGATCTGTCAGTCCAGGAGAACCCCGTGAGTGATCATGTCGGAATAGATGTCGGCGCCAAATCCGTTATGGTGAGCGTGCGGCGAGCAGGGCGTCTTGTCAGTACCCGCGAGTTCTCCCAGTCCCCGGAGGGGCATCAGGCCTTGATCAAGCAGCTTGGCAGCAAGGTCGCTTGCGTGGTGCTTGAAGCGACCGGGGTGTATTACCTGGATCTGGCTGTCGCGCTATGCCGGGCCGGCTTGCCGGTCTCCGTCATCAACCCGCGCAGTTTCCACCATTTCGCCAAGCTCAAGCTGAGCAACAGCAAGACCGACGCGGCCGATGCCGCGCTGCTGGCTGAGTACGGGGAGTGCCTGCATCCCCCGCTGTGGCAGGCCCCCAACGAGGTGCTGATGGGGTTGCGCGACATAGGTCGGCAGATCAATCGCCTCACAGCGGCCCGCACGCAAGCCAAGAACCGCCTGCACGCGATGCGCTCCAAGTCATCCACCCTCGCCCTGCTGATCGAGGATGAAGTGGAAGCCGTCGAGCGGTTTGACCAGCGTATTCAGCGCCTGACCCAGGCCGCGCTTGAGCTGATCAGCCAGCAACCCGACACCCGGCAGCATCTGGTCAACCTGCAGCAGGCCAAGGGCATCGGAGAAGCCAGCGCCATCGCCATGCTGGCCGAGTTGAGCGTGCTGCCTGCGACGCTGAAATCGGCTCAGGTCAGTCGTTACGCGGGCCTGGATGTCCGGCTTTGCCAGTCGGGCACCAGTGTTAACAAGCCTGGCCGCCTGAGCAAAGCCGGGAACGCTTACTTGCGCAGCGCCTTCTACATGCCAGCGCTGTCTGCTGTCCGACATGACCCCTATGCCAAGGCGTACTACGAGGCCCTGCAGGCCCGCGGCAAGAAGAAAATCCAGGCCTTATGCGCCGTGATGCGCAAATACCTCACGGGCGTCTGGGCATGCCTGCAGCTGGGTGTCCCGTTCGATACTTCCAAGCTTTTTAGCGATCAACACATGAAAAAAGCTTGATCCCCAACAGAGTATCTACGGCAGCTTCGACAGGAGGGGGAAAGCAAGGCGAAACCTGCCATTCTTTACTTTGCCTTCTACTCGGCCAACCGCGCCCGTAACCTGCTCACCGCCTGGCTGTGCAACTGGCACACGCGTGATTCAGTCACGCCGAGCACCACGCCGATTTCCTTCAGGTTGAGTTCTTCCTGGTAGTACAGCGCGATCAGCAGTTTTTCCCGCTCCGGCAGGGCATCGATGGCGCGTTTCAGCCGCTGCCGCTGTTCATCATCCTGCAGCGCGTTGAAGGGCGATGGCGGGCCGTCGCTGCCGGCTTCCGGCTCGCCCCATTCGGCCACGATGTCCTCGAACGGCAGCAACTGGCCGTTGTTGGTGTCATTCAGTAATTGCCGGTAATCCGCCAGCGACATGCCCATGGCGCTGGCGATTTCACGCTCCTGCGGCGCACGGCCCAGGCGTTGTTCCAGCGCGTGGATGCACTGGTCCAGCTGCCGCGCATTGCGTCGCACGCTGCGCGGCAACCAGTCACGGCTGCGCAACTCGTCGATCATGGCACCCCGGATGCGCTGGCTGGCAAACGTGGCGAAGCTGGCGCCCGCCTGGGGATCGAAACGCCGCAACGCATCCAGCAGGCCGACCATGCCCGCCTGGATCAGGTCATCCAGTTCGATGCTGGCGGGCAGTTTCACCTGCAGCGCCAGCGCCTGTCGTCTCACAGCCGGGAAATGCTGCTCAAGCAGCAGGTCCTGGTCTATCTTGCCCTGTGCCGTATACATCCTCGTTCCTCAGCGGCATGCGCCCCGGCGCCACGGTATGCGGCCGCCACGGGGCAGCGTGTTACCCCGGGGAATGTCCCCCCTTTTTATTGTTGTCGCGGCCACACGGGCCGCGATGCCGTTCCGCCGCCGCAGCCTGCGTCAGCGAAAATTCACGATCAGTTGCAACGCCTGCACCGGTTCGGCGCGGGCGGAACCGGGCGGCATTTCGAAGCGAAAGAAGAACGGCCCGCTGGCGGCGGCACCGGCAAACGCGCGCGTATGACCACGCGGCCCCTCGAGCGACACGCAGCGCTCGGCCTGCACACCGTGGCAGACCCAGCCACGCACGCCCGGCGCGGCGTCGTAGCGCCAGCGCACACTGACGATGTCGCCACCACGCACCAACGCCACATTGCGCGGTCGCAACGCCGCGCTGTGATATCCGCGCCCGGGCACCGCTACCGTGAGCGCCGGGGCGCTGGCGACCCAGCTGCCCGGCGGCAAAGCGCCTGCCGCAGGCGCGACGGCCACACTGCACAACAACGCACCGCACAGCAGGCGCCTCACGTCGCCATACCGGCAAGCTGCGTCACCCGCAGGACGCGGTCATCGGGAATTTCGTGCTGCGACATGATCACCAGGTGGCGCAACCGGCGGCGCAGAAAATGCGCCAGCAGCGGTCGCAGTTCGTGCTGCACCACCAGCACCGGCGGTTCCCCGGCGGCTTCCTGGCGCGACAGCGCGGCGCCGATCTGTTCCAGCAAGGTATCCGCCAGCCCCGGCTCCAGCGCACCGTTACCCTGCAATGCCTGGTTGAGCACCTGCTCCAGGCCGGCATCCAGGCCGATCACATGCAGCGCCTCACGGCCCGGGAACCATTGATGGGTAATCGCCCGGCCAAGCGCCACACGCACCTGCGCCACCAGCGTTTCCAGGTCCGGCGTGCCGCCCTGTGCGGCCAGCGTGTCGAGAATGCTGCGCATGTCGCGGATCGGCACATCCTCGTCGAGCAGTTGCTGCAGCAGCCGTTGCAGCAACGGCAGCGACAGGGTTTTCGGCACCACATCCTCGACCAGCGCCTTGTTCTGTTCGCCGAGCTTGTCGAGCAACTGCTGCACTTCCTGCCGGCCCAGCATGTCGCTGGCGTAGCGGTGCAGCAGATGATTGAGGTGCGTCGCCACCACCGTGCTGGCATCGACCACGGTGTAGCCATACACCTGTGCCTGTTCGCGCAGCGCCGCCTCGATCCACACCGCCGGCAGGCCGAAGGCCGGGTCCTGGGTGGGGGTGCCCGGCACTTCGCCGGCAAGCTGGCCGGGATCAATCGCCAGCCATTTGCCCGGGTAGGCATCGCCGCGGCCGATTTCCGCGCCTTTGAGGGTGATCACATAACTGTTCGGGCCCAGTTCCAGGTTGTCGCGGATATGCACCACCGGCGGCAGGAACCCGACTTCCTGCGCGAATTTCTTGCGCACACTCTTGATGCGCCCGAGCAGTTCGCCGTGCTGGCGATAGTCCACCAGCGGGATCAGCCGGTGGCCCACTTCCAGGCCCAGCGTGTCCACCAGTTGCACGTCGTCCCAGCTGGCTTCCGGCACCTCCTGCGTGGCCGGCTCCGGCGTTGCCATCTGCCCGGCCACCTGTTCTTCCAGCGCCCGGCGCGACAACCACCAGGCCAGCGCCCCCAGCACCGCGGTGAAAAACAGAAACACCAGGTTCGGCATGCCCGGCACCATGCCCAGCAGGCCCATCACGCCAGCGGCCAGCGCCAGCACGCGCGGGTTCACCAGCAACTGGTCGATCATCTGCTGGCCAACATCCTGGTCGGTGTTCACACGCGACACCGTGACGCCGGCGGCGGTGGAGATCACCAGCGCCGGAATCTGCGCGACGAGGCCATCACCAATGGTGAGGATCACATAGGTCCGGCCGGCGTCACCGAACGACATATCGTGCTGCAACATGCCGATCAGCAGGCCGCCGATGATGTTCACCACCATGATCACCAGCCCGGCCACGGCATCCCCTCGCACAAACTTGCTGGCACCGTCCATCGAGCCGTAAAAATCCGCTTCGCGGGCCACGTTGGCGCGCCGTGTGCGGGCCTCTTCCTCACCGATCAGGCCGGCGTTGAGGTCGGCATCAATGGCCATCTGTTTGCCGGGCATGGCATCCAGCATGAAACGCGCGCCCACTTCGGCGATGCGGCCAGCGCCTTTTGTGATGACCATGAAATTGATCACCACCAGAATCAGAAACACCGCCAGGCCGACGGCAAAATTGCCGCCCACCAGAAAATGCCCGAACGCCTCAATCACCTTGCCGGCCGCATCACCGCCCTGGTGACCCTCCATCAGCACCACCCGGGTCGACGCCACGTTCAGTGACAGGCGCAGCAGGGTCGTGAACAGCAATACGGTAGGAAACGATGCGAACTCCAGTGTGTCGCGGGTGAACATCGCCACCAGCAACACCATCACCGCGAGCGCGATGTTGAAGGTGAAAAACAGATCCAGTGCCAGCGGTGGCAATGGCAGGATCATCATGCTCAGGACCAGCAGAATGAGCACCGGCCCGGCGAGCAGTTTCGCGCGGCCATCCGCAAACCACTGGCCGGCGGCAGCGACACCCAGGCCCTTCATGCGCTGGCCCCTTGCGGGTCAAGGTCCACCGGCACCGGCAATTGCGCTGGCCGCGCCGGTTGTTCTCCCCGCCGTAACCGCATCGCCCAGACCAGCACTTCCGCCACGGCGGTGTACAGCGCGCCGGGAATTTCCTGCTCCAGGTCCACGTGCCGGTACAGGGCGCGCGCCAACGGCGCGGCTTCCAGCAAGGGCACGCCGTGTTCGCTGCCAAGCGCGCGGATGCGCGCGGCAATCGCGTCTGCGCCTTTGGCGACCACGCGCGGCGCGCCCATGCGCTGTTCTTCATAACGCAGCGCCACGGCATAGTGGGTCGGGTTGGTGACGATCACGTCCGCCTCGGGGATGCGGCTCATCATGCGGTGGCGCGCCATCGCCTGCTGTTGCGAGCGAATGCGTGCCTTGACGTGCGGGTCGCCTTCGGATTCCTTGTGCTCGCGCCGGATTTCCTCGCGGCTCATGCGCAGTTTTTTCGCGTGGCTCCAGAGCTGGTAGGGCACATCAATCAGCACCACGACCACCAGCGTCAGCACCATCAATGCGCAGGCCGTCGCCGCCAGCCGCAGCGCACTGGCCAGTGCCTGCTGCACCGGCTGGTCCATCAGCGCCATGAACTCACCGCGGTGCGTCATCAGAAACCACACCGCCACGCCCCCGACCAGCGCGGACTTGGCCACTGCCTTGCCCAGTTCGGCCAGCGACTGTGAGGAAAAAAGCCGTTTCAGGCCTTTCAGCGGATTGAGTTTTGAGGCCTGGGGCGCCAGCGCCTTGGCCGAGATCATCCAGCCGCCGAGCAGCATCGGCGCCACCAGCGCCAGCACCGCCATCAACAACAGGAACGGCAGCAGCGACCACAGTGTCAGCTCACCGAGTTCAGCCGCCCGCGCCAGCATCAGGCGCGGTTCCAGTATCTGCGGGCGCTCGAACAGGAAGGCCTGCTCCATGACCCGGCCAAGTTGGCCGTACAGCACACCACTCATGGCCCACAGCCCGCCCACCCCGCCGGCAAGCAGCAAAAATGTGGTCAGTTCACGCGAACGCACCACCTGGCCTTCCTCGCGCGCCTTGTCCAGGCGTCGCGGGGTGGCCTGTTCGGTCTTTTCCTGATCGCTGGTTTCGTCAGACATGGCAACCCGGTCGTGGCACACAATGGCATGGGACCATTGTGGTGCAGCACGCCGGAGGCCAATTGCCGGATAAGGCCGCTGTAAAAGCGGCTTATTGCCGGTTTAACGACAGAGGCGGGGGTGGTTCAGAAACCCAGTTCATCAAGCAGATCGTCCACCTGGTCCTGGCTGCTGACGATGTCGTCACCGCCGGGCTGGATCGCCGGGCCGTTCTTGAGCGAGTCCTGGTTGCGCGCGGTATCGGAGGCCCACTGCTGGCGCAGGCGGCGCTGCATGTCTTCGCGCTCCTCGCCCTCGGGGACGGCTTCCAGCAGCACCTGCATGAGCTGGTGCTCCACTTCCTGAATCACCTCCATCATTTTCTGGATCACCTGCCCGGTCAGATCCTGGAAATCCTGCGCCATCATGATCTCCAGCAGTTCCTGGCTGGTGGCGCGGGTGGAGGCCGGCACGGCGCCGAGAAAGGCGCGCGTCTGCTGCACCAGTTCTTTTGCGTCTGCCAGCGCGTCCGGCGCGGCAAACCACTCGGCCCAACGCACTTCCAGCGCGCCGGCGGTGGCTTCCATCTCGTCCTGCAACGGCCGGGCGCGGTCGATGGCATTGAGCGAGCGCTCCGCCGCCTGGCGGGTCATCGAGGCGACATAGTCCAGCCGCGCACGCGCATCGGGAATGGCCGCCGCCGCTTTTTCCACCTCCTTGTTCAGGCCCAGCTCCCGCATGCTCTGCCGCAACATGCGGGTCAGCGCGCCGATACGCTGCATCAGTTCATCGGAACCGCCCTGTTCCGCTGCGGTCATGGAATGCGCTTCACCACTCATAACGGTCTCTCCTGCCGGCACCGATGGCCTACTTGCCCAACTTCTGGAAAATCTTGTTGAGCTTTTCTTCCAGCGTCACCGCCGTGAAGGGTTTGACGATATAACCATTGGCGCCGGCCTGGGCGGCGGCGATGATGTTTTCCTTCTTCGCCTCGGCAGTGATCATCAGCACCGGCAGGTCTTTCAGCGCGGCATCGGCGCGCATCTGCTTGAGCATTTCCAGGCCATCCAGATTCGGCATGTTCCAGTCCGACAACACGAACTCGAAGTGGCCACTGCGCAGCCGGCTCAACGCTTCCTGGCCGTCTTCGGCTTCGTCGACGTTGTTGAAGCCCAGTTCTTTCAGCAGGCTGCGCACAATGCGGCGCATGGTCGGGAAATCGTCCACCACCAGAATGCTCATGTCCTTGTCTATCATTGCGGTCTCTCAATCACTGTGCGCAGGGCGCGCGGTTGCCGGTGGCGCACCAGGCGCCGTCAGAATTCTTCCCAGTCGTCTTCGGTGGTGGCCGGTTCACGGCGTGACGTGCGCCGCTCAGCGGACGGCACCGGCGCAGCACCGTCCTCCCGAACCGGTGTCGCCACCGCCAGCAGCGGCGGAACCGGCTCATCGTCCTCAACGCTGTCGGCAGCGTTCGACGCCGGCCTGTATTGCGCCTCGCCCTGGCGCAGCCGGAACACCGACACGGCCTGTTCAAGATGCCGTGCCTGCTCTTCCAGCGACGCGGCGGCGGCCATGGCCTGCTGCACCAGCGCAGCGTTCTGCTGGGTCACTTCGTCCATCTGGCTGACCGCCTGGCTGACCTGCTCAATGCCACCGCTCTGCTCGCGGGAGGCAGAGGAAATCTCATCCATGATGTCGGTGACACGCTTCACCGCCGCCACCACGTCCTCCATGGTCTTGCCGGCCTGCTGTACCAGCACCGACCCCTGGTCCACCTGCACGACCGACTGTTCGATCAACTGCTTGATTTCGCGCGCCGCGTCCGCGCTGCTGCCGGCCAGGTTGCGCACTTCACCGGCCACCACCGCAAAACCGCGGCCCTGCTCACCGGCCCGCGCGGCCTCCACCGAGGCATTCAACGCCAGGATGTTGGTCTGGAACGCGATCGAATCGATCATGCGCGTGATCTCGGCCACCTTTTTCGAAGACTCGGAAATCCCGGACATGGTGCTGATCACTTTCTGCATGGCTTCGCCGCCCCGCACCGCGGTGCTGGACGCTTCGCTGGCCAGGTTGCTCGCCTGGCTGGCGTTTTCCGCGTTCTGCCGTACGGTGGCCGTCAACTGCTCCATGCTGGCAGCGGTTTCTTCCAGCGAGGCCGCCTGTTCTTCCGTGCGCGAGGACAGGTCCGCATTGCCTTTGGCAATTTCCGCCGCGCCGGTGAACACCGCGCCGCTGCCGGTGCGCACGTCGTCGACAATGCCGGACAGGTTGTCCTGCAATGTGCGCATGGCAACAAACAAGGTGCCGATCTCGTTGCGGCCGGGCACACGGATATCCTGCGACATGTCCGCATCGGCCAGCCGGTTGAGATGCGCCACCGCTTCCCCCAACGGCAGGATCACCACCTTGCGCAGCATCAGGTAGATCAGTATCAGCACCAGTCCGGTCACCCCCAGCACGGCAATACCAATACGCTGGAACAGCGCCATTTGCTGGTCAAAGCGCGCCAGCTCCATGTCCACCACCTGGGAGGCGTGGTCGACAAAACGCTGGTTGCTGTCTTCCAGGATCTCGTCCATGGCGGCCATGCTGATACCCAGCTCAAAGAAACCATAGAGGTCTTCTTTTTCCAGCGATGCACGCCGCTCCAGCAGCAGTGTCACCAGTTCGCGGTAGTTCATCGCCAGGTCATCAGCGAGTGCCTTGCCTTCCGCTTCTTTCGGCACCGCGAGGAAGGTTTCGAAATGCGCGCGCGACTGCCCGACCAGCCCTTCGACCCGGCGCAGCAGATCATGCGCCTGGCTGTTCATCTCGCGCTCGAGGTAGCTGGCCGCCATGTCCATGCTCAGCCGCGCCCGCGCCAGCAGCAGTTGAGCGCGGTTGATTTCGTTGAGCTGTTGCACGTTGACGCTGTCCAGCACGTCCATCGATTGCTCGTTGGAGGCGTTGGTCACGGACCTCAGTACCGCCAGTGCACCGATCAGCAGCGCGCAGCAGATCAACACCCCGGCCATGGCGGTGCGTATGTTCAGGTTACGCAGTAAAGTCATCATGCGGGTTTCCCTGGTTCCGGTTATGCGTTGGTCTGTCAGCAGACCCCGTTACAGCATGCGGTCGCGTACCGCGTGTGGTGCGTGTCGCCAGTGCCAGCAGGCGTTCGGCCACGTCACCCAGCGCCACTACCTCGCTGGCAGCCCCCAGGGCAATGGCCTCGCGCGGCATGCCGAACACCAGTGACGTCTGCTGGTCCTGTGCCAGCGTGCTGGCGCCGGCGTTGCGCAGCGCCAGCAGGCCGCGCGCACCGTCCTTGCCCATCCCGGTGAGCAGCACCCCGATGGTGTTGTCCCGCGACAAGCGCGCGGCGGATTCAAACAGCACGTCCACCGACGGGCGATGCCGGTTCACCGGCGGGCCGTCGTCGAGCTGCACCACGTAATGCGTGCCACTGCGGCCCAGCGTCATGTGTGCATCGCCCGGCGCGATATAAGCGTGCCCTGGCAGCACCCGCTCACCGTGCTCGCCTTCCTTCACCCGGATGCGGCACAGGCCGTCCAGCCGTTGCGCAAACGAGCGCGTAAAGCCACCGGGCATGTGTTGCGCGATCAGAATGCCCGGGGCGTTCGCCGGCAGCGGCTGCAGCACTTCGCGAATCGCCTCGGTGCCGCCGGTGGACGCGCCGAGCACCACCAGCTTTTCACTCGACACCGCCAGCGCGGCGAGCGCGCCGGGTGCCTGTTTCGCCGGTTCGATGCGGCGCGGCTGCGCACGCGCGGCCATGCGGATCTTGGCGGCGATCAGGGCGCTGTACTCGAACATGCCGTCGCGCACCCCCAGCGTCGGCTTTTCAATGAAATCCAGCGCCCCCAGCTCCAGTGCCTTGAGCGTCACGTCGGAACCGGCGCTGGTCAGCGACGACAGCATCAGCACCGGCATCGGCCGCAGGCGCATCAGGCGTTCGAGAAAATCCAGCCCGCCCATGCGCGGCATTTCCACATCCAGCGTCAGCACATCCGGGTTGTGTCGCTTGATCAGGTCGCGGGCCACCAGCGGGTCCGGCGCCACCGCCACCACTTCCATGTCAGGATGGCTGTTGATGATCTGGCTCAGCAGGTCGCGGATCAGTGCCGAATCATCCACGCACAACACCCGGATTCTGTTGCCGCTCAAGACGTTCTCCCGTTATGCCGCAGCACACGCCTGCGATGCCCGTTGACAGGTTTATCGGCCATTGTTGCGTCCGCTTTAGCTGAGGGTGTAAACGGTCTGCCCGCGCAGCCGGAAGCGCGTGCTGATCTGGGAGAAATTCTCCGAATGGCCCGCAAACAGCAGCCCGTCCGGTTTCAGGCAGGCCGCCAGCCGGTCCAGCACGCGCGCCTGAGTAGCGCGGTCGAAGTAGATCATCACGTTGCGGCAGAAAATCGCATCAAACGGCTCGCTGTCCTGCCACGCCGGGGCCACCAGGTTCAGTTCGCCGAAGCGCACCCGCGAGGTCAGCTCCGGCCGCACCCTGGCAAAGCCGCTGTGCTGCCCGGCGCCCTTGAGGAAAAACCGCTTCAGCCGGCCTGTGTCCATGTCGCGCAACAATTCCTGCGGGTAAATGCCTGCGCGCGCGCGCCGCAGGGCTTCGGTGTCGATATCGGTCCCCAGCACCTCGATGTCCGCCTGCGGCCCGAGGGTTTCCAGCAGTGTGATGGCGATGGACCAGACTTCTTCACCCGTGCTCGCCGCCGCACTCCACACCCGCACCGGGCCGCGCCGTCCGGTGACGTGCTGCGCCAGCAGCGGAAAGTGATACGCCTCGCGAAAAAAAGACGTCAGGTTGGTGGTCAGCGCATTGGTGAACGCGATCCACTCGGTGGCATTGCCGTGCAGTTCCAGCCGCGTGAGGTAATCACTGAAACGGGTCAGTCCCAGGCTGCGCACGCGGCGGCCAAGCCGGCTGTAGACCATGTCGCGCTTGTGCGGCGCCAGTACGATGCCGGCGCGCTGGTAGATCAACTGACTGACGCGGGTAAAGTCCGCGTCAGTCAACAGCAGATCACGCTCCAGCAGGCCGGCAAAGGACCCGGTCGACGCATCCGGCGGGGCGTTGCTCAAGAGGCTTTCTCCGCCGTGGTGTCGATCAGTGTCAGCGTGGGCGCGCGACGTGCCGGAGGCGAGACCGGTTCGCTGGCCAGCCGGAACACTCCCATGGCGCCGCCGAGAATGGTGACGCGGTCCTGCAGCGCACTGGCCGCCCGCGCCGAGGCGCCTACGCGTTCGGCGTTCTGGCGCGTCACGTCATCCATCTGTGTGATGGCCCGGTTGACCTGGCTGATGCCAGTGCTCTGTTCTTCCGAGGCGGCACTGATCTCGCCAATGATGTCGTTCACCCGGGTGACCGAGCTGACCACCCCTTCCATGATGCCTTCGGCCCGACGCACCAGTTGCGCGCCGGCGTCGATTTCCTCCCCGGAGCGGGCGATCAGTTCACGGATCTCCCGCGCGGCTTCCGCCGAACGCCCGGCGAGGCTGCGCACTTCTCCGGCCACGACAGCAAAGCCACGGCCCTGTTCACCGGCACGGGCGGCTTCCACCGAGGCATTCAGCGCCAGGATATTGGTCTGAAAGGCGATGTTGTCGATGGCGTCGATGATCACCGACATTTTTTCCGAACTGGTGGTGATGCGGCCCATGGTGTCCACCACCTGCCCCATCACCTCACGGCTGCCGGCCACCGTGGTCGCCGCCTCGGACGCCAGCAGGCTGGCCTGGCGGGCGTTGTCGGCGTTCTGGCGCACTGTGGTGGTGATCTCTTCCATACTGGCGGCGGTCTGTTGCAGCGACGCGGCCTGCTGTTCGGAACGCGACGACAGGTCTTCATTGCCCTCGGCGATACTGCGCGCCGCCGGCGCCACCACATCCAGCCCGTCATTCACATCACCGACAATGCTGGCCAGGCTGCGACGCATGACGTCCAGCGCCCGCCGCAGGCGGTTGTTACCATGATGTGCCTCACCGGCCAGACGGGCGCCGAGGTTGCCGGCGGCGATCTGCAGCGTGAATTGCACCGCGTCACTGACGGGCCGCAACAGTTGCCGGGTCAGCCGCACGCACAGGCCGATCATCAGCAGCAGACCCACTGCCATGACCGCACCGTGCGCCACCAGCAGCGGGCGGCTCAGTGCCTCGCCCGACTGCCACAGGCCGTACAGGCCGATGCCGGTAGACACGCCAAGCAGTGTGCAGGACACCAGCGCCAGCCCGGCAAGACGCATTTCCAGCGCGCGCCGGTTGAAGCGTCGCAGCATGCCGGCCAGCCCGCGCCGGCGTACTTCACCGCGGTGCAGCATCAGGTGCCCGCCACGCCCTTCACGCAGCAGTGTGTAGTCACGCTCGGCGTTGCGGATTTCCTCCGCCGATGCTTTCAGCCGCACCGAGACGTAACCCGTGGTGCGGCCGCCTTCAATGACCGGCGTGACGTGCGAACGCACCCAGTAATGATCGCCGTTTTTGCGCCGATTCCGGATCACCCCCATCCAGGTGTGCCCGGCGGCGATGGTCGACCAGAGGTTGCCGAACGCCTGCACCGGCATGTCCGGATGGCGGACAATATTATGCGGGGCGCCGAGCAGTTCTTCCCGGCTGAAACCACTGACGTCCACGAAGGCCGGATTGGCGTAGGTGATACGGCCTTTCAGGTCGGTCCGGGAAATCAGGAAATGGTCATCGTGCAAAGGGTATTCGCGACCGCTGACCGGCTGATTGTTGCGCATGCTGTCTCTCTCCTTAACGGAACGGTTTGCACCTCCCGTCAACACACCGGGTTACTCGCTGACTTCATCCACCAGGGCCATTTCTTCGCTGGTCAGCACTTTTTCGATATCCACCAGCACCAGCATGCGGTCCTTCAGGTTGCCGAGGCCGTTGATGTAATCCAGTGGCAGGTTGACGCCGAACTCCGGCGCCGGCTTGATCTGCGCCGGTGTCAGCGTCATCACGTCGGAGACGCGATCCACCACGGCACCCATCACCCGCGTACCGATGTTCACCACGATGACCACCGTCTGGCTGTCGTAGTCGGCGCTGGCCAGACGAAACTTGATGCGCAGGTCGATGATCGGCACGATCACGCCGCGCAGGTTGGCCACCCCCTTGATGAACGGCGGCGCATTGGCGATGCGGGTGACGTTTTCGTAGCCACGGATCTCCTGCACTTTCAGGATGTCGATGGCGTACTCTTCCCCGCCGAGGGAAAACACCAGGTATTCGCGGCTGCCCGCCTCGCCGGCGGCGCCAGCGTGGGCCAAGTTCAATGCATTCATGATGATTCCAGCTCCTCGACAGGCTCACGGGATGATGGCGGCAGCGGCGCGGTTGGCGCGCGGCGTTCGCCTTTGCTCTGGTTGAGACGGTACAGCTCGGCGATATCCAGGATCAGCGCCACCCGGCCGTCACCGAGAATGGTGGCGGCAGAAATGCCCGGCACTTTGCGATAGTTGGTTTCCAGGTTTTTCACCACGACTTGCTGCTGGCCGATCAGGTCATCCACCAGCAGGGCGTAGCGGCGGCCTTCGCCATGCACGATCACGGCAATGCATTCGGTCGCCCGGACGCGGGCGCCGGGCACGTCCATGACATCGCGCAACGCCACCACCGGCAGGTAATCCTCGCGGACTTTCAGTAACTGATCATCGCCGGCCATGCGGTAAAGCTGCTCGGCGCGCGGCTGCATTGATTCCGTGACCACACTGACCGGCAGGATGAAGGTTTCCTCACCCACCCGGACCGACATGCCATCCAGAATCGCCAGCGTGAGTGGCAGCACAATGCGGGTGGTGGTGCCCTGCCCCGGTTGCGAGAGGATCTCCACGTGGCCGCCCATGCCCTGGATATTGCGCTTCACCACATCCATGCCAACACCACGACCGGACACATCGCTGACCTGCTCGGCGGTGGAAAAGCCCGGTGCAAAAATCAGTTGCCAGACATCGGCATCGCTCATCGCGTCGGACACCGACAGGCCATTGTCGCGGGCACGGGCAAGGATTTTTTCCCGGTTCAGCCCGCCGCCGTCGTCGGCCACCTCGATCAGGATATTGCCGCCCTGGTGGCGGGCGGTCAGCGACAGCGTGCCCTGGCGCGGCTTGCCCGCAGCTTCGCGCACGGCCGGTGACTCGATGCCATGGTCCAGGCTGTTGCGCACCAGATGGGTGAGCGGATCAACGATGCGTTCGGTGAGGCTTTTATCCAGTTCGGTGGACTTGCCTTCCGTTACCAGCACCACGTCCTTGTCCAGCTTGCCGGCCAGATCGCGCACCAGACGCGGGAAGCGGCTGAACACGTAATCCATCGGCACCATGCGCACCGACATCACCGATTCCTGCAAGGCCCGTGCGTTGCGCTGCAACTGGTTCAGACCATTCACCAGCGCACCGTGCGCGAAGCCATCCAGCTGTCCTGACACCTGATTGAGCATCGACTGGGTGATGATCAGTTCGCCGACCAGATTGATGATCTGGTCCACCTTGGTCACCGGCACCCGGATCGAGGATGACTCACTGTTCGGCGTGCCGGGCGATGCCGCAGCGGGCGCAGCCGGTTGGGCGGCGCTTTGCGCGGGTGGCTGCTCACTGCGCGGCACAGGGGGTTGCACCGCCGCGGGGCTTTTTAACGATGCGGGGCTTTCCAACGGCGCGGGGTTTTCTAACGGCGCAAGGCTGTCCTGCGACAACATCTGTTCTGCACGGGAGACCGCAACCGGCTCAATGGCCAGCTGCCCCGGCTCGACGATAAAACACAGCACCGCTTCGATATCCGCCGGTGCCACACTGGTGGCCAGCGTCACGCTGTAGCGCACGTCATCGCCGTCGCTGGCGAGCACGTCACCGAGCTGGCCCAGTTCACCAACCAGCAGCGTGCGGTCTGCTTCTCCGACGCCCAGGAAGGTGATATGCAGTGCGTCCTGGCTCACCGCCGGTGCCGCTACCACCACCATTTCAGCAGCCGGCGCTGCCGGCGCCTGCCCGCCGTCACGCACTTCTTCCAGCGCCAGCTGCAGCAGCGTCTCGCAGATACGTTGCAACGCCTCGGGATCCGGTTCATTGCCCTGGCGATAAGCGGCCATCTGATCGTTGAGCATGTCTTTGGTATCCAGAAATAAATCGACGATATCCCGCCGCAGTGTCAGCTCGCCGCGACGTGCGTGGTCGAGCAGGTTTTCCAGCAGGTGCGTGGTCTGTTGCAACGCCTGGAAGCCGAATGCACCGGCGCCCCCTTTGATGGAATGCGCCGCGCGGAAAATGGCATTGAGCAGCTCCGTATCCGGTGCTGTGACATCCAGCGCCAGCAGGCAGGCTTCCATTTCGCGCAGCAGCTCTTCCGCTTCTTCGAAGAAGCTGTCGTGAAATTCGCTGATATCCATCGTCACTCTCTCCGTAACGGCGACAGCACGCCCGGCAGGTCCTGCAAGGTCGAGGTGTCATGCTGCGCCTGGATACGTTCTGCGGCCTGGTCGGACAGCACCAGCAGCGCGATGCGCCGGTTCACCGCCTCGCCGGGGTCGGTGCCGGGCACCGGCACCCGGTCTCCCATGCCGGTCACCCGCAGCAGCCGCGCTGAATCCAGCCCGCCCGCCACCAGTTCCCGGCGCGAGGCGTTGGCGCGGTCGGCGGACAGTTCCCAGTTGCTGTAGCCACTTTCGCCAGCGGCATAGCGCAGGCTGTCGGTGTGCCCGCTGAGGCTGATACGGTTCGGCAATTCGTTGATCAACGGCGCCAGTGTGCGCAACAGATCGCGCATGTACGGCGCCACCTGATCGCTGCCCAGCTCGAACATCGGCCGCTGGTCGGTATCCACCAGCTGTATCAGCAGGCCATCCGGGATCGTGTCAAAACGCATTTGCCCCAGCAGGTCACGCAGCGACGGGTCGGCGCTGACCACGCGTTCGATGCGCGCCTGCAGATCAGAAAAACGGCGCTGCACGTCCGCCGGGCGGGTTTGCTGGCGCAGGTCGATACGGGCCTGCTCACCTCTGACATGCGCCGGATCATCGCCGCCGCCGGGAATGGCACTGGTGCTCGCAGTCGGCCTGTCACCGCCGGTCATCGCCACCGACAGCGGCGTGCGAAAATATTCCGCCAGCCCCTGAAGCTGCTGGGGCGATGCGGTGGACAGAATCCACAGCACCAGAAACAGCGCCATCAGCGCGGTCATGAAATCCGCCAGGGCGATCTTCCAGCTACCGCCGTGATGCGCCGGGCGGGCGTAGCGCTTGCGACGAATGATGATCGGACGATGCGGGCCGGCGTTGCTGCTCATGCTTCGGTGGTGCCGCCAATGCGGGTAGCGCGCACATGCTCTTCCAGTTCGGTAAAGGAAGGCCGCTCTGCGCGGTGCAGCGCCTTGCGCCCGAATTCCACCGCCAGTTGCGGTGCATAGCCGTTCAGGCTGGCGAGCAGCGTGACGCGCACGCACTGCAGCATCTTCACTGCCTCGTTAACCTGCCGGTCAATACGGCTGGCGACCGGGTTGACGAAACCGTAGGCAAGCAGAATGCCGAGGAAGGTACCGACCAGCGCGTGCGCGATCATGTAGCCCATTTCCTCGACGCCGGCATCGGCGGCCGACAGCGCCTTCACCACCCCGAGCACGGCCGCGACAATGCCGAATGCCGGCAGCGCATCGCCCACTTTCGCCAGCGCGTCGGAGGGAATGTGTGCTTCATGCTCGAACGCCTCGATCTCGTGCGTCATCAGTTCGTCGATTTCGATCGGGTCCATGCCACCGCTGACCATCAGGCGCAGGTAGTCGGTAATGAAGCCCATGATCATCGGGTCAGACAGGATTTTCGGGTGCTCGGAAAACAGCAGGCTGTCCTGTGGCTGCTCAATATCCCGCTCGATGCCCAGCACGCCTTCGCGGCGCATTTTTGACAGCAGCTTGTACAGCAGCGCCATCAGTTCCATGTAGGTGTCGCGGTCATAGCCGGTGGTGCGCTTGAGGGTGGACGCCGTACGCAGCGTCGCCTTGATCGCCTTGCCATTGTTGGCAGCGATGAATGCCCCGACCGCCGCACCGCAGATCATCAGAATCTCGGTCGGCTGGTACAGCGGGCCCAGGTGGCCACCTGCCAGCGAGAATCCACCGAACACGGAAAGTGCGACGATGATGAAGCCCAGGGGTATCAGCACGAGCGGTATCCTTTACGGCAGCGTGGGTGTCGTTACCGTAACTATCGGCACGCCGTGGCGGGGCTTGAGGGTCGGCAGGAAAAAACGCGGAGAAAACGTCGCACAGGGCGGGAAGCGAAGCGGGCTGAACGGGTGTCAGGGCGCCATCCTGCGCCCTCCCGATCAGGTCATGTGTGACAGCGGCTCAGCCTTGCCGGCTGCGTCCGCCCGAGGCCTGTTCCAGCGTTGATGCCGGCGCGGCCAGGGCGGCGGCCTCGGCACGCATGGCCTGGCGCTTGCGGGTCTTGCCGGCGCGGGAAGGCGGCTGGCAGATGCCGCAGACAAAGCCGTGGCTCGGCGTGCGCGCATGGTTGACGAACCGGCCACTGCAGCAGGTGCACTGCGACAGTTCGAACATGCCGCTTTCAAAAAAACGCACCAGTGTCCAGGCACGGGTCAGGCCCAGCACCGGCTCGGCATCGTCCAGCGCCATCTGCTCCAGGTACAGACGGTACGCCTTGACGAAGCCTTCCATGCGCTCGCACCCCTGCTCTTCCACCAGTTCGCGATAGAAACTGTAGAACAGCGACGAATGAATATTCGGCAGCCAGGTAATAAACCAGTCGGTGGAAAACGGCAGCATGCCCTTGGGTGGCGACATGCCGCGCAGCTCCTTGTAGAGCTTGATCAGGCGGCCACGGCTGAGCTCGGTTTCCGATTCCAGCACCTGCAGGCGGGCACCCAGTTCGATCAGCTCGATGGCCAGTTGCACCTGCCGCATTTCCAGCACGAGGCTTTTATCAGACATCGCCCTGGGCCCCCTATGCGTGCTGATAACTGGCTGACGCCATTAATAGCGCGGCATGGGTCTGTGACATCCCCTGCTCTCGCTGATTGTGCGTCAATTGCCGCAGCTGGTCAGCGTCGTCCAGTGACAGGCGGCACAGCAACTGATTGATGCGCGCCAGCCGGCCGAGCTGCTTTGCCGACAGCGACAGCAACAGCTCGCCCATGGCGGCATCGATTTTCAGGCGGAACAGCGCCGTGGCGTAATCTTCTTTCAGCAGGCGTTGCGCCAGCAGCAGGTACGTCAGGTTAATGTCCTGGATTTCACTGAGCAGGGTATCCGTGATCATGTCGCGCTTTCTCCTCCGGCGGACAAGCGAACGCCCTGGCCCTGGGGCACACCCCCTGGGCACATTTGCATCGCTGGCGCCGAAACGGCTTTCTTAAGAGTGAAAAACTGCCATCAGTTCTGATGCAGACTGGCGTTTCCCATTCACCATAAGCTGATAAAACCTGTTTGAACCCGGCACAAGTGTACTCATGCCTTGTTCTTAGCCCATGGACGCGTACCCATTACCTATCCCCCCCCGGGGTTCGCTAAAGGTCACGTCAGCGTGGCTGACACGTCGTCCTGTAACCAACTGTGCCAAAAACAGTTTTCCTTTCTGTTCGCCGCACGAATGGCGGGAAGCCTGGAAGAGACGGTTTTTGTGAATCAGTTCGCAGTTATGTTGTCGAGATTTTATCGATTTTTCAAGTGATGTTTTCGGGTTATTTCTGTTTCTAATTCTATTTCCTTAGTTTTCTGTATCTTAGCGGGAAAAATCATCCGCCTGCGCGACCGTCGCCACCCAGTTCAGCAATTCCGCCACGGCAAGATAAAGCGGAGCCGGGATCTGTTCATCCATATCGACCTGCATTAACAGGCCCACCAGTTCCGGTGACGATTGCACGTAGATATCGTGCCGCCGCGCTTCGTCGATGATGCGTTCTGCCAGCGGGCCGTAGCCGCTGGCCAACACCCGCGGCGCACTGTCCTGCTCGCCATAACCGAGCGCGACCGCGCTGCGACGGGGTGGCGGTGACGCACTGTCACCGCTCATCGCCGGCCGGCTCCCGTTCAGCGTTTTTTATCTGCAGTTGCACGGCATCAAAGCCTGCCGCTTCAAGACGCCGGCACAGTGATTGCCTGTTCTCCAACAGCAAACGGGTCACATCATCGCGCTCGCACTGCACCGTCACCAGCAGCTGCCCGCGCGCCAGTTGCAGGCTGCCGTGCAACAGCCCCAGTTGCCCGTGCGACAGCGTCAGGGACAGTTGCCAGCGCCGGGCCTCCGGCTCATCCGGTGCGCGTTGCGGTGTTTCCTGTTCGCCTTCCCGCGCCGGTGTGTCCTCCGGCAGCGACGGCAGCCATGTCAGCGACAACGACATGAACAGGCCGGTCCATACATCACCCTGCCAGTGCACTACCGGCATCGCCAGCACTTCCAGTTGATGACGCACCAGCGCCTGCAAGGTCTCATTGATGGTCGTGACGCCGGCCGCTGTCTTGTGCAGCGGTGGCTCTGCCACGCCGTCACGCGCGGACGCCGGCATGGCGGAATCAGTGAAATGATTTTTTTTGTCTGGCGCCAACAGCGATATGGCCGGCGTCGTTGTACGCTGAAATGGCTCAGTGCGCTCACCCTGCAACACTCGCTGCGTCAGCACCGGGCGCGTCAGTTGCATCTGTGGTTCGCGCGCCAGCACCGTGAGCGGCAATTCACCACGGTGCCAGCGCGCCAGATGCGATTGGTAGAACAGGCCACTGTGCTCAATGCTCGCGCGCAGTTGTTGTGCCAGGGTGGCCACCGGCTCGCCCTGCGCCAGTGACGCACTCAGCGGTGGCGTACTCAATAACGGCGCCGCCGGGCGAATCGCCGACGGCGGTGCTGGAAAGCGCGCCAGCACATCGGCAATGGCGTTCGCCGCCACACTGAAATGCGTGCGCGCCGACACCGCCGTGTCCGCAGGCGAGGACGGCGCGCCTTGCGGGGCGGCCTGCGCAGGGCTGCGTGCCAGGTCCGTCAGCGGCGGCGCGCGCGGGTCCAGGCGTGAATCACTGCGCAGCGCCGGCAGCGCGCCGGCCGGATGCAGCGGGCGTACCGGCGCATTCAGCGCCTGCGTCCATGGCACGTCGACACGCCGGCCCAGCACCTGATGCAACAGGGTGTCGAGGATCGGCGTGATGCCGCTCATGGTTTGTCCGGGTCAAACAGCGGCTGCACCTCAACCGGCAGAGGACGGCGCGGGCGGTAGGCGCGGCCCAGCTCGCGCTGCCGCATGCTGGTGCCGAGCAACTGGCCCAGTTCGTCACGGCGCGCAGTCAGGCAGGCACGCACTTCTCTTTCGCTCTCGAGCATGCGCGCCAGCAGCAGCGCCTTGCGCTCCACGGCATCCAGCGGCAAGGTCACCCCCCGCTCGTGCCGGGCCAGCCATTCCACTTCCATCACGTAGCGTGTCTGTTCATCCACCAGTGCATCCCAGTCCTGCGCACGCGCGCTGGCAAGCATTCGCAGGCTGCGTGTCAGCAACAGTTCGTACGCCACCAGAATGCGTTCCGGTGAAACGGCCTGGCCATCCCTGGCGCCGGTGGCATCAGTCATGCACGGCTCCTTGGTTGCGCGGGTCGATCTGACGCCAGGCGGAGCCGATGTCGTCGAGCAACCGTGCCGCTTCGTCCAGCCGCGTCTCGTCGTTGTGCAGGTTGGCCATCAGCAACTGGTGGCTGATGTACTGATACAGCCAGCCCAGCCGCTCGGACAATTCGCCGCCACGTTCACGGTCCAGCGCGGCCAGCAGGCCGTTGTTGATGATGTCCAGCGCCTTCGAGATCGACTCGCCCTTGCCACGGGCATTGCCCTGTCGCAGATGCAGTCGCGCGGTGCCCAGTGCGGCAGCGACGCCGTCAAACAGCATGGTGATCAACTGGTGCGGGCTGGCGGACATCACACCGCTCTCCACACCGACCCGGGCGTAGGCGCCGGCGCCTCTGCCGCGTGACGAGGTGCCTCTGGTGGCATTCATGGTCCGGTTTCTCCCCTGTGTTGCCGGTGCTGACCGGCGCGTTATTTACGCCCAAGCTGAGAGTTCATCATGTCGAACTGCTGGGTCAGGTAACTGCTGACCGAATTCATCTGCGCCACCATGCTGTCCAGCCGCGCGAACTGCGTGCGATAGCGCGCAATGGTGGCATCGATGCGTTCTTCGGTGCGCTGATACTGACGCTCCAGGCCGGCAATGCTGGTGTCCAGCCCGTTGGTGGCGGTATCGATCAGGCCGTTGTCGCGCAGCATGTCCTCGATCGTGTCGTGCAGCGTATCGGCCAGCCCGTCCTGCTTGCCGGCACCGGCGAACAGCCGGGACAGCCCGGGCAGGTTGTCGCTGACCACGTCCTTGAGATCGTCTTCGTTGATTTTCAGCGTGCCGTCGAGTTGCAGCGAAATGCCGGCATCTGACAGCAGCGTCAGGTCGCCGCCCTCGACACCGGCGCTGAGCACGCCGCGCAATTGCGACTGCACGGTGCGCAGGGTGCTGTTGCCCAGCAACTCGCCGGCGTCGCCGGTGCTGGCATCGAAACGTGTCAGGCTGGTCATGCTTTTCTGCAGCGCGTTATAGGCGTTGACGAAATCCTTCACCGCCTTTTCCACCGCCGGGGTGTTGCGCGAAATCTCCAGCGTGGCGCTGCCGGCTTCCGACAGTGTCAACGAAACACCCTCGATGGCATCCTCGACCACATTGGCCTGGCTCTGGATGCTGATGCCGTTGATGGTCATCGACGCGTTGCGGGCCTGCACTTCCGTGGCCGCATCCAGCGACAGGGCCGCACTGAGCTCACCACCGAACTGGATATCCGTCACCGCCGCCTGTTCGCCACTCTGCTCCGACGCCAGCACCAGCCGCCAGGGGGTGTCACCGCCGTCGTTGACCAGCGACGCCTGCACCCCTTTGCCGGCGTCGTTGATGGCGTCGCGAATATCTTCCAGTGAACTGTCGTCGGCAGCGATATCGACACTGAACGTGTCGCCGTTGCCAAGCGTAAAGCTGACACTGCCGCCACCGAGCCAGGCCTCTTCATCGGCAATCCCCGACGTGGCAATGCTGTACCCCTGGGCCAGGTGATGGACGTCGATCTGGTAGGTCCCCAGCGCAGCACCGTCCTGGCTGGACGCCGTCAGCGCGTCACCGGTCAGGCGTTGCGTCACGGTACGGAACTGTTCCGGCTCTTTCAGTTTGGCGGCCGCCTCCTGGAACTGCGAGAGCGCGCTCTCGAGTTTGCCGAACGCAGAAATCTTCGCTTCATAGCTCTGACGTTGCCGGGCAATCGGGTTCAACTTCTGCCGTTCCGCCGTGGCGAGCTGATCCAGCAAACCGTTCAGTTCCAGCCCGGAGCCGATACCCAGTGCAGATATTGAGGCCATGTCCTGTCCTTCATCCATCGCAGTTGTATTGTGACGTGAGGCGGCACCGGGCGAGCTGTCGATAAGGCACACCACACACCGCTATTTCGGGCTATCGGCGGCGAGGTGCGGAAACTTTAGGTTGATTGTGGAACGGGCTTTCGGGTGCGAGCCATTGGACGTGGCGAACGCCACCGTTGGCGCTCCCCCTCCACGGGCTTCACCCGGCGCAGGCTGTCATGGGTGGCCTGGCGTCCGGCCGCGTGTTTTCAGGGGCCCGCCACCGCGCGCGGCTCGCCCAGGCGGGCCAGGTCGCGGCCGCGCAACACTTCCCCCGCGCCGGCGTTCGCCGCATCGTCTTCAAAGGTACGCTGCACCGCCATCGGCCGGCCGGTAATGTCCAGCCGCACCACGCGCGCCAGCTGACCCTCGGGATAACGCACCAGCGTGCCCACCGGCAAGGCGCCGAAATGCTGGATGTAGTCCTGCACGCGACGGCGATCAAACTGTGCGGGCAACTCAAGCAGGTGCCGATAAATAACATCCACGCCGCGTGCGGGACGGTCCGCACGCGCATGGCTCATGGCGTCCACCACATCCACTACCGCCGCCAGCCGCGCCAGCGCCGGCAACGCCTCGCCGCTCCGCCCCACGGGATAGCCACTGCCATCCAGGCGCTCGTTGAGACCACACACCACCGCGTCGATCACCTGGGGCGTCAGCCAGCCACAGTCGGTCAGCGCAGCCTCCAGCGCGGCCACATGGGAAGTCAGGGTGGCGTATTGTGCCGGTGTGAGCACATCGGCGTCGCGCACAGCCGCCGGCAGCAGCGCCTTGCCAAGATCATGCACCAGGGCTGCCGCGGCCACCGCCTTGCACAACCGGCGCGGCATGCCTTTGGCCAGGCAGATATCCAGCAGCGCCACCGCCACGCGGATGCCGTGGCGCACCAGAGCGGGCCCTCGATGCAGGCAATGGCTGGCGAACAGCAGCGCCTCCCGGTCTTCCTCATGCAGCGTCAACAGGATATCGGCCTGACGCGACAACGGGCCGGGCGCGATCACACCGCCCTCGCGCAACAGCAGAATCTGGCTGTCGAGATATGCCGCGACACGCGCCAGCCGGGACAACTGCGGCACCCGCGCCGCCGTGGGCAACGTTTCTCCCCTGGCCGGTGCCGGCACATCCTGACGGAACAGCGACGACGCCACCAGCAGTGTCTGGCTGCCGCCGCTGCCGCGCGCGGCTTCGCGCTCAATTTCGCGCACGTAGTACCAGAGCTGGCGCTCCTGCTCGGTGGTGCAGGCCACAAAGGAAAACCCCTGGCTGACCAGGCCACGCGACACGTCGGCACGCTGATAACGTGGCCGGGCATCCAGTACCAGCCGCGAGCCATTCGGAAAACTGAGCGTCAGTTCCAGCGGCGCGCCCTCGCCCAGCGTGGACAGGTTGCCGGCGGCGAACTCCACCAGACAGCCCTGGACCGACAGATCCCGCAACCAGCCCTCGGCCCGCACCGTCTCCCGCCGCGCCAGCACCGGCACGCGCATGCCCAGGCCAAGCGTGGCGCGAAACGTATCGCGCCGCTGCAGCCAGTCCACCCATTGCGGATACGCACCGCGCCAGAGGAGGCGACCGCGCTCTGCGGCCACCGGAGCGGCCGCACTCAGCGGCGCTGTGCGCAGCTGGCCACCGTTGTACTGCCCCAGCAGCACGCAGGCTTTGCCCTGCTCAAGCAGCGCCAGCCATTCCGGCACGGCGGACACATCCAGCAGCACCCCTTCTTCTGCAGACACCGCCTGCACCAGAACGGGAACGGCGTCGCCCGGGCGCTCGGCCAATCCCAGCCGCGCGCCCCCCGCCTGCAGCAACGAGTCCAGCAACGGCTGCATTTGCGCCGGCTGATCAATGCGACGGTACTGCGCCTGCCCGTCTGTCGTCATACGCCCCCCACCGATAGCCTCGCGGACGGCACGGCAGAGGCCCGTCGCCGCCGGTCTTATGGCGTTCTTCTATGTGCTATCGGCAGCGCACTCACCGACTTTAGCGACACGGCAGGCCCCGCAAAAACTTTTCACGGCAACCCTAAAGCGCGCACCGCGACCGCCGAAAGAGTGGATAACGGCCCGCGAGAAACCGGACCGGCAGGGGCGCGGCCCACCGCAGCGCCCGACCTCTTGGTGAACAGGAAAGGACACAGCTATGTCAGTCATCAATACCAACATCACCGCGCTGATCGGCCAGCAGAACCTGGGCCGTTCGCAAAGCGCACTGCAAACGTCCATGGAGCGTCTGTCTTCCGGTCTGCGTATCAACAGCGCTGCTGACGATGCCGCCGGGCAGGCCATTGCCAACCGTATGAGCGCCCAGATCACCGGTCTGTCGCAGGCACAGCGTAACGCCAACGACGGTATTTCCGTGGCCCAGACGGCCGAAGGCGCGCTGAACCAGATCAACGACAACCTGCAGCGCATCCGTGAGCTGACAGTACAGTCGCAGAACGGGACTAACAGTGGCTCCGACCTCTCCTCCATCCAGGACGAAATCAACCAGCGTCTGGAAGAGATCGACCGCATCTCCCGCGAAACCAGCTTCAACGGCGTAAAAGTACTGGCCGATGACCAGAACCTGACCATCCAGGTCGGCGCCAACGACGGTGAGAAAATCACCCTGAACCTGAAGGAAATCACTGCCAGCACGCTGAACCTGAGCGCGTTCGATGTGAGCAACACGTTCGAGACCGCTTCGCTGGGTGCCACCGCCGTTACCGAAACCGTACCGGCTTCCCGCAACCTGGAAGACTTCAGCTTCACTGACACCGCCGGCGCTGCCACCTGGGCGGTGTACGTCGATGACGACAACCCGGATACGCTGTACGTGTCCGACGATGCCGGCACCACCTTCTACGCCGCCACCTACAACGCGGACACCAACGCCCTGGAGTTCGACTCCAGCACCGCCGTCACCCCTGCCACGGGCGCCACTGCCGCTACCGGTAACGAGATCCATGTGGGTGGCGGTGTCGTGGTCGAAGCCGACGACATCACCGGCCGCAGTGACAGCAACGTCGCCGCACAGCCGACCATGCACCTGATGGCCGATGGCAGCTACCACATCAAGCGCGGTGCGGATGACTACGTCGCCGCCACTGTCGACTTCGCCAACGGCACCGTCAGCTACGACTCCTCCGATGCCGCTTCCGCTGCCGCAGACGCCACCGTCGGCTCGGCAGTCAGCCAGCTGAGCAACCCGGACGCCGCCGTTTCCATCGACACCAGCGGCCTGGACACTGCACTGGTCGGCAACAACGCTGAAGTCTATGCGTTCTCCGATGGCAGCGGCTACGCGGTCAAAGGCAGCGATGCCGACGGCAACACGGTGTACTACGCTGCCGAAGTGGACGCCGCCAGCGGCGCCGTCACCCTGGGCGACCAGCTCACCGCCGATCCGCTGGATGCACTGGATTCCGCACTGAGCACCGTCGACAGCCTGCGTTCCGAACTGGGTGCCATGCAGAACCGTTTCGACTCCGCCATCACCAACCTGAGCACCACCGAAACCAACCTGTCTGCCGCCCGCTCGCGCATTGAAGACGCCGACTACGCCGTCGAAGTCTCCAACATGACCCGCGCGCAGATCCTGCAACAGGCCGGCACCTCGGTACTGGCGCAGGCCAACCAGGTTCCGCAGAGCGTCCTGTCTCTGCTGGGCTGATATCGCCGCCGGGAGGTCCAGTCCCCCCAGACCGCCTCCCTGGCGATACCAAGGGCTCCGCAAGGAGCCCTTTCTTTTTTTAGCGGCGGGCAACGATTTGCAGGCGACAGCGCCATAGCGTGACAGGATCTTTTACTCAAGATTCTGCCGGCCCATGCCGATAACTGTTCTATCGATTGGCCGAGACAGGGCAGCAGACATGACACTTTCCGCCGATGTGGTCAGCCAGGCCTTGAGCACGATGGCGCACAGCGCGTTGACGCCGCGCCAGCGCGTGGAACGTGTGCTCAACGAAATACTGGACCAGGAACAACAGCTCGCCCTGCCGGAGGACCTGCTGCCTCCCGTGCAACAGGTCAACGGTGTGCTGCGTGCCTATGGCGTGGAATTCGAACTGTCTGAACATTCCGGCCGCACCATCATTCGTCTGGTGGACCGGGAGAACGGGGAAGTGATTCGCGAAATACCGCCGGAGGAATTGATCACGCTGTCTGAGAGGCTGGAACAGATTCGCGGTCTGTTGATACGCCTGGCGGTGTGAGCCGGCTCACACCTGCATGTTCATCACATCCTTGTAGGCCGACACCAGCCGGTTGCGCACCTGCACCCCCATCTGGAATGCCACACTCGCTTTCTGCATATCCACCATCACATCGTGCAGCGCCACCTCCGGCGCGCCGGCCTGGAATGCCGCCGCCTGCCGGCTTGAGCGCGCCTGCAGTTGATTGATGCGCTGCAAACTGGCGTGCAGTTCACCGGCAAAGCCACCGCCACCGACCACCGTGGACAACTGTTGACCGCGACCGCCGGCCGCCTGGGTGGCCAGTTGCTGGATCTGTTGCAGGGCGGACTGGATTTCCGGCGTCGACATGGCGCATGACCTCGGTGGCAGTGTCATCAGGCCCCACAGACTAGCAGCGGCCCCGGCCCGTCCATGCGCGCAATTGGCGACAAAAGCGCGGGCTTTTCTTTCCTTTGCCGCAGAACGCGCTCCGCATAATGGCATGCATCGGACTGCCGTCCGGCGCGCTCCCGTGCCCACGGCCACGTCAGGCTGAGACAGAGAGAACGGATTGTGATGCTGCAAGCCAGAGAAGCTGATTCCCGCGCCGGGGCCCGCCGATGAGTGGCGTCACGGCAAGTGAGAGCACGAGCGCGCCACCGAACACGCCCGGTGCCAGCCTGACGCAGTGGCTGCAACGCCTGCGTGGCGCAGAGGGCAACCCGTTGCTGCCACTGATGCTGGCCGGCGCCGCCGCCGTGGCGGTCATGGTGGTGCTGCTGCTGTGGGCCAGCGCACCGGACTACCGCCTGCTGTATGCCAACCTGAGCGAAGCGGACGGCGGCCGTATCATCAGCGAGCTGGAACAACGCAACGTGCCCTACCGTTTCAGCGAAGGCGGCCAGGCCGTGATGGTGCCCGCTGACCAGGTGCACCGTTTGCGTCTGCAACTGGCCGAGCAGGGCCTGCCCCAGGCGGGCAATGTCGGCCTGAGCATCATGGACAACCAGGCGTTCGGCATCAGCCAGTTTGCCGAGCAGGTGAATTTCCAGCGCGGGCTGGAAGGCGAGCTGGCCAGTTCAATCGAATCCCTCAGCCCGGTGGCGCGTGCTCGCGTGCATCTGGCGATGGCCAAACCGTCGGTGTTCATTCGCGAGCGCGAGCCGGCCAAGGCGTCGGTGGTGCTCACGCTGCATCCCGGTCGCGCGCTGGGCGATGGCCAGGTGCAGGCGATTGCACACATGGTGTCCAGCAGCGTACCGGAACTGGCCACCAGCGAAGTGACAGTGGTGGACCATAGCGGCCGCCTGCTGTCGCGCCGGGGTGACAGCGGCACCGGCCTGGACGGCACGCGGCGGGATTACGTGCGCGAGGTGGAACGTGACTATCGCCAGCGCATCGAGGACATCCTCACGCCGATCCTGGGCCGGCACAATGTCCGCGCCCAGGTCACCGCCGAGATCGACTTCACCCAACGCGAGGAAACCGCGGAGACCTACCGGCCCAACCAGGGCAATAACGACGCGGCCGTACGCAGCGCCCGCATCAATGCCACCTACAGCGGCGACGACACCCTGGCACGCGGGGTACCCGGCGCGCTGTCGAACACCCCTCCCGGGGCAGCGCCTTCCCCGATCAACCGCGGCAACCCCGACGACGCCGGCACCGACGAGGACAACACCCGGCAACTGCGCCGCGACGACCTCATCAACTACGAAGTGGACCGCAACGTCACGCATACCCGCCATGGCCTGGGTCGCATCGAGCGCCTGTCGGTGGCGGTAGTGGTGAACTACCGCGACGCGCTGGATGACGCGGGAGAAGCCACCCGCGAGCCGCTCGACGACGCCGCGCTGGCGCGTATCGATCAACTGGTGCGCCAGGCAATGGGCTTCTCCCTGACGCGCGGCGATGGCCTGGAAATCGTTAACAGCCCGTTCACGGATTCCACCGGGGACGACGCACCAGCCTGGTGGACATCGCCGCAATGGCAACAGGTGGCCCTCACACTGGGCCGCTATCTGATGGTACTGATCGCCGCGCTGCTGCTGTACCGCCTGCTGCTGCGCCCGCTGCTCGCACGCCAGGCCGAACGTGCCGCCGCAGACGCCAGCGCCCGCCAGCGCGCGGCCAGTGTCCAGGCGCAGGCCAGCACACGGCTGGTCGAGGAACATGACGCGCCCGACGGTGACGACGCGGACGAACAGAACCGCCTGGCCCGGCGGCGCAAACGTCGCCGCCATGCACACACCTACGAGCAGAACCTGCGCGATCTTCAGGACATGGCCAGCGAAGACCCGCTGATGGTCGCCATGATCATCCGCAGCTGGATGACGCAACCGGACTGAGACGACTCCACATGACCGATACGCTCAAGCTCAGCCCCGCCCGTCGCAGCGCCATCCTGCTGCTGGTGCTGGACGAAGACAGCGCCGCCGAAGTGCTGCGTCACCTGACGCCGCGTGAAGTGCAGGATATCAGCCAGGAAATGGCCCGGCTTGGCCAGGTCTCGCACGATGAAATGCGCCAGGTACTGGATGATTTCCACGAGGAGTCGGAGCAATTTGCCGCACTCAACCTGAACTCCAGCGACCATATTCGCGCCGTGCTCACCAAGGCACTCGGCAACGAGCGCGCCACCACGCTGCTGGAGGACATTCTCGAACACAGCAGCACCAACTCCGGCATCGACGCCCTGAACCTGATGGATGCGACCAGCGTGGCGGAGATGATCCGTGATGAACACCCGCAGATCATCGCCACCATTCTGATTCACCTGGAACGGCGTCAGGCCGCCGATGTGCTGGAGCTGTTCGAAGACAAGCTGCGCAACGATGTGGTGCTGCGCGTCGCCACCTTCAATGGCGTGCAGCCGGCGGCATTGCAGGAACTCACCGAAGTGCTCGGCGGCATGCTCTCCGGCCAGCACCTCAAGCGCAGCAAAATGGGCGGCGCACGCACCGCCGCCGAAATTCTCAATCTGATGAATGCGAGCCAGGAAGAAACCGCCATCGAGACGGTGCGGGCACACAGCGAAGACCTGGCACAGAAGATCATCGACGAGATGTTCCTGTTCGAGAACCTGCTCGATCTGGACGACCGCAGCATCCAGTTGCTGCTCAAGGACATCAACAGCAACTCGCTGACCATCGCGCTGAAAGGCGCGCAGGCAGAGCTGCGCGAAAAATTCCTGCGCAACATGTCACAGCGCGCCGCCGAGTTGCTGCGCGAGGACATGGAAAACAGCGGGCCGATCCGCCTGTCGCAGGTGGAAAACGAACAGAAAGCCATTCTCCAGGTGGTACGTCGCCTGGCCGACAACGGCGACATCGTGCTCAGCGGAGGCAACGACACCTATGTCTGATGCACTGGGCAAATCAGGCCCCCTGCGGCGCTGGCGCCGCTGGCGCATGGGCGAACTGGACGGGTTGCACAATGCCCCGGCCGATGCCGCGCTGGACGATCTGCCCGAACCGCCGGCACCGGACATCAACGCCTGGCAGGCGGAACTGGATGCACTGCGTCGTCGCACCCGCGACGCGGCCCGCAAGGAAGGTTACGACGCCGGTTTCCAGGCCGGCCGCGAGGCCGGTTACCAGCATGGGCTGGATGCCGGCCGCCAGGCAGGCGAGCAGGAGATGCGCCAGCAGCAGCGCGACCTGCTGCACCCGCTGACCACCATGGCACGCAATTTTCATCAGGCACTGCAAAAACTGGATGACGACATCGCCAATGAGCTGGTGGACCTGGCACTGATCGTCGGCCGCAAACTCGCCGGCGATGCGCTGCGCGACACACCGGAGCAGGTGCTGGCCCTGGTACGCCAGCTGCTGCGTGATGCGCCCCTGGCCGGTGGCACACCCACCCTGTGGCTGCACCCGGATGATCTCGCGCTGGCGCGCGAACAACTCAGCGCCGAGCTGGACACCGCCGGCTGGCAGATGCTGGCCGACGAGCAACTGCAACGCGGCGGCTGCCGCCTGAGCAGCCACGCCGGCGAGATCGACGCCTCGGTGAGCACCCGCTGGCAGCAACTGCTCGGCACCCTGCGCCGCCGCGACCGCCACATTGACGCGGAGCCGCGCTGATGCAGACGCACAGCCAGCATTGGCAACGCACACTGCAACGGGTCGGCCAACGCGTTGCCGACAGCAGCGACTATCAACTCAGCGGGCGCATCACACGCGCCACCGGACTGGTGCTGGAAGCCATCGGCCTGAAAATTCCGCTGGGCAGCGGTTGCCGTATCGAAGTGGCCAGGCACGGGCGCGACAGCGACCGCTTCGCCGAAGCCGAGGTGGTGGGTTTTTCCGGCGACAAATTGTTCCTGATGCCGTTGGCAGAACTCAGCGGCCTGGCGCCGGGCGCGCGCATATTCCCTATGGGCAGCGGCAGCCGTGCCGGCGCGCGCCGGTTCCCGCTCGGGCCATCGCTACTCGGGCGCGTGGTGGACGGCAGCGGCGCACCGCTGGATGGCGGCCCGGCCTTGCACGACAGCCCGCACGATACCCTGCTGACCCCGAGCGTAAACCCGTTGCGGCGCACACCGATCCACGACCGCATCGACGTCGGCATCCGCGCCATCAACGGCCTGCTGAGCGTCGGCCGGGGCCAGCGCATGGGCCTGTTCGCCGGCTCCGGCGTCGGCAAATCGGTGCTGCTCGGCATGATGGCGCGCTACACCACCGCCGACGTGATCGTGGTCGGGCTGATCGGCGAACGCGGCCGCGAGGTGCAGGATTTCATCGACAATATTCTTGGCGAAAACGGCCGCCGCCGCGCCGTGGTGGTGGCCGCACCGGCCGACACCTCGCCATTGCAGCGGCTACAGGGCGCCGCCTACGCGACACGGCTGGCAGAAGATTTTCGCGATGCCGGCCGCAACGTGCTGCTGATCATGGATTCACTCACCCGCTACGCCATGGCACAGCGGGAAATTGCACTGGCTATTGGCGAACCGCCAGCGACCAAAGGTTACCCGCCCTCTGTGTTTGCCAAGCTGCCGTCGCTGGTGGAACGGGCTGGCAACGGTGAACGGGGCGGCGGCTCCATCACGGCGTTCTATACCGTGCTCACCGAGGGCGACGACCAGCAGGACCCGATCGCCGATGCCGCGCGCGCGATTCTCGATGGCCATATCGTGCTATCGCGGCCCCTGGCCGAAGCGGGACATTATCCGGCGATTGATATCGAAGCTTCCATCAGCCGCGCCATGCATGCACTGGTGACACCGGCGCAATGGCAACAGGCACAGCAGTTCAAGCAGTTGTTCTCGCGCTACCAGCGCAACCGCGACCTGATCAGCGTTGGCGCCTACACCCCCGGCCATGATCCGCAACTGGACCAGGCCGTGATGCTGTACCCGAAAGTGGAAGCATTCCTGCAACAACCGATACACGAGCAGGCCGACATCGCCGGTGCGCACGCGGCGATGCAGTCACTGCTCGGACAGGGAGCCGCCTCATGACGCCGTTTTCCCCCTTGCAGTACCTGCTCGACAAAGCCCGTAAGGCACGCGACCACGCCGGCCAGACGCTGGCAGCCGACCGCCGCAACGCCACGCAGACGGCCAGCCAGCTTGATGTGCTGCTGCAATACCGCGCCGAATACGGCTCGCGCCTGCAGGAGGCACTGCATCGCGGCACCGACACCCTGGCACTGGACAACTACCGGCGTTTTATCCAGTCGCTGGATACCGCCATCGAGCAGGCACGCCAGGCGCTGGCCACACAGCAGGGGCGCGTCAGCGCCAGCCAGCAACAATGGCAGCACCAGCAACGCACGCTATCGTCCTACGACACGCTGATCAGCCGCCGCACCCGTGATGCCCACCAGCAAACCGAACGGCAGGCACGCCGCCAGGACGACGAACTCAGCGCCGGCCTGTTCGCCCGCCGGCAACAAGACAATGCGACCACGGACTGACCGGGAGCGATCATGGATTTTTCCACTTTACTGCCACTGACCAGCCTGCCCACCGCGACCCTCGCACCAACGACACTGGCCCCCGCGGCCATCGCGTGCCCCACCGATTTTGCCGCGCTGATGACACAGACCCGCCTGGCAGCACCCGACGAACACGCGCCGGCCACCGCGGCACTGCCGCCCCCACTGCCCGCAGTACCGACTGCGCCGGCGACACCGGAGAGCGACGCACTGATGCCCGATCCGGCACCGGTCGACACACCGGATGCGCTGTCGCCGGACACCCTTGCACTGATGGCCAGCCTGCCCGCCATGGCACCACCACCGCCGCAACACAGCGA
>NZ_AQOR01000024.1 GCF_009846755.1 Alcanivorax sp. S71-1-4
TCTACCCACCCTACGGCGCACTTCGGCCCGCATGTAATTCCCGCAGCGCCTGTCGCAGAATCAGCCAGGCGCTATGCAAAAACAGCGTCGCCATGGCTCCCGCCACCAGCAAATCCGGCCAGCCACTGCCCAGCAGCAGCACCAGCCCCGCCGCACCCAGCACCGCCACGTTGCCGATGGCGTCGTTGCGCGAGCACAGCCACACCGAGCGCACATTGGCATCGCCATCGCGGTAGCGCAGCAGGATCAGTGCGCTGGCCACGTTGGCTGCCAGCGCCATCAGCCCGATCACGCCCATCACCTCCGCCTGGGGCTGATGCGGTGCGAACACCTGCCACACGGTGGTGCCCAGCACCCAGGCACCGATCAGCAACAGCGAGCCACCTTTGACCAGCGCCGCATAGCTGCGCCAGCGCAGGGGTTTGCCCAGCACCCAGAAACTCAGGCCGTAGGTGAAGCTGTCGGCAAGAAAGTCCAGCGCATCGGCCTGCAGCGCCCGCGAGCCGGCCAGCGCCCCGGCAAACATCTCTACCGCAAACATGCCGGCGTTGAGCGCCAGCACCCACATCAGCGCCCGGCGGTAACCGGCGCTCATGCCGTCGAAGGCTTCCGCATGATCATGGCTGTCGCAATGCTGGGACATGGCATTTTCCTGGTCAGGTTCTGTGATGCCTGCCAGAATAAAACCTCTAGTCACTGTAGGTTCAAGCCCATGAGCGCCCTGAGTATCGGTCGGCTTGCCGCCGACAACGGCTGCAAGGTACAGACCATTCGCTACTACGAAGACATCGGCCTGTTGCCGCCGCCCGCCCGCAGCGACGGCAACCAGCGCCGCTACACCCGGGCACACGCCCGCCGGCTGCGCTTCATTCTGCACAGCCGTGAGCTGGGGTTTTCCATTGCCGATATCCGCCAGTTGCTGGCGCTGACCGACCAGCCGCAACAGCCCTGTGCGGAAGTGGATGAACTGGCCGCCGCGCACCTGGCCACGGTGCGCCGCCGCATGGCACGCCTGCAAGCCATGGAGCAGGAACTGGAACGGATGCTGAACCATTGTCAGCATGGTGAAGTACGCGAGTGCCGGGTGATCGACGTGCTGGCCGACCATGCGTTGTGTGCCACTGAGCACGGGCCGGCGCAGGCGGAAGGCTGACCGTCAGCCGCCGGTCATGTTCATGAAGCGTACCAGTTGCTCGCCGTCATCGACGCGGAAGTGATGACGCTCCGGCTTGATCGCCATGGCGGCGACAATGGCCTCACGCAGCGGTGCGTCGTCATGGGGATGCGCCCGCAGCAGGGCACGCAGGTCCACGCTGTGCTCATTGCCCAGGCATAGCAGCAGCCGCCCTTCCGCCGTCACCCGCACGCGATTGCACAGGTGGCAGAAGTTATGCGAATGCGGCGAGATGAAACCGATCCGGCTGCGGTACCCCGGCACGCGCCAGTAACGCGCCGGGCCGGCGCTGACATCAGTGGCCGGCATCAGCGGCAGGCAGGCCTCCAGCGCCGTGCGAATGTCCCCCGAGGGCATGAACGCCAGCGCGCGGCTGTGCTCGTGAATGTCACCCAGCGGCATCTCTTCGATAAAGGCGAGGTCCAGCCCCTGCTCCAGTGCAAAGGCGGCCAGCGCGGGAATCTCGTCCTCATTGCGGCCACGCAGGATGACACTGTTGAGGCGGATACGGGGAAAGCCTGCGGCTTTCGCCGCCTGAATACCGGCCAGCACATCGTCCAGTTCGCCCGTCCGCGTCAAGGTGCGGAAACGGGCCGGGTCAAGGCTGTCGAGGCTGATGTTGAGACGCTTCACGCCGGCAGAACGCAGTGCCGCGGCGTGGCGCACCAGCCGGCTGCCATTGGTGGTGAGGGTCAGCTCATCCAGCCCCGGCTCGGCAGCGATCCAGTGCGCCAGTTGCGGCAGATCACGCCGCACCAGCGGCTCACCGCCGGTCAGGCGAATACGACGCACTCCCAGGCGGATGAACGTGCGTGCCACCCGGTGCAGCTCTTCCAGCGTCAGTACCCGCTCGCGCGGCAAAAAAGTCATCTGCTCCGCCATGCAGTAGACACAGCGGAAGTCGCAGCGGTCGGTAACGGAGAGCCGCAGGTAGTCCACCTGGCGGCCGAAACGGTCGGTCAGCATGGGCCGAGTCTACCCCAATTTGCCCCGCTGCGGTGGCCAGCACTGGCGCTGGCCGTTAGCATGGAGTCCTCAATTCACTGACGTACCGGAATTTTCATGCAGATCGCAGAGAACGCCGTAGTGGCGATCCACTACACCCTCACCAATGACGCGGGCGAGACCCTGGACTCCTCTCGCGAGCGCAACGAACCGCTGGCCTATCTGCACGGCCACGGCAACATCATTCCGGGTCTGGAAAACGCACTGACCGGCAAACAGGCCGGCGATGCCCTGAAAGTCACTGTGCAGCCGGCTGAAGGCTACGGCGAGCGCCACGACGAGATGATCCAGGACGTGCCGCGCGACGCATTCCAGGGCGTGGATGATATCCAGCCGGGCATGCAGTTCCAGGCCAACACCGAGACCGGCCCGCGCCTGTTCACCATCACCGAAGTGAATGGCGATACCGTGACCGTCGACGGTAACCACCCGCTGGCCGGCGCCACCCTGCACTTCGACGTGGAAATCGCCGAAGTCCGCGAAGCCAGCGCCGAAGAACTCAGCCACGGCCACGTACACGGCCCCGGCGGGCACGACCACTAAGGACGGCTGGCGCCGCCCGGCTGTGCAGCCGTGACGCGCTGCGAGCCCATACTTCAGGCTCGTCGCACGTCGCTCGCGCCGCCCTCCGGGCGGCGTTGCTTTTTTGACTTCCGCCCGCAATGGGCGGAGCATTGTGAACGCGAACCGTTTGCCTTTACGTTCACCTCCTGAATTGGCGTTCACTCTTCATGAAAAATCCTTTTATCCGCTCTCTGAGCCTTTGCCTGCTCGTGCTCCTGGCTGTTTCCGCCCAGGCCGCCGGGCAAACCGCGCTGGTGCAACTGGCTGAATACATCGGTGCCGACTATATCAACGCCGTCGAAGACGGCGAGATCATCAGCGCCGAGGAATACGCTGAGATGACCGAATTCGCCGGCCTGCTGCGTGAAGGCGTGGCGGCACTGCCGGAGGCAGAGGGCAAGGCCGCTCTGGTGACGCAATCCGACGCCCTGGCCCAGGCCATCGGGGCGCGCGCGGGCAATGCCGACGTAAAGCAACTGGCGCAGTCCATCCGTGGCACGCTGGTCGGCACCTACGGCATCCCGGTACGCCCGGCCAGCGCGCCGGACATGGCCCACGCCCGCACGCTGTACCAGCAGCAATGTGCCGTATGCCACGGCGACGACGGGCACGGTGATGGCCCCGCCGGCGCCATGCTGGAACCCGCCCCTACCGACTTCCATGACCTGACCCGCTTCGAAGGCCGTTCGCTGCTGGGCCTGTACACCACCATCACCGATGGCGTGGAGGGCACCGGCATGGCGGCCTTTGGTGAAGCCCTCGGCGACGAGGACCGCTGGGCGCTGACTTTTCTGGTGGGCAGCTTTGCGGTGGACGATGCCCTCGCCGCGCGCGGCAGCGAGGCGCTGGAGAACCTGCCCGGCCTGGCGCGCACGCTGGACCTGGACACCCTGCTCGGCAGCGCCCCGGAGGATATTCGCGACCGGCACGGCGAGGCCGCCTACGCAGCCTCGGCCTATTTGCGCGGCACGCCGGATGCCCTGTTCGCCAGCAACCGTTTCCTCGATCACAGCGCTGCCCAATTGCGCGAGGCGAACAGGCTGTATCGCGATGGCCACCGCGACGGCGCCCGCAGCGCGGCACTGTCGGCGTACCTCGATGGTTTTGAAATGATCGAACAGCAACTGGCCGCCGTGGACGGCGCGCTGATGCGCGAGGCCGAGCGTGCCTTCATGGCCGTGCGCGAGGCCATCGAGCGGCGGCGCCCGGCAGCAGAGGTCAGCACTGCGGTGGACGCCGCGCTGGCCCAACTTCAGCGTGCCGCCGATGCGCTGGAGGGGGACGGTCTTTCACCGATGGCCACGGCCACGGCCAGCTTTGCCATTCTGTTCCGCGAAGGGCTGGAGGCACTGCTGATCGTCGCCGCACTGCTTGCCTTTACCCGCAAGGCCAACGCACCGCGCGCCACCCATTACATCCACCTGGGCTGGATCGCCGCACTGGCCGCCGGTGCCGTCACCTGGTACGTGGCCGCCACACTGATCTCGTTCAGCGGTACCGCGCGCGAACTGACCGAGGGCATCGCCGGCCTGCTCGCCGCCGCCATCCTGTTTTACATGGGCTTCTGGATGCACAGCCATGCCAACAGCCAGAAATGGCTTGGCTATATCCGCGACAAAGTGGACAACGCCCTGGGCAGCGGCACCCTCTGGGCCCTGGTGCTGGTGTCGTTCGTATCGGTGTACCGGGAAATTTTCGAGACGATCCTGTTTTACCAGGCACTCTGGAGCCAGGTCGGCGCCGCATCACAAGCCTGGGTTTTCTATGGCATCGGTGCGGCTGTCGCGGCGCTGGCGGTGGTGTGCGTGCTGTTCTTCCGGCTCGGTATGCGCCTGCCGCTGGGGCTGTTCTTCCGCGTCACCGGCATCGTGCTGCTGGTGCTGTCGTTCGTGCTGCTGGGTCGGGGTATCGCTGCATTGCAGGAAGCCGGCTGGCTTGGCGTGCGTTATCTGGATGTGCCGACCATCGACTGGCTGGGGATTTATCCGACGGTGCAGGGGTTGAGCGCACAACTGGTGCTGGTGTTGCTGGGCGTGGGCTTCTGGTGGCGGGAGAAAAGCAGGCGTTGAGCAGTAGGGTGGGTAGAGCCAAAGGCGAAACCCACCGAGACCATGCAGCACACTGCTCGCACAAAACCATCGAAACTACCCACTTCCCAAGCCGGGTGATTTCGATGGTTTTGCGGGAGTGAAGAACGGGCATGGACCCGGTGGGTTTCGCCTTTGGCTCTACCCACCCTACCCCACAAAACGAGTGGCCGCGTCCGGTTCGTTCAGAAGTGCAGCACGGTGCGAATGCTCTTGCCTTCGTGCAGCAGCTCAAACGCTTCGTTGATCTTGTCGAACGGCATGTCGTGGGTAATGAACTCGTCGATCTTGATCTCGCCGTTCATGTAGCGCTCCACATAACCCGGCAACTGGCTGCGGCCTTTCACGCCGCCAAAGGCGGAGCCGCGCCAGACACGCCCGGTGACCAACTGGAACGGCCGCGTGGAAATTTCTTCACCCGCACCGGCCACGCCGATGATGATCGATTCGCCCCAACCCTTGTGGCAGCACTCCAGCGCCGAGCGCATCACGTTCACATTGCCGATGCACTCGAACGAGTAATCCACACCACCATCGGTCAGGTCGACAATCACCTGCTGGATCGGGTCGCTGTAGTCCTTCGGGTTGACGAAATCGGTGGCGCCGAATTGCCGCGCCAACTCGAATTTGTCCGGGTTCACGTCGATGGCAATGATGCGCGCCGCTTTCGCCATCACCGCGCCCTGGATCACCGCCAGGCCAATCGCGCCCAGGCCGAACACGGCCACGGTGGAGCCCGGCTCCACTTTGGCGGTGTTGAGCACCGCACCAATGCCGGTGGTGACACCGCAGCCAAGCAGGCAGATCTTGTCCAGCGGCGCCTCTTTGGACACTTTTGCCAGCGACACTTCCGGCAGCACCGTGTACTCGGAGAACGTCGAGGTGCCCATGTAGTGGTGCAGCACCTTGCCGTCCAGCGAGAACCGGGAGGTGCCGTCCGGCATCAGGCCCTGGCCCTGTGTCGCGCGGACGGCGCCGCACAGGTTGGTCTTGCCGGACAGGCAGAATTTGCACTTGCCGCACTCGGCGGTATACAGCGGGATCACATGATCGCCCGGTTGCAGGCTGGTCACCCCCGGCCCCACCGCCTCGACGATACCCGCGCCTTCATGGCCCAGCACAGACGGGAACAGGCCCTCCGGGTCCTTGCCGGACAAGGTATAGGCGTCGGTGTGGCAGACACTGGTGGCCACAATCCGCACCAGCACTTCACCGGCCCGCGGGTCCTGCACGTCGATTTCCGTCAGGGTAAGAGGCTTGCCGGCCTCCAGGGCAATCGCGGCGCGTGACTTCATGGAACAACTCCTTGCGGCAACAGCCGGCCGGGCCGGCAATGATGGATTCTCAAGCGCGGCAGTGTAGATTATTGCCCCTGGCCGGATAAACACACCCGGCGTAACAACATCTTTGCCATGGAGCAACAATGAAACACTGGGACCGTGTCGAGGCCTTTGTCGAGGTGGTTCGGCAGGGCGCGTTCTCCGCTGCCGCCCGCCAGCTCAAGGTGTCCGCCTCCCATATCAGCCGCCTGGTGAGCCAGCTCGAGGCAGAACTCGGCGTGCAGCTACTTTACCGCACAACGCGGCAGATCCGCCTGACCGAAGCCGGTGAGTTATACCACCAGCACTGCCGCCACGCGCTGGACGGTTTCCGCGAGGCGGAAGCCGCACTTGGCGACATGCAGGCCAGCCCGCGCGGGCTGCTCAAGTTGACCGCCTCGACCACGTTCGGCGAGCGGCATATCGCACCGCTGGTAAACCGCTTTGTGCAGCAGCACCCGCAGATCGAGGTGCGCATGCATTTCACCAACCGCCGCGTGGCGCTCATCGACGAGGGCTACGATATCGCCATTCGCCTCGGGGAGCTGCAGGATTCCAGCCTGATCGCCCGGCGGCTGTGCGACCGCCGCGAGCACGTGGTGGCCAGCCCGGCGTATCTGCGTGCGCACCCGGCACCGGCACATCCGAACGACCTGGCCCGCCACCGGTGCCTGATCGGTTCGCTGGACCACTGGCGCTTTCGCATCGACGGCCAGCGCCGCGAGATCCGCGTCAGCGGCCGCTGGCAGGCCAATTCCGGCCCGGCCCTGCTGGATGCCACATTACGCGGGCTGGGCCTGAGCCAGTTGCCCGACTATTACGTGGATGAACACATCGCAAAGGGTAGTCTGGTGCCAGTCCTGGAGGATTTCCGCTTTGGCGATACCGGTGTGTGGGCGGTGTACCCGCGCCACCGGCATCTGTCACCGAAAGTACGGCAGTTCGTGGATTATCTGGCGGAGCAGCTTGGCGCGGCAACGTGATCCGCACGGCGTCACTGCCGACCCTGTCCGCCGTGTTCTCGCAGGGCCTCTGCCCGCCGCCGGTAGTCCAGCGCCTGGCGATCACGATGCAGCGTCTGGTATAGCGCGGCCAGATTCTCCAGCACCGGTAACAGGTCAGCGTGCGCGTCACCCCGCTCCGCCTCCAGCAATCCCAGCGCACGCCGGAACAGCGGCTCGGCCTTGCCATACTGCCGGCGCATATATAACGCCGCCGCCAGACCATTGAGCACACCGGCCTGCGCCAGTGTCTCCTCCCGGGCTTCGTAAATGGCAAGCGCACGCACGTAAACGTCTTCGGCCCGGGCATATTGTTGCCGGGCCGCCATCGTGTCAGCGAGGCTGGCCAGCACATGAGCCACCTCGTTGCTGTCATCACCAAAATACGCCGCGACGGTCGGCAACAGGTGGTCGTAAAGCGCTGCCGCCTGGGCGTACTCCCCGCGGGCATGCAATGCCATGGCCTGCTCATTGCACGCCTGCGCCGCATGAATGTCCGACAGGGCTTCCGTGTCGCCGTCACACAGAGGCTCCCCGCCTGCCAGGCTGGCAAGTGGCAGCAGACAGGCAAGGGTCACCAGGCAGAGTTGTCTTGCGCCACTGTGCGCAATCAGCCAATGCATTTTTTCTCCATGATGTGACAGTGTGGTTTTTCTTCGCCGCAAAACAACAACGTCCATCGTGCCGCGTATTGCCGCAACACGATGGACGCAAACGCCGTATATCAGTGGCTCGCCGGGGAATATTCGAACGTCCAGCCCGGTTTCTCGGCGATCTCGAAGGTGTAGGTCAGGCCCACCAGCACGTTGCCCGAGGCGTAGATATCACCCGCCTCCGGATCAGGGCCGATCCCGCCATTCCTGATCAGATCATTGGCATTGGCCGGCGCGGTCAGGACCAGGCTGAACTCCACGCTCTCGCCCTGCGCAATCACCTGCCCTTCGGTGAGCCCGCCAAACTTTCCGGAAAACACCTCGGCACCCGGTCTTCTCGGTGCCGTGGTCCGCACATTGATGAGGGTGTAGTTGCCGCCGTAGGCGGTCAGGCGGTAATTCTTGACGATGTTGTCGCCTTCCTGCATGTCGTGCGGCCACACCGGGAAGCTGGTGTCGTCGTGGTTCCAGTAGGGGAACGCGCGCTGCCGCGGGAATGCCTCGGGCGGATTGCTGTTGCGTTGCGACATGTCCCACTGATTGATGGTGGAGGAGTAATGATCCTCCAGCATCAGGCTGGGATAGTCGTCGCGTTCGACGACACGGAAATCCAGTGTCAGCGGCTCGGAGGTGACGATACCGTCACTGACGATGGCCGTCGCGGAATACTGGCCCGCCACTTCGGGGGTACCGATCATGAAGGTCGGATTAACACCGGCATCGACCAGCTCACTGCCTGCCGGTTGCGTCAGTGTCCACAGGTAATAAAGCACATCCAGATCCGGGTCCACGGCATTCTGCGCGTACAGTTCCACCGCTTCGCTGCCACCCAGCACATAGGGCTGATCGGTGTCATTGAAGTGCGTATTTCTGCGCCGCACGATGTAGTGATCGTTGTCATTGCTGATGCGGCCAATCACCGGCGGGTTATTTTCCGATTTGGCCAGCACGCGGCCGTAATAGGACGAAGACAGGTTGTTGGTCACGCCATGACTGTCGCGCACCGCCAGCTGCACCAGATAGATACCGGGCATGTCGGCGGTGAAGCCCGCTCGCGCATTGCGCAGCACCGCGCCGTCTTCGCGGGTGACGTTCTGGAATTGCAACGTCGCCGTGCTGCCGTCGGGGCGGTCGAGCAGGTGCCAGTGGTAGGTGAGCGGATCACCATCCTGATCTGTGCTGTCCGAGCCGTCGAACCAGCCGGTGCTGCCCACCAGAATGGTCTGGGAATCCACGTTGATGATGGGCGACGGTGCCCGGTTGGCCCCCGTGCGCGCCGTGAACGTGCGTTGCACCGGCTCGCTGTCCAGTTCGCCGTCATTGACGATCATTTCCACGGTGTACTGGCCCGCCACGGACGGTGTGAAACTGAACGAGCCCCGGCCGGTCAGGTCTTCCTCCGCATAACCGGCGGGGGTGCTGATCCATTCATAGCGACGGTTGCTGCTGCCGATAAAGCCACCGTCCACATCCCACGAATTGCCGCTGGACCAGACCGTGGTACCGAGCTCCGCTTCATTGGTCGGCGTCGATTCGATGAAGCCGACACGGGGTGTGCCGAAAAATGACGCCACCGGCGCTGTGTTCGCTGCCCCGGCCGGCGCCGTCACGGTGATGCTGGCCGAACTGATGTTGCTGATCGAGGTGCCGTCATAGACCACCAGATACGCGCTCCAGGAACCCGCCACATCCGGTGTCAGTGTCGGTGTCGCGGTATCAAAATTCACCAGCGCATTTTCCACTCTCAGAGCCGAACCGTTCGGGATATAGATCGAGGCGAAATCCGATGCGTTGCCCGGATAGAACATGTACCAGCGGTAACTGAGCGCATCGTTATCAGCATCACTGCTGGCGGTGCCATCCAGCGTCAGCGTTTGCCCCCGCTCGATGGTGTACGGGCCACCGGCATCCGCCACCGGTTTGCTGTTGGCCGCCCCGGCAGTAATGGTGACGGTCAGCGGCTCGCTGGCCATGCCCTCGTAATGCACCACCAGCGACAGGCTGTACTCCCCGGCCATGTCCGCGTACAGGCTGGTCAGCGCCGTGCCGGTCTGCGCCAGCGACGCACTGCTGCCGGCGGGCGCGGACAACAGCATCCATTCGTATACCAGCAGCGCGGCATCCCCGCCGGTCGGCGGCACACTGGCGCTGCCGTCGAGCAAGACGGTGGTGCCGATCAGCACATGATGTGCCGGCTGGGCGATGGCCACCGGATCGGGATTGGTCGCAGTGATGCGCACGCCATCCTGACCGCTGGCCGCCGTGCCGTCATGCACCACCAGGCTGGCGTCATACACACCCGGCAGGTCAGCAACGAAAGTCGGCATTGCCGCCGTGTCGCTGGACAGCTCAGCGACGCTGCCCACCGGCTTGCTGGTCAGCGTCCAGGCATAGGTGAGCGACGCGTCCTGCCTGGGCGAGCTGCTCTGCGAACCGTCCAGCGTAACGGTGGTGCCCATTTCGACGCTCTGGTCGACGCCTGCGTTCGCGGCGGGCCGGGGAGTGCTGTTGCCGCCACCACCACCGCCGCCGCAGGCGGCCAGCAGCAGTGACACACATAGCCAGAAATGCAGCCGGTTCAGGGGAAGCATGGTGTCATTCTCCATTCGTGTCAGGGTTCAGAAATTCAGTGTCAGGCTGACGCGCGCGGTGCGGCCGGGCGCGGGCACCATGCCCAGGCTGAGCGCGTCGAGGTAGTACTGGTCGGTGACGTTGTCGAGATTGACATCGACACTCAGGGTGTCGCTGTGGCGCCAGGTGGCGTACAGGTCGAGCAGCTTGTATTCATGCCACGGCACGGGCTGGTTGAAGCCGCGCGCGGTGTCGTCGTTGAACGGCGGCGTCGGCGTGCGCTGGCCCATGAAGGTACCGCGTGCACCGATATCCAGCCGCCGCTGGAACAGGCGTGTGCCGAGCGTGGCGCTGGCATGCCAGCGCGGCGGAATCATGTTGTTGAAATAGGAATTGGCGACGCCGTAATCGTTGCAGCGTTCGCGGCGGTAACTGCCGTAATGGCAGACTTCAATGTGGTGGTAATAGGTGCCGCTGATTTCGCCGTACACCGTGCCCATGTCGTATTCCAGCGACAGTTCGGTGCCATGCACCTCGACGCTGTCGATGTTGCGCATGACAAAAATCTGGCCGCCTTCCTCCCAGGCATTCGGCGAGGTACGTGTCAGGTAATCACGGGTGAGGTTCTGGAACCGGGCCAGCTTGGCCGCCAGCCGGTCACCGCGCAGCAGCACATCCTGTTGCAAGAGGTTGATGCCCAGCTCGCGGTTGATGGCATGCTCCGGTTGCAGCGGCACATCCAGCGCCGGCTCAACGGACCAGCCCTGCGTCGTCTCGAACAGGCTCGGCATGCGGAACGCTTCGGCATAACGCGCATAAAACTGCACGCCGTTGAGCCAGGGTTCCCAGGCCAGGCTGACCACCGGCGCGCTGTCGCTGTTGCGGGTGCGGTAGCGAATCGGGTCGCACGCACCATCGCCGTCGTGGTCGACACAGAACACGCTTTCCACGTAGACGGTTTCAGCGCATTGCCCGTCGTCGTTATATTCCAGACACTCTTCACGCCCCTTCGGCACGATCAGCTTGTGGTCATCGGTTTCGGCGCGGGTATAACGCAGGCCGGCGTCCAGCGTGACCGAAGGCACCGGCTGCCAGTGCCAGTTGAAAAACAGGCCGAGTTCGTCACGGTCGCCGATACGGCCGTAACCGGCGTTGCTGATCGGCGCGCCCTGGTCGTCGAGCGGCACATCGGTATCGATTTCTTCGCGCTGCAGTGTCAACCCGTAACTCAGCGTGTGTTCGCCCCACCGGTACAGGCGTGTTTCGTTGCTGAGATCACCGCCGTAGCGGTCATACCGTTCCGGCGAAGGATCGCCCCCATAGGTGCCCTGCAGGTCCTCGGAATAGCTGCGGTTCACGCTGTTGGTGTGGGTATGCCAGAGGTTGAAGCGCAACTTCACCCAGTCCATGCCCAGCGGCTCCCACTGGTAACGGCTGGTATAGGTGTGCGCGGTCACGGTGCTGTCGGTGGTTTGCTTGATCTGGTCGAGCCAGATCAGTTGCGACGGCATCAGCTCGCCGTACTCACTGTCGTAACGCTGGTAGCCCAGCTCCCAGCTCTGGCCCGCAGGCAAAAACAGATTGCTCTTGAGCAGCAGCGTGTTGCTTTCGTTGTTGCTGTTGACGATGCGTTCTTCGGCGCGGAAACGCGCGATGCCGTTGCGCACGGCCGTCACTTCCGTATAGAAGGGCAGCGGCTTCTCGATCAGTTCCACTTCCGGCACCGGGCCATGCCGGCCTGCATAGTAGTTTCCCTGGCTGCGCTGCGCGTAGGCGGCGAGAATATCGAACGACTCAAACCGCTTGGCGATGGCAATGCTGCCAGCCCAACTGCGTAAATCGAGCATGCCAGGGCGATCCATCCCCTCGCTGGTCCCGAACGAATCCGGCAGCGCGTATTCCCCCTGGCACAGGCTCGCCACGGCACAGTCCACGCGATACGTCCGCCCGGTGCCGTTCATGCCCGCTACCGTCCCCGGCCGGGGTGGCGCACTGCTGTTGCCCATCAGGCTGCCGCGCAGGCGAACCCCCTGGTCCTTGCCCAGCGGAATCACATCGTTGGCACTGAGGGTGCGCATGCTGACCACCCCACCGACCGCCCCGGTGCCGTCGGCGGTCATCACCGGCCCTTTGCTGATGTCGATGCCGGCAATCAGATCCGGGTCCACGTAAGTGCGCGAAGACACCCCCGCATACCCCCGGTAGACCGTCGTTTCCTGCCGCGCACCATCCACCAGTACCGGCACCCGGCTCTGCCCCTGCATGCCACGGATGTTCACATCCAGGCCGCCGCTGTTGCGGTTTTCACCCACCAGCACGCCCGGCGTGCCCTGGAAAATGTCGCCCACTGATGTGCCGCGAAAGCGCTCGATCTCCTGGCGGGTGATCACGTTGGCCGAGCCGGCAGTGCGGTAGACCTCGTCGCTGGGGCGGCTGGCGGCGCCCTGCACGCGGATCGCGTCCAGCGAGAGCGTGCTCCCGTCCGGCGCCGGTGCGGCGCGTACAAAACGCACCAGCACCCGGCCCTGCTGCGTCTGGATGTGGTAGTGCGTCCCGGTCCCCGCCAGCAGGGCATCCAGGCCGGCTTCCAGCGAATACTGACCGGACAGGGGGTTACCGCGCAGGTCCGACAGCGAGGCGTCGACGAACACTTCCACCCCGGCCTGTTCGGCGAATATCAGCACCGCGCTGTCCAGCGGCAGCGCCGGTATCTCGAAGTGGCGCGCCGCCGGCACCGACTGCGCCAACGCCGCCCCCCAGCACAACCCGCACCACAGGCCCAGCAGATACCGGACAAGCAGATACCGGACAGGCATCCGGCGGCGGACCAGGCAAGCAAAATCAGGCATGAAAACTCCGTTCCCGGTTTGTTTTTGCGAATAAATTGCATTCGCATCACTGAGAACGGTGCAGCAGGAAAAAACCGGTAAGAACTTTTTGGAATATGAAGCGGCGACTCATATACACCACATCATGATTGCAAATGACAATCACTCTCACTAATCTGGTCCGCGTACTCACCCGGACCCCCACACCTGTGCTTGAAGAGCTGTTCCGACAATATTCGGGCAAGTTGCGTCATCACCTGCTGCGCAAGACCAACGACCCCGAACTGGCCGCCGACCTGGCGCAGGAGGCGTTTGCCCGCATTGCCCGGATGGATGGCCTGGAGCGCATTGCCAACCGCCCTTCCTACCTGTTCCGCACCGCCAACAACCTGCTGGTGGACCACCTGCGTACCGCGCGCGAACGCACCACGGCCGTCACCGCGCCCGAGACACTGGAATACGTGGAGGATCAGCGCGACGGCCCGGAATCCCTGGCCCAACGGGAGGTGGATATGGCCAAACTCAGGGCTATACTGCTCGCCCTGCCGCCGCGAACGCGGGCCGTGTTCCAGCTCTGCCGGCTGCAGGAGCGCACCCACGAAGAAGCCGCCGCACACCTGGGCATGTCCGTCAGCGCCGTGCAGAAAAACCTGGCACGGGCCCTGGCGGCCATCACCAGTACACTCGGGGATGCGCGCCCATGACAGGACGTCCCGTATCAGGGTGGGCCATGCACGAGCCAAACCGACAACCCGATCTGCTTGAGCGCCAGGCCGCCGAATGGGTGGTACGCCTGCAACGCGCAGACCTCCCGCCCGCCGAACGCGCGCGCCTGACGCGCTGGCTGGCGCAGAGCCCGCGCCATGCCGCCGCCTATGACCGCGCCCGTCAGGCCTGGCAGCTCAGCGGCGCCCTGCGTGACGACCCGCTGTTTACCGCACCGGTCCCCCGGGCCAGCGCCGTGCGCCGCTACCAGCCTCTGTGGCTGGCCGCCTGCCTGATGCTGGCCGTTACACTGGGCTGGCAGACCCACTGGTGGCAGCCGCTGCACAGCGACTTCCGCACCGCCGCCGGAGAGATCCGCACCGTGACGCTGCCGGATGGCAGTGAAGTGACCCTGGGCGGCGCCACCGCGCTGCGGCTCGTCTACACCGACAGCGAACGACGCGTGGCGCTGCTGCACGGCGAAGCCATTTTCCATCCCAGCCCGCGCGCTGGCAGCGAAACCCGCCCGTTCGTGGTGGACACCGCCGGCACGCTCAGCCAGGCACTGGGCACCCGGTATCTGGTGCGGCAACTGGACGACCAGCACGGCTGGGCCGGCGTACTGGAACACAGCATTCAGGTCTTCCACGCCACCGATGAGCGTCATGCACTGACACTCGCGGCAGGGGAAAGCGCCCGGTTCAGCCCCGAGGCCATCGACCGCAGCCCCCTGGACCCGCAACAGGAAGCGGCCTGGAGCCGTGGCATGCTGATGTTCCGCCAGCAACCGCTCAGCGAGGTGACCGCCCGGCTGCGGCAGTACGGTGCCCCCCGCACCCTGATCCTGAACCCGGCGGTGGCCAGAACGCCGGTGACTGCCGTCTTCCGGCTCGACAACCTCCAGCAGGCCCTGCCCACCCTGCGCCAGGAACTGGCCCTGCGCAGTCTGCAACTGCCGGGCACGCTGGTGGTCTACTGAGAAGCTGATTGCGGTGCGCCGGCGCAAGCCCTAGCATTCCAGCTCAGCCCCACCTCACAGGCTTGCCATGCAACGCTTTGCCCCAGCACCGCTTCCCGACGCCCGGCCAGGTCACTGGCTGGCGGCGCTGGTACTGCTGCTGTGCGCAACGCTGACCAATCAATGGCCTGCGCAATGGAGTGTGGCGCTGCCGGACGCCGACGGCCCGCGCAGTGAACAGCATCACCAGAGCGCCGGCACGGCGCTGCTGCGCACCACGCAGGCGCTGTGGCCCGCCGGTGATGACCACAGCCTCGACGGCGGCAGCGCCGAACCCGGCCCGCAGGCTTTCATCGCGGCCCTGCTGCCGGCTCCCCGGCCAGCCCTCGCCTTGCGGGCACAGCCGGTGGCCGCCGCCCACAACGCCCAGGCGCTGGGCAAGGGCCCGCGCCATCCACACGCCCCGCCTGTTCTGTCCTGATCCCTGCTGAACCCGTCCCGGCAGCGCCTTGCAATGCCTGCCCGGGCCGTCCGCATACCCGACAGAGACAGACGCAATGCAAACGAATTTCCGTACCCGCGCGGTGGTGTATGCCATCGTGATCCTGCTCGGCCTGCTGGCCGCGCTGCCAAACGTGCTGCCCCAACGCACCCTGGAGAAACTGCCGGACTGGTATGCCGCCAGCCACCTCACCCTTGGCCTGGACCTGCGCGGCGGCTCGCACCTGCTGCTGGAAGTCGATACCGACGATCTGGTCAATGAGCGCACGCTGCAACTGGGCGAAACGCTGGGCCGCCTGCTGCACGAGGAGGGCATCCGTGCCGGCCAGCCGTCGCCGGTGGATACTGGCGTGCGACTGATCATTCGCGACCCCGCGCAACTGGAGAAAGCGAAAGCACTCGCCCATCAGGCGATTCGCGACGACAGCGAGGGCCGCGCCAGCCACTTCAGCGTCAGCACCGAGCGCAACGCACTGCTGCTGACACCCAACGCCAATCTGCGCAACGTGCTGACCGATGACGCCGTGGAACGCAGCCTGGAAGTGGTGCGCCGGCGCATGGATGAAACCGGCGTGGTCGAACCGCTGATTACCCGTCAGGGCAACACTGGCGTGCTGGTGCAATTGCCCGGCGTCGAAGATCCCGGCCGCATCAAGACATTGCTGGGCCGCACCGCGCGACTCACCTTCCATCTGGTCACGGACAGCCAGGACAGCGCCGCGACGGCCACCGTGCCCGGTCCCGAAGGCGAACAGTACACGCTGACCCGCACGCCGCTGCTGGAAGGCGGCCACCTGACCGACGCGCGCATGGCATTCGACCAGCGTACCGGCGAGCCCGTGGTGAATTTCAAACTGAACAAACAAGGCGCGGAACGCTTCGGCGCCATCACCCGCGACAACGTAGGCCGCCCGTTTGCCGTGGTGCTCGATGGCAAAGTGATCACCGCGCCGGTGATTCGCACGCCCATCACCGGCGGCGCCGGCCAGATCAGCGGCGGTTTCACCAGCACCGACGCCACGGACCTGGCTCTGCTGCTGCGCGCCGGTGCGCTGCCCGCCCCCCTGCATGTGGTAGAAGAACGCACCGTCGGCCCGGAGCTGGGCGGCGACTCGATCCGCATGGGTGTCACCACCGGCCTGATCGGCGCCGCGCTGGTGCTGGCCTTCATGTTCGGTGTCTACCGCCGCTGGGGGCTGATCGCCAACACCGCGCTGGTGATCAATATCGGGCTGGTGATCGGCATTCTGGGTGCCCTCGGTGCCACATTGACGCTGCCCGGCATCGCCGGCCTGATCCTGACCGTCGGCATGGCAGTGGATGCCAACATCCTCATCAACGAACGCATCCGCGAGGAAACCCGGCGCGGCAAGAGCGCGGCCGCCGCCTTGCAGGCCGGCTTCGACCGCGCCTACAGCACCATCCTCGATTCCAACATCACCACGCTGATTGCCGTGGGCCTGCTGTTCAGTTTTGGCTCCGGCCCGGTACGCGGCTTTGCCGTGACCATGGCCGTGGGCCTGCTGGTGTCGCTGTTCACCGCCGCGGCCTTCACCCGGCTGGTGATGGAATGGCGGGTGCGCCACCTGCGGCGGCAACCGCTGGTGATTCCCGGCCTGGGTTTCATCGACCGTTTCACCGGCGGCGCGCCGATCCGTTTCATGAACGTCCGCAGCATGGGGCTGGCCCTCTCCGCCGTGTTGTCGCTGGCGTCCATCGGGCTGCTGTTCACGCCGGGGCTGACCGAGGGTATCGATTTCCGCGGCGGCACGGCGGTCGAGGTGCAGACCGGCAACGACACGTCCATCGAAGCATTGCGCACCACACTGCAACAGGGCGAAGGGCTGCACGATGTCGCCATCCAGCAGTTCGGCAAGGACGGGCATTTCCTGGTGCGCCTGCCCGCCGCACCGGATGCCGCCACCACCAGCGCCCAGGTCGATGAAGTGCGCGCCACCGTGCGCGAGATCGCACCGGACGCCAGCTTCCCGCGCGTGGACGTGGTCGGCCCCAGCGTCAGCAGCCAGTTTATCGAGGGCAGTATTCTCGCCGTGCTGCTGGCCGGCGCCGGCATGTTCTTCTATCTGCGTTTCCGCTTTGAGCCCTGGTTCGCCATCGGCGCCATGACCACCCTGGCCCTGGACCTGACCAAGACACTGGGTTTCTTCGCCCTTACCGGTATCGAGTTCAACCTCACCGCCATCGCCGCCCTGCTGACACTGATCGGCTACTCGGTGAACGACAAGGTGGTGGTGTTCGACCGCATGCGCGAAAACCAGCGCCTGCATCCGGACATGCCGATGCGCGAGCTGATCAACCGCAGCCTGACCTCGACCCTGACCCGGACGCTGTTCACGTCCGTCACGACGTTCCTCGCGATCCTGCCCATGGGCCTGGCTGGCGGCGACGCGGTGGCCAGCTTCGCGCTGCCCTTGCTGTTCGGCATCGTGGTCGGCACCAGTTCGTCGATTTTCATCGCCGCACCGATGGTGTTGATCCTCGGTAGCCGGATGATGCGCAAGCGCGCGGAGGAAGACGCGCGCAAAGCCAGCCTGCCGGCAGCGGAACGAGCGTTCATGGCCGACCCCGACCGGCCGTAATCCCGCTTGCAGCGGGGCACCAATGCAGTAGATTATGCCCCGCTGTCACCCCGGAGCCGGACATGAAAAACCTGGAACACCGCCTGGAAGCCATGATCTTTGCCAGCCGCTGGCTGCTGGCCCCGTTCTTCGTCGGCCTGATCCTGGCCATCCTGGTACTGCTGGCGAAGTTCGCCAAAGAACTGTATTCGCTGGTCGCGGACGTGTTCAGCCCGTCTTCCCATGACGCCGTCATTTCGATCCTGACGTTGGTGGACACCGCCTTGATCGCCAGCCTGCTGCTGATCATCATCTTCAGCGGCTACGAGAACTTCGTCTCCAAGATCGGCGTCGGCGACCACGAAGACCGGCCGGCCTGGATGGGCAAAGTCGGTTTCTCCGACCTGAAGATCAAACTGATCGGCGCCATCGTGGCGATTTCAGCCGTGGAATTGTTGAAGGCATTCCTGACCAGCACGCAATACACCAACGAACAACTGGCGTGGAAAGTCGCCATTCACTTCACCTTCGTGATGTCCGGTGTGCTGTTCGCTGTGACCGACTGGATAGTGGAAGGGCGCAAGAACAAGGCCGAACAGGCGAAAAAAATCAAAGACATATAATGTGCGGCAGCGGCAATCTGCTCTGCCGCGCCGCCTCCGGCGGGCAAGCCAGCTAAAAGCTGCTTTTCAAATCGGCATATTGATCAATATTCTGAGCAGGCCAAGGATGAAGCTTCGATAACAAATGGAGCTTGTTGAAATGAATAGCGGCCTGAATAAAAAAATCATACTTCCCGGCATAATCACCCTGGCACTATCAGCACACACCTACGCGGACACAGCGACCGGTCCCGCCATCGTTATCGTGCCACCACTCCCGCCAATAAACTGCACGCTGACCATTGAATTTGATTTCAGTGTTCCACCCCCAGCGTATTCACTGCACATCTACTCAGCACTCTTTTTTGGTGCGCCAACCTGCAGTTTTGTCTCAACATCCGGCTTTCCATGGTATGGCTCTGTCTCCACCGGCGCCTGGCCAGAACCGTTCAATATATTCACGACGTTCAGTGCGGCATCCAGCAGTTGTGGAGGTTATGCAAACTACGAAGTGGACCCTTCGGCGGGAACCATTTCAATCAACGGCGCACTTCCCTGCTCCAGCGGTCCGGGGGAGATTTACGCTGACCTGACGTACTAAATCCTGTATCACGCCCACAAAAAAGGGAGCCTTGTGTGGCTCCCTTTTTCATAGCGCGCAAAGATCAACCCGCTTTGGACAGCGCCTTTTCCACAGCCTCAACACGCCCCACTGCCGACAGCACCGCCTGCAACGCCGCCGAAGTAGTGTCATCCGCCAGCGCCGCCGCGCTGCTGAACGACTCACCAACACGCACCCGCACACAGGCCATGGCGCGCGCATCAGTGCCTTCGTTCAGGGCAAACTCATCGAAGCCTTCCACCGCGATATCCTGACCGGAACGACGCTTGATCGCGGCCACCAGCGCTTCGACACCGCCCCGGCCTTCACCGGCCAGCACGGTCGCAGCGCCTTTGTCGTCACCAATGCTGATCCGGGCATGCACCACGTCGCTTTCACGATTGAGTTCGTAGGCGCGCAATTGCCAGCCAGCCGGTGTGTTCAGGTACTGTTCGTTGAACAGCGCATGAATCTGCGCACCGTCCACCTCGCCTTCCTGCTGCTCGGCCTGCGCCTGCACCACGCGTGAAAACTCGATCTGCAACCAGCGCGGCAGCGTGATGCCGAAGTCACGCTCAAGCACGTGCAATACACCGCCCTTGCCGGACTGGGAGTTGATCCGCACCACTTCTTCGTAACGGCGGCCGAGATCACGCGGATCGATCGGCAGGTAGGCAATTTCCCACACATCCCCGTCGCCATACGTGCTGAGGCACTTGCGAATCGCGTCCTGGTGGCTGCCCGAAAACGCGGTGAAGACCAACTCGCCGGCATATGGGTGGCGAGGGTGCGTGCTGATTTCCGTCACCGATTCCACCGTCTCCGCAATTTCGCGGATGTTGGAAAAATCGAGCTCCGGATCAATGCCCTGGCTGTACAGGTTCATCGCCATGGTGACGATATCCATGTTGCCAGTACGCTCGCCATTGCCCATCAAGGTGCCTTCCACGCGGTCCGCGCCGGCCATCACGCCCAACTCGGCGGCGGCCACGCCACAGCCCCGGTCGTTGTGGGTGTGCAGGGAAATCTGGATGTGCTCGCGGTGGTCGAGGTTGTCGTTCATCCACTCGATCATGTCGGCGTAGACGTTCGGCGTGCTCACTTCCACCGTGGCCGGCAAATTGATGATCACCGGCTGGCCGTTCTGCGGCTGCCAGACATTGATCACGGCATTCACCACGTCGGCCGCCACATCGAGTTCGGTGCCGGTGAAGCTTTCCGGCGAATACTGGAACACCCACTCGGTTTCCGGCGCCTGGGCAGCATGGCGCTTCACTTGCTGCGCCCCGTTCACGGCGATGTCGCGAATACCGGCCACGTCCAGGCGGAACACTTTTTCACGCTGCACGCGGGAGGTGGAGTTGTACAGGTGCACGACGGCCCGGCGGGCGCCTTTCAGGGACTCGAAGGTGCGTGCAATCAGCTCATCACGGGACTGGGTGAGCACCTGGATGGTCACATCCTCGGGCACCATGTCTTCTTCGATCAGCTTGCGCACGAAATCGAAATCAGGCTGGGAGGCGGCCGGGAAACCCACTTCGATTTCCTTGAAGCCGACTTTCACCAGCAACTGGAACAGGCGCGTCTTCTGGGCCACGGTCATCGGTTTGACTAGCGCCTGGTTACCGTCACGCAGGTCCACCGCACACCAGACCGGCGCGCGTTCGATAACCTGGTCCGGCCAGCGCCGCTGAGGACGGGCCACCGGGGTGAAGGGACGGTATTTGCGATGGTCAAACGCCATGATCTTGTTCTCCAGAAACGTGCTTTTCAGAATCAGGAAACGGGCCGTGCGGCCCGTCCGTCAGGGTGCGTTGCACCGGATGTTCCCGCCGTGCGCTGGTGGCGCCGTGGCCGCTCCCGGGTCAGGAGGTTGTCTGGCGTACCGGTCCGGGCTTGTGGCCCCTGGGGTACCGCCGACAGGAACCAGTCTAGGCGCCGGACAGCGCAATGTGCTTGCTTAAATCGGGTGATTTCCGGCCTTCACGCTGATAAATTGCTCTTTAACTCAATAATTCGGTGATTTATTGCCATGACACAGGAAAGGCTGAAACTGGATCGCTTCGATCAACGTATTCTGGCTGCTTTGCAGCGCGACGGCAGCCTCAGCAACCAGCAACTTGCGGAGGAAGTGGGGCTGTCCCCTTCCCCCTGCTCTCGCCGGGTGCAGAAACTGGAGGAAGCCGGCGTGATCCGTGGCCGCGCAGTGCTGCTCAACCCCAAGGCACTGGGGCTGGACCTGACCGTGCTGGTGCAGATCAGCATGGACCGCCACACACCGGAGCGCTTCGAGCACTTCGAGAGCACCGTGGCGGGCTATGAGGAGGTGCAGTGGTGCTACCTGATCACCGGCCAGTCAGCCGATTACCTGCTCAAGGTGATCGTGCCGGACATGGACCACTACCAGCAGTTCCTGCTCAACAAGATCACCCGGATCGAAGGGGTCAGCGGGGTGCATTCCAGCTTCGTGATGCGCAAGGTGGTGGATTCCACCGCCGTACCGCTGGGCTATCTGTAAAAACGGCCGAACAGCTCAGGCATCATCCTCATCGGCCGCGGCCAGCGCGGCGGCCTTGCGCTCGGCCTCGGCCTGCAGCGCGCGCAGGCGCATCGTGGCCTGGAAGTTCATCATCACGATACCGATCAGCCCCACCACGGGTACCACCATCGAGAACACCAGCAGCACCAGCGCCCAGCCCCAGCCACGCAGCACGTAGGCCAGCATCACCATGAATACCACCGCCGCGAAGCCGGTGGACATCATCGCGGTGAACAGATAGCGCACCATCCCTTCCGCAAGCGTCAGATGGCCGTACTGCACGGCGCCGAGCACCAGTGCCAGCACCAGGCTGATCACCACCATGACCCACATGGCCTTGCGGCGCAGCCGGATGATCTGTTGCAGACGCTGGTTTTCGTTCATGACGGGGACTCCGGGCAGGGCGGACAAGACGGGGCGTCATGATAGCGGGGCCGGCCGAAGAATGCCGCACCCGGGACTTTGACAATGACAATCATTGCTTTTTATATATAGGAATCATTATCATTCGCAAAAATCTGTACAACGCCCGGACCCAAACCCATGCCCCGTTGCACCCCACTGCCCCTGCTCCCGGCCCTGCTCGCCCTGTCCCTGCCGGCAGGTGCGACCGACGGCGGGCAGTTGGCGCCGATCGTGGTGACCGCCACCCGCACCGCGAAAACCCTGGATGACACCCCGATCCGCACCGAGCTGGTCAGCCGTGACGAGATCAACCGCACTCACGCGCGCAACCTGAAGGAAGCACTGCAGAACATCCCCGGCCTGCAACTGCGGGAAATCCATGGGAAATCCGGTTACGAGGTCTCCCTGCAGGGCCTCACCAGTGACCAGGTACTGGTGCTGATCGACGGCCTGCCGATCTCGGCCAGCACCAGTTCCACCGTGGATCTGAGCCAGTATTCCCTGGCCGATGTCGAACATATCGAAGTCATCAAGGGTGCCGCCTCGGCCCAGTACGGCAGCTCCGCCATGGGGGGCGTGATCAACGTCATCACGCGCCGCCCCGCCGAAGGCTTCGGCGGGCGCGTGACACTGGACGCTGGCAGCTACGGCCGCCAGAACCTGTCCGGCGACACGCTGGATATCGGCAGCAAACATGGCCAGCTCAATCTTCACGGCGGCCAGGGCGACTGGCGCTATCGCCTCGGCGCAGACCGCCAGGACAGCGACGGCTTCACCACCGACCCGGCTACCTGGAGCCAGCAGGGCGATGCCGTGCTGCGCGACCAGTTCAATGGCTATCTCGCCTGGCAGCCACAGGCCGGCAAGCGCGTCTGGTTCGACGGCAGCCGCTATCGTGAAGAAGCCGAACAACGCTACACCGTCACCGCACCGCCCAACCTCGTGCCCCAGCGCAAAACCGAAATCATCGACCGCGACCGCCTGACCGCCGGCGCCGACTGGCACCATGCCAACGGGCTGGGCTGGCAGGTGAAAGCGCTCAACGAGCAGTACGACAGCCACTCAACGTCGCGCTCGAACAGTGTGCTGACCACCGACCGCACCGCCGAACTGGAAACACAACATCTGAGCGCACAGCTCGACCTGCCCATGTGGCGCAACCAGCTCTGGCAGATCGGCGCAGACCTGCACAAGGAAACACTGGAACAGTACAGCAACGGCGTTTCCGAGCTGGGGCGCCCTGACGTGCAGCGGGACAGCCAGGAGCTGTTCCTGCAAAACGACATTCTGTTCAGCAACGCCCTGGAGCTGGTGCTGGGTGTGCGCTACCAGGACGACTCGGATTTTGGTGGCTACACCGCCCCCAAGGCGGCGTTGCGGCTGGATTATCTCGACGGCACCGACTGGCGCGGTACGCTGCGCGCCAGCGTCGGCCAGGGCTACCGGGTGCCCAACCTGAAGGAACGCTTCTTCCGCTTTGATCACAGCGCGCTGGGCTACATGGTGCTCGGCAACGCCGACCTGAAACCGGAGTCTTCCACCAGCTGGCAACTGGGCACCGTGCTGCAATGGCGCGACCGGATCACCTTCGACATCAACGGTTTCTACAATCGCGTCAAAGACCTGATCCAGATCGACGAAGAGAACGGCACCAGCGTCGGCGGCATCATGGTCTACAGCTATAAAAATATCGCCCGCGCAGAAACCCGTGGCATCGAGAGCAGCGTTCGCCTGCACATGACACGCAGGCTGTCGACCCAGCTTGCCTACACCTGGACCGACACCGAAGACCTGGACACTGGTGCGACACTGACACGCCGCCCGGAACACATTGCCGTGCTGTCACTGGACCTGACATTGCCCTCGGAAACGACCTCCGTTTCCCTGCGGGGGCGCTACCAGAGCCGCGAACTGATCAGCACCGACCGCAACGCCTGGTCCCCCGAGTGGACCACCGTGGACCTGACGATCAATCAGGATGTTACGCCCTCACTGCGCGTGTTTGCCGGCGTCAACAACCTGTTCGACACCCAGCGTGATTTCAGCGACGCCGACGACTTCGGCCCACTCGCCGGCCGCTTCGGTTACCTCGGCGTGCGCTATCAGTGGGGTGTCCGCTAGGGCACTCACGCACGCCGTTTTTTATCTGCACCACGACACAACGGAGTTCACTCATGACGGGGAAACAACCGACGCTGCGTAACGCAGCCCTGATCAGCACCGGCACTTTGTTGGCACTGGCCCTGACCGCCTGCGGCGGCGGGGGGAGCAGCAGTAACGGCGGCGGGGGCGGGGGCGATACCGACACCTCGCAATTCACCGCCAACGCCACCTGGACGTTCGACCTGCCGGGCGCGGGCCAGGATGCCTGCTACGATTTCGACAACGCACTCCAGACCACCGATTGCAGCGGTACCGACTGGGATCTGATGGTCAGCAGCAGCGGCCTGACCGCCACGTTCTGGACCAACTCCGGCACCACCAACGCAGCTGGCCAGGGCGGCGCGCTCAACGGCCCGTTTGACTACACCTGGACTGAATTGCAAGCCTGGGTCTCCGGCCTGACCGACGGTGACGGCAATACCATCCCGGAATCGGTCTATTCTGCCGACGCCAACGATGGCGCCTTTGTCGGCAGCAATGCGATCCAGTCCGCCGCCTTCGAATATGGCATCGGCGGTGGCCACCAGTTGTTCCCGAACTACCGCGTATTCCTGATCACCAGTGACAGCAGCGACGACACAACCGAAAGCACTGTCGACACGCAAGTATTTGCACTGCAGATCACGGGTTACTACGGCGGCGCCAGTGGCACCACGTCAGGGCACCCGTCATTCCGCTGGATCGAGCGCACCGGGGGTGCCAGCGTGCAGAGTGACACCGTCAATGCCACCACCGGCTGGGTGTACTACGACCTTGCCAACGCAACAGTGGTGGACGTACCCAATGCAACCAACTGGCATATCGCGTTCAATCGCTACAACGTGATGCTCAATGGTGGCGAGTCCGGCGACGGCAGCGTGGCCGGCTTTGTCGGCAAAACGCCGGCAGGCTTCTACGATGCAGAAGGCAACGTGGTGGAGAGCACCTTCACTTCCAGCGTCCCGGCGGACACACTCGCCGACCTGACCGCCTCCGACATGGCCACGCCAGCAGACGCCGGTGACTGGATCGTTGACGATGTGCGCTCGCGCCTGAATGCCGACTATGAAGGCACCTACCCGATGCTGGACTACGGCTGGTTCACCTACAACGGCACCGTCCACATGCTCAGCGCCAACCCGGACAATGGCGCACTGATCCGCTCAGGCACGGGCGACAGTTACGCGCGGTTCCACCTGACCGACATTACCTATGCCGATGGCAGCAACCCGAGCAGCCAGCAGACCTGGACCATCGCGTTTGACGTTCAGCCGGCGCAATAAGATAAAACCTGTGTGGCGGTAGGGTGGGTAGAGCGCAAGCGAAACCCACCGGGACCATGTAACGCACTGCTCGCACAGAATCATCGAAACTACCCACCTCCCAAGCCGGGTGATTTCGATGGTTTTGCGGGAGTGAATAACGGGCATGGACCCGGTGGGTTTCGCTTGCGCTCTACCCACCCTACGCACCGCCTTAATGTTGCGAGGGGTGATGTTCAAACACGGACACCCGCCCATCCTCTTTCAGCAGCAACACATCGTACGGATCACTGCGGCCCGGCATTTCCATCCCCGGTGACCCCACCGGCATCCCTGGCACCAGCAGGCCACGCCCGGCGTCCGGCGTTTCCGCCAGCAATCGCTTCACATCGTCCGCCGGCACATGACCTTCCAGCAGATAACCGCCGACGGTGGCGGTATGGCAGGACGCGTACGCCGCCGGCACACCCAGGCCCACTTTAACGTCATGCATTTCCTGTGTGACATGATCCTTTACCGTAAACCCCTCCTCGCGCATGTGCGCAATCCATGCGCCGCAGCAACCGCAACTCGGGCTGCGCCACACTTCCACTTCCGGCAGCGTCTCTGCCTGTACCGCTGGCGCGACCAGCAGGATGCTGCACAGCAGCGCGACAAACCCTTTTATTTTCCACATGGCCGTTCTCCTCATTTTCAGTTCAATGATGTGCATGCCTGTCCGGCACAGGTAATGATGCTGCGTTGTCACTGAGCGGCGTGCCGCGGCGCACAGGCGCGCCATAGTGCGCATCGGCACTGACACGGCGGGCCACCGTGCCGGATGGGTGCGCATACCAGCCCGGATCGCGATAATCGCCCGGCGCCAGATCGTCACGCACTTTAACCAGCGTGAACATGCCCCCCATACCGATGTTTCCGAAGGGCCCTTTGCCGGTCATCATCGCCAGCGTGTTGTCGGGCCCTGGCATATGACCGCTGTCGGTATGCTGCTGGTGTTCTTTCATGCCGTGTTGCCCCATCGCCATATACCCCGGCAATAGCGTGCGGATTTCTGCCTCGATCCCGGACTGGTCCACGCCCAGCGTGTTGGGAATTTCATGGCCCATGGCATTCATAGTGTGATGCGCCATGTGGCAGTGGAACGCCCAGTCGCCCGGCACGGCGACAAACTCGATGTCACGCATCTGCCCCACGCCGACGATTTCCGTCACTTCGTTGCGCCACTGCGCGCGCGGCCAGCGCCCGCCGTCACTGCCGGTGACCTGGAACTGCACACCGTGCATGTGCATCGGGTGATTCCACATCGACAGATTGCCGATGCGCACCCGCACCCGCTCGCCGGTGCGGGCCACCAGCGGCTCGATGGCCGGGAACACTTTCGAGTTCATCGTCCACAGGTCGAAATCCGTCATCACCGACGGGTCAGGCCGGGACGTGCCCGGATGCAGCGCCCAGTTGTGCAACAGCAACGCATAATCACGGTCCACCGGCTCGGGCTCGCCGCCTTTGGGATGGATGATGAACAGCCCCATCATGCCCATCGCCATCTGCACCATTTCATCCGCATGCGGGTGGTACATATGCGTGCCATGCTGGCGCAGGGTGAATTCATAGGCAAAGGTTTCACCCGGCATGATCAGCGGCTGCGTGACACCGGCGACACCGTCCATGCCGGCCGGCAGCAACAGGCCGTGCCAGTGGATGGTGGTCGGTTCCGGCAGGCGGTTGGTCACCAGAATGCGGACCCGGTCCCCCTCCATCGCTTCCAGCGTCGGCCCCGGTGTGGTGCCGTTATAGCCCCAGCATTTCGCACGCGAACCCGGCGCGAATTCATGTTCGATTTCTTCGGCGACCAGATGAAATTCCTTGGCACCGTCTTTCATCTGCCAGGGTAATGTCCAGCCGTTCAGTGTGCGCACCGGGGTATAGCCCTGCCGGGGTGACCCGGCATGCCCGGCATGCGATGTCTCCGTGGCTGCGGCCCGGCTCATCGCACTGGCCGACAGTGCCGCGCCGGCAGTGATCAGAAAATCGCGACGTTTCATCAGTGGTGTGCTCCGTGTCCGTGGTCCATCGGTGGTGCGGTGCCGTCCGTATCCAGCACGCCCATGCTCATCAGCGGCAGGCCGCTGCCCACCGTGCGCGACAATGCAGTGCGCACCTGCCAGTAATCCCCCAGCGTGCTCACCTGTTCACGGCGTGCCACCAGCTCCGCCTGTTTGTCTGCCAGCAGCTCAAACACGCCATCGAGCATGTAATTGACGCGCTTCTGCCGCTGCTCGACCACCGCCGTCAGCGCCGGCAACAATATGTCACGCTGCACGGCAAACGCCTGCCTGGACAACAGCAGTGACGCATGCAGCGCGCGCACGCGGTGACGGATTTCCTGATCCAGTTGCCGCTCGCGCGCCTGCGCCTCGCGCTGTTGTGCCTCCGCACGCCGCACGCCAGCCTGGTTGCGATGAAACAGTGGCAGGCTGAACGACAGGCTCGGGCCGGTCTTGCGGGTGCCGTCACCTTCGCGTTCGTGTTCCACGCCCAGTTCCAGTTCACCCAGCCAGCGATAACGGCGCGCCAGGGTCAGGTTGTCGTCGAACAACGTGCTGTCGAGTTGCAGCGCCTGCAGATCCAGCCGCCGCGACAGCGCCATGTCAGTCAGCGCCGCCGCCGATGGCTCATGATGCGACGGCAGCGGTAGTGCCGCCGGCACCGACCATTGCGCATCCGGCGGCGCATCGATCAGCTCGCCCAGCACCGCTTTGGCGCTGTCGCGCGCCTGACGCTGACGCAACAACGCCAGTTGCGCCTCGGCCGCGTCGCGCTGCAATGCCGCAAGCTCCATCGCCGGCAGGTTCCCCGCGCCGGCAAAGCGGGCTGCCAGTTCAGCACGCAGTTGTGCCGCGCGCGTGACCTGTTCCTGCACCAACAACGCCTGTTCAGCCGTCACCAGCGCATACCAGGCCTCTTCGGCGTCCACCGCCAGCTGCTGCACGGCGCTGCTGATGCGCAGTGCCGCCTGCTGGTATTGATCCTCCGCCATGCGTATCCGCGCGGGGCGCAGCAGCAGGCCGGCAAATCCCTGCGCAATGCCAATGCCGGTGTCGTGGTCGCCACCGCCATGCGGGTACATCAGCGACAGCGACAGGCGCGGGTTGTCCAGCTGGCCGGCGGCCATGACGTCAGCGGCAGCGATATCCAGTTGCTGATATTCCACCGCCACCGCCGGATGGCGGGTCAACGCCAGCCGCACCGCCTGATCACGGCCCAGTTCGCCCGCGACGGTCAGGGGTTCGCCCTGGGGGGACGGCAGGTCACGCGCCGCCAGATACTCATCAATACGTGCCGCACCCTCATCCGGTGGCTGTACGGCGCAGGCCGCCAGCCACCACGACAGCAGCAGCACTGCCGGCCATCGCAGGGCGCCGGCGCAGAAACGGGACATCAGAAGGCTCCTTGTACGAAACAGAACAACGCACTGCCCGCAGGCAGCGCTCCGGCCGGTTCAGCTCGACAAGGTTCGGGGCGGGCGCAACAGCATTTCGGGGAGCGGCACCGGCATTCGCCCGGCCAGCGCCGGGCGCGGCGCTTCGGCGGACGCACAAACCGCCAGAGAGAGCGACACCGGCGGTAACGCCGTGGCCGCCAGGCACAGATTCACACACAGCACATCGCAACAGCCGTCGCTGTCGGCCGGCGCCGGCATCGCATGATCATGATGATGCGCATGCGCCACCGGTTCGTCCGCCACCGTCGCGCAACCGGCATGCGCCAGCGCCGCGACAGGCGCGGCGCAGATCAGCAGCAGGCTCAATAACAAACGCAACAGCATCCGGTGCTCCGGTGGACAGCGGAACCAATTGGGCGAAGTATTGACCTTACCATCATGGGAAGGTCAAGGATGGCGACATGCCATACCCCTAACCGGAGAATCGCCATGCCCGATGACACCCTCAGCCCCCCGCGTCAGCACACCCGGCTGCCTGTGGAAGGGATGCATTGCGCCTCCTGCGTCGGCCAGATCGAAGCGGCACTGAACAAGGTCCCCGGCGTGCTGGGGGCCAGCGTGAACCTGGCCACCGAAACCGCCGAAGTGAACGCGGAGGAGGGCGTGCGCCCGGCCCAGCTGATCCAGGCCATCACCGACGCCGGCTACACCGTCCCCGCCGAACAACTGACGCTGAACATCGAGGGGATGCATTGCGCGTCCTGCGTGGGCCGCGTACAGCAGGCACTGGAGGCCGTGCCCGGTGTGCTCGAGGCAAACGTCAACCTGGCCACCGAACAGGCCAGCGTATCGCTGGTCAGCGGCACCGACCCCGAGAAGTTACGTCAGGCGCTGGCCGCCATCGGCTACACCACCGCCGCGCCGGAGCAGACCGGCCCGGACCGGGACGCGCGCCGCGCGCAGGCGCAACGCAGCCTCAACCGGGATTTCTGGCTGGCGCTGGTGCTGACCCTGCCGGTGTTCATCATGGAAATGGGCGGGCACCTGTTTCCGCCGTTCCACATCTGGCTGATGACCAAGCTCGGCCACGACACCAGCAACCTGATCCAGTTCATCCTGGCGACGCTGGTGCTGATCGGCCCCGGCCGCCGTTTCTTCATGCAGGGTGTCCCGGCGCTGCTGCGGCTGGCGCCGGACATGAATTCGCTGGTCGTGGTCGGCACCAGCGCCGCCTGGGGCTACTCGGTGGTGGCCACGTTCGTACCGCACTGGCTGCCGCGTGGTACTGACAATGTCTATTTCGAAGCGGCAGCGGTCATCGTCACGCTGATCCTGCTCGGCCGTTATCTGGAGGCACGCGCACGCGGGCGCACCAGCGATGCCATTCGCCATCTGGTCGGCCTGCGCCCCCGCACAGCACGGGTGCGCCGCGACGGCAGTTTCCAGGATGTCCCGCTGGAAGACATCCAGGCAGGCGATGAACTGCTGGTCCGTCCCGGTGAAAAAATCGCGGTCGACGGCGAAGTGATCGACGGCCGCTCACACATCGACGAATCCATGCTCAGCGGCGAGGCAGAACCGGTGGCGCGCAGTGTCGGAGACGAAGTGATCGGCGGCACGCTCAACACCCACGGCACGCTCACCTACCGTGCCACCCGCGTCGGCAGCGACACCGTGCTCGCGCAGATCATCAGCATGGTGGAAACCGCGCAAGGCGCGCGCCTGTGGACAAAGTCACCATGTGGTTCGTGCCGGCCGTCATCGGCCTGGCCTTGCTCACCTTTATCGTGTGGCTGGTGTTTGGCCCGGCCCCGGCGCTGTCCATGGCGCTGGTGAATGCGGTGGCCGTGCTGATCATCGCCTGCCCGTGCGCCATGGGGCTGGCCACGCCGACCTCGATCATGGTCGCCACCGGCCGCGCCGCCAGCCTCGGCATTCTGTTGCGGCGGGGCGAAGCATTGCAGGCCCTGCGTGACACCACCCTTATCGCATTCGACAAGACCGGCACGCTCACTGAAGGCAAACCGTCGCTGACCGATCTGCACCCGGCGCCCGGCTTCGATAACGACACGCTGTTGCGATGGATCGCCGCCGCCGAGCAACCTTCCGAACATCCCAGCGCGCAGGCACTGGTGCGTGCTGCCGAAGCACAGCAACTGTCGCTGCCGTCCGCCGAACAGTTCGAGGCCCGTGCCGGGTACGGCGTCACGGCCGTGGTCGAAGGCCGGCGCATCGCCATCGGCAATGCACGTTTAATGGAAACGCTGCACATTCCGGTCAGCAGCCTGCAGGCCGATGCCGACACACTGGCGGAAGCAGGCAAGTCACCCCTGTTCGCCGCCGTGGATGACCAACTGGCCGGCGTGCTGGCCGTGGCCGATACGCTCAAGCCCAGCGCACGCGCAGCCATCCAGGCGCTGCACGCACAACATATCGAAGTGGTGATGATTACCGGCGACAACCAGCGCACCGCCGAGGCCATTGCCCGGCAGGCCGGTATCGACCGGGTGTTTGCAGACGTCCTGCCCGGCGGCAAGGTCGATGCACTCAAGACGCTGCGCCAGCACGACGGCCGCATCGCGTTTGTCGGCGACGGTATCAACGATGCCCCGGCGCTGGCGGAAGCCGATGTGGGCATTGCCATCGGCACCGGCACTGATGTCGCCATCGACAGCGCCGACGCGGTGCTGATGTCCGGCGACCTGATGGGCGTGCCCCGCGCCGTGGCGCTCTCGCACGCCACGCTGCGCAATATTCGCCAGAACCTGTTCTGGGCGTTTGCCTACAACGGCGCGCTGATCCCGGTGGCTGCCGGCGCGTTGTATCCGGCGTTTCATCTGCTGCTGTCACCGATGTTCGCCGCCGGCGCCATGGCCCTGTCCAGCGTGTTTGTGCTCAGCAACGCGCTGCGGCTGCGGCGTTTCAAACCTGATTGATGAGGAGTGCATCATGAATATCGGTGAGGCATCGAAAGCGTCCGGCATCTCCGCCAAGATGATCCGGTACTACGAATCCACCGGCCTGATCACCGCCGCCAGCCGATCCGCGTCCGGTTACCGGCATTACACCGAAGACGATCTGAACATGCTGCGCTTTATCCGTCGTGGCCGGGACCTCGGTTTTTCCATGGCGCATATTGGCGAGTTGCTGAACCTCTGGCGTGATCAGCAGCGCGCCAGCGCCGATGTGAAACGCATCGCCAGGCAGCATATCGACGATCTGAACCAGCGCATCCGCAATCTGCAGGAAATGGTGGCCACGCTGTCGCAACTGGCGCAGGCCTGTCATGGCGACAACCGGCCAAACTGCCCGATCATCGAGGCGCTGGAACATTCATGACAGTGGCCAGAACCAGGCAATCGCCGGCACTGCCACCACCACGATGAGGATTTCAAGGGGCAGCCCGACACGCCAGTAATCACCGAAACGATAGCCGCCCGGCCCCATCACCAGCGTGTTGGACTGATGCCCGATGGGCGTCAGGAAGGCACAGGACGCGCCAATCGCCACCGCCATCAGGAATGCATCGGGGTTGACGCCCAGTTGCTGCGCCACCCCGTAGGCAATCGGCGCCATCACCAGCGCGGTGGCGGCGTTATTGACCACATCCGACAGGAACATCGTCACCACCAGCAACAGCGCCAACACCCACAACGGTGACAAGGTGTCGGTCACCTGGATGATGCCGCTGACCAGCACTTCGGTGGTGCCGGTGGACTGCAATGCCTGCCCCACCGCCATCATGCCGCCCAGCAGCACCAGCACCGGCCAGTCGATATCGCGATACAGGTCGCGCACCGGCAACAGGTCCAGCATCACGTACACCACCACCGCCAACAGCAATGCGATGGCGATCGGCATCACCGTGGCACCAAGCGCCAGCGCGGCCGCAAACACCACCAGCCCGGTCAGCGCCCGCATCGGACGATTGACGCGAATGTCGCGTTCGGCCAGTGGCAACAAGCCGAGTTCGGCAATGCTGTCGTCGAGGCTGTCCGGCTCGCCCTGCAACAGCAGGACATCGCCGGCACGAAACAGTTGGTCGCGCAGACGGGTGTGGATCGAGGTGCCGCTGCGTGCCAGCGCCACCACCCCAACAGTGTGACCGGTGCGGCGGCGCAGAAACGCTGAGTCGCGGCCTTCCAGCACCGAGCGTGGCGGCACGCTGACTTCCACCAGGCGCAACTCGCCGGGCTTGACGTTCTCCAGGCCGGACAACTTGCTGGCCACCAGTTCCAGCCCGAAGCGATCCAGAAACGCGCGCAGCTCGCCGGGGTCCGCACGCAGGATCAGCAAGTCGCCCTGCTCCAGCACCCGCCAGCCATGCGGGTGCAGGTACTCACCCTTGCCACGCACCAGGCCGACCGGCAGGGCGTCGTCAGTAAATTCGTCCGGCAGCGAACCGATGCGCATGCCCACCAGGGGGCTGTCTTCGGTCAGCCGTGCCTCACAGATATAGTTGTCGATCTCCACCTGGCTGATCCGGTTCGCACCGGTACCGCGTGGTAGCAGCCGCCAGCCGATCACCGACAGGAACACCAGCCCGATCAGCGCCACCAGGCCGCCCACCGGGGTGAAATCAAACATGGAAAACGCTTCGCCGACGCGGTCCGCGCGGTAGGTGGCGATGATGATATTCGGCGGCGTGCCGATCAGCGTTGCCAGCCCGCCCAGCAACGAGGCAAACGCCAGCGGCATCAACAGCAGCCCCGGCGGCCGCTCGCGCTTGCGCGCCGACGCCAGCGCCACCGGCAGCATCAGCGCCAGCGCGCCGACGTTGTTCATGAACGCCGAGGCAAACCCCACTGCCAGGCACAGTGCGCCGATATGGGTATAGACCGAGCCGGTCAGCGGCAGCAGCCGGGAGGTAATCAGATCCACCGTGCCGGCATTCACCAGCGCGCGCGAGATGGTCAGCACCGCCGCCACCGTAATCACGGCAGGGTGCCCGAAGCCGGCCAGTGCCTCCTCTGCCGGCACCCAGCCGGCAAGCACCACCGCCAGCATGGCCATCAAGGCCACGACGTCGTAACGCCAGCGTCCCCAGACAAACAACACCAGCACCAGCAACAACAGACCGAGCATGGCGTAATGGGGAAATTCCATGGCGTGCGCATCCACAGGTGGGCGGGCTTTCAGCATGCCCGCTTCGCGCAGAGCGGTCGAGACGGCGGCGGATTCATTTTACACTGCGCCCACCGCACCACGTCGCAGCAACCGGAGTCACCATGGCCGCACGCGAGTTACTGATTGTCGCCCACGCCCCCTCACCGAATACCCGACGGCTGGTGGAGGCGGTGCTGCGTGGCGCACGGCATGCCGACATCGAAAACGTGACGGCGCGCTGGCTGCCACCGCTGGAGGCCGGGCCCGATGACGTGCGCCGCGCCGACGGCATTCTCCTCGGCACCACCGAAAACCTCGGCTACATGAGCGGCGCCCTGAAGGATTTTTTTGACCGCAGCTATTATCCGGTACTGGAAGAAAAGCAGGGCCTGCCCTGCGCGGTATACATCCGCGCCGGCCACGACGGCACCGGCACGCGGCGGGCACTGGAAAGCATCCTGGCCGGGCTGCGCTGGCGCCTGGTGCAGGACATGCTGGTTTGTCGCGGGGAATGGCAGGACGCGTTTGCCGAACAATGCGAACAGCTCGGACTGGCCATGGCCGCCGGGCTGGACGCCGGCATTTACTGAATCACCTGCGGCGCAGGCCAGACCGTACGCGGTGGCACCGCCGGCAAGGCGGGCAAGGCATGGCCGGCACACCAGGCCGCCGCCACGGCACCCGGTGTCGGCACCACGGTCAGCAGGCCGGACGTTGTTGCCAATGCCTCGCGGATCACACTCAGCAGCGCCACGACGTGCTGACAACGGGCCGCCGGCGACATGCGCGCCAGCAGACGCTGCCCGCCGCGACCAGTGCGTTGCACCAGCACATCAAGCCGGCCAAAGATTTCCCGCACCACGCTGAACAGGGTGGTCATATCGTCACGGTGCCGCGTGTCGGCGCGCAGCGCCACCGCCTGCCCGCCGGCATGAATGATTTCTTCCACCAGCGCCTCGGCACTGATCCGGCAGTCACTGTATCCCACCACCACCGCCGCGCCTTCGGCGGCCAGCGCCCGCACTGTCTGTGTGCCGGTGTCCGAGGTGCCGTCCACCACCACCATTACCCTGCCTTGAAGCTGCGTCACCGTACTGCTCCTCCGCTCACGCCGCGCAAGAAAACCACTGCTGCGACCCGGATGCAATGCACCGCGTTCCCGTATTAATGAAATTTCACGAGCCCGCAACAAAACGTCCATGGCAGCCATCCAGGAAAGAACAGTCTAGTATGGCCAAAGGCATCAACCTGTCAGGAGACTGTCATGCCCGCTTCCAACGCACTCATGCTGATGCTGGCCACCGCCGGCGTGATCCTGCTGAACATTGGCTATCACAAACGTCAGCAGAACAGCGGCCTGACCATGTTGCTGCTGGGGGTCATCTGCATGACCATCGTGATCGGCTATGGGATCTATGTCGCCCTGCATGGTTGATGCAGGCAAGGCAAAGCGTCTCTTCTCACAGCGCCCCCATGCCACCGTCAACACGGTATTGGGCCCCCGTGATGAACGCACTGTCGTCCGAGGCCAGGAACAGCACCAGCCGGGCAACGTCGTCCGATTCACCGTAACGGCCCAGCGGTATGCTCTTTTCCAGTGCGGTCTTGGCCGAACCGGCATCCCGCGGATTCAACCCCGCTTCCAGTGAACGCATCATCCGCGTATTCACCGGCGAAGGATGCACCGAATTCACCCGCACACTGAACGCCGCCGCTTCAAGGGCAGCACATTTGGTCATGCCGACCACGGCATGCTTGGAGGTGACATAGGGAGAGAGGCCGGCGCTGCCGGACAGGCCCGCCACGGAAGACGTATTGATCACACTGCCGGCCCTGGCCTTCATCATGACCGGCAACACATGCTTCATGCCGAGAAATACACCGCGCACATTGACGGCGATCACTTTGTCGAAATCTGCCGTGCTCTGCTCCACCAGCGGCGCAACCTTGCCTTCGATGCCCGCATTATTGAAAAACACATCGATGCGGCCAAACCGGCCCAGCGTCTCGGACACGTAACGCTGCACGTCTTCTTCACACGTCACATCGGCCTGCACCGCCAGCACATTGCCCTTGCCTGCCAGTGCGCCCACCGCGTCGTCGAGCGAACCCTGATCAAGATCCACCAGCACCACGCTGGCGCCTTCTTCCAGCATCACACCAGCGGTATGGCGACCAATGCCACCGGAACCACCCGTGATGATGGCCACTTTGCCCTGTAATCGCGCCATTGCCGTTACTCCCTGATTGTGAAACGGATTCCCCATCCAGAGCGGCAAGCCAGAAAAAATATAGCCTTGCTTTTTTATGACGTGTGAGTGCTTACCGTATAACCCTGCCTTGCAGGGTGCCATAACCACGCCGCCGTACCCTGACACGGGTCAATAACACTGCGATGCCCAGGTCGGCGTCCCCATGCTTCGAGCAGGCTTGCTTTATTCCTGTAACCGGCTATGGTCATGACTGTCCTTTTTCCCGGTCATTGGTCATGCAACGCCCAACAAACTGCATCGCTGGTCACCCTCTCTTTCCGGCCTGAGCCGGGCGGGCAGTTGCCCGCCCGGCAGCGCCTGCCAAGCTGATTTTCCGTTTTCCTCTTTCAGGAGTGACATCATGACTCGCGCCGCAACGCGCGTGGCATCGTTATGCCCGTCATTACGGCGGGCGGCGCTGGCCAGTGGCTGGTGTCTGCCGCCCGGGCCCGTCGAAATGACCCGCCTGGTCGCGGCACTGGACACGCTGCTCGGGCACGCTGATGCACCGGACGCACCACGCGCACGCCCTGGCTGCAAGGTTCACCTGCTCAGCCTGCACAACGGCGAAAAGCGTCATCTCACGCTGACATTGCCCGGTCAGGACGACGCGGGAGCCGCACGCATTTCCGTTTTTTCTCCCCTGGGGATCGCCCTGCTGGGCGCCCGTGCCGGCGATATCGTCCAGGCCCGGGCCTTCGGCTGGCACGAACGCGCCTGCGTGCTCGCCGTGACCCCACTGCCTCAGGAGACCTTGCCTTGAAGCACTGACTGCCGCCGCATGGAACATATTGTTTTCGGGCATCGCCGCCGGCACACGGCGGGCCGGCTGGCGCCCCGGCAGAATGAGTGAACCGTCATGAGCAAGGAAAAAGAGAAAAAGAAACCGCAGAAATCCCTGAAGGAAAAACGGCGCGATAAAAAATCCCGCCGCGACGCCTGAGGGCAACCGGGGCCGACGCCAAGCGCCGGCCTCATCATCACGCCTCGTCTGACGGAATTGGCAGGGGAAACAGGTGCCGGTACGGCCGGGCCTCGTCCACCGCCCGCGCAAATGACGGCCGTGCCAGCAGGCGCTGCCGGTAGCCATGCACGGCGTCGAGGTGCGCCGGTATCGGGTGCGTCCAGTGCGCATAGAACAGCGCCGGTGCCGCTGCGCAGTCCGCCATCGAAAACCGTTCGCCTGCTGCCCAGGTGCGTGTACGCATCACGTCGTCAAGCCAGCCATAGGCAGTCTCCAGCATCTGCCGGGCCTCGGTGACACCGGCCGGGTCGCGCGGCGCTTCGCCACGCAGTACGTCGATAACCACACGTTGCTGGGGCGTCGAGATATAGTTGTCAAAAAAGCGGTCCATGAAACGTACCTCCAGCGCCTCATCAGCCAACGCCGGTACCAGGCTGACCGGGCCGGGATAATGCACCGCCAGATATTCGATGATGATGCTGGCCTCACGCACCGGATGAGCGCCGTCCACCAACACCGGAAACTTGCGGAGCGGCCAGTATGCCGTCAGTTCGGCCAGGGCTGTTTCGTCCCCCGGCTCCAGCAGACGCCAGTCAAACGAGGTGTCGTTTTCATACAGCGCGATCAGCGCCTTCTGGCAGTAGGACGAGAGTGGGTGGGCATACAGCGTCAATGACATGATCGGCTCCTGGATGACGAGTGTTTCCTCCTGGTCGTCCGCCCCTGGCCCGTTTCGACACCCCGGCATTGATGTCCGATTTTGGCGAGCGGGCCGCACAGGGCTGCACTAGACTGGCCCCATGAACCAACAGCCCCCTTATTCACCGCTCCCTGAGGCGGACATCTGCTACCGGGCCATGCAGGCCAAGGACGCCCGTTTCGATGGCCGCTTCTTTGTCTGCGTGACTTCCACCGGTATCTATTGCCGTCCGGTCTGCCCCGCCCAGGTGCCCCGTCGCGCGCATTGCCGCTTTGTGCCCAGCGCGGCGGCAGCCGAAGCCGCCGGCTTTCGTTCGTGCCTGCGCTGCCGGCCGGAATCAGCGCCGGGCACGCCCGCCTGGAGCGGTACGGCAGCGGTGGTGTCCCGTGCGCTGCGCCTGATCGAAGCCGGCGCGCTGGATAACGGCCGCCTGGAAACTCTGGCCACCCGGCTCGGGCTGGGCGAACGCCAGTTGCGCCGGCTGTTCATGACCCACATCGGCGCAGGCCCGCAGGCCGTTGCCGCGAACCGGCGCCTGCTGACGGCCAAACAGTTGATCAGCGACACCGACATGCCCCTCGCCGATGTTGCCTTCGCCGCCGGCTACCGCAGCCTGCGACGCTTCAATGACGCGATCCTGGCCGCCTATGGGATGCCGCCCGGCGCGCTGCGCCGCACCGCCACGCCCTTGCCGGGGGGCAGTATCCGCATCCGGCTCGGCTTCCGCCCGCCGTATGATTTCGCGCACCTGCTGGGTTATCTCCGTGACCGCGCGCTGCCCGGCGTGGAGCAGGTGGACGCCGGCCACTACCGCCGCCTGTTCTGCCTGGACGCGACCCAGGGCCTGATCGACGTCAGCCTGGCCAGCGATGGCCGCGCGCTGGAGGCACGTATCACCCCCCTGGCCGGCGGCGGCATTCTGCCTGTGCGGCAACTGGCGGCCCGTCTGCGTCGGCTGTTTGATCTGGACGCCGACCCCGACGCCGTCCGCAACGTACTTGGCGACGACCCGCTGATCGGCCCCCGGCTGGCACGCGTGCCCGGGCTGCGCGTGCCCGGCGCCTTCGACGGTTTTGAGCTTGCGGTGCGGGCCGTGCTGGGCCAGCAGGTCTCCGTGCGCGGCGCCACCACCCTGACCGGGCGGCTGATCGCCCGCCTCGGCACACCACTGGCCACCCCCGTGGGCGGCCTGACCCACCACTTCCCGACAGCGGCTGCGCTCGCCGCCGGTTCGCTGGAGGGCCTGGGCATTACCGGCCAGCGCATCCGCACCCTGCAACATCTGGCGCAGGCCGTGGTGGACGGCACGCTGGATTTCAGCCCCGGCACCGCGCTTGCGTCCCTGACATCACTGCCCGGCATCGGCGACTGGACCGCACACTACATTGCCCTGCGCGCGCTCGGCGAACCCGATGCCTTCCCCGCCGCCGATCTGGGCCTGCGCAAGGCGGCCGGCCAGGGGACACCGGTCAGCGCGCGATACCTCGCACAGCTCGCCGAACCCTGGCGCCCCTGGCGCGGTTACGCCGCGCTGGCGCTGTGGAGCATCGAGCGCATCGCATCAGGAGACGACCATGTTTGACGACGCCTCGCTGGCCACCCGGGAAATGGCCACCCCCATCGGCCCCCTGCGACTGGCCGCCATCGATACCGGCCTGCGCGCCGTGCTGTTCCCGGTACAGACGGATATCGAACTGCCTGCCGTCCGGGGCAGTGCCGCAGCACGCGCTCACCTGGCCGAAGCACAGCAGGCCCTGGCGCAGTATTTTGCCGGCGACCCGGCGGCGTTCGGGGCGCTGACACTGGCCCCGGCGGGCACCGCGTTCCAGCAACAGGTCTGGCAGGCGCTGCGTGGCATTCCGTTTGGCGAGACACGCAGCTACCGCGACATCGCTGAGCAGATTGGCAATCCGAAGGGGGTACGCGCGGTGGGGCTGGCCAATGGCCGCAATCCGATTCCGGTGATCGTGCCCTGCCACCGGGTGATCGGCAGCAACGGCACCCTGACCGGGTTCGCCGGCGGCCTGCCGCTGAAAAAGTGGCTGCTGGAATTCGAGCATCCCGGCACGTTGCGGTTGCTGTGAAGGAGGGAAAAACAGCGCCTTCCCCCTGCGGGGAAGGCGCGGGAGGCGTTACTGGCGGGTCACGGTCAGGCGGTAATCCCCGCTGCCGCTGCGGCTGTAGGTGCGCGCCACCAACAGGTAGTCACCGGCCGGCAGTTCAGCCGTGATGCGCGCGTCCACGTTCTGGCTGCCGCTGTCGTCATCGGACAGGGTCACACCCTCTCCGTACAGCTCCAGAAACGCATCCAGTTCACCGGAACTCATCTCGATGGCGTAGGTGCCGGTGCGCGGGATGGTCAGCTTGTACTCGTCCTGTGTGCTGGTCAGCCGGGACGAATGATCCGCACCGGGGCGCAGCGAGGTCAGGCCCTGCAGACGTTCCTGCAGGTTCTGGGATTCGACCACCGTACTCAGCGTAAACAGACCGCTCTGCCCACCCACCTGAGAGGCGCGCACGGTATAGGTGCCGGCGCCCAGGAAAGTACTGATCCGGGCATCCAGGCCGCTGCTGCCGCCACCGCTGTCGTCGTCAGAGAACGAGACCGCCTCACCATTGATCTCCAGATAGGCGTCCAGCGAGCTGGAGGACATGGTCAGTGTCACGGAGGCCGCTTCGCTCAGCACCAGCTGGTATTCCAGCGGCGAACCGGCCAGATAGCCATTGATGGTGTCGCCGTGTGGCAGTTCACCGCCCATGGTCAGGTCCACGTCCGTCGGCAGTGGTTGCGAGGTCACCGTCAGCGTGTAGGACCCGCGCTCGGAGGACATGGCCCAGCCCGCTTCCACACGATAGCTGCCCGGCTCCAGGAACGCCGCCACTTGCGCATCCAGATTGCCGGCGCTGTCGTCATCCTGCAGGTCGACGCCGTTGCCGCTGACCTTCAGCAGCGAATCCATTTCCGCCGAGCGCTGAACGATCTGGTACAGGCCGGTTTCAGTCACTTCCAGGGTGTAAATGTTCGGGGCACCTTCGAGCCAGCCGAACACTTCATCGCCCACAGCCAGTGCGCCACTGTTACGGACCGTCATTGCCCGCGCGTCGACGCGGAACGGACCGAAGCTGCGATGGTCCTGCCCGCTGACGGACAATACATAGGTGCCGGCTTCTTCGGCACGCTGGCTGAGCGAAATATCGCCGCCGGCCATGCCCGCCGACGCACCGAGGAAATCGCCTTCCCCATTTTCCAGTGACAGCACCCCGGTCAGGGCACCGGACAGCGCGAAGCGCACCACCTGGCCAGCGTCGAGTGCGACGCTGAAACGCTCATAATGGCTCCCGTCCTTGGCGTTGCGGGGGCTGGTCGAGGTCAGCTCGCCGCGCTGAGAACCGCCCACTTCCAGCGGCTTGCTCGCGCTTTGGCCGGCACCGCCCATACTTGCGCAGGCACCCAGCATCAGACTGGACGTGAGGACCACAGAGGCCGATAACAGCCTTGTTTCAGTTTTCATCAGCATGGTTCCGTGTAGTGACTGAAAAAGTGACTCGAAGAGATTAAAGTGGGAAGAAAAATCCCTGGGCACAAATGTAGCAAAAGGCCACCTGCCGCGCCCTCCTCTTGTCACGGGGATGCGGGCTTTTTAACAGATTTTCGATGTGTGGCGGAGCAATGACAGCGCACACCGCCAGGGAACCTCTGAATAACTCCCGGTGGCTCACTAGGCTGGCCGACGCACCCTCAATCCGGAATACCCCTTGCCCGCATCGCCCTCGATCACCACTTGGCCTTGTGCCGCCAGCACACGCGCCCGCCAATAGACAAAATAATCGGTCGGGAAATAACCGTCCGCCGCTTCCATGACCGCTGCCATCACCGCGGGCAACGGGCGCCATGCGCTATCACAGGCCGCCATCAGGGCCGCATCGGGCACTTCGTAGCCACCTGCCAGGAGCTGCCCGGCCCGCCAGCAACGCAGCACCGACGCCGATGCCCGTTGCGCCGACCAGTGTCCAGCCAGTTGCTGGCGGCGCGCCATGGAGACCGCCTGCGGCACGAACGCGGCCAGTTGTGCCGGGGCACACATGCTGACAGCCCGCCGGCCGCCGGTGTGGCTTTCCCCCGTGCCACATTTCACTTCCTGAACACTGACCGGGGATTCACCCAGCCAGAATGCAACACGGGCAAGCATCAATTGTTCGGACGCGCTATCGCCGTGCCAGACGGTGACGGAATACGGTTGTTGCGGTAGCGCCTGGAGCCACCGGACATCAGAGGAAAGCGATCCCAAGTCCAGTTCAGCGCTGGCCTCCTCCGGCCAGACGGCTTGCCAGAACGCGGCCCGGGCAGCGCATGGCGGCATGTCCACATCCTGCAGCGGCCCCACCGCCAGGTCATCCCGCAACACCTTGATCTGCGCGCTGCCATTGCGCTTGATCAGCGGCGACAGCTGCCGGGCCGCAACGTCACCGCACAGAACATGCCACATCATGACGCCTCTCTGTTTGCAGTCTCCGTGAGGCCCGTTGCCTCACACCCCATGACACTGATCAGACTGGACACGGGCACAAGATACACCGCGTCATGTTCAGCTCCTATCAGGCGCACCTGCAGCGTCCCGCCAATCTCCGCCAGGATACGGACCGGCCGGCTCACCGCGCCCTTCTCCTGCGTCAATAGCATGGGAAAGTGTGCTGCAGCCTCGGTATACCATTCCATTTTTGCGCAATCACGGGCGCCGGATATGGAGCCTGCCAGCATTTGCTCCAACAGCCTGCCCCCTGCACCAGGGAATAAGGACAGGACCAGGACGATGACCAGTCCCAGACCACCGCCGATCTTGAACAGGTTTTGCTGCTTGCCAAACTTGGCTAACACAACCGCTAACACAACCTGAAGGAAAGCCACCAGAATGAGCACCAGCACGATACCCAACGCACGCCATATAAAGCCCCAGACCCCCATCAACTCTCCGGTGAATTCATGAAATATCGCTGAAAATAGCGCCAGAAAAGCGCCACACTGCGCCATCACCGATAGCAGTAGATTCATGCCGTAATCGAAACTGACCAGCCACTTTCTTTTTCTTAGTATGCCAATATAGAGATAACTGAGCGCCAATGAAGCCGTTGTTATCGGAAGTACAACAAGAGAGAAACGCTGGTATTCGGATAGCTTCAGCCAACTAATCAGAAAAAGAGAAAGGAAAAACATAAGGCCGGAGATAGCCCATACCAGAATCCATCCTCGAACCATTCTCTTGGCGAACCTGATCCTTGACCGGCTCTCGGATTTCATCCCCAGTATATTACCCACCAGAGACGCCTCTCCCGCTCTTGGGGGAGACATAAAGACCAACAACGGCAAGCTCACAATAAAGACCGCAGCACCCACAGAAAAAACCACCAGACAAAAAACAAACGGCATGACCGTCAGCACTTCCAGCGCCGAAAACCCCACCAGCAATCCAAGCCGGCTGATATAACCATGCAGCAGCATGACGGAAGCAAAAAAGACCAGCCCCGTCACCGGCAACCAGTGTTCCTGCAACCAGCCAAACAGGTCTTCCAGTTGCTGCCGCCAGCTCAGCACCGGCATATCCGGCGGCACTGCTTCCGCCACAGCCTCGACCGGGCCCGTTCCATCGGGTAACTGTTCTGTCATGCTCTCCCCCCTGACTATTTCACCCAGCCATCGTTGTACCCCATTCCCTGCCATGACTTCACGTCACGCCTGATCAGCTGGCCAATAATTCGCCAAACTGCCCACGCCCGCTTCATCTCCGGTCAGTGACACCCTGCCCGAACCCCTTACACTGCCCGCCCCAATCCGCTTTCCCGGAGCCTGCCATGGCCCTGACATCCTTCCCTCGCTCCCTTGCCCGCGCCACCGGCAACGCACGCGCCTGGCTGCGCCGTGACCCGTCGGTGATTCAGGCAGAGCGCACCCCTTTTGAGGTGATCCACCAGCAGGACATCGTGCGCCTGCGTTACTACCCGCCGCTGCCCGCCGGGCAGATCGAGGTGGATGGGGAAATGATGGACGTCGCGACCACCGCGCAGCCGGTGCCGCTGGTGCTGGTGTCACCGCTGGCCGTGAACATGCTGATCTACGATCTGTTCCCGGAACGCAGCCTGGTGCGTTATCTGCGCGCAAGGGGCTTTGAGTTGTATCTGGTGGACTGGGGCCGGCCGGGGCGGGCTCAGGATCACTGGACTCTGGGCACTTATATCGGCGACCTGCTGCCACAGATGCTGGCGAAGGTGCGCGAGCACAGCGGCAGCCAGAAGCTGTCGCTGCACGGCTGGAGTTTCGGCGGCTTGTTCAGCCTGTGCTACACGGCGCTGAGCCGTGATCCGGATATCGTCAACCTGGCCTTGATCGGCGCGCCTTGCGACTACCACGCCAACGGTGTGCTCGGCGAACAGTACCAGCGGCTGGCCGCCGGCATGCAGTGGATCCAGCGCCGCACCGGGTGGCGGGTACACCAGTCAAAGCCAGCCTTCTGGCGCTCGCCAGGCTGGGCCAACAGCCTGCTGTTCAAACTCACCGCGCCGGTAGCCAGCGCCCGCAGTTATGCCGAACTGCTGACACATCTCGGCGACCGCGACTTTGTCAGCAACCATGCGACCAACAGCGCGTTCCTGGATGACATGGTGGCCTACCCCGGCGCAACGGTGCAGGACATCCTGCAATATCTCTGGACCGACAATGTGCTGCCGACAGGCCGCCTGCCCATTCGGGGATGCGCTGCGCGCTTCAGCGATGTCACCGCCAACACCCTGCTGGTCAGCGGCAGGCAGGACCCGATCGTGACCCGCGCCTGCATTGCGCCAATCCAGACGCTGGTGAGCAGCGACGATGTGTCGTTACTTGACGTCCCCGGCGGGCACATGGGTATTCTCGGCGGCAGCCAGGCCGCAAAAACCATCTGGCCGGCGGTGGCCGACTGGCTATCGGCCCGCTCCGGCCAGCAGAGCGATGCCACCCAGCAAGGGGTGGCGTAGGGTGGGTAGAGCCAAAGGCGAAACCCACCGGGACCATGTCGCACACTGCTCGCACAAAAACATCGAAACTACCTGCCTCCCAAGCTAGGTGATTTCGATGATTTTGCGGGAGTGAATAACGGGCATGGACATGGTGGGTTTCGCCTTTGGCTCTACCCATCCTACCGGCCATTTACGCGACTACTGGCCGGTCCACTTTCAGATTACGCCATTGGCACCAGGCGCAGAAACCTGTCAGCAGGGCAATATCCAGAATCAGTATCTGCCCCCAGAAACTCAGGAATCCGGCAGCGGCCACCACCAGCACCACTGACCCCGCCACCCAGGCCACGTCCGCAGCCGTAATCAGTTTCGCCAGCAACCGCGGGACCGGTTTGCGGGTGCCCACCCAGGCGACCTCTGCCGCAAACAGCACCAGGCCCACGCCCAGTATCTGGCAGAGCATCACGGGTACTTCGCCCAACAGCGCAGCGATGGCATGCGGCGTGGCCAGCAGGGCCGCGCCACACACAAAAGAAAATACAGCGTTAAACAGCAATGCATTACGAAGGGATTGCCACGGCATGTCGTTTCTCCTGATCGGTCGATGATGGCCTCAGGATCGTCTGTGGCAGACACGGCCGCAACGACGTGGCAGGTCATCAGAGCAGGATGCGTGGCGCCGGCAGCCAGTGCTCCAGGGTGGCGATATTCTCTTCCAGGCCCGCCATGGCGTCGCCGGGCATGACATTCGCCACCCAGCCCGCCAACCGCAACCCGTCGCGCTGGATCGCCTCAGCCGTAAGCAGTGCGTGGTTGAGGCAGCCAAGCCGCATGCCGACGACAAGAATCACCGGCAACCGCAATGCCACGGCGAGCTCAGCCAGGGTTTCGCGGTCGTTGAGCGGCACACGCCATCCGCCGGCGCCTTCCACCAGCAGCAGATCCTGCTTCTGCATCATCACACCGCGCACATAACCGGCGATGCGCGACACGCTCAGCATGCGTTGTTCGTGTCGTGCGGCAAGGTGAGGCGCCATCGGCTCGCGCAGCAGCACCGGATTGACCTGTTCGTAAGGCAATGGCACGGAAGACGCCGCCATCAATTGTCGCGCGTCGTCGTTCTGCCACTGGCCGTCATACTGTTCTGCGCCCGCTGCCACGGGCTTGAGGCCAAGCGCCGACAGGCCCGCGTCGCGCGCCTGTTCCAGCAGACGGCAGGACACCCAGGTCTTGCCCACTTCGGTATCCGTACCGGTGAGAAAATATTTGCCGGTCAGCGGGGTCGTCATGGCGTCCACTCACTCAGTGGGAGGTTTACGGAAAATGGCGTAATGCACCTGCCAGGTCAGTGGCAGGCCAGCGGCGGTACGACGGCGTTCGAAGGCGGCCTGCAAGGCGGCATAACGACGCCGGCTGGTGAGTCCGGGTGCCGCACTGCGGTGTACATGATGGGCACCCGTGGCACGCAGCATGGTGCCGATGGCGCGCACGTCGGGGTAGTGTTCGCGTATCTGCTGGGTGTGCGCGATGTCCGCGTACAACCCGGCACTGCCGAGCGCCGCGTCCCAGTCATCAGAACGATAAAAATGATTCACATGCGGTGCGTCGTCCACCTCGGCCCAGCTTGCGCGCAGTTCATCCAGCGTGCCGGCTACCGGCAGGCACAAGGCGAGGGTGCCGCCTGGGGCCATGACACGCGCAATTTCTGTCGCCAGCGCCGGCAGGTCGTCGCACCACTGCAAGGCAAACGAAGACCACACCAGATCGACCCGCGCGGCCGCCAGCGGCAATTGCAGGGCGTCGGCGCAGACCGGCCGGCACTGGCCAACAAATCGCCCACGGACAACGCCCTCGCGCAACATCGGTTCGGCAATGTCCAGCGCCAGCCAGCGTGTGTCGGGCAGCCGTTCACACAAGGCGCGGGTGACCGGCCCGGTGCCGACGCCGATGTCCAGCGCCAGTGCCGGCGATACTGCCGGCAACATGCCGAGCAGTGTGCGGGCTGCCGCCAGCTGTAATGTGGCGTGGGCATCGTAGCTGCGCGCGGCGCGGCCAAAGCTCTCGCCCACCGCACGGCGCCCGGCACGATCCTGCTCAGACAATGCCCCGCTCCCGATAGAAATCCAGCACGGGTTGCAGGAACAGCTCCGGCGCGGACACAAACGGCACATGCGCCATGTCCTTGAGCATCGCCAGCGTGGCGCCGGGATGCAGCGCAGCGATATCGGCCTGCACGGCAGCAGGAACGAGGTGATCGTTTTCGCCAAAGATCATCATCAATGGCACACCGATCTGGCGCAGTGTCTGGCGCAGGTCCGTATCGCGCAGCATGTCCAGGCCACCACGCAACGCGCGGCCGGCGGGCAGGCCGCAAAAATAGAGAATATCTTTCAGCTTGCGCACGTCGTCGCGCAAGGTCGGGCTGCCCTTGCAGTTCAGGGCGAGGAAGCGGATCAGCGTGCCGTTCTCATCTTCGCGCAGCACCTCGGCGAATTTTGCCAGCACATCCGGTGCCATGGCCGCCGGCCAGTCGGGCGCCGAAATAAAGCGCGGCGACGTGCCGGTGGTGATAACAGACTGAACACGCGCCGGATGTGTCAACGCCAGCCGGAGCGCCACCAGCCCGCCCAGCGACCAGCCCAGCACATGGGCTTTCTCCGGCATCACGGCGGCCACCTGGTCGACCAGAAAATCCAGCGTGTAGTCGCCATTCGGCAAGGGGCTCTGCCCCATGCCCGGCAAATCAATCACGGTCACCTGAAAATGCGCCAGCAGGCCCGGCATGATGTCGTCCCAGACAATCGAATGCAGGCCCCAGCCATGCAACAACACCAGCTCGCCTTTCGGCGCTTCGCGGGTGCTGCGATAGGTATTGTGGAACGGCAACAATGCAGGCATGGCTTAATCCTGTGGTGGCGGCGCTTCGCCGAGCGCGGCCAGCAATGCAACGACGTCTTCGGGTTCATGTGCGGCAGACAGCGTCACCCGCAGGCGCGCGGTGCCGTCCGGCACAGTGGGAGGGCGAATGGCGGACACCAGTACACCCTGTTCGCGCAATCGTGCGCTGAGTTGCAGCGCCGCGGCATCGTCGCCAATCAGTAACGGCTGGATCGGTGTGGCGGAGTCCATCAGCGTGTAGCCCTGCGCCTGGGCGCCACCACGAAACTGTGCAATCAGCGCCACCAGTTTGTCGCGGCGCCAGGTGTCTGTGCGCATGATGGACAGGCTTTTCAAGGTTGCCGCTGCAACCGCCGGCGGCATCGCCGTGGTGTAGATATAGGGCCGGGCGAATTGAATCAGGGTTTCGATCAGGGCGTCGCTGCCGGCCACGAAGGCACCGAAGGTGCCCAGTGCCTTGCCGAGCGTGGCCATGTACACGGGAATGCGTGCGGCCACCTGTTGCGCTGCCGGCGTACCGGCGCCCTGATCGCCCAGCACACCGAAGCCGTGTGCGTCATCCACCATCATCCAGGCGTCGTGCGCGTCAGCTACATCACACAATGCGGCCAGCGGCGCGGCATCGCCGTCCATGCTGAATACGCCGTCGGTGATCACGAGTTTGCGGCGTGCGTCGGCGCGTGCCAGTTGCGCAGCCAGGCTGTCGGCATCGTTGTGCAGGTAGCGGCGGAAACGCGCACCGCTGGCCAGGCCGGCATCGATCAGGGAGGCGTGATTGAGTTTGTCTTCGAACACGGCGTCGGGTTTGTCGAGCAACGCCCCCACTACGCCCAGGTTGGCCATGAAGCCGGTGGAGAACAACAACGCACGCGGCCGGCCGGTGGCCTCCGCCAGTTGCTCTTCCAATGCGTGGTGGAAACGGCTGTGACCACACACCAGATGCGAGGCGCCGCTGCCAACGCCGATATCATCGGCCGCCTGTTTCAGCGCGTGGATCACCTCCGGATGATTGGCCAGGCCAAGATAATCATTCGCGCAGAAATTGAGGTAACGGCGGCCATCAATCACCGTCTCGCGACCAGCGGGGGCGTCGACAGTCAGGCGCGTGCGATAGCGATGCAGGCGCCGGCGTTCGGCCAGCGCCGTTTCAAGATCAAAAGCAGACGTTGCAGCCATGAAAGTGCCCGGCGCGACGCCTCAGGCGCGCTTGTCGAGCACACGCTTGGGGGCGCGTTTGCTCATGGCGTCATAGAACAGACCCTGCTCTTCGGCTTCCTGCTCGGCGATCTGCCGTTGCAGGGCGTCTTCGGCGGCTTCGTCGGAATAGTCACCGGCGTTCAGTTCCATCGGGTGAATGCCAAGGCGACGGAACAGTTCGCGATCGTGGTCGGCTTCCGGGTTGTCCGTGGTCAGCAACCGCTCGCCGTAGAAAATCGAGTTGGCCCCTGCCATAAAACACAGCGCCTGGGTCTGGTCGTTCATTTCCTGGCGGCCAGCAGACAGCCGCACAAAGGATTGCGGCATCAGGATGCGCGCCACGGCGATGGTGCGCACGAATTCGAACGGGTCGAGATCGTCCACTTGTGACAGCGGTGTGCCTTCGATCTTCACCAGCATGTTGATCGGCACCGACTCCGGATGCTGTGGCAGGTTGGCCAGTTGTTGCAGCAGACCGACGCGGTCCTGGCGGCCTTCGCCCATGCCGATGATGCCCCCGCAGCAGATTTTCATGCCGGCGTCGCGCACATTGGCCAGCGTGTTCAGACGATGATCATAGGTACGGGTGGTGATCACCTTGCCGTAATACTCCGGCGAGGTGTCGAGGTTGTGGTTGTAGTAATCCAGGCCGGCATCGGCCAGCGCCTCGGCCTGCTCCCTGTCGAGCATGCCCAGCGTCATACAGGTTTCCATGCCGAGGGATTTCACCTGTCGCACCATCTCCAGCACATACGGCATGTCCTTGCCGCGCGGGCTGCGCCAGGCGGCGCCCATGCAGAAGCGCGAAGCCCCTTTGTCTTTGGCCTGCCGGGCCTCCTCGACCACTTTCTGTACTTCCAGCAGCTTTTCCTTTTCCAACTCGGTGTTGTAGTGGCCGGACTGGGAACAGTATTTGCAGTCTTCCGGGCAGGCGCCGGTCTTGATCGACAGCAGGGTCGACACCTGCACGGCGTTCGGATCAAAGAACTGGCGGTGCACGGTGCCCGCGCGGAACAGCAGGTCGTTGAACGGCAGGTCAAACAGTGCCTGGATCTCGTCGCGGGCCCAGTCATGGCGTACAGGCGCAGTAGCGGATGTCGTCGGCAAAGTGGTGACGTCGGCGTTCATGGGTGCAGCTCCGGGCGGGTTAGCATCCTGGCAGACTAGGGGCGGGCCCGGGGGCTGTCAACCACATGAATATGTCAAAAGTTTACCTGTGGCCAATATTTAACCAGCACTTTGGGCAATGTGTGCTCTGCCAGGAGCCGGCCCCTCTGCAAGCCGGGTTTTGCGGCGCCTGCCGCCCGGCCCTGCCCGCCATCGGTGCTGCCGTATGCCGCTGCGGGCTGCCCAGCACCGCCCCCCTGCCCGAGAGCGGCCTGTGCGGTCGCTGTCTGACGCGGCCGCCCCCCTTCCAGCAGGTGCACTGCCTCTGGGCCTATGACTTCCCCCTCGACCGGCTGATCAACCGCTACAAGCATCACCGGCAGCTGGCCATCGAGCGGGCACTGCTGCCGCCCTGGCTGGCGTCCCTGCCCGCGCCCGGCGCGGTGGGCGCCCTGGTGCCGGTGCCCTCACACTGGCTGCGCCAGTGGCAGCGCGGTTTCAACCCGGCCCAGCGGCTGGCACGTGCCGCTGCCGACCATCTCGGACTGCCGCTGTTGCCGGCCCTGGCGCGCCCGCGCCGCACACGCCACCAGCAGGGCCAGCGGGCCAGGGCACGGCGGCGCAATCTGCACGGTGCCTTTACCCTTCGCCAGCCGGTCACGGGGCTGCATCTGGCGCTGGTGGATGATGTCGTGACGACAGGCAGCACGGTACGTGAGGCGAGCCAGTGTCTGCTGGACGCCGGTGCCGCGTCGGTGCAGGTGTGGGCGCTGGCACGCACATTGCCCACACGGGGGCGCTGAGCGGCGGTGTCACCGGCCGGGTCAGGCACGGCATAATACGCTGCGGGTTCATCGCAAGGATGAGCCCCTTTTTGTGCGCGGGCCGTGTTTGCCCGCTCTCCGGGGCCAAAGGAAGGAACTGCCGTCATGACAACGATAATCCAACGTGCCTGTCTCGCCATCTCGCTGCTCACCATCGTGCTGCTGTCGCCGCTCACGCGTGCCGACGACAGCCGCTATGGCGGTGTGCACCTGATCCGCGGCACGGTCATTTCCGTGGGCCGGGTCGACCCCAGCGCCAGCGTCGGCACCGGCTATTTCATTGATGCCAATTATTCCAGCGTGGCGGTGAACTTCGGTGCCGCGACAAAAAAATTCGGTGATTCGCCGCTGCGCGCCAGCGTCACGCCGGACGACGAGGATGCCCGCGCCTCAGACAAGCGCGTCAACAATGTCTACGCCGGCATCGGTTTCGGCCGCATTTTTCAATTGCAGGCCGGCTACGGCAACCAGGGGCAACTGCTGAGATTGCGCTCGGATTTCAACTTCCGCTCCATCACCGATTTCCTCACCCAGCACAGCACCCCCAAGCAGCGCCTGACGCTGGCCGACCGCATCACCTTCACACTGGCGGCCGAGCAGTACAAAGGCGATGATGACATCTTCAACAACGTGACCTGGGGCGCAGGCCTGCTGTTTTGAATATCCAGATTAGCCAGGGACATTTTCCGCCACCGAATCCGGACGGCATCACTGTCGTGATCGATGTCATCCGCGCATTCACCACCAGCTTCTATGCCTTTCGCGGCGGGGTGACGCGCATCCTGCCCGTGCCTTCTGCAGAAGCCGCCTTCGCGCTGCGGGAGCAGTACCCGGACGCGTTGCTGGCTGGTGAAGTCGATGCCCTGCCCATTGAGGGATTTGATTTCGGCAATTCGCCCTGGGAGATCAGCCACGCGGACGTGCGTGGCCGCACCCTGATCATGCGCACTACCAACGGCGTCGCCGCCACCCTCAATGCCCGCCCCTGCGCCGGGCTGTTCGTCGCCAGCCTGGTCAATGCCCGCGCCACCGCAGCCGCCATCCTGGCGCGCAAGCCACCCCGCGTGGTGCTGGTGGCGTCCCACCCCACCGGCGATGAAGACGTGGCCTGCGCCGAATATCTCAGCGGCCTGATCGGCGGCCTCGGCATCAGCGAGGAACAGGCCATCGAACGCACCCGCAACGCGCATGCCGCGCGCAAATTCTATGCCGGTCACCACCCGCGCCTGCGGGCGGCAGACATCGAGATGGCCGCGCACTGCGAGAAGGAAGGCTTCGCCATGGAAGTCACCGACACCGAGGAACTGGCCATCCGGGCGCTCCCACCCGCCTGACCGATCCGGTCAAGTCCGCTGTCATCCCCTGTCCTGTGCCCCATTGCTGCGGTGCGCTAGGCTGCTCTGCATGCCCGAGCAACCGGAGGTGGCCGTGATCGAGTGGAATGAACAGCAGCAGATGATCCAGAAAATGGTGCGCGACTTCGTCGAGAAGGAAGTGGTGCCGCACCTGGACGACATCGAATACAACGGCGTGCCGCCCTACGACATCCTGCGCAAAATGATCCGCACATTCGGCATGGATGTGCTGGCCACCCAGCAGTTCAACAAGCAGATCGCCCGGGAAAAATCCGGCGAGGTCACCGGGAAGGCCCCGAACCCGGAAGCCGCCGCCGAGCAGGCAGCCATGCGCATGATTCCGATCATCGAGCTGTGCCGCCACGCTCAGGGGCTGGTCACCGCCATGGGCGTGTCCATGGGGCTGGCCGGCGGCGCCATCATGAGCAAGGGCTCGCTGGCCCAGAAAGAACGCTGGGCACTGCCGCTGCTGACACTGGAAAAAGTCGGCGCCTGGGCGATTTCGGAACCGAACGCCGGCTCCGATGCCTTCGGCCAGATGAAGACCCTGGCACGCCGCGATGGCCAGGGCGGCTATCTCATCAACGGCAGCAAGACCTGGATCACGAACGGGCCCTACGCCGACACCATCATCCTGATCTGCAAACTGGACGAAGACGGCGTGGCCCCCGCCCAGCGCAAGATCGTCTCCTTCATTCTCGATGCCGGCATGCCGGGCCTGACCCAGTCGAAACCCTTCAAGAAAATGGGCATTGGCTCCTCACCCACGGGCGAGCTGTTCCTCAGCGATGTGCACGCCGGCCCGGAACGCCTCCTCGGGGAAAGTGAAGATGGCTATGGCCGCGCCGGCGCCAAGGGCACCTTCATGCAGGAGCGCGCGGGGGTGGCCGCGATGGCCCTGGGCATGGTGGAACGCGCCCAGGAACTGAGCGTTCAGTACGCCCGCGACCGGGTGCAGTTTGGCCGGGCCATTGGCGACAACCAGTTGATCCAGCTGAAGCTGGCGAAAATGGAAGTGGCGCGGATGAACCTGCAGAACATGGTGTTTCGCTATATTGAGCTGGTCGCCGCCGGCAAGCAGATGACCCTCGCCGAAGCGTCCGCCATGAAACTCTATGCGGCCCAGACAGCCATGGACGTGACCACCGAGGCAGTGCAGATCCATGGCGGCTACGGCTACATGCGTGAATCGCGCGTGGAGCAGCTGATGCGCGACGCCAAGATCCTGCAGATCTATGCCGGCACCGACGAGATGCAGGTGGTGGCCATTGCGCGTGACCTGCTGGCCCGCTAACCGGCGGGCGCCCGCCGGGCTGGCAACGACGCCGGGTGTGCTATCATCACCCGGCATCAAACCTGACGGGGTGAATAATGAGAATAATCAACGCACCCGTATGGCTCGCCCTGGCGGCCCTGCTCGGCGGTTGCCAGAGCATGGAAGGCGAGCGTGACGGCGATATTTACTACGCACCGGCGGCGGCCTACGCCATGGACCTGGGCATCAACACCTTCCGGGGGGAAGTGGTGCTGGATGAGCGCTGCGACGGCCAGGGCGGCTCCACCACGTTCTGGGATGGCAGCGGCCGGCAGTTTCGCATCGACTACCTGCGCATCGAAAACCACCCCCTGATCGGCGCACCGCGGTTTGCCTCGGACATGACGCTGCTGAATCTGGTACTGAACAACTACCTGCGCGAACGCGTCGCCACGGCATCGCTGGTCACCTCTGTGGAAGCCGTGCATCGCGAGTTCCTGCAGGACAGCACGCCACGCGCCCTGTTTGCCGTGGTCAGCCTGGACGTGGACAGCCAGCGCGCGCCGGAGACCGGCGCCGTGGACGGCACCCATTACTATGGCTTTCTGTTGTTCCGGCAGGGTGAGATGATCTACGTGGTACAGCATCGCCAGCCGGTGCTGATGCCCGAGAAGATGAAATCCGTCCTGCTGCGTCTGGCGGACGCCATGGAAATTCCCGGCCGCCTGCGCAGCGACACCGACACCGAACGGCTGCGGCGTGCTCTCTCGCGCATGGCGCCCCAGGGCAAGAGTGAGCCGGCACGGCTGTGCAGCGCGGCAGCACAGGGAGAAAGCTCATGACGCTGAAACAGGAACACTGCGAGGCCTGCCGGGCGGACGCCCCGGCGGCCAGCCAGGCGGATATCAGCGCCTGGCGCGACGAGATTCCGGACTGGAAGCTGATCGAAGAGGAAGGCATCCAGAAACTGCAACGGCAGTTCAGCTTTGCTGATTTCGTCACCGCCATGGCCTTCACGGGCCAGGTAGCGGAGCTCGCCGAAGCAGAAGGCCACCACCCGGCCCTGCTCACCGAATGGGGCAAGGTCACTGTCACCTGGTGGTCGCACAAACTGCGCGGTTTGCACCGCAACGATTTCATCTGCGCCGCACGCACCGACGCCCTGGCCAACGGTTGATCGGCGGTGCCCTGCCATCGGCCTCCCTCGCGGGAACAGGCCGGTGGCCTGTGTTTTCTGGCTTGCTGAGAGACCGGCCGATTGAGAACCGCCACCGGACATCCTGCGACCCGGGCCCTGCTGCTGGCCAGCGTACTGATTGCGCTGGCGGCACTGGCCCTGTTGCCCACCCTGATCCTGCACTGGCAGGTGAACCAGACGGAGTTCGCCGACGACCGCGAGCCGCCGATCTGGCCACTGCCGGACGACGAGACTGAAGCCCGCAAGGCGCAACTGGTCAATACCCTGCTGCCGGCCATTCAGGCCACCAACCGCGACCTGCTGGCACTGCGCGGACAGGCCCTGGCGGTGCATGAGCGCTTCCAGGCCGGCAAGCCTGACCGGGGGGATCTGGACTGGCTGCAGACACAGGCCCGGCTGTACCGGCTCGACGCACCGGATAACCTTGAAGCGCTGACGCCAGATTGGTTCGCCACCCTGCTGCGCCGGATCGACATCATTCCGGCCTCGCTGGCCCTGGCCCAGGGCGCGATCGAATCCGCCTGGGGCACCTCGCGCTTCGCCCAGGAAGGCAACAACTACTTCGGGCAATGGTGCTTCACCCCCGGCTGCGGCATGGTCCCGGCGCGACGGCCAGCAGGCGCAAAGTATGAGGTGGAGCGATTCCCCTCTGTGGAGGAAGCAGTGCGCCGCTATATGCTCAACCTGAACAGCCACCCGCGCTATCGGTACATGCGTGTGCTGCGCGAACAGGCGCGGGCGCAGGAGAAGCCGTTATCCGGCCGCGTCATGGCGGCCGGCCTGAACGGCTACGCCGAGATTGGCGAGGTGTACATCTCGCACATTCGCTCCGTAATCCGCCACAACGACTTTGATCGCTTCGCAGATTTCTGAGTGACGTAGGGTGGGTAGAGCCAAAGGCGAAACCCACCGGGACCATGTTGCGTACTGCTCGCACAGAACCATCGGAACTGCCTGTCTCCCAAGCTGGGTGATTTCGATGATTTTGCGGGAGTGATTAACGGGCATGGACACGGTGGGTTTCGCCTTTGGCTCTACCCACCCTACGGGATTTATTCTCGATACCACTCCCCATCGTGATGCATCCACAACCACGAATACCAGTAGAACCGCCCCTGCCCTGCGCTGGCGGTGCAATTCACCAGCGTGCGCCCCGGTGTCAGATCACGGCCCGGCGTCACTCGCAGTTGCACACCGTCCTGCACCGTTGCGCGCTCAACAACGGCCGCGCCACCGGCAAAACAGTTCACGTTGCGGTCGGCCCAGCTTGCCGGCAACCGCATCGTCAACACGGGCCGTTTTTCCGTGGTCACACCGCCGGCGGGCGACACGTCACGCACCGGCATCGGCAAGGCACGGACCTTGTCGCCCAGGCTGTCCCAGTCGGCGTAATGACGGTTCACGGGAATGCGCGGAATATTCTGCCAGTCGGTGTCGGCATCCACCGCGCCGCTGCGCTGGGCGAAGCCGAGATAATCCAGGTCACGCAGCAAGGCACGTACCGCCTCGTCCTGCTCGCCGTAGGGGTATGCGACATAGCGTGGCGGCGGCTCGCCCAGCCAGTCACTCAGCAGCGCCTGGGCCTGCTCGATGTCCGCTCGCACCCGTTGCGCCCAGGCGCGCGCCGATTCACCGTCCTGGCGACGCACCAGATGCGCATGCCGGTGGCTGTGATTCAACAGCAGATGGCCGGCCTCCTGCAGCGCCTGGAGCTGCGCCACGTTCATCATGTTGCCCCCCTCACCCACTGCGCCGGTGGAGACAAACACGCTGGCTGGCCAGCCATGCCGCGCGAGCAACGGCATGGCGTTGTCATGGATACTGCGGTAGGCGTCGTCAAAGGTGATGGCGGCCAGTTTTGTCTCGGCCGGCTCGCCAGCGCGCACGCGGCGCACCAGTTCGTCCAGGCGCACCACCTCGAACCCTTCCTCCCTGAGATGGCGCAAATGCGTTTCAAACATCGCCGGGGTAACAGAAGTCGACGCCGGTGTATCCTCCGCCACATGGTGATACAGCAGGATCACCGCCGCCCTCGCTGGCGATGCCAGCGCCGCCAGTGTCAGGAACAGGATGAACATCGCCGCTTTGCCTGATGATCTGTTCAATTGCACCATCCTCCTGTCAGTTTCGGTTAATCCCGATACCCCGTGCGGGTGCTAGCATGTGCCCACGCATCACGCTGCCAGAGCCACTCACGGAGACTGCCATGTCACTGACACGCGAACAACTCGACACCCTGAAGCAGGCCGCTTCGGCGCCGTTTCCCTTTGCCGAACGTTGCGGCGCCGTGGTGGAGGCGCTGGAAGTGGGTTACTGCAAAATGCGCATGCCGTTCGAACCGAACATCAACCATGTCGGCACCATGTATGCCGGCGCGCTGTTCACGCTGGCGGAACTGCCCGGCGGCGTGGTGTACCTCAGCAGCTTCGATACCAAACGTTTTTATCCCATCGTGAAGGACATGCAGATCCGCTTTCGTCGCCCGGCCAAAACGGACATCACAGTGGAAGTGCACCTGAGTGACGACGAGGTTCAACGCATCCAGAACGAAGCCGACGCCAATGGCAAAGCCGATTTCGAATGGGAGTGCGAACTCAAGGACGCCAGTGGCGAGGTGGTGGCCATCTCGCGCAACCTGTATCAACTGCGCAAGATCGGGATGTAACGCATGATCGCACCGGCCCCCTGGCAACTGCACGGGCGCGCATATGCCTTTGCACTGAAAACCGGCGTTGCACAGCGCACGGCGCAATCGGGCGCACCCGACGCACTGGGTGAGCCCCGTGGCGCGCGCAGCATTCTCATGTTCGTGGATTACAGCAGCTCGGATGTCGGCCCGTACCAGGAGTTGCTGTTCATTCCCGGACACTACCGCTTTCCCGACGGACACCGCTACAACTCCATTGGCCGCATTTACGTGTCCAGTCAGGACAGTGTCGACAATGGCCGAAGCAACTGGGGTATCCCCAAGGACCGCGCGGATTTCGAGGTAACACAGACGGACGCTGGCGACCAGGTGACGGTATCGCTGGATGGCCGGCCGTTCTGCCGCCTGATGCTCGCGCACGGCGGGCCCGCGCTGCCAGTGTCCTCCGGCTGGGTGCCACAGAAGGCCGTGACGCTGGCGCAACTGCGGGACAGCCGCATGTTTCGCTATACGCCGAAAGCAAAAGGCCGCCTGCAGTTGGCACGGCTGAAACATTTCTGGGCGGACGGCGAACACTTCCCGGCACTGCAAGCCGGCAACTGGACGGTCGGCGGTTACATGCCGGCGTTTGACATGACCTTCCCGGTTGCGGCAATCACCGAGGCATGAAGTAAAACGGCGCGATGATTCGCGCCGTTTTTTCAACGCTGGCTGAATTCGTGTACCGCGTTGATGAACACCCCGGCGTTGGCCGGGTCCACCTGCGGCGTAATACCGTGCCCCAGGTTGAACACATGGCCGTTGTGCGGCCCGAAATCCGTCAGAATACGTTTCACTTCCGCACGAATCGCATCCGGTGAGGCATACAGCACCGCCGGGTCCATGTTCCCCTGCAATGCCACACGGTCCCCGACGCGCTGACGCGCCTGGCCAATGTTGATGGTCCAGTCCACGCCGAGTGCATCGCAGCCGCTGGCGGCGATCTCTTCCAGCCACAGGCCACCGTTCTTGGTGAACAGGATCACTGGCACCCTGCGGCCTTCGTGGTCGCGAATCAGGCCATCGACGATCTGCTGCATGTAACGCAGCGAGAAGGTTTTATACGCTTCAGCGGACAGCGCACCGCCCCAGGTATCGAAAATCTGTACCGCCTGCGCACCATGACGAATCTGGGCGTTCAGGTAATCGGTCACCGAGCGCGCCAGCTTGTCCAGCAGCTGATGCGCCAGTTCCGGCTGGCTGTAGACCATGGCCTTCAGGTGACGAAAATCCTTCGACGAGCCGCCTTCCACCATATAGGTGGCCAGCGTCCAGGGGCTGCCGGAAAAGCCGATCAAGGGCACGCTGCCGCCCAGGGCGTGGCGGATGGTGCTCACCGCACGCATCACATAATCGAGATCCTTCTCCGCCTCTGGCACAGGCAGCGCCGCAATGTCCGCCTCGGTACGCACGACCTTGCGAAAGCGCGGGCCTTCGCCGGTTTCGAAATACAGGCCCAGCCCCATGGCGTCAGGAATGGTCAGGATGTCGGAAAACAGGATGGCCGCATCCAGCGGGTAGCGCGCCAGCGGTTGCAGGGTGACTTCACAGGCCAGTTCGGCGTTCTTGCACAGGTCCATGAAGGAGCCGGCGCGTTCGCGGGAGGCGCGGTATTCCGGCAGGTAGCGGCCCGCCTGGCGCATCATCCAGACTGGCGTCATGTCCACCGGCTCGCGCATCAGCGCCTTGAGAAAGCGATCATTCTTGAGTGCGGGAAACGTCATTGCTCTGCCCTGCCAACAGAAGCCCTTTTCAGGGCCGAATATAACAAGGCCCGCCAGAGCGGGCCTTGTTGTGCGTCAGATATCCGTCGTCAGACGTCCAGGTAGTCCAGGATGCCCTTGGCAGCCTCGCGGCCTTCCCAGATGGCGGTCACCACCAGGTCGGAACCGCGCACCATATCGCCACCGGCAAAGATCTTCTCGTTGCTGGTCTGGAACGGGAACGCCTGTTTTTCCTGCGCCACCACGCGGCCTGAATCGTCCAGCGTGATCTGCTTGCCTTCGAACCAGTCCGCCGGGCTCGGGCGGAAACCGAAGGCAATCACCACGGCGTCTGCCGGCAGGATTTCCTCGGAACCCGGAATGGGCTCTGGACGACGACGACCGTTGGCATCGGCTTCACCCAGACGGGTCTCCACCACTTTCACACCGGTGGCGCGGCCGTTCTCGCCCACGATCTCGATCGGCTGGCGGTTGAACAGGAACTGCACGCCCTCTTCGCGGGCATTGGCCACTTCGCGGCGTGAACCCGGCATGTTTTCTTCGTCACGACGGTAGGCGCAGGTCACACTGGCTGCCCCCTGACGGATCGAGGTCCGGTTGCAGTCCATCGCGGTGTCACCACCGCCGAGCACCACCACGCGCTTGCCGCCCATGTCGATAAAATCAGCGGCGTCTTTCTCGAAGCCGAGGTTGCGGTTCACATTGGAGATCAGGAACGGCAGCGCGTCATAGACGCCTGCCAGTTCTTCGCCGGGGAAGCCACCTTTCATGTAGGTGTAGGTGCCCATGCCCATGAACACGGCGTCGAATTCTTCCAGCAGCTCATCAATGGTGATGTCGGTGCCGATCTCGGTGTTCAGGCGGAACTCGATACCCATGCCCTCGAACACTTCGCGGCGCTTGGCCATGACCGGCTTTTCCAGCTTGAACTCGGGAATGCCGAAGGTCAGCAGGCCACCGATTTCCGGGTAGCGGTCGAACACCACCGGCTTGACGCCGCTGCGCACCAGCACATCGGCGCAGCCGATACCGGCCGGGCCGGCACCGATCACGGCAACGCGCTTGTCGGTCCATACCACTTTCGACATGTCCGGGCGCCAGCCCATGGCCAGGGCCGTGTCGGTGATGTATTTCTCGGTGGCACCGATGGTCACGGCACCGAAGCCGTCATTCAGAGTGCAGGCGCCTTCGCACAGGCGGTCCTGCGGGCACACACGGCCGCACACTTCCGGCAGTGAGTTGGTCTGGTGGCTCAGTTCCACGGCTTCCATCAGGTTGCCTTCGGAAATCAGCTTCAGCCAGTTCGGAATGTAGTTGTGAACCGGGCACTTCCACTCGCAATACGGGTTGCCGCACTCCAGGCAGCGGTGCGCCTGATGCTCCACTTCCCGCACTTCGTACGGGTAGTAGATTTCCTCGTATTTTTCACGACGGGCTTCCGCCGGCTTTTTCTTCGGGTCCTGCCGCGGGACATCCAGAAACTGAAAGCTGTTATTCAAACGCTCAGCCATTACATCATCTCCCCTGGGGCCGGATATCAGGCCGGATTGGCACGCGTGCTCTTGAGCAGGTTCTCAAGGCTCGCGGCTTTCGGCTTGACCAGCCAGAACTTGCGGCTCATGGCATCGAAGTTGTCCAGGATGTACTGGCCCCACTCGCTGCCGGTTTCCTCGACGTATTCGCGCAACACGCTGCGCAGGTGGCTGCGGTGCGCCTCCATCGGCTCGGTGCTGATGCGGTGCAGCTCGATCAGTTCCGGGTTGATGCGGTCGAAGAACAGGTTGTTCTGATCCAGCACGTAGGCGAACCCGCCTGTCATGCCGGCGCCGAAGTTGTAGCCGGTATCGCCCAGCACGGTGACACAGCCACCGGTCATGTATTCACAGCAGTGATCGCCAGCGCCTTCCACCACGGCGTGTGCGCCGGAGTTACGCACCCCGAAACGCTCACCGGCGGAACCGGCCGCAAACAGCTTGCCGCCGGTGGCGCCGTACAGGCAGGTGTTACCGATAATGGCCGTTTCCTGGCTCTTGAACGGACTGCCTTTCGGCGGACGGATCACCAGCTTGCCACCGGCCATGCCCTTGCCCACGTAGTCGTTGGCATCGCCTTCGATGTACATGTGCAGGCCGCCGGCATTGAACACACCGAAGCTCTGGCCGGCGGTGCCCACAAGGCGCACCTTGATCGGCGCTTTTTCCATACCGAGGTTGCCGTGACGGCGGGCGATTTCACCGGACAGCCGCGCGCCGAGCGAGCGGTTGCAGTTGGTAATGGTGTAGTGGAACGAACCGCCACTGGCGTTTTCGATCGCCGGCAGCATGTCCTGCACCATCTGTTCGGCCAGCTCGCCCTTGTCGAACGGCTCGTTGCGCTTCACCTGGCAGAACTGCGGCTTGTCGGCCGGCACGTGATCACTGCGCAGGATCGGCATCAGGTCCAGTTTTTTCTGGCGCTCGGTCTCACCTTCGATACGTTCCAGCAGGTCAGTACGGCCGATCAGATCAGCCAGGCTCTTCACGCCCAGCTTCGCCAGCAGCTCACGCACTTCAGTTGCGACGAAGGTGAAATAGTGGATCAGCATCTCCGGCGCGCCGATGAAATGCTCTTTGCGCAGGTCATCACGCTGGGTGGCCACGCCGGTGGCGCAGTTGTTCAGGTGGCAGATGCGCAGGTATTTGCAGCCCAGCACCACCATCGGCACGGTACCAAAGCCGAACGACTCCGCCCCCAGGATCGCTGCTTTCACCACGTCCAGCCCGGTCTTCAGGCCACCGTCGGTCTGCAGGCGAATCTTGCCGCGCAGGTCGTTGCCGCGCAGGGTCTGGTGTGCTTCGGTCAGGCCCAGCTCCCACGGTGACCCCGCGTAGCGGATCGAGGTCAGCGGGCTGGCGGCGGTACCGCCGTCGTAACCGGAAATGGTGATCAGGTCGGCGTAGGCTTTCGCCACGCCGGCAGCAATGGTGCCGACGCCCGGTTCGGACACCAGCTTCACCGATACCTGCGCCTGCGGGTTGACCTGCTTGAGGTCAAAAATGAGCTGCGCCAGATCTTCGATGGAGTAGATATCGTGGTGCGGCGGCGGTGAAATCAGCGTCACGCCCGGCACGGAGTAACGCAGCCGTGCGATCAACTCGTTCACCTTGCCACCCGGCAGCTGGCCACCTTCGCCGGGCTTGGCGCCCTGAGCCACCTTGATCTGCAGCACTTCGGCATTGACCAGGTAATGCGGGGTCACGCCAAAACGGCCGGAGGCGATCTGCTTGATCTTGGAGACACGCTCGGTGCCGAAACGAGCCGGGTCTTCACCGCCCTCGCCGGAGTTGGAGCGGCCACCCAGGCGGTTCATCGCAGTGGCGATGGCCTCGTGGGCTTCCGGTGACAGCGCCCCCAGCGACATGCCGGCGGAATCAAAGCGCGGCAGGATGTTTTCGATCGGCTCGACCTCATCAACGCTGATCGCCGCCACATCGTCACGCAGGCGCAGCAGGTCACGCAGCGTGGCCACCGGCCGGGTGTTGACCAGCGCGGCGTATTTTTTGTACGCCTCGTAGTCGCCACTGTTCACGGCATCGTGCAACGCGTGGATCACATCCGGGTTGAAGGCGTGGTATTCCTTGCCGTAGATGAACTTCAGCACGCCACCGGCGTCGATCGGCTTGCGCTGTTTCCAGGCGTCACGTTGCAGCGACAGGAAATCAGCCTCGAAATCACTGAAATCAGCGCCGGCAATGCGGCTCGGCACGCCACGGAAACACAGGTCGACCACATCGCGGGCAATGCCCACGGCTTCGAACAGTTGCGCACCCCGGTAGGAGGCGATGGTGGAAATCCCCATCTTCGAGAGAATTTTCAGCAGGCCCTTGTTGATGCCCTTGCGGAAATTCTTCTGCAACTCCACCGCGTCGCCGAGCAGTTCGCCGGAGCGCACCATGTCGGCGATCACGTCGTAGGCCAGGTACGGGTACACGGCGGTGGCGCCAAAGCCGAACAGCACGGCAAAGTGGTGCGGGTCACGCGCGGTGGCGGTTTCCACAATAATGTTGGCGTCGCAGCGCAGGCCTTTTTCGGTCAGGTGGTGATGCACCGCCCCGGTGGCCATGCCGGCGGGAATGGTCAGCTTGTCCTGCTCGATGCCATAGTCGGACAGCACCATCAGTACCTTGCCGGCACGGACCGCGTTTTCCGCTTTCTCGCACAGATCGACAATCGCCTGACGCAGCCCGGTGGCCGGCGCGTAGTGCAGCGACAGACGCTCATGGGCATAGCCCGGGCGCTGGATCTTCAGCAGGTTGGCGAATTTCGAGTGCGAGAGGATCGGTGTCGACAGGATCGCACGGTCGGCGTGCTCGGCGGTTTCCTCGAACACGTTGCGCTCGGCACCAATGCAGGTTTCCAGCGACATCACGATCGCTTCGCGCAGCGGATCGATCGGCGGGTTGGTGACCTGGGCAAATTGCTGCCGGAAATAGTCATACAACGGCCGCGCCCGTTTGGACAACACCGCCATCGGCGTATCGTCGCCCATGGAGCCGACCGCTTCCTGGCCGCTTTCCGCCAGCGGACGCAGCACCTGGTCGCGTTCTTCGAAGCTGACCTGGAACAGCTTCTGATACGCCAGCAGATCGCTGGGCTGCACTTCATCCACGCGCTCGACTTCGGTGTCGTAGTCGGCCTCGATGCGCAGGCCGTTCTCTTTCAGCCACTTGCGGTATGGCTGGCCGACCTTGAGCTGGTTGTCGATGTCGTTGGTACGCAGCAGTTCACCGGTTTCAGTGTCCACGGCCAGGATCTGGCCCGGCCCGACACGGCCTTTGGCGACCACGTCTTCCGGCGCATAGCTGTACACACCGATCTCGGAGGACAGCGTGATAAAACCGTTCTTGGTGATCACCCAACGCGACGGGCGCAGGCCGTTACGATCCAGCATGCAGACAGCGAAGCGGCCGTCGGTCATGACCAGGCCGGCCGGGCCGTCCCACGGCTCCATGTGCATGGAGTTGTATTCGTAGAACGCGCGCAGATCCGCGTCCATGGTTTCCACGTTCTGCCAGGCCGGCGGCACCATCATGCGCACCGCGCGGAACAGATCCATGCCGCCGGCGAGCAGGATTTCCAGCATGTTGTCCATGCTGGAAGAATCCGACCCGGTACGGTTGACCAGCGGCTTGATGTCTTCCAGGCCCGGCAGCAGGTCGTTGACGAATTTCGGTGTGCGCGCCACCGACCAGTTACGGTTGCCGGAAATGGTGTTGATTTCGCCGTTGTGCGCCAGATAGCGGAACGGCTGCGCCAGCGGCCAGCGCGGCATGGTGTTGGTGGAGAACCGTTGGTGGAACACCACGATCGCGGTTTCCATCGCCTCGTCGCCCAGGTCCGGATAAAACGCCGGCAAATCCACCGGCATCATCAGGCCCTTATAGGACACGACGGTGGCGGACAGGGAGCAGACATAAAAATAATCGTCCGCGCCAATGCGGTTTTCCGCGTGGCGACGGGCAAAGAACAGGCGACGATTCAGCTCGACATCGGACAGGCCGTCCACGCCCACCAGCACCTGGGCAAAGGCCGGCAGGCTCTCTTGGGCGATCGGCCCCAGGTAGTTGGCATCGGTGGGCACATCACGCCAGCCGTATACCTCGACCTGCTGGCGCTTGAGCTCTTCTTCGACAATGGCGCGTTGCGCGGCAGCCTTGTCGGCATCCGGGTGCAGGAACAGCATGCCCACGCCGTAGGTGTCCGGCAGGGTAATGCCTTGCCCGGCCGCGATCTTGCGGAAGAAGGAATCCGGTTTTTTCAGCAGCAGACCGCAGCCATCACCGGTTTTGCCATCGGCGTTGATGCCGCCCCGGTGGGTCATGCATGTCAGTGCTTCGATTGCGGTCTGCAGGAGCTCATGGCTGGCCTTGCCCTCGGTATGGGCAATCAGGCCAAAACCGCAGTTGTCCCGGAATTCTCCGGGCTCATAGAGACCCCGCACCAGCGTTGAATTCTGCTGCATCAAAACCTTTCCTCTTGAAAATTCAGAGACTTACAGAAGGCGAAATGCGTCCGGCAAGCGGCGACGGCGAAAAAGGGAGGACATTTTACACACTGGGCCAGTAGCGGACAAATGACACCGGTGCCCGCCCCGGCCGCTCCTTCTGAAACGGCCGGAAATGCCCGGATCACGGCGCATCTTGCGGCCATCTCCCCGGTCGCTGTCAAGCACTGCGCCGGCGGCTGTCAGACAGCCCGGCGATGCCACAGGGGATGGTGCAAGGTTCAGACCAGCCCGCCAGGCCCGGATGGCGATCCGATGAACGGCGGGTCAGTTGCCGCGCAATTCCTGCTGGATGGCCGCCAGCTCCCGGGGAAAGGGGCCGGCTGCGGCCAGGGCCTGAGGCAGGGACTGGCGCCCTGCCACGGCGGCAGCGCGATCAGCGTAGGGGCCGGACAGCACGATATAGACACTGCGGCTGTTGCGGGTGGCGCGGTAATAGGCGCTTTTGCCGCCGCCAAGCTGCTCGGAGAGCGCCCGCGCCGCGTCTTCGGTGGTGGCCAGGGTGACCTGCAGCATCCACTGGTCCGAGGGGGCTGACAGCAACCAGTCTTCGCGACGGTAACCCAGCTCTGCATCCAGCCCGGTGAGCGTCGGGCCGCTCTCGGCC
>NZ_AQOR01000025.1 GCF_009846755.1 Alcanivorax sp. S71-1-4
GGCTCGGGCGCGGGTGCCGCCTCGTCGGGTTCGGCGGCGGGTGTGGCGATATCCGCGACGGGACGCTCCGGTGTTGCCGCCTCTGGTGCTGCCGCCTCCGGGGTCGGCGCCGGATGCGGCGACACGGCGGGGGCGGGCTGTTCAGCGACGGCCGTTTCACGCGGCGACGCCGTTACGGTTTCCGCGACCTGGCGCGGCGGCAGCTCCAGGCTGCGGACGGTTTCCAGCGGCTCGTCATCCCGTGGCCAGAAGATCAGGATGATCAGCAGCAGCCCGCCAACGGCCGCAAGATGCTTCCAGGGCACCCGGAAACCGGCCATGCGCGAGACAGGCAGCACCGGCGGGGGGGCCTCCGCCAACAACGCACCGGGCCAGCCACCACTGCTGGCCTGGCGGGCTTCGGCATCGTCGTCATCCAGTTCTTCGCCGGTCACATAAGCCAGGAAATCAGCACATTCCTGCGCCGTCAGCGGTGCCAGATCGACATGATCGGTCGGCGCCAGCGACGCGCTGGCCACATGCTCTGCTGTTTCCGGCAGGCCACCCAGCAGGATCGCAAAGCGCGGGCCAAGACGCTCGCGCAGCACCCCCAGGGTGGTAACGGCCTCCATGCCCATTGCATCGGCGTTATCGATTACCAGCACCAGCGGCTCGCTGGCCAGCGCCCGCTCCAGGGTCGAAGCAAAATCTTCCTTGCCGACCCCGAAGTAACTCAGCAGGGCGCGCATCAGTACATTACGGCTGGGCGTTTCTGCGCCGTCGACGCGCACTACGGCAGCGTTGTCCACCAGCGTCATCGCTGCCTCGCCCAGCAGGCGGGACACACCGGCCCCGGCCTCCCCGGTGAGCAGCACAAACCCGCCCCGCAGGCCGGCATCACACAGAATATCCAGCGCCTCCAGTCGGCCGGCGCCACGGTAAAACGGTTGTTCCCGATTCAGTGCTGACACATTTTCTCCAGCAGGCCGGTGAGCACCTGCATATCGAATTGATCAGTAACCACCGCCTCGCCAATCGCTTTCAACAGCACCAGGCGCAGGCGGCCATCCATGACTTTCTTGTCCAGTGCCATCAGGCTGCGGAACTGCGCCGCCGTCATGCCCGGCGGCGGCGCCACGGGCAGCCCTGCTGCCCGGGTCAGATCGCCGATGCGTGTGACATCCGCCTGGCTGATCCAGCCCAGGTCAGCGGAAAGCTGCGCGGCCATCATAGTCCCGGCGCCGACCGCCTCGCCGTGCAACCAGTCACGGTAGCCGGTAGCCGTCTCGATGGCGTGGCCAAAGGTATGCCCGAGGTTCAGCAGCGCCCGGTTGCCCTGTTCGGTTTCATCCTCCGCCACCACCTCGGCCTTGTTGCGGCAGCTCTGCAGGATGGCCTCGGCCAGCAGCGCCGGCTCGCGCCGCATCAGCCCTGCCATGTTGACCTCAAGCCAGCGATAAAAGTCCGTATCGCGGATCAGGCCGTATTTGATCACTTCGGCAAGGCCGGCGCTGAGTTCGCGCGGCGGCAGCGTATCCAGGACGGTCGTGTCGATCAGCACGGCACGCGGCTGGTGAAACGCGCCGATCATGTTCTTGCCGCGCGGGTGGTTGACCGCAGTCTTGCCACCCACCGAGGAATCCACCTGCGCGAGCAACGTGGTCGGCACCTGCAGGAAATCCACACCGCGCTGATAACTGGCCGCCGCAAAGCCGACCATGTCACCGATCACCCCGCCACCGAGCGCAATCAGCGTGGTGGTGCGGCTGTGCCGGTTCGCCAGCAGCGCATCGAATATCTTCTCCAGCGTGGCCAGTGTCTTGTACTGCTCGCCGTCAGGGAGAATCAGGGTATCCACCAGCGCGAGATCGCCCAGGCTGGCTTTCAGCCTGTCCAGATACAGCGGTGCAATGGTGTCGTTGGTGACAATCAGTGCCTGGCTGGCACGAACGTGGCGGCGCAGCAGATCCTGCCCGAGCAGGCCCTGGCCGATGTAGATGGGGTAACTGCGCGCACCGAGCGCAACATCAAGCGTGTGCATAAATCCTCCTGCAAGCCGGCATTATCCGGTGCGCGCCGGGAGGATGGAAGCGCTGAGGCAGTGTCAGGCCTCGTGTTCGTGCAGGCAATCCAGTACCTGGTCCGCGACCTTGCGCAAGTTGCCGGAGGCAGTCGGGATAATGTGATGGGCCACGGCGCGGTACAGCGGGTCGCGTACCGCCATCAACTCGCGCAACACCCGCTCCGGGTCCGCCGTCTGCAGCAACGGGCGGTTGCGGTCATGGCGGGTGCGGGCCAGCTGCACCTCCACCGGCGTCCACAGATAGAACACTACTCCGCGCTCATGCAGGTGGCGGCGGTTGGCTTCGCGCAGCACGGCGCCGCCACCAGTGGCCATGACGATCTCCGGCAGGCGGGTGAGCTCTTCGATGATTTCCTCTTCACGGCGGCGAAAGCCTTCCTCGCCTTCCATGTCGAAGATCCAGGGGATGTCGGCGCCGGTACGGTCCACGATGACTTTGTCGGAATCGTGGAACGGGCGCCCGAGCTGCTGCCCCAGATACCGCCCCAGGGTGCTTTTGCCGGCACCCATGGGGCCCACCAGATAGATCGGAGGCAGCGTCGTGCTCATCAGGTCCTGTTATTTACCCGCGTAGGTGTCTTTCAGCAGGCGCGGGGTAATGAAGATCAGCAGTTCCTGTTTCTCATCGCTCTTGAATTCGCGCTTGAACAGGCGGCCAATCCACGGCAGATCACCCAGGAACGGGGTCTTTTCCACGCCTTCCCGTTTCTCCTGCTGGAAAATACCACCAAGCACCACAGTTTCGCCATCATTCACCAGCACCGTGGTCTCGACGCGATTGGTATTGATGCTGGGTATACCGGCGATCACGCTGCCCACGGAGTCATTGTTGATCTTCAGGTCCATGATGATGCGACCGTCTGGCGTGATGCGCGGCGTGACTTCCAGACGCAGCTCAGCGTTGATGAAGGAAATCGCGGTGGCGCCACTGGAAGAGGCTTCCTGGTAACCGATCTGGGTACCGGAAGCGATCACGGCCGGCTGCTGGTCCGCCGTCAACACTTTCGGTGTTGCCACCAGCTCGCCCTGCCCTTCTGCCGCCAGCGCGGACAGCTCCAGCTCCAGGATGCCAGCATTTACATCGACAAAGCCGAGCGAGAAACGGGTGGCGCGGCTGTCGGTCGCGCCCAGATCCACCACCATGTCGCCGGGCGATTCGATCTCAATGTCATCACCGTTGAGCACACCGACGCCAAAGTTCAGTGAGTTGACCGCATTACCGGTAAAGGAGAAACCACGGCCGTCTTCAGCGATCCGGTCGCCCTGGAACGCCAGGCCACCCCAGCGAATACCCAGCTCATCGGTCAGGTCATTCGTGGCGATCACTACACGGGCTTCAATCAGCACCTGCTGCACGGCGACGTCCAGCGTACGGATCACTTCGCGGATATCCTCCAGCTTGCGCTGGGTATCCTGAATGATCAGGGTATTGGTGCGCTCATCCACGGTCACCGAGCCCCGGTTGGAGAGCAGGGAGCCCTCGGTCTTGATCAGGTTCAGCAGGTCCGGCGCACGCGCATAGTTCACCCGCACATATTCTGTGCGCAGCGGCGCCAGCGATTCGATCTGGGCCTGGCTTTCCAGCTCCAGTTGCTCCCGGGCAGCGATTTCATCCGCCGGGGCCACCAGCAGCACGTTACCGATCTGGCGCTTGTCCAGCCCCTTGGTCTTCAGGATCAGGTCCAGCGCCTGATCCCAGGGCACATTCTGCAGGCGCAGTGTGATGCGACCAGACACGGTATCCGACGCCACCAGGTTCAGGCTGGTGAAATCCGCAATCAGCTGCAGCACGGAGCGCACTTCGATGTCCTGAAAGTTCAGCGACAGTTTCTCACCGGTGTACTGGAATGCATCACGACGACGGCGCGACTCTTCCGCCTCGGTCACCGGCTTCACGTTGATACTGAATTCGCTGTCGGCCTGATAGGCCAGGTATTCCCAGTTACCGGTAGGCTCAATGGAGATCACACCGGTTTCACCATCCATGCTCGCGTCCACGTAGCGCACCGGCGTGGCGAAATCCGTCACGTCCAGTCGACGACGCAGTGCATCGGGAATGGCGGCCCCGACGAAACGCACCTGGATGCGACCGCGCTCTTCGCGCACATCCACCGGAATCGACGGGTTGGACAAGTTGATGACAATGCGGCCTTCGCCCGTTTCGCCGCGACGGAAGTCGATCTGGCTGATCTGGTTGCCACGGCCGGCCGGTGCCTGCTGCTCGGAGGCGGTCGGCTCGAACACATTGGCGGTCTGGCCGTCCACGCCCAGCGTGAGCACCAGTTCGTTGCCTTCCACGCGCGTGTCGTAACCGGTCAGTTGCGCCAGGTTGACGATCAGGCGTGTACGGTCTTTCGCTTCCACCACGGTGATGCTGCGAGCATTGCCCGTGCCCAGGTTGTGGTTGCGCCCTTCCAGGCCGTTGACGGCACCCACCAGGTCCAGCGCGATGCGGGCTGGTTTCTCGATACTGTAGCTACGGACATCCGGCGGCGACTGGTCGAAGCCCAGCCGCACCTCCAGCTTGTTGCCGGGCAACGAGGCGTAGTTGAGTGACTGCAGCGTCGATGCCAGGGCCGGCTGCCCCACCAGCATACCCGCTGCGACGACCAGCAGAGCCCCGACCCATTTCCGCATTGTTATTGTCTCGCGCATGCTTTTCATTACCGGTATCCCCAGCAGCTTATTCAGACAGCGTGACGGCGCGCGGTCTTTCAACCCAGCCATCATGCCCGTCCGGTACGATTTCCATCAGACTGACCCGTGTCTCATTCACTTCCGTGACACGCCCGAAATTCCTGCCCATGTAACTGCCCACACGGACGCGATTGACCGCGCCAGTCGGGTCCAGCACCAGCGCCTGCAGCGGCTCGCCCGGGCGGTTGATGGTGCCGACCATACGCAGCGCATCCAGCGTATAGCCTTCCAGATACTCCCGCGGACGGCTGAGGTCCGGCTCCACCTTGCGGCCTTGCGGCACGTTCGCGGGCACCTCTTCCACCGGGGGCGTGAAGGGGGCACGCAACTGGTGCGCGCCATAGGAGAAAGTGGCGATCGGCTTGAACTCCGGCGGCGGCTCGATACGGCCACGCGGCCGCGCCTTGATCTCGGCAATACGGGCATCCAGTTCGGACAGGTTGGCGGAGTCGCTACAGCCGGCCAGAGCCAGCAGGGCCGGCGCGATCAGCAGCAGGGGGCGCAGGGTCATGAGAACTCTTTTCATCATCCCCTCCTCAACGCCGCCGTGTGTTACGCCGCGCTGGCGGCTCGGGCGCCGGGCGGGTGGCATAACGATAGGTCTTGGCCGTGATGTTCATGGTCAGCAGGTTTGCCGCCTCGGCAGTGCCACCCCGGGAGCGGCGCTCCGGCGAGGCCAGTTCAAAATCATGCAACGTCACGATGCGGGGCAGGGCCGCCACACCGCTGACAAACGCGCCCATGCCGTGATAGTCGCCGCGCACGGTGATCTGGATCGGCAACTCGGCATAGAACTCCTGCTGCGTTTCCTTGGCCAGTTCGATCTTGTCGAACTCCAGGCCGCTGCCCAGGCCGGTGTGGGTAATGTCTTCCAGCAGGCCTGGCACTTCGGTTTCCCGTGGCAACTGCTGCAGCAGGCCGCCAAAAGTTTCTTCCATTTCCGCCAGCTGTTCGCGGTACTGGCCCAGGTTGTGTGCACGATGTGCCTTGGACTCCAGTTGCGTCATCAACGTGGTTTCCTCGGCCTGTGCCCGCCGCAACTGATCCTTGAGCGTGGTGATATTGAACGCGTAGCCCAGCACCACCACCAGCACGAATACGATGATCGCTGCCCCGATCTTCACCGGCGTGGGCCAGGAACCGATGTTCTCCATGTCCAGGTTCTGCAGCTTTTCAAACAGCTCCTGGATGTCGATATTCTTCAGTTCGGAGGCTTTCATTGTTTTTCTTCCTCCTCGGTTTTCGGTGCGCTCTGCGTCACCGTCAACGTGAAGCGATTGGCCTGGCTGCTGTTGTCCACGGCCGTCACGCTGACCAGTGTCGGCTCACCGAACCAGACCGAATCACCGAGGTTGCGCATCAATCGGGAAATACGGTTGTTGGACTCTGCCACGCCGGTAATGGTGTAGAGGTCCCCCACGCGCTTGACCGAGGTGAAGTACACGCCATCCGGCAGAGTACGCACCATTTCGTCGAACACATACACGATGGTCGGGCGGTTGCCCTGCAGGTCCTGAATCACCTTCATGCGCTCGATCAGTTCCGAACGGCGCCGCTCGAGCTCATCGATTTCCTTGATCTGCTGGTCCAGTTCGGTGATCTGCTTTTCGACATGCCGATTACGGATACTCTGGCTGTCGATGTTGCCCTTGATCGCCCCCTGCCAGACAAACCACACCAGGCCGCCCAGAATGGCCGCCAGAACCAGCAACCCGACAAATTCCTGCTGCCGCTTCTTGCGACGCTCCTCCCGCCAGGGGAGCAGGTTGATTCTTGTTGTTCTCATTCTTCGAAGCTCCTCAGCGCCAGGCCGCAGGCAATCATCAGTGCCGGCGCATCATTGGCGATGCTGGCGGCGCTGACCTTGCTCGCCAGGGCCATGTCCGTAAACGGATTGGCCACCGAGCAGCTTGCCCCGATTTTCTCCTGCACCAGCTCCGGCAAGCCGGCAATGGACGCCGAGCCCCCCGCCAGCAGGATGTAATCCACTTCGTTGAACTGGGTGGAGCCATAGAAGAACTGCAGCGAACGGTTGATCTGCTGCACAATCGCTTCCTTGAACGGCTGCAGCACTTCGCTTTCGTAGTCGTCCGGCAGCTCACCGGTCTTCTTCGCCAGGCCGGCCTCTTCCATCGAGATGCCGTAACGGCGCTGAATTTCCTCGGTCAGTTGCTTGCCGCCGAACAACTGCTCGCGGGTATAAACAGTACGACCCTGATGCAGCACATTCAGGGTCGTCATGGTGGCGCCGATGTCGAATACCGCTACGGTTTCCAGTTCGTCGCCGTGCGGCAGCTGGGGCAGCACCAGCTGGAAGGCCCGCTCCATCGCGTAGGCCTCCACGTCCACGCCGCCCGCCTTGAGGCCACCGATCTCGATACAGTCCACCCGGCGCTGCACGTTTTCGGTGCGCGAGGCCACCAGCAGCACTTCGACCTTGTCGGCATTGCCTTCCACCTGGCCCATGACGCAGAAATCCATGCGCACTTCGTCCAGCGGGAAAGGGATGTACTGGTCCGCCTCGACCTTGAGCTGGTTCTCCATCTCGTCTTCGTCGAGAGAAGCGTCCATTTCGATGGTCTTGGTGATCACCGCCGAGCCAGGCACGGCCACCGCCGCCAGCTTGGAACCCGGGCGGGCACGGGAAATCAGCCGCGCGATGGTCTCGCCGACACTGGGTTCGTCATTGACCGTCTTCTCGACCACAGCATTGGGGGGTAACGGCTCGACGCCGTAACTGTCCACCCGATACCGATCCCCGCTCTTAGACAGCTCCAGCAGCTTGACCGCCGTGGTGCTGATGTCGATCCCCAGGACCCTCTGGGCCTTTTGACTCAGGAAAGGCAGCACGTTCGTTGTCCCGACAAGTTATTATTGAGGTTTTTCCCAGCAGAAAGATATAGTTACGATGGTTTTATGCTTAACCACTTTAGGAACAAGTAATAACAGAAAGGTTGTTAGATCACAACAACCATTACCGCGTATAATGACGCGCTTCACGGAGAAGAGTCCTACCTTTCTCCTAAGACTTCCATCTTAGCCTGCCCGAGTTGCCATGCTGTTAACAAAAACCTGGTTTCGCCTTCTGCTGGCCGCCATCCTGGTCGCCGCCAGCGGCGTCGCCATGATCCTGTCAGCCAGCTTTCTCTACCTCGGCCCGCACCTGCCCCCGGCGTCGCAACTGCGAGAAATCACGTTCCAGATCCCGCTGCGCATCTACTCCCGGGAGGGCGACCTGATCGGTGAATACGGTGAACAGCGCCGCACCCCGATCAAATTCGAGCAGATCCCGCAGGATTTCATCCAGGCCCTGACCTCCGCCGAAGACGAGCGCTTCTTCCGTCACAACGGTGTGGACATCAAGGGGCTGACGCGCGCGGCCAGCGAGCTGGTGCGCTACCGCGAGATCCGCTCCGGCGGCTCCACCATCACCATGCAGGTGGCACGCAACTTTTTCCTCAGCCAGGACCAGACCTTTCTAAGAAAATTCAATGAGATAGTCCTGGCCCTGCAGATCGAGAACATCCTCAGCAAAGAGGACATCTTCGAGCTGTACGTCAACAAGATCTTTCTCGGCCGCCGCGCCTACGGCATCGAGGCCGCCGCCCAGGTGTACTACGGCAAACCCCTGAACGACCTGAATCTGGCTCAACTGGCAATGATCGCCGGCCTGCCCAAAGCCCCCTCGGCCTACAACCCCCTCAGTAATCCGCAGCGCGCGCTGACCCGCCGCAACTGGATTCTGGAGCGCATGCTCGAACGCGGCCGCATCAGCCAGGAAGAGTACGACCTGGCGGTGTCGGCCCCCATTACCGCCCGTCAGCACAGCGCCAGCCTGGCTGTGGAAGGCTCCTATATCGCCGAAATGGCACGCCAGGAGGCACTGGCACTGCTCGGCCCGCGCATCTATACCGACGGCATCCGCATCACCACCACGCTGGACAGCACCATGCAGCAGGCGGCGGTCAGCAGCCTGCGCCACGGCCTGCATGTGTATGACGAGCGGCACGGCTGGCGCGGACCGGAAGCCAGGGTCGACATCAGCGATCTGCCGCCGCTGCCCTCGAACACCGCCGTGCAGAGCGCCAGCGACGCCGAAGCCAGCCAGCCCGCCAGCGACAGTGAAGACACTGCACCGCAGAAGGTGGACCTGCGCGGCATCCCGGCCAGCATCGCCGAGTGGACCCGCCTCCTGCGCGGCTACCGTCGCGTCGGGGAACTCGAACCGGCGCTGGTGGCGGAGGTACACGCCGAACATGTGCGCCTCGTGCTCCCCAATGGCCGTCTGGCCGAGTTGCCCTGGGCCCAGATGCAGTGGGCCAGGCCCTACATCAACCCCAGCGCGGTCGGACGCGCTCCGGAGAAACCTGCAGACGTGCTCAAGCCCGGTGACATGGTGCGCCTGCGCCCGGTACGCGGCGACAACGATGAGCCGGTCTGGCGCCTGGCACAGATCCCGGCGGCCCAGGCAGCGCTGGTGGCGATCGACCCGGCCGACGGCGCCATCCTGGCGTTGCAGGGCGGCTACAGTTTCGCGCTGTCCAACTACAACCGGGCGCTGCAGGCCCAGCGCCAGGCCGGGTCAGTGTTCAAGCCGTTCGTCTATGCTGCCGGCCTGGAACATGGCATCACCCCGGCCACCATCTTCAACGACGCACCGATCGTGTTTCAGGACGACAACCTGGAGGAAGCCTGGCGGCCAACCGGTGCCAGCAGCCGCTTCTACGGGCCGACCCGTGTCCGCGAAGCCCTGTACCGTTCGCTGAATCTGGTGTCGATCCGTCTGTTGCAGCAGGTCGGCATCGGCAACGCCCTGGACACCCTGGGCGATTTCGGCATGCCTACCCAGCGCTTCGCCCGCGACCTGTCGGTCGCCCTGGGCAGCGCCGCCGTGACCCCGCTGGAAATGGCCAGCAGCTACGGCGTGTTTGCCAATGGCGGCTTCTATGCCCCGGCCTGGTTCATCCGCGACATCCGCGACAATGAAGGCCAACTGCTGTGGCAGGCACCGGAAGTGGTGCTGTGCGAACCGGACGACTGCGGCGTGAACGTCAGCCAGCCCACCGTCAGCAGCGCCCCTCTGCCGGACGACGATGCCATTGCCTCGCCCATCGCCACCGAGGCCCCTGACGACGCGCCGGCACCGATGATTCCGCCCGCGCCGGAGAAAGTCTGGCGCCCGCGGGCCGTGGATGCGCGCACCGTGTGGCTGATGGATTCGATGCTGCGCGACGTGGTACGCCGCGGCACCGCCGGGCAGGCCCGCGCTCTGAACCGCACCGACCTGGCCGGCAAGACCGGCACCACCAACGATCACCTTGATGCCTGGTTTTCCGGTTACACGCCTGGCGGGCTGGTGGCGATCACCTGGGTTGGCTTTGACAACCCGGCAACGCTGGGCAACGGCGAGTATGGCGGTCGCGTGGCGCTGCCAATCTGGATTGATTTCATGCGTGACGCGTTACCCGAAGTACCGGAGGCCACCTTGCCCCAGCCTCCCGGCATCGTCTCGGCGCGCATCAATCCGGACAACGGGCTGCGCGCCCGCCCGGGTGACGACAAGGCCATCTTCGAGTACTTCCGCAGTGAGAACGTGCCGGAGATGGACGACAGCCTGAGCGTGCCGGGGTATGACGGACCGGAAGAACAGGTGCGGCCGGAAGATCTGTTCTGAAGCGGGCGTTGCCCGGTGCATAAAAAAAGCGGACATCACGTCCGCTTTTTTTATCGCCAGGATTCACTGCCTGGCCCGGCAGGGAGGGCAACCCCTCCCTTCAAGCCGTCAGAGTTCGCCCGGGAAAATATCGTCCACGGTCTCCAGCGGATAGTGCGCCGGGTAACCCTTGCGGGCGACACCGGTATCCACCGCCGCACGCGCCACTGCCGCCGACACCACACCCAGCAGACGCGGGTCGTTCGGCTTGGGAATGATGTATTCCGGGCCGAATGTCAGCGTCTGGCCACCGTAGGCACGCGAGACCACTTCCGGTGCCGGCTCACGGACCAGCGAGGCAATCGCGTGCACGGCTGCCAGCTTCATGGTTTCGTTGATGGCGCTGGCACGCACATCCAGGGCACCCCGGAAGATGTACGGGAAGCCCAGCACGTTGTTGACCTGGTTCGGGTAATCCGAACGGCCGGTGGCAATAATCAGGTCCTGCCGCACCGAGCGGGCCAGTTCCGGCCGGATTTCCGGGTCCGGGTTGGCCAGGGCAAAGATGATCGGGTTCGGCGCCATGCTGCTGACCATGTCCGGCGTCAGCATGTCCGGGCCGGATACGCCGATGAACACGTCGGCGTCTTTCAGCGCATCCGCCAGCGTACGTTTGTCGGTGTCTACTGCAAACGCGGCCTTGTACTGGTTCAGGTCATCACGACGGCTGTGGATCACGCCCTTGCGATCCAGCATCAGGATGTTGTTCTTGCGCACGCCCAGCTCGATCATCAGCTTGATCGAGGCCACGCCCGCAGCACCGGCGCCCACGCAGACCACCACGATGTCCTCAATCTTTTTCTGCTGCAGCGTCAACGCATTGAGCAGGCCGGCGCAGCAGACAATGGCGGTGCCGTGCTGGTCGTCATGGAACACCGGAATATCACACTGCTCCTTGAGAATGCGTTCGATCTCGAAGCACTCGGGCGCCTTGATGTCTTCCAGGTTGATGCCACCAAAGGTGACATGGATGCGAGCAACCGTGTCGATGAAGGCTTGCGGGCTCTCGGCCTCGACCTCGATATCGAACACGTCGATACCGGCAAAACGCTTGAACAGAATGCCTTTGCCTTCCATCACCGGCTTGGACGCCAGCGCACCCAGGTCGCCCAGGCCCAGGATGGCGGTGCCATCACTGATCACGGCCACCAGGTTGCCTTTGGAAGTGTAGCGGTAGGCCAGTTCCGGCTCTCGGGCGATTTCACGCACGGGCTCGGCCACGCCCGGGCTGTAGGCCAGTGTCAGGTCCGCACCCGTTTCAGTGGGCTTGGTAATCTCGACACTGATTTTTCCCGGCCGGGGCTTGGCGTGGTAATCAAGCGCCGCCTGCTTGAAATCATCCGACATGCTGGTCTCCCTGGTCTTCCAAAACGGGTCTTCCCGAATCCCGGTCAACAGCCGGGATAGCTATACATACTGTTCTGTCGCCCAAAACACAAAAAGCACCCGCCGGGGTGCTTTTTGAGCTGCTGCTGGACGGATTGTCGTCAGCGGGCGGGTCAGCTCTTCTTGCGGGAGCTGATCACACCAAAGCGTTGCTTGAACTTGTCGATCTGACCACCGCTGTCAGCCACCTTCTGAGTGCCGGTATAGAACGGGTGGCACTTGGAGCACACGTCCACGAGAAAATCTTCGCAGCGAGTGGACCGCGTCTGCATGACATTCCCGCAGGAGCAGGTAATGGTCACGTTCTGGTAATCAGGATGAATCTCTGCTTTCATGGCTCGACTCCGTACAGTGTCGCTACCCGCATCTGGCCTTCGTGACGGGATGTCTCCTGGTCACAAAAACACAGTCAGGCACCACACATTGGCTTGCGCCGGGCAAAAGGGAACGCGAATACTACCAGCTTGGTCGCATTCCGCAAGTCGAAAACACCATCATCTAAGGAAGGGCTCCCTTGGCGCAGCACAACCTGATCAGGGTGGCGGTTCCCGTGCCGCTGCGCCAGTTGTTCGACTACCTGCCCGTGGCGGGCCCCCTGCCGGAACCCGGCTGCCGCTGCGAAATAGACTTCGGCAACCGGCGCCTGATCGGCATGGTCTGGGAGGTCATCCCACCGGGAGACAGTGACCAGCCTGCCGGCAAGCTGCGCCCGCTGCGGCAGGTCATCGACGACCAGCCCGTGCTGGACGGCGACCTCCGCGAACTGTGCCAGCGCGCCGCCCAGTATTACCAGCACCCCATCGGTGAAGTCCTGCAGACGGCGCTGCCGGTGCTGCTGCGTCAAAATGCCCCGGCTGAGCGCCAGGGCGAACTGGTCTGGCGCCTGACCGCCCGCGGCCGCTTCGCCGACCCGGCGCAACTCGAGCGCGCACCGCGCCAGCAACAGGCGCTGGTGACGCTGGCCGAGCACCCGCGCGGCCTGAGCCGGCCGATGCTGACCAGCCTCGGCCTGACCAGCCCGCCGTTGCGGGCACTGGAAAAGAAAGGCTGGGCAGAACTGGTCCAGGCGCAACCGGCCGAGCTGGCCGACCCGGCCGCCAACCCGCTGGCCGAACCGCACCTGGCCGCCACGCCCGAGCAGGACGCAGCCATTCGTGCCATCAATGCCAGCCAGCACTTCGCCCCGTTCCTGCTGGATGGCGTCACCGGCAGCGGCAAGACCGAGGTCTACCTGCAGACCATGGCCCATCAGCTGGCCGCCGGCCGCCAGGTACTGGTGCTGGTGCCGGAGATTGGCCTGACACCCCAGACCATCCGCCGTTTCCGCACCCGTTTCAGTGTGCCGGTGACGGTGCTGCATTCCGGCCTGTCGGACCGGGAGCGGCTCAAGGCCTGGTGCGACGCCCGCGACGGTCAGGCACGCATCGTGCTCGGCACCCGTTCAGCGATCTTTACGCCGCTGCGCCATCCCGGGCTGATCATTGTCGACGAAGCACACGACAACTCCTTCAAACAACAGGACGGCTTCCGCTACTCGGCCCGTGACCTGGCCGTGTGGCGCGCACAACTGCTGGATATCCCGGTGGTGCTCGGCACCGCCACCCCGGCCCTGGAGACCCTGCAACAGGCAGAAAGCGGCCGCTATCGCGCCCTGCGCCTGACCCACCGCGCCGGCGATGCGAAACCTCCCGTGATCCAGCTTGAAGACTGCCGTGGCCTGCCCGCCGACACGCCCCTGAGCCCGCGCAGCCTGGACGCACTCGGCGCCACCGTGAAAGCCAACCGTCAGGCACTGGTCTTCATCAACCGGCGCGGCTACGCCCCCATGCTGCTGTGCCAGGACTGCGACTGGCAGTCCGAATGCGACCGCTGCGACGCCCACATGACCTGGCATCGCGCCGCACGGGAATTGCGCTGCCACCACTGCGACCATCGCCGCCCGGTACCGACGCGGTGCCCGCAATGCGGCTCACAGCACCTGCGCGACATGGGGGCCGGCACGGAGAAGCTGGAGAGCCTGCTGCGCAAACATTTCCCGGACACCCGGCTGATCCGCATCGACCGCGACACCACCCGCCGCAAGGGCAGCCTGGATGCCAGCCTGGAGGAGATCCAGCGCGGCGGGGCGGCGTTATTGGTTGGCACACAGATGCTCGCCAAAGGACACCATTTCAGCGAACTGGACCTGGCCGTGATGCTGGATGCCGACGCCGGCTTTATGAGTGCCGATTTCCGCGGCCCCGAGCAGGCCGCCCAACTGATCCTGCAGGTGGCCGGCCGCACCGGCCGCGAAGGCCGCACCGGCCGCCTGTTGATCCAGACTCGCCAGCCCGACAACCCGCTGCTGCAACTGCTTTGCCAGGGCAACTATCACCGCTTCGCCGCGCAACTGCTTTCAGAGCGCCGCCAGACCGGCCTGCCGCCGTTCGGCTTCCTGGCGCTGGTGCGCGCCGAATCGCTGCAACCCCAGCCAGCCATGACCCTATTGCAGGACGCCAGCGACACCCTGCCGCTGGACACCGGCCTGCAACAGCTCGGGCCGATTCCCGCCCCGATGGAACGTCGCCAGGGGCGCTATCGCAGCCAACTGTTATTGCTGGCGCCGACCCGGGGTGTGCTGCACCGCCACCTGCCGGCCCTGCTGGACGCACTGCACGCCCACCCGCTCTCCCGCAAGTGCCGCTGGCATCTGGACGTGGACCCGACCGACCTGCTCTGACCCCTGCCGGGGGCAGGCAACCGCGCCGCATTTCCCGTACAATCCCGACCCCCGCACTCGCAGCCGTAAGCGACGTATGAAAGAGCAGATCATCCAGCGTGTCGAAGAAGCCCTCGCCCACCTGCGCGCCCAGGGCACCCTGCCCGCGCAGCCTTGCCCGCCGGTGCAACTGGAACGCACCCGCGACAAGAGCCACGGCGACTTCGCCACCAATATCGCCCTGCTGCTGGCCAAGCCGGCCGGCATGAAACCGCGTGACGTAGCCACCGCCATCGTCGATGCCCTGCCAGCAGACGCCGCCATCAGCAAAGTGGAGATTGCCGGCCCCGGATTTATCAATTTTTTTCAGGCTGGCGCCTTCCTGACCGACAGCCTGAGCGCGGCGCTGGCCGACGAACACCTGGGCGTGCCGCGTGCCGCCGCGCCCCAGACCGTGGTCGTGGACTATTCGTCTCCGAACCTGGCCAAGGAAATGCATGTCGGCCACCTGCGCTCCACCATCATTGGCGACGCCGTGGCACGCACACTGGAATTTCTCGGGCACACTGTCGTGCGGCAGAACCACGTCGGTGACTGGGGCACGCAGTTCGGCATGCTGCTGGCGTACCTGGAAGAACAGCAGGACCAGGCAGAACTGTCTGCCGAACTGTCCGACCTGGAAAACTTCTATCGCGCCGCCAAACAGCGCTTCGATGACAGCCCGGAATTCGCCGAGCGCGCCCGAGCCCTGGTGGTGCAACTGCAATCCGGCGACATCCACTGCCTCAAGCTCTGGCACGACTTCAATCAGGTGTCGCTGCGGCACTGCTTTGAAGTCTACGAGCGCCTCGGCGTGAGCCTGCGGCCGGAAGACGTGCGCGGCGAAAGCGCCTACAACCCGGACCTGCCCTACGTGGTCGCAGAACTCGACAAGGCCGGCCTGCTGACAGAAAGCGAAGGCGCCCGCTGCGTGTTTCTGGACGAATTCAAAAACAAGGACGGCGAACCGCTGCCGGTGATCGTGCAGAAGGCCGACGGCGGCTATCTGTATGCCACCAGCGATCTGGCTGCCCTGCGTTACCGTGCGCAGAAACTCGGTGCCGATCGCATTCTGTATTTTGTCGACCAGCGTCAGGCGCTGCATTTCCAGCAGGTGTTCCAGGTGGCCCGGCTGGCCGGCTTCGTCACACCGAAGACCGACCTGGCGCACATGGGCTTCGGCACCATGAACGGCCCGGACGGCCGCCCGTTCAAGACCCGCACCGGCGGCACCGTAAAACTGGTCGACCTGCTCACCGAAGCGGAAGATCGCGCGCTGGCGCTGGTCCAGGGCAAGAACCCGGAACTGGACGCTGAAGAACTGTTCAACATCGCCCGCGTGGTCGGCATCAGTGCGGTGAAATACGCCGACCTGAGCAAGCACCGCACCAGCGACTATATTTTCAACTTCGACCAGATGCTCAGCTTTGAGGGCAACACCGCGCCCTACCTGCTGTACGCCTATACCCGCGTGGCCAGCGTGTTCCGCAAGGCCGGCATTGAACCGGCCACGCTGGACCTGAGCGCACCGCTGGCACTGGACGCCGAACAGGAAGTTGCACTGGCCACGCTGCTGCTGCAATTCGGTGAGACCCTGCAGCAAGTGGCCGAAAAAGGCGTGCCGCACCTGCTGTGCGCCTACCTGTACAATCTGGCCGGCGCCTTCTCAAGTTTCTACGAGCACTGCCCGATACTGACGGCACAGCAAACAGAAGTGCGTGACAGCCGCCTGCACCTGGCCTGGCTGACCGCACGCACACTGAAACAGGGCCTGGCCCTGCTGGGTATTGCCACGCTGGAGCGCATGTAAATGGCACGCAAACCCGCCCCGCGCCGGGGCGCGAGCAAATCCAATTCCTCACAACGTACCGTGCCGGGCTGGGTCTGGCTGTTCACCGGCGTGGTCAGTGGTCTGTTCATCGCGTTTCTGTTCCACCTGGGGCAGACACAGCTTGAACATCAGGCAGGCAGTGCCCCCCGCACCGCCAGCCAGCCCGAGCCTGCGCCCACGCCAGCGGCGGAAGAGAAAGGCCCGCGTTTCGACTTCTATGCGGTGTTGCCACAGATGGAAGTGATTGTGCCCAAAGGCGAGGACGACGCCCCCGCCCCGGCACGCAACAATGGCCGCACCAGTACACCGAACACCGAGGTGCCCAGCCGCCACAATGAGCACTTCCTGCTCCAGGCTGGCAGCTTCCGCCGCAGCCAGGACGCCGACCGCCGTCGCGCCGAGCTGATCCTGCAAGGCTATGAAGCCCGCGTGCAGCCGGTCAGCCTGGAGTCCGGCGACACCTGGCACCGGGTCATGATCGGCCCGTTCAACAACGTCAATGCACTGCACCGCGCGCAGGACAAGCTGGCCACTGCCGGCATCGAGACCTTGCCGATCCAGGTCAAGAACCCCGGCTGAACCGCGCCGGGCGTCAGCCGCAGCGCGCCTGACGCCTTGCCGCCTTGAGATTCCACCGCCTTGCCCCATATCCCCTTTCACCACCCCGTGGCGAAGGAGCCCCCATGGAACAGTATCGCGGCACCACCATCGTCTCCGTACGACGCGGCAACAGCGTCGTGATTGGCGGCGACGGTCAGGTGAGCCTGGGCAACACCATCATGAAAGGCAATGCCCGCAAGGTGCGGCGCCTGTATCACGGCAAGGTCATTGCCGGTTTCGCCGGCGGCACCGCCGACGCCTTCACCCTGTTCGAGCGCTTCGAGGCGCAACTGGAAAAACACCAGGGCCATCTGGTCCGCGCCGCCGTCGAGCTGGCCAAGGACTGGCGTACCGACCGCGCCCTGCGCCGGCTGGAAGCCCTGCTGGCCGTGGCCGACAAAGAGAACTCCCTGATCATCACCGGCAACGGCGATGTGATCGAACCCGAAAACAACCTGATCGCGATTGGTTCCGGCGGACCGTTTGCCCAGTCCGCCGCCACGGCGCTGCTGGAGAACACCGAGCTGCCCGCCCGAGAGATCGTTGCCAGAAGCCTGACCATCGCCGGCAATATCTGCATCTATACCAATCTCAATCACACCTTCGAAGAATTGTCCTGGTAACCCTCATGCCTGCTCTGACTCCCCGAGAAATCGTCTCCGAACTCAACCGCCACATCGTTGGCCAGGACGCGGCCAAGCGTGCCGTGGCGCTGGCCCTGCGGACCCGCTGGCGGCGCATGCAACTGGCGCCGGAACTGCGCAACGAAGTGGCACCGAAAAATATCCTGATGATCGGCCCTACCGGCGTCGGCAAAACCGAAATCGCCCGGCGGCTGGCACGGCTGGCCGATGCGCCCTTCATCAAGGTGGAAGCGACCAAGTTCACCGAGGTGGGCTACGTCGGCCGCGACGTGGAATCGATCATCCGCGACCTGATGGAAATGGCCATCAAACTCCTGCGCGAGAAGGAAATCCAGCGGCAGCAGCACCGCGCCGAAGATGCCGCCGAAGAACGTATTCTGGATGCGCTGCTGCCCCCTGCCCGAGGCGCCGAAGCGCCCACCGACAGCAGCACGCGGCAACTGTTTCGCAAAAAACTGCGCGAGGGCGAGCTGGACGACCGCGAAATCGAGATTGATCTGGCCACGCAACCGATGGGGGTCGAGATCATGGCCCCGCCGGGCATGGAGGAAATGACCAGCCAGCTCCAGCAGATGTTCTCGCGCATGGGCGGCGGCAAGCGCAAGACACGCAAGATCAAGGTGGCCGAGGCGCGCCGGATGGTGCGCGACGAAGAGGCCGCCAAGCTGGTCAACGAAGACGAACTGAAAAGCCGGGCCGTGGACCTGGTGGAAAACAACGGCATCGTGTTCATCGACGAGATCGACAAGGTCGCCAAGCGGGGTGACACCGGCGGCACCGACGTCAGCCGCGAAGGCGTGCAGCGCGACCTGCTGCCACTGATCGAGGGCAGCACCGTGAGCACCAAGTATGGCATGGTGCACACCGATCACATCCTGTTCATCGCCTCCGGCGCCTTCCACCTGAGCAAACCGTCGGACCTGATCCCGGAACTGCAGGGCCGGCTGCCGATTCGCGTCGAACTCGACGCCCTCAGCGTGGCGGACTTCGAGTGCATCCTGACGGAACCGAACGCCTCGCTGACGGAACAGTACCGCGCACTGCTGGCCACGGAAGGGCTGAAGGTGGAATTCACCCCCGACTGCATCCGCCGCATTGCCGAGGTGGCCTGGCAGGTCAACGAGCGGGTCGAGAACATCGGCGCCCGCCGTCTGCACACCGTGCTGGAAAAACTGCTGGAGGAAATCAGCTACGATGCCGACGACCTGGCTACCCAGTACCACGACAAGGCGCTGGTGATCGACGCCGCCGCTGTGGACCGCTACCTGGGCGAACTGGCGGCCGACGACGACCTGAGCCGCTACATTCTCTGATCGGGATCAAGGACGAGGCGTGGCCGCCGGCCGCGCCTCGCCGGCCGCGCCTACACCCTCCGCGCCGCGCCTGCTATGATCGCGCCTCACACCCGGACGGTGGCGGCCATGACAGCAGGCGAACGCTTACAAGATGCCCTGGAACGCTTCTTTGCCCTGCGCCAGCACGGTGACGATGTGCTGTTCCGGCAGCGCCTGAACACCCTGCAGACCTGGCAGAGCGAACGGCTCTACCGCACCCACCGCGACATCCTCGAACTGCCGGACAACGCCCCGGCGGTGGAATTCCTGTTCACCGACGTCTACGGGGGCCGCGACCTCACCCCGGTCGCCAGCGAGATTCGCCGTGCCCTGCCGAAAGCCCTGAAACTGCTGCCGGATCGCGTCATGGCCACGTCCGCCAGCGTGCTCGACACCGCCGTGCTGACGCAGGTGCTGGACGAGCATCTGACCGGTCAGATGGGCCCGGCGCTTGATCAGCCGCTGACCGAAGTCGCCTATGCGGCAGCCTACCGGACACAGGGCCGCGACGATGAGCGAGCGCGGCAACTGGCCCTGATCGGCGAAATCGGCGTGCACATCGACAAATACGTGAGAAGCCGGATGATCCAGGCCACCTTCCGCATGGTGCGCCGGCCGGCTCATGCGGCCGGCTTCGGCAGTCTGTATGATTTCCTCGACCACGGGTTTGGCGCCATGCGCCCGCTGCACAGCGTCAATGACCTGCTGGGCCGGCTGGCACAGCGCGAGCGGGTCGTGATGCAACGGCTGCTGGCCGGCAGCCGCGAGCCTTTCAAGGCGCCCTTCCATCCCGCACCACCCACGGAGCACTGAACATGGCGGACGACAAGAGCACCCACTTTGGCTATCAGCAAGTGGCCTGGCAGGACAAGGCCAGCCGCGTGGCCGGTGTGTTCCGCTCGGTGGCGCCCAAGTACGACCTGATGAACGACCTGATGTCGATGGGCATTCACCGCGCCTGGAAGCGCTTCACCATCGAACTGGCCGGCGTGCGTCCGGGCCACACGGTGCTGGATCTCGCCGGCGGCACCGGCGACCTGGCGATCAAGTTCTCGAAGATTGTCGGCGACGGCGGCCAGGTGGTGCTGGCGGACATCAACGACGCCATGCTGGCGGTGGGCCGCGACCGGCTGTTCGATGCAGGCTGCGCGCACAATACTCAGGTGGCGCAGGTCAACGCCGAAGCACTGCCGTTCGAGGACAACACGTTCAACACCATCACCATCGCCTTCGGCCTGCGCAATGTCACCGACAAGGACAAGGCGCTGCGCTCCATGCTGCGCGTGCTGAAACCCGGCGGCCGGCTGCTGGTGCTGGAATTCTCCAAGCCCGTCCACGCGCCGCTGTCGAAGCTCTACGACATTTATTCCTTCTCGGTGCTGCCGCGGCTGGGCAAGGCCATCGCCAACGATGCCGACAGCTATCAGTACCTGGCCGAATCGATCCGCATGCACCCGGACCAGGCGACACTGAAAGGCATGATGGAAGACGCCGGCTTTGCCCGCTGCGACTACTTCAACATGACCGGCGGCATCGTTGCCCTGCATCGCGGCTTCAAGGTGTAACCCATGACACTGGAACATCAGTCCCGCCCGCCGGGCCTTTTTGAAACCGCGCTGCTGGCCAGCGTCGAACGCACCGTCAACGCCGCGCTGCGTGCCGACCCGGCAACGCAACAGCGGCTGGCCGAACACAGTGGCCGGCTGGTGTCCGTGCACCTGCGTTTTCCGGCCCGCGCGGTGTATGTGCTGATCGTCGAGGACGGCGTCGAGTGTTATCACAGCAGCGATGCGGAAGCGGACGTCAGCGTCAGCGGCGGCGCACTGGAAATGGCAGCGCAATTGCTCGACTGGCGCAGCGCACCGGGCGTGATCGGTGGCCCGGTCAGCATTCGCGGCGACCGCGAACTGCTTCAGCAACTGAGCGCCATTGCCCGCGACCTGGACATCGACTGGGGCGCCCTGTTCGAGCCGGTGCTCGGCAGCGACCTGGCCCAGCAACTGGATCACGGCGCCCGACAGCTGTTCGGCTGGGCACGCCAGGGGCTGGAGCGGCTGGCCCAGCAAGGCAGCCGCTATCTCAGCGAGGAAAGCGGCCTGCTGCCATCGCGGCATGCGCTGCGCGAATTTGGCCGCGATGTGGAAGAACTGGAGATGGCCACCGAACGGCTGCACGCCCGCATCCTGCGTCTGCAACAGGCCCGGCGCGATGAGGCCGGTGCATGAGCCTGATGACGCGCATTGTTTACGTTGTCCATGTCATCTGTGCCTACCGGCTGATCTCATTGCTGCCGGCCCACCCGGCGCGCATGCCGCTGGTATTGCTCCAGTACCTGATACCCTCCAGCTGGTTTGGCCCGCGCGGCCTGAGCGAAGGCGAGCGGCTGCGGGCAGCACTGGAAAAACTCGGCCCGATCTTTATCAAGTTCGGCCAACTGCTGGCCACGCGTCGCGACCTGCTGCCGCCGGCATGGACGGACGCGCTGGCACGCCTGCAGGATCAGGTGGCACCGTTTCCGGTGCAGGAGGCCCGAACCCGCATCGAAACCGAGCTCGGGGCGCCGATCGACAGCGTATTCAGCCGCTTTGACGACACACCACTGGCCTCGGCGTCGATTGCCCAGGTACACGGCGCAGCACTTCAGGACGGGACTGACGTGGTGGTCAAGATCCGCCGCCCCGGCCTGGGACATATCGTCGACCGCGACCTGGCCGTAATGCGTTTCGGCGCCACCTGGCTGGAACGCCTGTGGGCCGACGCCCGTTATTTCCGTCCACGCCAGGTAGTGGACGACTATGCCGTGATCATTCGCGCCGAACTGGACCTGTCCGCCGAGGCCCGCAACAGCGAAATGATGCGCCGCCAGTTCCTGTTCAGCCCGTTGCTGTTCATCCCGCCGATCCACATGCAGTACACCACGCCCAGAATGCTGGTGATGGACCGCATCTACGGCATACCGGTGAATGACATTGAGCGCATCCGTGCCGCCGGCATCGATCCGAAAGTGCTGGCCGAACGCGGCGTGGAAATCTTTTTCGCGCAGGTGTTCCGCTACAATTTTTTCCACGCGGACATGCACCCGGGCAACATTTTCGTCAACCCGGAGCACCCGCACTCGCCACAATACCTGGCGGTGGATTGCGCCATTGCCGGACGCCTTGGCCCGCACGATCTGCAAGTACTCGGACGCATGGTGCTGGCAGTGATGCGCGCCGACTACAGTGGCCTGGTAGACGCGGTCATCCGCGCCGGCTGGAGCACCGCCCCCATTGATCCGCAGCGTTTCGAGCGCGCCGTGCGCGAGATCGTCGAGCCGCTGGTGTCACAGCCGCTGGACAAACTTGAATTCGCACCCTTGGTGATGCGCCTGTTCGACACCGCGCGCAGTTTCCATATCGAGGCACCGGTGCAATACATCCTGCTGCTGAAGACCCTGGTGCACATCGAAGGCCTGGGCCGCAGCATTTATCCGCAGCTGGATATCTGGCGCACTGGCCGCCCGCTGCTGGAGGCCTGGATGATGGAGGCATACGGCCCGAGTGCCACACTGCGCAAACTGCAGGCACGCGCACCGGAATGGATGGCGCAGTTGCCAGAGATGCCGGACCTGCTGCGCGACGCACTGGAAAACCTGCGCCACCTGCCCTACCAGCAGCGGCAGCTGGAAGCCCGCCTGGCCGACGGCCAGGCCCGCCATCGACGCAAGCTGCTCGGCGGCCTAAGTGGTCTCGGCCTGCTGGGTGTGGCGCTGGCGGCTGGCGGTTTCTGGGCCGGCGCGGCCAGTGCCGGCGGCGCCCTGCTGGTGCTCTGGGCGCTGCGTCGCTGAGCCCGCCGGCGAAGACACACTGCCGTCATTTAATTCTGCTAGACTCCGCAAAAGGAGTGGAGAACCGACATGAGCGAGATATTGACCCGGCTGCACGAGGTGCTCGAAGCCCGCAAGGGCATGGCGCCGGAGTCGTCCTATGTCGCCAGCCTTTACCACAAGGGCCTGAACAAGATTCTGGAAAAAGTCGGCGAGGAAGCCGTTGAAACCATTCTCGCCGCCCGGGATGTCGAGGCCGGCGGTGACCCGCAGTCGCTGGTGTCTGAAACCGCGGACCTCTGGTTTCATACGCTGGTCATGCTGGCCAAGCTCAATACCGGCCCGGAGCCGGTGCTGGCGGAACTGGAACGGCGCTTCGGCTTGTCGGGCCTCGATGAAAAGGCTGCCCGGCAACAAGGCAATACCTGACCGGCGGCAAGCCCCGCCCTTTTCTGACTCAGGAGTAGACACATGTTATCCGGCATCAGTCTCTGGCAACTGTTGATCGTGCTCGCCATCGTCGTGCTGCTGTTCGGCACCAAAAAGCTGCGCAATATCGGCAGCGACCTGGGCGGCGCGGTAAAAGGCTTCAAGAGCGCGGTGAAAGAAGGCGAGGACGAGCAGAAGAAGCAGCTCGACGGCACCGCTCGCCGTGAAGAGAGCGGCACCACCGTGGACGAGCATGGCAATCCGGTGCAGGACAAAGACAAGGTCTGACCGATGTTCGATATCAGCTTTGCCGAGCTGACCCTGGTGTTCATCATCGCCCTGGTGGTGCTGGGCCCGGAAAGGCTACCGAAGGCGGCACGTACCGTCGGCCACTGGATGGGCCGCGCCCGTGCCGCCTTCTCGCATCTGAAGAACGAGCTCGACCGGGAAGTGGTGAACAAGGAAATGCAGGATCTGTTCCGGCAGAAAGCCGACGCCCTGCGTCAGGAAACCGAGAAGCTGAATCAGTCGCTCAACGAAAACCTGGCCGACGAACGCAAGACTGAAACCGGCAGTGCACCGCAGCCCCCGGCCGGGCCACCTGCCACACCGGCCCTCCCCGAGACCGACCTTACACGCCCGCAGGATAAATCATGACCCGCGAGGATCAGCCGCAAACCCTGATCAGCCACCTGCTGGAACTGCGCTCGCGGCTGCTGAAAACCATTGTCGTGATCGTCGTGATCTTTCTCGGGCTGTTTTATTTCTCGCGCGAAATTTATGCGTTCGTGGCGCAGCCGCTGATACAGGTGCTGCCAGAAGGTGCGTCGATGATTGCCACCGATGTCACCGCCCCGTTCATGGTGCCGTTCAAGCTGACGCTGTACCTGAGCATCCTGATCTCGATTCCCTTTATTCTGCATCAGGCGTGGGCGTTTATTGCACCGGGCCTGTATCAGCATGAGAAACGTCTGGCGATGCCGCTGCTGGTCAGCAGCGTGCTGCTGTTCTACCTCGGCGCGGCGTTTGCCTATTTCGTGGTGTTCCCGCTGATTTTCGGCTTCTTCACCAAGATCGCACCGGAAGGCGTGGCCATCGCCACCGATATCGGACGTTATCTGGATTTTGTGATGACGCTGTTCATCGCCTTCGGCGCCGCGTTTGAACTGCCAATCGCCATCGTGTTGCTGGTTGCCTCCGGCGTCACCACGGTGGACAACCTGAAGCAGAAACGGCCCTACATCGTGGTCGGGTGTTTCGTCGTCGGCATGCTGCTGACACCGCCGGACATTCTCTCGCAAACGCTGCTGGCGGTGCCGATGTGGATGCTGTTCGAGATTGGCCTGATCGCTGCCCGCTGGGTGAAACCGCGCGAACGGACCGCTCAGTCCGCGTCCGATACAGAATGAGCTGCGCAGCGCTGTGTCATGAACTGCACCAGCCGCTGACGCACTGACGGGTCCTGCGAGGCGACGATGTGCGCGCCCAGCAGCCCCTGGAATTCTTTCGGTTCCGCCGCCGCCGCATACAGCCGCTCACCTTCCGCGAACGGAATAATGCTGTCCTCGCGGCTGTGCAGGATCAGCACCGGCGCCGGAGAAAGTGCCGCGATATGATCCACCGGGTCCCAGCGGGTTGAGACCATCGGCGCCACCACAAAACTGAACGGCCACAGCAACCAGCTGCGCTGCATCACATCGCGGGTGATATGCCGAAAGCCGGTGAAACCGGCTTCAAACATCGCACAGTCAAAGCGCCCCGCGTTCTGCGCCCGTGCCAGCACCGGAATCGTCATGCTGGCGCCCAGGCTTTGCCCGAACACGATCAGCGGGCCCTGAATACGCCCGGATGCCTGCAGCCAGTCCAGCCCGAGCTGGATGTCATCCAGGGTATCCGGCAGCTTCGCCTTCCCCTCGGAGAGCCCATAGCCGCGATAGTCGATCAGGAACACCTGGTATCCCTGTGCCGGCAGCCAGGCCACGTTCATCAGGTGAGTGGAGATATTCTGTGCGTTGCCGTGCAGGAAATAGACCGTTCCCGCCACCTGCTCCGTCTGCGCGGGCAACCACCAGCCATGCAGGCGCAGCCCGTCCGGGTGGATCAGCACAATGTCTTCGTAGGCCAGCCCCTGGCGCGCCGGGTTCTGTACCCATGGCTTCATCGGGTAGAAGAAAATACCGCTGCAGCCGCTGAGAGCGATGCTCAATGACAGCGCCAGGAGCGTGCGCCATGTCGGTCGAACTGTCGGTCGAACTGTCAGTCGAAATAGTGTCGCCATGACAACCGCCACTCCGTGTCCCCGTCACCACGCCAGCCCAATCGCTCGACGTCCAGCCGCAGCGCATCACTGCGCCCCAGCGGCACGTTTGCTGTCAGGCTGGTGCGGTGGCGATAGGCATCGTTGGTGAGATAGTAGCCTTGCACGCCCAGGCCCAGTTCCGCGCGGCGGGTATACCACACGACACCCGTGCTGGCCCCAGCCGCGCCTTCGACCAGATTATCCCAGGCCGAATTGTTTTCAGCCCGGAACACGCTGTAAAGATACGGTTGCACACTGCCGATGCGCCAGCTCAGGCCGGGGCCGCCTTCCACGAAACGGGTCAGCCGGTATCGGCCCCCTGCTTCGATCCGCTCAATGCCGCCATGCACATACCAGGACACGGGCTTCACGAAGGCGCTGCGCGGTGCCAGTGAGCGGATGTTCACGACATCAAGCCGCTCCAGTTTCAGCGCTTCGGCATCGGTACTGCGCAGGCGGATATTCAGCCCCTCAATCTGCGCACCACGGAGGAAGCCGGCGTTGTTGTCGAACCAGTCATGGTAGGTAAAGCGGTACTGCAATTCGCCAAACCCGATGTCATCGCGCTGGCCGCCACTGACAGCAAACATCTTGGTCGCATGCCCCACTTCCGGAGGCGTCGGCGGCGCCGGCAAGGTGGCCACCGCGACCGGTTGCGCATTGATCTGGCGCAGTAACGCCATGCTGCGACGGGCCACCTCCGGGCTGCGCGCCTCAGTACGATGACGGAAACGCAGGAACTCATACGCGGTCTGGGACATCAGCCGGCGCTCAAACGGGGTGTGGGATTGGTAGGCCTCACCTTCCGCCAGTGAAGGATCATCCGCCAGACGCCGGGCCAGCCGCCGCGCCCCCGGCGACAACTGATCCGCGAGATGATTCAGTTCCACCGCTTTCGACGGCCGGTACTCGCGGCTCGCCACCAGCCCGGCGGCATGCATGTTGCGCACGGTGTTCACCGGCACTTCGGCAAAACGGAAATCGTCCAGCAGGCCGGTACCCGGCCGCGCCACTTCCATCAGCTCCAACAGCCGGAACGAACAGTTCTCGTCAAAAAAATAGTACTCGAAGCGGGTGTCTTTCAGTTCCCACAGATGCTCCACCAGCCAGTTCATTTCGTCAGCATCGAGCGTCAGCGGGTACTCCCACATATCACGGTTTTCCAGGTGGGCGTAGTCCTGAATTTTCGTGACATAGGGCACGATGGAAAAATAGCCGGGATAACCGCCGGCCAGGCCCCGATAGATGTAGAAAATGGAGTTGTCGCTGGGCTGCACCATAGCACCGAAGTTCACAGCCCAGGACATCCAGACGCTGTCGGTATCGTCGCGATCCAGACGCAGCAGAGTGTGACCAAACATGGACGACGGGCTGTTCAGATAAGCGGCGGGAAACACCAGCACCGCGCGCCCCATGGGAATTTCCGTGCGCCACTGCAGGTATTCCTCACAGTGCGCCAATGGCGCCTCTTCCTGCCAACCCAGGGCGTCGGCCAGGAAATGATAGCGCGCCGGAAAGCGGCAGCGCGCTTCACTGCCCGCAGGCGCCAGCGCAGCAATGCTGGCGCTGAGTTCCGCCACCGGATTCTGCCGGCCATTGTCGGCCAGAAAGAATGCGTCGTCGGCAACGTAACTGTGTCCGCGCCCACGCCAGGTGGCGCCCCGGTTCACATGCAGCAGCGCTTGCCAGCGAGGTTGTTCGGCCAGTTCGGCCACGGAGGGCGCCGCCTGTACGGAAGGGGTCATCAACAATGCCGCAAACAGGGCTACGGCGGGGAGCAACAGGCGCATCAGCAGGCAGGGAAACATCCGGTGTCACACAACATGGCCCCGGCAGAGCCATAATAAAAGTGCCCTGCCGCACACGGCAGGGCACTCTGACGAATTGCCCTTATACGGAGTACTTGGACAGTTTTTCGTCGGACTTCATGACCGATTCGATGCTCGCCAGCACTTGCTCGGCGGTCACGTCTTCGCTCGGGAAGATCACCGCAAAGTTCTGGTGCATCACGTTGCTGAAGTGAGAACGGTCTTCAGCCGGCACGCCCATGGCCACAGACAGTGCGGTCAGTGCTTCGCCTTCACCCATCGCCACGTCGTGTGCCACTTCTTCCAGCACGCCGTTCATGGACAGCAGGCTTTTACCGCTGTAGGTCAGGGAGCCGCTGGTGTCACAGCCGTTGGTGCCGGTGGTCATGCCGAACGTCGCGTTACCGGACGTGCCATTGACCAGAGTGGCCAGCAGGTGCATCGGCAGGCCGCTCTGGCCTTCGAACAGCAGGTTGCCCCAACCACAGCCAGGACCGCCCGGTGCAACAGCGGATGCAGACATGGATGCCCCCAGCAGGGCGCTGGCAAGTACGAGTCGTTTCATGTGTAGTCCTCCAGGAGTTCTCTTTTGTATCCCTTTGCCCCCAGCGAAAACGGGGCTCGCTTCATCATAGAGCAGCAAAGACGCAAAGCAATAGACGATTTAGCGGACTGGTTCACTCGCTGAAACAGAAAGCCTACATTCCCGGATCACGATTCGAGCAGAAAGGTCACCGGCCCGTCGTTGACCAGATGCACCTGCATGTCCGCCCCGAACACACCGGTCTCCACCGGCACCTGCTGTGCGCGCAATGCGTCGACAAACAGCTCGAACAGCGCCCTGGCCCGCGCGGGTTCTGCCGCGCTGCTGAAGCTCGGCCGCCGGCCGCGCCCGGTATCCGCCGACAGCGTGAACTGGGAGACCACCAATAGCGCGCCAGCCGCCTGACGTACATCAAGATTCATCTTGCCTGCGTGATCCTCGAACACCCGATAGCCGGTCACACGCCCCGCCATCTGCCTGACCCGCTCTTCATCATCATCGCGGCACAGCCCGACCAGCAACAGCAAGCCAGCAGCGATGCCGCCAACCGTTTCGGCCTCGACCACGACCCGGGCCTCACTGACCCGTTGCAACAGTACCTTCATGCTCCCACCTCGAATGCCAGGGCCCCGGTGGCCGCCACCAGCGCCCGTTCCAGCGAGGGTTCACTGGCTGAGTGACCCGCATCCGGCACGATCTCCAGCCGCGCCGCCGGCCAGTGCTGTTGCAGCAGCAGGGCCTGGTCCACCGGGCAGACCATGTCGTAACGGCCATGCACGATGATGCCCGGCACCTGAGCCAGCGCCGGCATACCCGCCAACACGCCGCCGTCAGGCATAAAACCCTGATGGGCAAAGTAATGTGCCTCGATCCGCGCCAGCGCGAGCGCGCGGGCATGAAACCCGGCCATCACTGCGGGTGACGGCAACAGCGTTGCGCAGGCGCCTTCCCAGCCGGCCCAGCGCACCGCCAGCGCCTGCTGTGTGGCGGGGTCGCTGTCGTCGCAAAGACGTCGGTAGTAGGCCGCCACCAGGTCGCCGGCTTCCGCTGCCGGCACGCCGCCGACAAACGACGCCCAGGCTTCGGGATAGATACGGCTGGCGCCGTCGCGGTACAGCCAGTCCATGTCCGCAGGCCGGCATAGAAACACCCCGCGCAGCACCAGGGCGCTGACCTGCTCGGGGTAACGCTGCGCATACAGCAGCGCCAGCGTGCTGCCCCAGGAACCACCGAACAGCATCCAGCGCTCGATACCCAGTTCGCGACGGATCAATGCCATGTCCACCAACAGGTGCTCGGTGGTGTTGGCCTGCAACCCGCCCATGGGCCGCGAGCGGCCGGCGCCGCGCTGGTCAAACAGGATGATGCGCCAGTGCGCCGGATCGAAGTAACGCCGCATGTGCGGCGAGCAGCCACCGCCAGGGCCGCCGTGCAACACCAGCACCGGCTGGCCATCGGGGTTGCCACTTTGCTCGACATAGAGTGCGTGGCCATCGCCCACCGGCAGCCAGCGCTGGAACCAGGGTTCTGTCTCGGGATAGAGTGCGGTATCCGTTCGGGAATACATGCCAGGGCCATGGGAAGAATAAAACGCACAGCATACGGCAGCGTTCTGCTGCTGCAAGCGGCCGTGTTGATGGGGCTGGCCGGCTGCAGTGCGCCGCCCGCAGAAGACGGGATCCGCGATGCCCTGAAGGAGATGGCGGACGCCATTGAAGCCCGTCAGGCCGGGCCGGTGGTGCGGCGGCTGACGGCGGATTTCAGCCTGACGCGCGGTGGTGAAATACTGAATCGGGAGCAGTCACGGCGTCTGTTGGCCGCCACGTTGATTCGTTATCCGGATATCAGCATCACCGTCACCGGCATCACGGTGCTGCCGGACGGCGCGCGCCCGGATATGGCCGAAGCCCGGTTCAACGTGCTGACCACTGGCGGCAGCGGTGCGCTGCTGCCGGAAACCGGCCAGCTGTACCGGATGGAATCGCTCTGGCGCCTGCAGGAAGGCGACTGGCGGATGGTCAGCGCGTCCGCCCGCCGCCCGATGGAATAGCGCCGCGTCAGTCTTCCACCGATGCCATGTCGTCCATACCCAGCTCTTTGATCTTGCGGGTCAGCGTGTTGCGGCCCCAGCCGAGTAACCCCGCCGCATCGCGGCGGCGGCCACCGGTGTGGTTGAGCGCCACTTCGATCATGGCCCGCTCGAACGCCGGCACCGCGTGATCGAGAATGCCCCGCTCCCCGGACGACAACGCCCGTTCGGCCCACTGGCGCAGTGATTTTTCCCAATTGCCACTGACTTCCTGGCGGGTTTCCTGCTGGCTCAGTTCCGGCGGCAAATCATCCACCAGCACTTCACGCCCGGTGGCCATCACAGTCAGCCAGCGGCAGGTGTTTTCCAGTTGCCGCACGTTGCCCGGCCAGGGCAGCGACGCCAGGTAGCGCTCGGTGTCCGGGTGCAGGGATTTGGTTTCCACTTCCAGTTCGCGCGCTGCGCGTTGCAGGAAGTAGCGGGCCAGGCGTGGAATATCCTCGCGCCGCTCCGCCAGCTTCGGAATATGAATGCGGATGACGTTCAGGCGATGGAACAGATCCTCGCGGAAGTCGCCGTCCTTCACCAGCCGCTCCAGATGCTGGTGGGTGGCGGCAATGATGCGCACGTCCACCTTGATCGGCGTGGTGCCACCGACACGGTAGAACTCGCCCTCCTGCAACACACGCAACAGGCGGGTCTGTGCTTCGAGAGGCATGTCGCCGATTTCATCCAGGAACAGCGTGCCGCCATTGGCCTGTTCAAAGCGGCCGATACGCTGGCTGTTGGCGCCGGTGAAGGCGCCTTTTTCGTGGCCGAACAGCTCTGATTCGATCAGGTCTTTCGGGATAGCCGCCATGTTCAGCGCCACAAAGGCTTTGTCGCGGCGCACCGAGTGCCGGTGCAACGCGTGCGCCACCAGTTCTTTACCGGTACCGGATTGGCCGTTGATCAGCACGGTGACGTTGGAATGCGACAACCGGCCGATGGCGCGGAACACCTCCTGCATGGCGGGCGCTTCGCCGATGATTTCCGCCGGCGGTTCATTGCTTTCCTCCACCGGGCCACCCCGCGCCTCGGCGCGATGGCGCACGGCGCGCTTCACCAGCGCCACGGCCTCATCGACATCAAAAGGTTTCGGCAGATACTCGAACGCACCGCCCTGGTAAGACGCCACGGCAGAATCCAGGTCCGAGTGCGCGGTCATGATGATCACCGGCAGGTCGGGATGCTTGCGTTGCAGCATTTTCAGCATGCGCAGGCCATCCGTGCCGGGCATGCGCACGTCCGAGACCACCACGTCCGGCTCACTGCCACCTTCTTCCAGTGCGTTCAGCGCCTCGTCAGCGTCTTCGTAGCAGACGGTGTTGAACCCTTCCTGGCCCAGCGCCTTGTCCAGCACCCACCGAATAGAACGGTCATCGTCGATAACCCAGACTTTGGCTGTCATGGTGATTCACTCTCTCCTTCGGTGCCCGTGATGTGTTCCATGGGCAATAACAGGCTGAACACCGTGCGACCGGCGGTGCTCTCGCATTCGATCATTCCCTGATGCTGACTGATGATGGACTGGGCAATGGACAGGCCCAGCCCGGAGCCATTGGCACGGCCACTGACCATCGGGTAGAACAGCGTCTCGCGCAGTTCTTCCGGAATGCCGGGGCCGTTGTCCTGTATGTCGATGCGCGCAATCAGCCGATGCCGCTGCGCGCCGATGGTGAACTGCCGTTGTACCCGGGTCCGGAAGATCACCGTGGCATCCGGCACGTTCGCCTCCGTCAAAGCCTGCACGGCGTTGCGCGCCAGATTGAGAATCACCTGGATAAGCTGGTCACGGTCGGCCGGGATCTCCGGCAGGCTGATGTCGTAGTCGCGCTGCACGCGCACGCCTTCAGGGTGCTCGGCAAGGATCAGTTGCCGGACATGCTCCAGGCATTCATGGATGTTCAGGGAGCGGAAATTCGGCAGCCGGCGCGGACCGAGCATGCGGTCCGCCAGCGCCCGCAGGCGGTCGGCTTCGTCAATAATGACACGGGTGTATTCAGCGAGATCCGGGGCGGGCAGGGCCCGTTCGAGCAGTTGCGCGGCACCCCGGATGCCGCCGAGCGGGTTCTTGATTTCGTGGGCCACACCGCGCACCAGCGCCCGTGTGGCCTGATGGGCATGTACGAGCGCTTCCTCCCGCGCAATGCGCAACAGGCGATCCAGCGGTTGCAGTTCCATCAGCAGCGACGGCGGCCGGCCGGGCTCGGCCAACTGCGCCACCGAATAGTCCACGGTCAGTTCCTGTCCTGGTGCAAACTGCAGCCGGGCTTCCCGCCGGGTGAACGGGTGGCCCTCTTCAATGCACCGGATCAGTGCGGCCTGGGCATCCGGATCGTCGAAAAAGCATTCCGGCAACGGCTGGCCCACCGCCCGCTGCGCACTGGTAGAGAGCAGCATTTCCGCCGCCGGGTTGAGATAGCGCAGGCGCAAATCCCGGTCGAGCAGCAACACCGCCGTGCTGAGATGGTCCAGCAAGCGCTTGTGGAGTTGATGATCCAGAGGGGTCGGTTTCGCCATGCCTGAGCCAAAGCAAGTTTCAGGCCATCCGGTGCACGGCGGGAAAAACCCTGTATACCGGCCTTTCCCTGTCGGTGACGGGTGGATGCACAGGCAGGCAGCATAACGCATGCACCATTATTGTGCACAGCGCGCACCAGCATCACTTCGTGCCGGCGCCCCAGGGAAACCATTGCACCAGACCCGCCCGTTTTTCGTCCTTGTCCTCGTCGCGACGGGCACCAGGACCGAGCAGCACGCTGTGGCGATGAACATAGATGACCACCGGGGCGGACTCCTTGAGCACCTCGCCGCCAGCATCCAGTACCTGGGCACGCAGCTCGTGGGTCCCGCGCTCGGGCCAGGTCAGCACCGGCTCGGCCAGAGGCTGGCCATTGTCCAGCACACGCAGGCTGTGCCCGGATTGCAGCGGCGGCGTCAGGTTCACCTGCACCGGGATCGGCTCATGCGGGTTTTGAAAGGTCTGCTCGTGGTTTGGCGAGACGATATCCAGCGTTGAATAACCGGCCGTGACCGGCGCGGGCGGGGCCTTCTCGCGCGGTGCGCGCGACGGCGGCGCAGGCATGCTGTTCGGCTGACGCGGCCGGATCTCCTGTGCCTGGGCACCTTCGGGCGGCGTGTCGGTGAAGATCACCCGGCCCTGCTCATCCCGCATGCGGTAAATACGGTTGCCGGGGGCTTCCGGCACCGGCTCGGCCTCACTGTCCGGCGCCGTGAGCGCGCGGGTCTGGGTCTGAACCTGCAACTGAGCCTGGGCCGGCACCAGCAGCGCCCCTGACAGCAGCGTCAGCAGCAATATGCGCAGATAAGCCATGCGAAATACTCCGTGGTCGTCTGCACCGATTGTGCGACGCCGCCGGACGGAAAACAAAGGCGGCAGCCATGCACCGGTCACGGAAACGAAAAGAGCCCCGCGAGGGGGCTCTTTCCGACGTGCGAAGACCAGGACGTCTTACACGGAGTAGTACATGTCGAACTCGACCGGGTGCGGGGTCATGTTCAGGCGCTCGATGTCCTGGCGCTTGAGTTCGATGTAGGCGTCGAGCATGTCCTTGGAGAACACGTCGCCTTTGAGCAGGAACTCGTGGTCGGCTTCCAGCTCGTCCAGCGCCATGGTCAGGGTGTGCGCCACGGTCGGGATGCTCTTCGCTTCCTCGGCCGGCAGGTCGTACAGGTCCTTGTCCATCGCTTCGCCCGGGTGGATCTTGTTCTGGATACCGTCCAGGCCCGCCATCAGCAGTGCCGCGAAGCACAGGTACGGGTTGGCGGCCGGGTCCGGGAAACGGGTTTCGATACGACGGCCTTTCGGGTTCGGCACGAACGGGATCCGGATCGAGGCGGAACGGTTGCGGGCGGAGTAAGCCAGCATGACCGGCGCTTCGAAGCCCGGCACCAGACGCTTGTAGGAGTTGGTGGACGGGTTGGTCAGCGCGTTCAGGGCGCGGGCGTGCTTGATGATACCGCCGATGTAGTAGATCGCCATTTCAGACAGGCCACCGTACACGTCGCCGGCGAACAGGTTCTTGCCGTCTTTGCTCAGGGACTGGTGAACGTGCATGCCCGAACCGTTATCGCCGATCAGCGGCTTCGGCATGAAGGTCGCCGTTTTACCGTAAGCGTGCGCCACGTTGTGGATGCAGTATTTCAGGATCTGGACTTCGTCTGCCTTGCGGGTCAGGGTCGCAGCGCCAACACCGATCTCACACTGGCCCGCGGTGGCCACTTCGTGGTGGTGTACTTCAACGCGCAGTTCCATCTGTTCCATGGCCGCACACATGGCCGCACGCAGGTCGTGCAGGCTATCCACCGGCGGCACCGGGAAGTAGCCGCCCTTGACGCGCGGACGGTGGCCAATGTTGTTCTTGTCGAAGTCTTCGCCGGCAACCCAGGCAGCTTCTTCAGAATAGATTTCGTAGGACTGGGCGTTCATGGCGGAATTCCACTTCACGCCATCGAATACGAAGAATTCCGGCTCCGGACCAAACAGCGCGGTGTCCGCGATGCCGGTGGATTTCAGATATTCTTCAGCGCGCTGCGCGATGGAACGCGGATCGCGGTCGTAGCCCTGCATGGTGGTCGGCTCGACGATGTTGCAACGCAGGTTGACCGTGGCCACATCGGTGAACGGGTCGATCACGGCGGAATCGTCGTCCGGCATCAGGATCATGTCGGATTCGTTGATGCCCTTCCAGCCGGAGATGGAAGAACCGTCGAACATCTTGCCGTCCTGGAAGAAATCGTCATCGACGTCAGAGGCCGGGTAGGTAACGTGCTGTTCCTTACCGCGGCTGTCGGTGAAGCGCAGGTCCACCCACTTGACGTCATTCTCTTTGATCAGTTTCAGAGTCTTTGCAGACATGGTGAAGCGTCCTCCTGGAACAGCGTGAAATGTGACCGGCCCGGTAGTCTGCTCCGGACTGGTGATGAGACAAACCCGTGATGTATTCGTTGTGTCACGGCGCAGGCGCCGGACGTCCTTGCCCACTGAGTGAGCAAAATGCATGCCACGTCACAGATGCCCTAAAATCAAGCACATAGACCTGGCCGATACTGCAATTTGCACTTAAATGGTGCACAAAAATCACAAACGCACCAAATAAGCGCACATCCTTGCCGCAAAACCCGTTTATGCCCCTTCGCGCACCACCAGAAGCTGCACAAAGACGATGCCGTCACGACGTCCGCTCTCCACGACCCGATGCCCGTTGATCCGCGCCCAGGCGGGCACATCATTGAGCACTCCCGGGTCCGTGGCAAGCACTTCCAGCACGTCACCATTGGCCAGTTCGCGCACCCGGTTCTGGGTCTTGATCACCGGCAACGGGCACAGCAGCCGACGGGCATCCAGTTGGTATTCAGCCATGCTCTTTCACCCCAGATACCAGTCTTTCGGCACCTGCCCGGCAGCAAGCGGTTTCACGGTAAGCAACTGCGAGACACCACCGGGACGGTTGTACTGCACCGAGACCGCCTCGGCCTCCCGCCCCTGCGAGAAGCGCGCCACGATGGCCGCCGCCAGTTCGGCTTCTGCCGCATCCGCGAACTCACCGTCCACCAGCGTCAGCGGGCCACCGTGGCTGACCGGCTCCAGGCTCGGGAACTGGTAGCGGTAGCCCTCCAGGAAATTCCCCTCGCCTTCTTCCCGGCTGATGATCAGCTTGAAGTGCGGGCGCGGGCGCAAGTGCCTGCCCACTTTCAGCAGCATAATGTCGTCCAGCTCGTAGTCACGCTTGCGGCGCGCCTGCCAGAGGTCGACCAGCTTGTTCGAATAGGCCTCGTCGGTCAGGAAACAACAGCCGCCGGCAGGCTGGGCAAAGTCATCCAGCCCAAACTGTTCGGCCAGCGCGATCTGCGGCTTGCGGTTGCGGCCGCTGAAGCCGTACAGCCGCTCGCGATCCACCCAGCCCTCACGCTCGGGCAGCGTCGGCTCCAGGTTGCGCGCCGACAGCGGGCGCAGCAGCCGGTCCTCGGCGCCGGATTCCCGCGCGATCACCGGCATGGTCCATTTTTTCTGCGACTTCGGCCGCTGGCCCACCACCTCGCCGGTGATGATGAAATCAAATCCCGGCTCGCCCTGCACCGCCTGGGCATCAGCCAGCTCACGCGCCTTGTCCAGCATCAGCGCGGCCTTGCCGACCATGAAGATCTTGCAGTCCAGGCAGGGGTTCATGTGGGCGCCATAGCCGTAACGTGGCTTGAGCACCACATCCTTGTACTCGTCGGAGATATCAATGATATGCAGCTTGATCCCGAGTTGCTCGGCCACCCACAGCGCATTGTTGCGCTTGGGTTTCTTGCGGTCGCGCTCGCGGATGGCGTGGGTGTGGCCCTCGACGCAGAAGCCGGTAAAGAAGTTGACGCCCTCGACCTCGATGCCCTGGGCCTGGATCACCTTCACCGCCAGCATCGAGTCCAGCCCGCCGGAGACCAGCGCCAGCGCGCGACGACGGGGGGCAACAGCAGGGGGTGCGGTGTGGTGTACAACGGACATGGCAATACTCGGCGACCGGCCAAACGCCGGATCGGCGGGGCGTTGAATCAGGGCCGCAGAGTATAGCAAAGCCGCCGGGCTTACCCCAGCGGCAAGGCGGGTAGCTGACGAACATGAATGCAACCGCCGGCGTCAGGACGACACCGGCACGCTCGCCATGGACAACTCGCCGGTGGCGAATTTCTGCTGGCAATACTGCAGCCGCTCTTCCACCGATTCACTGCGCCCGGTGGCGTTGAGCTGGTCAATATGGCGTTCGACCCGGGCGCAACGCTTGGCCAGCCCGGCGTCATTGGCCACCTGGATGCTCAGGCCCGGCCGGGCATTGAGTTCCAGGATCATCGGCCCCCGGTCCTTGTCCAGCACCAGGTCCACACCCAGATAGCCGAGCCCGGTCAGCTCATGGCAACTGGCCGCCAGGCGCATGAACTCGTGCCAGTCCGGCAGCTGCACGCCGGCCACCGGATTGGCGGTGTCCGGGTGGCGCTGGATCACGCGGTTGTGCCAGGTCCCGTTGAGGGTGATGCCGGTGGCCAGATCCACCCCGACGCCGATAGCGCCCTGGTGCAGGTTGGCCTTGCCCTGCGACTGCCGCGTGGGCAAACGCAGCATGGCCATCACCGGGTAGCCGCACAACACGATAATGCGGATGTCCGGCACGCCCTCGAAGCTGATCGCGCTGAATACCTTGTCCGGGGTCACCCGGTATTCCACCAGCGCCCGGTCACGGTGGCCACCCAGGGAATAGATGCCGGAGAGAATGCCGGACAGATGATGGCCGATATCGTCCTCGGTCAGCAGCCGCCCCGACGTCGTGCGGTACAGGCCCTCGAAGCGGTCGGTGATCACCAGGATGCCGTCGCCACCGGCGCCCTGCGCCGGCTTGATGACGAAGTCCGTACGATCAGCCAGCTTCTTCGGCAACCGGCTGATGTCGTGCTCACTGTCCACCACGGCGTACAGGTCCGGCACGCGCATCCCCGCGCTCATGGCACGTTCCTTGGTCAGCAGCTTGTCATCCACCAGCGGGTACAGGTGGCGACGGTTGTACCGCAGTACGTAGTCGCCGTTGCGCTGGTTGATGCCCATCACGCCGCGTTGTCGCAATGCCCGCCAGGTCTTGAAGAACATCAGTGCTTACCCGCCAGTGCCCGGAAGCGCAGCAGCTCAGTGAGCCGGTAGCCCCGGTAATGCCCCATCAGCAGCATGATGCCGGCCATCACCAGCAGCACGCCCGGGAAGGTGAAGCAGAAGTACACCAGCGGCGGCCAGGTCATCAGCAGGTGCGCCAGCGTGGCGGCCACCAGCGTGCCGATGGCCGCCTTGAAGGCGTTGGTCGCGCCGCGCTCTTCCCACAGGATCGACAGCCGCTCGATCACCATGGTCAGGATCACCATCGGGAACAGCGCCACCGACAGGCCACGCTCCCAGCCCAGCTTGTGGCCGAACAGGCTGATCAGCGCCATCAGGATGACCACGAACGTCAGCACCACGGACAGCCGGGACAGCAGTTGCAATTGCAGGTGCTCAAGGTAGGAGCGCAGCGACAGGCCCATGGTGGTGATCACCGTGAACAGGACGATGCCCCACAGCACTTCCGTCTCGCGAAACGCCAGCGCCACCAGCACCGGCGTGAAGGTGCCCAGCGTCAGGAAGCCGACCAGATTGCGCAGCAGCAGGATCAGCAACACACCCAGCGGGATCATGATCATCACGCTGAACACTTCCTGGGTCGCCACCGGCATGTCGTAGAGCGAGAAGCTGAGCATGGCGCTGTCGCGCACAATCTGCGAATCCTGTGCCAGCTGGATGGCGCTGACTTCGGAACTGGTCACACTGAAAGTCACGTTGGGCCGCGAGCCCCCCTCAATGGAGGACACCGGCGTGGCGCCGATCCACCAGACAATGCGGTCGTCCGGCAGGCCCTGGTCGCCCGTGGCGGGGTTGAAGTAGGTCCAGTGGGTGCCATTGAAGCTGCGCAACCACAGCTCCGGCGTCTGGTTCGGCGTGGGCATCAGGCGCAATGTATGCACCTGTTCCACCGGGATATGCGCCACCGCCAGCAGCGTTTCGATCACCCGGGCGCGCTTGTCGATGCTGGTGTCGTTGGCCAGCAGCAGGCCGACGTTCTCGTCCTGCAGGTTGTTCACGCGCTGGATGGTTTCGCTGATAAAGGTATCGACATCCGCGGAGTGCTGCCGGATCGGCGCCAGCAGCGCCTCGGCGGCAGCGCGCTCGACCCCTTCCAGCGGCGGCCGGGCGCGGAATTGCGGGCCGGTCTCCACCGCCGTCTGCTCGCCACCGAAGCGACGCGACAGCATCTTGCGGTAGTACAGTGTCTGGTCACCCTGGGCCCGGCGTACCGACCAGGTAACCTGGCGGTTCGGCCCGACGCGGTTCACGTTCACGCCGTAATTCTGCGAGATGAAGCTTTCGTTGAGCACCAGATAGCGCTCACTGCCCGGCGGCACGAACATCTGCACTTTCACCGGGACGTTGCCGCTGGCGCGGAACTGGACCCGGGCGTCAATCACCCAGACCGGATCAGTGACGCTCTCACTGACCGGAATATTGAGCACGTAAATCTGATAGAACGTCGCGCCAGCGCCGATCGTCATCAACGTCAGTGCCAGCAGCATTGCGTGCAGCTTTACTCCGCGCATAGCACCCTCGCCCGTTGCCCCGGTCCTGTCATTATTGCTGTTCCTCTTCGTCGTCGAGGTTGGCCAAGGTTACGGTACACCGCGGCTTGCCACTGGAAAACTCCATCTCCGGATCAATCAGGGAACGCAGGTTGCGCAGCCCCTCGGAACCGACCAGCAGGGGGTAATTGAAGTTGCGGCGGTCCGCCAGGTTGACCCGCATCGGCACTTCACGTTCACCGATACAGACTGTCAGGCGCACCACGGGGCGGCGGGTGTAGCTGCGATCCTCCTCGGGATCAATGTCCGACAGCCGGCGGCGGATACGCACGGTGTCGTCCAGCGGCAGCTCATACAGCGTGTCGTCGGCATCCTTGGCCCCCAGGCGGAAGCGCACCCAGCGCTTGCCGTCCTGATTGAACATCTCGATGTCGTAGGCGCTGAGCGAGGCGCTCACGGCGCCCGTGTCCAGCTTTGCCTCGACAGGATGATCAATCTCCTTGACCAGCGCATGCTCGTGAAGACCCAGAATCACCTTGTGATTGATCTCCACCCCATCCTGGGCCTGCACGCCCAGCGCTGCCGCGAGCAGGGGCAGCGTCAGAATCCGAACAAATTTCATCAGCTATTCCAGTCACTTGCCTGTCATTTGCCGGCCGGGGCAAGCCTCCCCGACAGCGCCACCTTCGACCATTGGAAGGCCCGAGGGTTGCAACACGGGGGCACATTCTAGAGGAACGCAAGCAGGAAATATCGGGGGCATCGGTAAAACTGTCTAATATATAAGCGTGTGCCTGTCATACTCGGCCTGTTATACTCCGGCCCCCTTTTTCGCCAGACCGGTACATTTTGTGAGCATCGAACGCCTGCGTAACATCGCCATCATCGCCCACGTCGACCATGGCAAGACCACCCTCGTAGACAAGCTGCTGCAGCAGTCCGGCACCCTCGGGGAACGCAGCGGGCCGGTCGAGCGAGTCATGGATTCCAACGATATCGAGAAAGAACGCGGTATCACCATCCTTGCGAAGAACACCGCGCTGAAGTGGAACGACTACCGTATCAACATCGTCGACACCCCTGGCCACGCCGACTTCGGCGGCGAGGTGGAGCGCGTGATGTCGATGGTCGATTCCGTGCTGCTGCTGGTGGACGCGGTGGACGGCCCGATGCCGCAAACCCGCTTCGTGACCCAGAAAGCCTTCCAGCAAGGCCTCAAGCCGATCGTGGTGATCAACAAGATCGACCGCCCCGGTGCCCGCCCGGACTGGGTGATGGATCAGGTGTTCGACCTGTTCGACCGCCTCGGTGCCACCGACGAGCAGCTCGACTTCCCGGTGGTCTACGCGTCGGCCCTGAACGGCATCGCCGGCCTGGACGCCGACGATCTGGCGGACGACATGACCCCGCTGTTCCAGACCATCATCGACCGCGTGCCGCACCCGGACGTGGACATGGATGGCCCGTTCCAGATGCAGATCTCCTCGCTCGACTACAACAGCTACGTCGGCGTGATCGGCATCGGCCGCGTCAAGCGCGGTCGCGTCAAGACCAACACCCCGGTGAAAGTGGTCGACATCACCGGCAAGGTCCGCAACGGCCGCGTGCTGACCATCATGGGCCACCACGGCCTGGAGCGCGTGGAAGTGCCCACAGCCGAAGCCGGCGACATCATCTGCGTGACCGGCCTGGACCCGCTGGATATCTCCGACACCCTGTGTGACCCGAACAATGTGGAAGCGCTGCCGCCGCTGACCGTGGACGAGCCCACCGTGAGCATGTTCTTCCACGTCAACACCTCGCCGTTCGCCGGCCAGGACGGCAAGTTCGTGACCTCGCGCAACATCCGCGACCGCCTGCACGAAGAACTGCGCCACAACGTGGCCCTGCGCGTGGAAGACACCGGCAGCCCGGACCGCTTCCGCGTCTCCGGCCGTGGCGAGCTGCACCTGTCGGTATTGATCGAGAACATGCGTCGTGAAGGCTTCGAGCTGGCCGTCGGCCGGCCGGAAGTGATCGTGAAGGAAGAAGACGGCGTCAAGAAAGAGCCCTACGAGCAGTTGATCCTGGACGTTGAAGAGCAGCACCAGGGCCCGATCATGGAACAGATGGGCATTCGTCGTGGTGACATGACCAACATGTCCCCGGACGGCAAGGGCCGTGTGCGCCTGGAGTACACCGCCCCGTCGCGCGGCCTGATCGGCTTCCGCTCCATGTTCATGACGCTGACCTCCGGCACCGGCATCTTCAACTCGGTGTTCTCGCACTACGGCGACTACAAGCCGGGCCAGCTGGCCGAACGCAACAACGGTGTCCTGATCTCCAACGTCACCGGCAAGGTGCTGGGCTTTTCCCTGTTCAACCTGCAGGAACGCGGCCGCATGTTCATCGAGCCGAACGTGGAAGTGTACGAAGGCCAGCTGATCGGCATTCACTCCCGCGACAACGATCTGGTGGTGAACCCGACCAAGGGCAAGCAGCTGACCAACATGCGCGCCTCCGGCACCGATGAGAACATCATCCTCACGCCGCCGATCCGCATGTCACTGGAACAGGCGATCGACTTCATCGATGAAGACGAGCTGGTGGAAGTGACCCCGCACTACATCCGCCTGCGCAAGAAACTGCTGACCGAATCGGACCGCAAGCGCGCCTCGCGCTGATCCGGCCTGGCCCGTCTGCTTCGGCAGGCGGGCCATTCCTTCCCGCCATGTTGCACATCGCCCTGTTCGAACCTGAAATCCCGCCCAACACCGGCAACGTCATGCGCCTGGCTGCCAACACCGGCTGCGCGCTGCACCTGATCGCGCCACTGGGCTTTGTGCTGGAAGACAAACTGCTGCGCCGCGCCGGCCTGGATTACCGGGACCAGGCCACCACACGTGTCCACGATAACTGGGTGGCCTTTGCCGACTGGCTGGGCGAGCGTCGCCTGTGGGCGTTCACCACCCGTGGCAGCCACTGCTATAGCGAAGCACGGTTCGCGCCGGAGGATGTGTTGCTGTTCGGGCCGGAGAGCCGTGGGTTGCCGGTAGCATTACTCGACACATTAAGCGCGGAACAAAAACTGCGGCTGCCGATGGTCGCGAACAGTCGCAGCCTCAACCTGTCGAACAGTGTATCGGTGGCGGTCTATGAGGCGTGGCGGCAGATGGGATTCCAGGGAAAAATCTGAAGATTCGCTGCGCTCTCCCCACCAGACCCGGAGCTCCGTAGGGTGGGTAGAGCCAACGGCGAAACCCACCACGTCCATGCCTGATATCCACTCCCGCAAAACCATCGAAATCACCCAGCTTGGGAGGCGGGTAGTTTCGATGATTCTGTGCGAGCAGTGTGCTGCATGGTCCCGGTGGGGTTTGCCGTTGGCTCTACCGCCCCTACCGCCCCCCCGAGGACAGCGATTCCGTTAAAGCCAACCGTTCAGTGCGTACTGCCTTCCGCCGGTGCGTCCTGGCCTGCCGCAGCACGCGCCTTGGCATCCTGGAACAGCGCATCGAAATTGATCGGTTGCAGCAGCAGTTGCGGGAAGGTACCACGGCTGACCAGATCGGAGATCAGTTCCCGCGCGTAGGGGAACAGCAGGTTCGGGCAGTAGGCGCCGAGCAGTTGCTCGCGCTCTTCGCCTTCGATACCGATCATGGTGAAGATACCGGCCTGTTTGATTTCCACCAGGTAGACGGTTTTTTCTTCATTGCTGGCGGTGACGGTAAGGCTCAGCACCACTTCATAATCGTTGCCGCTCTCGCCCACCTTGCGGGTTTCGGTATTCAGCTGCACGTTCACACGCGGCTGCCACGGCTTGATGAAGACTTCCGGCGCGCCAGGGACTTCAAAAGAAACGTCCTTGGTGTAGATACGCTGTAGCTGAAAAGTGCGTTCTGGTGTGTCGCTCATTGTTCTTGTCCCTTCAACATTGCATCAAGGCGGCCGGCGCGCTCCAGCGCGTAGAGCTCATCACTGCCACCCACGTGAGTGTCGCCGATCCATATCTGCGGCACGGTGTTGCGCCCGGCCCGTGCATGCATTTCGGCACGCAGCGCGGGATTTTCCCCCACATCGATATTGGTGTAGGCCACGCCTTTGCCGTCCAGCAGCCGCCGCGCGCGGATGCAGTACGGACACCAGCCGGTGGTATAGAGCACCACATCGGGCATGTCAGGCACGCACCACCGGCAGGCTGTCGGCACGCCAGCCCTGGATGCCACCGCGCATGCGATACAGGCGGGCAAACCCCTGCTGCTGCAACTGGCGTCCGGCATGGCTGGCCTGGTTACCCAGCTTGCAGACCAGAATCACCGGCTTGTCCCGATACTTCTCCAGTTCACCGCTGCGCTCATTGAGCTTGGCGAGCGGAACATTGATACTGCCGGCGATGTGGCCCTGGCGGTATTCGTCCTCGTCACGCACGTCGATGATCACACCGTCTTCGCGGTTCACCAGGCTGGTGGCGCCCTGCGGGCTCACCGCCAGACTGCCTCGACGCGACTCCAGGAAGAAAAACAGGGTCCAGAGCAGGAAAAACGCCGACACCAGGATGTAATGATTGGCAGCAAACTCGAAAATACGGTCCATAACAGCGTCCGGAATGGGTGAAAACGGCGCCAAGTATAGGGAAGGCGCCGCCAATCATCCATGATTGCGACCCACCCCGTTCCCCCGACGACGCCGCTGAGGTAAAACCCCGTCATGATCCGCGCCCTGCTCCCGTCTCTGCTGCTGCTCGCCATGCTGACCCCCGCCCCGGGCCTGGCGGAGCAGGCCTCGCCTGCCCAGCTACGCGCCCTGCGCGAGCGCATCCAGACGTTGCAGAGTGCCCAGCAGAAGGACCTGCGTCAGCGCGACAACCTCGCCACCGAACTGCGCGAACGCGAGCTGGCCATCGCCCGGCTGGATCAGGAGCAGGCCGCGCTCGAACGCCAGGCCCGCAACGCCGGGCAGGAACTGGAGCAACTGCGCGCACGCCAGCAACGCATGGCCGCCGAGCAGGCCACCCAGCTGAGCTGGCTGGCAAAGACCGTGCGGGCCACCTACATGAACGGCCGCGAACCCACCCTGAAGCTGCTACTCAGCCAGGAACAGCCCGATCAGGTCGCGCGGCTGATGCGCTACCACGAGTACTTCCAGCGTGCCCGCGCCGAACGGCTGGACCAGCTGGAACAGGACCTGGCCGAGTTGCTTGCCGTGTCGCTGGAAGTGTCTGCCGCGCGTGAGCGCTTCAACCGACGTCGCGACGCCGTGGCCTCGCAGCAGACCCGCCTGGAGAGCGCTCGCCGCGAGCGCGAGCAGGCGCTCACTCGCCTCAACGCCCGCCTCAATGAGCAGGGGCAGCGCATCAGCTCGCTGGAAGCAGATGCAGAGCGCCTCGACAAACTCCTGCAGGAAATGAACCGTGCCCTCGCCGACATTCCGGCCAACCCGGGCGGCGCGCCCTTCGGCGAACTGGCCGGCAAGCTGCCGTGGCCAGTGCAGGGCCGTGCCAGAGTGAATTTCGGGGCAGGCCGCGACGGCGGGCTGCGCTGGAACGGAGTGCTGCTGGACGCCGCCACCGGCACGCCGGTACGTGCCGTACATGCCGGCCGGGTGGTCTACGCAGACTGGCTGCGCGGCTATGGGTTGATGCTGATTGTCGACCACGGCAATGGTTTTCTGAGCCTGTACGGCCACAATCAGAGCCTGCTGCGCGCCGTCGGCGACTGGGTCGCGCAGGGCGATGTGCTGGCCCGCGCCGGCAATTCCGGCGGCGCCGGCGAGCCCGGCCTGTACTTTGAAATCCGCCAGCAGGGGCGCCCGGTGAACCCGGACCGCTGGTGCAGCCGCCGTGTTACACTGCCGCCACTGGCGGAAAGATGACACCTGCGGGGAACCTGGCCGGCCGGCCGCTATCAACAAAGCACCTGCCCGACGCTGGCGGTGTGATCACGAATCGTCCTGACAGGGCGCTGACAGAGAGAGATCGACGCGGATGAAACGCTTCCTTTGCCTGGCCACGCTGGCGCTGGCCCTGCCTGTGCACGCGAGCAACCCCGGTCTGGATGCCATGGCCCGACAGCAGGATATCCCGGTCACCGAATTGCGCGTATTCGCCGAGGTCATGGAACGCATCCGCAGCGCCTACGTCGAGGAGATCGACGACCGCGCCCTGCTGGAAGCCGCCATTCGCGGCATGCTGCTGGACCTGGACCCGCATTCCGCCTACCTGACCCCGAATGAATTCGACGACCTGCAGGTTTCCACCAGTGGCGAATTCGGTGGCGTCGGCATGGAAGTCACCATGGAAGACGGTTTCGTCACGGTGGTCACCCCGCTGGACGACACCCCGGCCAGCCGCGCCGGCATCCAGGCCAGCGACATCATTCTGAAAATCGGCGACACCTTCGTGAAAGGCATGACGCTCAACGAAGCCGTGGAGCTGCTGCGTGGCGAAATCGGCACCGACGTGGAACTCTCGGTGATGCGCGAAGGTGAAGACAAGCCGCGCAGCATCACCCTGACCCGCGACCGGATTCGTATCCAGAGCGTGCGCAGTGAGCGGCTGGAAGACAGCTACGGCTATGTGCGCGTTACCCAGTTCCAGAACAACACTGGCCGCGATGTACAGCGCGCCATCGAACGCCTCCGGCAGGAACAGCCGGCCCTCAAGGGGCTGATCCTCGACCTGCGCAATAACCCGGGCGGCGTACTCGGCGGTGCGGTGCAGGTGGCCGATCTGTTCCTCGACGACGGCCTGATCGTCTATACCCAGGGCCGCGACGACGCATCCCGCATCAACTATGGCGCCAGCCGTGGAGACGTCATTGAAGGGCTGCCGCTGGTCGTGCTGGTCAACGGCGGCTCCGCGTCGGCGTCGGAAATTGTTGCCGGTGCGCTGCAGGATCATACCCGCGCGGTCATCGTCGGCCGCCGCACCTTCGGCAAGGGCTCAGTGCAGACGGTGCTGCCGCTGCACGAAGACCGCGCCCTGAAACTCACCACCGCGCGTTACTACACCCCGAATGGCCGCTCGATCCAGGCCGACGGCATCCATCCGGACATCACCGTGAACGTGGCACGGGTGGAATTGATGGAAGCCCGCGAAGGTATCCGCGAAGCAGACCTGCCACACCATCTGGCCAGTGGCGAGACCCCGGAAGCCGGCCAGCAGGAAGACGACCTGGCCAGCCGCGACTACGACCTGTACCAGGCGCTGTCGATCCTCAAGGGTATTCATCTGTCGCGCCAGCGGGCGCGCTGAGACCGTGTCTGTCCGCAACCACTGGTGGCCACTGCTGGCCCTGGTGCTGTGCCTGCCGCTGTCGGCGGCACAGCTACCACCACCGACGACGCCGCGCATCGCCATCATCATTGATGACATCGGTTATCACCGGGAGCGCGGCCTGCGCGCCATCAACCTGCCGGCCGCGGTCACCTGTGCGGTGATTCCGCGTTCACCGCATGGCCCGCGCCTGGCTCGCGAAGCCAAACGCCGTGGCCGCGAGATCATCATTCACATGCCAATGTCCGCCAGCAACGGCCACACGCTGGATGCCGGCGGCATCGACACCGACATGGCGCCGGAGATGGTCAGCGCCCGGATCGAAGAAGCCTTTGCGCTGTTACCGCAGGCGGAGGGCATGAACAATCACATGGGCAGCCTGGCCACCAGCCATGCCGTCACCATGAACAGCGTCATGACCGCCCTGGCCCGGCACCGCGCCTTTTTTATCGACAGCCGCACCTCCGCCGCGTCGGTGGCCGAGACCACCGCGCGGGCGCATGGCCTGGCCGCGCTGGGGCGCGATGTCTTTCTCGACAACCGCCGCGACCTGATGGCGATCAATGAGCAGTTCAACCAGTTGCTGCGCATCGCGCGCCGCCGGGGTACCGCGATCGCCATTGGCCACCCGTACCCGGAAACACTGGATTATCTGGAGCGGGTCCTGCCGCTGATGGAAGATGCCGGCATCGAGGTGGTGCCCGTCTCCACGTTGTTGCCGGAACCCGGGCTGCGGGCCGCCGGTCAGCGGCAGCCCGCCGTGTCAGAAGGGGATGCGCGTTCCTGAACCGCTCAGGCGGCCGGTCCGGTAACGCCGATTTTTGTCAGTTTGCTGTAGCCCAGCATCAGGAAGCCAAACGCAAACATCATCAAACCGTACACCGCCGAGGGAATGGAAATTTCCGGTGAGTTCAGCAGCGTCAGCGCGATCATCAGGCCCAGGGTGCCATTCTTGATCCCCAGCTCGACCGCCACGGTATAGGCCGAAGGGCGGCTCATGCCGAACAGCCGCCCCCCGCCCAGACCGATCAGGATACCGGCCACGTTCAGCAAGGCTGCCGCCGGCCCTGCCGCTTTCAGCAACCCGCCGATCTGATCACCAACACTGATCACCACCGCCACGATCACACCCACCAGCACCAGCAGCCCGAACAGGCTCACGGCCTTTTCTGCCTTCGCGGCGGCCGCCGGCGCAAAACGGCGCACTGTCATGCCGATGGCCACCGGCACCAGGATGATCACCACCAGCGTGACCACGGTACGCACCACCGGCAGCGCCACGCGAGTGGAGGCGTCCATGTACTTTTCCATGGCGATATTGACGAAGATCGGCAGCGTGACAATGGTGATCAGGCTGGCCAGCACCGTGAGAATGATGGAGAGCGCCACATCGCCGCGGCCAATAAAGGTAAACAGGTTGGATGTGGTGCCTCCCGGACAGGCCGCAATCAGCACCAACCCCACCGCCAGTGCCGGCGCCAGCCCGAGCATGCTGGCCAGCCCGAAGGCAATCAGCGGCATGATCAGGATCTGGGCGAAAGTGCCGTAGACCACCGATTTTGGCGCAACCACCAATTCGCGAAAATCACGCACGGAGAGTGTCAGCCCCATCCCGATCATGATCAGAAACAATGCAACCGGCAGACCAATCTCGATCAGCGCCCCTTGCTCCATGACGTACTCCCGAAGTTGTTTTTATTGCACCCGAGGGTACCCCAGAGCGAAATCAGGGGCCATGAAAAAAGCCGCACGATCGTGCGGCTTTTTTTACACATGCTTTGCCGACCGGCGAAGCGACTGTCAGAGGCGCATTTCCACACCCGCTGCGGCCAGGTATTCCTTCGCTTCACGGATTGTGTATTCGCCAAAGTGGAAAATACTCGCCGCCAGCACAGCATCGGCACCGCCCTGCAGCACGCCGTCGACCAGATGCTGGAGGTTGCCGACACCGCCCGAGGCGATCACCGGCACCGGCACCGCGTCACTGACCGCTCGCGTCAGGGCAATGTCGAAACCATTCTTGGTACCGTCCCGATCCATGCTGGTCAGCAGGATTTCACCCGCGCCGTTATCCGTCATGCGGGTCGCCCATTCAACGGCATTGATGCCGGTCGGCTTGCGGCCACCGTGGGTGAAGATCTCCCAGCGGTTCGGCTCGCTCTCGGCACTGACTTTCTTCGCATCGATGGCCACCACGATGCACTGCGAACCGAAACGGTCTGCCGCCTCGCGCACGAAGTCCGGGTTGCTGACCGCCGCAGAGTTGATGCTCACCTTGTCCGCGCCGGCATTGAGCAGATTGCGGATATCGGCAAGCGTGCGCACGCCGCCGCCCACGGTCAGCGGGATGAACACCTGGCTGGCCATGCGTTCCACCGTATGCAGCATGGTGTCGCGGCCTTCATGGCTGGCGGTAATATCCAGAAAGGTAATCTCGTCGGCGCCCGCCTCGTTGTAACGGCGCGCGACTTCCACCGGATCACCGGCGTCGCGAATTTCGACGAACTTGACGCCTTTGACGACGCGGCCCTGGTCCACGTCCAGGCAGGGAATAATGCGTTTGGCCAGACCCATGACAACACCACTGCGGTTAGCGAGGGCACCGATTCTACCAGAGACCGTCGGCGCGCGAACCCGGCCCGTTGACGTCATCCGGCCGCAGCCGAAACTACCTTGGGTGAAACACTGTCCCACCCCCGGGAGGATTGATCATGCGCCAGTTGCTGATTCTGATGACCTGCGCCCTGCTTGGCGCGCTGGCCTTGCCGGCCCAGGCCGACCTGCGCTGTGACCGGGGCATCGTGCGCCAGGGCGACCGGATGGCCGAGGTCAGCCTGGCCTGCGGCGAGCCGGACGTGAAGGTGGTGCTGCATTCCGTGCTCACTGCACAGGCGGGCTTCGTGCCGGTGGAGGAAGAATGGCAGTACAACTTCGGCACTCAGCAGTTCATGCGTTTCCTGCGCTTCCAGAACGGACGCCTGTCGCAGGTGGTGACTGGCCCGCGCGGCTTCAGCCGGCGCACGAATCCACGCTGCTCGCCCAACGATCTGGGGACCGGCATGTCGCAACTGGAACTGCTGGCCCGCTGTGGTGAGCCCGATAGCGTGGACACCCTGATCACATCGGCACCCGTGCCAAGGCTGGCAGCAGGCGCGCCCTATCCACTGGGCGTGCCGGCGGAAGAATGGCTGTATCGCTTCAACAGCCAGCAGTTCATGCGCTTTGTGATGCTGGTGAATGGCCGGGTGGTGGCCGTGGAAAGCAGCCGCTTCCGTGATTGAGGGGGGCGTAGGGTGGGTAGAGCCAAAGGCGAAACCCACCATGTCCATGCCCGTTATTCACTCCCGCAAAACCATCGAAATCACCCGGCTTGGGTGGTGGGTAGTTTCGCTGGTTTTGTGCGAGCAGTGCGCTACATGGACCCGGTGGGTTTCGCCTTTGGCTCTACCCACCCTACCCGACACTTCAGGCGCGGGTCAGTGCATCCGCCAGCGTCTGCCCTTCGGCGAAATCCAGCGTGCCTTCATAGATGGCACGGCCGGTGATGGCACCGCTGATGCCCTGGTCCGCCACCGCGCACAGGCCGCGCACGTCGTCCAGGTTGGTGATGCCGCCGGAGGCAATCACCGGAATCGATATGGCCTGCGCCAGCCGCACGGTGGCGTCCACATTGACGCCCTGCAACATGCCGTCACGGCTGATGTCGGTATAGACGATGGCGGCCACGCCGTCGTTTTCGAACTGCCGCGCCAGCGACACCACTTCCACGTCCGTCACATTGGCCCAGCCATCCGTTGCCACCATGCCGTCTTTCGCATCCAGGCCGACGATGATGTGGCCGGGAAACCGTTCGCACATGGCTTTCACAAAGGCCGGCTCTTTCACGGCCTTGGTGCCGATGATGACCCACTGCACGCCGGCATCCAGATAGGCCTGGATGATCTCCGGGTTGCGGATGCCGCCGCCGATCTGGATCGGCAGATCCGGGTGCGCCTTCGCAATCGCCTTGACGATCTCGCCGTTGACCGGCTCGCCAGCGAAGGCGCCATTGAGGTCCACCAGATGCAGACGGCGGGCACCGCGCTCGACCCAGTGCCGGGCCACCGCCACCGGGTCGTCGGAGAACACGGTGTCGTCTTCCATGCGGCCCTGTTTCAGGCGCACGCATTTGCCGTCTTTCAGGTCGATGGCGGGGATCAGTTGCATAGCAGTTCTCTTGACGTGTGAATCAGGAACAGGCGCGCCTTACGGCTGCCAGCGCAGGAAATTTTCCAGCAGCACCAGGCCGTGGGGCGCGCTTTTCTCAGGGTGGAACTGCACTGCGAAGATGTTGCCGCGCGCGGCGGCTGCGGCAAACCGCACACCATAATCGCAACTGCCGGCCACCTGATTCTCCGGCATCTCCACCACGTGGTAGGAGTGCACAAAATAGAAGCGGCTGAAATCGGGGATGCCTTCCCAGAGCGGGTGCGGCGCCTGCCGCACCTGGTTCCAGCCCATGTGCGGCACTTTCATGCGGTGGCCGAGTTCATCCACCTGATCGGGAAAACGGCGCACCACACCGGGAAACAGCCCCAGGCAGTCAACGCCGTCGTTTTCCTCGCTGTGGCTCATCAGCGCCTGCATGCCGACACAGATACCCAGCAGCGGCCGGCCCTCGGCGGCCACGCTGAGGATCGCCTGGTCCAGCTCACGCTCTCTGAGCACGGCGATGCAGTCACGAATGGCGCCCACCCCGGGAAAGACCACGCGGTCAGCGGCACGAATCACCGCCGGGTCGCTGCTGATCACGATCTTCTGGCCGTTGGCGGCCTTTTCCAGCGCTTTGCCGGCGGAATGGAGATTACCCATGCCGTAGTCAACGACGGCGACAGTCTCTGCCATGGTGAATCAGCCTTTGACGGGATCAGCGCCCGTGTTTTCGGTCAGCGTACCCTTGGTGGAAGGGGTGATGTCGGCCATGCGGGGATCGAACTCCACCGCCATGCGCAGGGCCCGGCCAAAGGCCTTGAACACGGTTTCCGCCTGGTGGTGGGCATTGCGGCCACGCAGGTTATCGATGTGCAGGGTGATCATGCCGTGGTTCACCAGCCCCTGGAAAAACTCGTAGAACAGGTCCACATCGAACTCACCGATGCGGGCACGGGAGAAGTCCACGTTCATTTCCAGGCCGGGACGGCCGGAGAGATCCACCACCACGCGGGACAGGGCCTCGTCCAGCGGCACATAGGCATGGCCGTAACGGCGCACACCTTTCTTGTCGCCCCAGGCGCGGGCGAATGCCTGGCCCAGCGCGATGCCGATGTCCTCCACCGTGTGGTGGGCATCAATATGCAGGTCACCCTCCGCACGTACTTCCAGATCGACCAGGCCATGGCGGGCCACCTGATCGAGCATGTGATCCAGGAACGGCAGCCCGGTCTCGAACACGCCCTGGCCGGTGCCGTCGAGATTCAGGGATACCTGAATGCGGGTTTCCAGCGTGTTACGCGTCACGCTGGCGGTGCGATGCTTCATGAATGACCTCCACAGAACAGGCCGGTATTATACGGCCCCCCCGTCATGCGAACCAGCGACGCGCCACGATGCCACTCATAGCCAGAGAACATGCCCTGAACACCCGCAGCGCGGACCACTTTGCCCGCGTGCTGCGCGACCAGCCCGAGATCGCCGCACAACTGGCGGCACCGCCTGCCGGTGCCCGGCTGATTGAGGGACACTTCAACGGCAGCCCGCTGGCGCTGCTGCTGGCGGTGCCGAAGGCGGACGGCTGGGAAGTGCTGACGCTGGCCGTGCACCCCGCCAGCCGTGGCCGCGGCGTCGGCGGCACATTACTGGCGATGGCACAGAAGTCGTTACCCGGCCTGACCTGGCCAGCCTGTCTTGACGATCTGGCCGCAAAAGCGGGATTGGCGGGCGCCTAAAACACCGCCTGCGGCAACTGCACACACGCGGTGGCGCCCGCGCCACGGCCCGGGCTTTCCGCCCACATCTGGCCGCCCATGTGACGGATCATCACCCGCGCCATCGGCAGCGACAGCCCGAAACCATCGGCGTGGTGCCCTGAACCGATCATGAAGAACGGCTGGAAGATACGTTCCAGGTCCTGCGGATCAATGCCACGGCCACCATCGCGCACCTTGAGCACGACCTGCTGCCCGCTGACGACGGCCTCCACCAGCACATCGCCGCCCGCTTCACTGAACTGAATCGCGTTATCCAGCAGCATGCCCAGCACCTCGGTCAGCTCCGCTTCGCAGGCCACCACCTGAAGGTCCGCCGGGATGCTGTTGCGCACTTTCAGCGAACGCGCCCGGATGACCGCGTCGCGCTGGCGCAACAACCGGTCCACCAGCCACATCGGCTGGCAATAGGAGAGCGACGGCGCCTGTTCGCGGCCGGCCAGATCAAAGTAGCGCAGCGAGGTCGAGACCAGTTGCTGCAACCGGTCCTGCCCTTTCTGCACCATGGTCACCGCGTCCGCCAGCTCCGGCGGCAATTGCCCGGCCTGCAACAGCCGGGCTCCGGCGAGCCAGTTCAGCGGCGTGTTCAGTTCATGGCTGAGATATTCCAGAAACAGCAGCTTGTCGCGGTCGAGCTGTTCCACATCCTGCACGTGTTTTTCCAGCGCCGTGCGTGCCTGCGCGGTGATCGCGTCGCGCTCGGACTGCAACAGCTTGATGCGGTCACCCAGCGCCAGCGACAGCAGCAGGATCGCCCAGATGCCACCAAAATGCGGCGCGTAGTTGGTGAATACATTGTGCGGCAGCAAGCCGAGGTTCAGCAGCGCGAACACCCCGCAACCCACCAGGAAGAAGCACCAGGCCAGCACATACAGCCGCGCAGCACGAAACCCGGCACGCCAGGCACGCCAGCTCACCACCCCCAGCGTGCTGATGATCACCAGCACCATGAACACGATCATGTGGTAGGACAACGGTGGTGGAATCGCCACCATCAGCAGCGTCAGCAACACCGCCCCGCCCAGCAGATAGCGCAACACCCGGTCGGCCGACGGCGAGCGCTCGCGCAGGCCGATGAACTGGCGCGTGTACTGGATCACACCGACCATCGACAGGCCGATGATCGAGGGGAAATACTCGTTCAGCCGCGGACAGCCCGGCCACAGGTATTGGAGCCCGAGACCATTGATATTGAGAAAACTGAGCGTGAAGAAGGTGATGAACACCAGGTAATAGAGGTACGCCGTGTCGCGAACCGTAATAAACAGCAAAATGTTATACAGCAGCATCGCCAGCACGGCGCCGAAAAACAGGCCGGTCACCAGCTGCTCGCGGTAGGTGCGCTCCACCAGCCCGTCTGCGGACGACAGCCGCAAATCCAGGTGCAGCGCACCAAGGCCGTGGACTTTCATGTAGTAGGTCTGCGGCCCGTGCAAGGTGTCCGGCAAGGCGAACACGAATTCGCGCACCGTCAGCTCCCGCTCTCCGAACGGCAGCACATCGCCCATGTGGCGAACGCGGAAACCGCCCTCGCCATCCGGCTCATACAGATGCATGTGGTCGACGATGGGATGGCGCTGCACCAGATACCAGTCATGACCACGCACCTGATCCAGGTCCAGCGTCATGCGCAGCCAGATGACCGAACGCGTAAAACCAAAGCTGGGGTTGCCGCCGGTGTGCGGCAGAAAACGGCCGGCGAAGGTGCTGCTGACCTGATCGATGCTCCAGTTGCCTTCCGGGTCCACCAGCACTTCCAGCGCCGGCGCGAGCGACACCTCCCGATCATCCGGCGCAGGCGTGACCACGCCGGCCAGCACCGGTGAGGCCAGCATAATCAGCCACACACCCGGCACCAGCACCCATTGCAGGAACTTTTGCAAACCCGCTTCCCCTAATCCGTCATACTCCGGTGTGACAAATTCCCCACAAAACCAAAGGGGTTTGGCCCCGGCACAGCCTGCCTCAAGGCTGCTATAATCCAGCCCCTGTCATTCTCGTGCAAGGAGAGCCCCATGGCCCGCGCCGCCCGCATTGCCCTGTACACCCTGATTGGCCTGATTGTATTGCTCGCGGTGGCCGTGTTCGTGATCACGCGCGTCATCGACCCGAATGACTTCAAACCGCAGATTTCCGACCTGGCCCGGCAACACACCAACCTGAATCTCGATATTCAGGGCGATCTTGCCTGGACATTCTGGCCGTCGCTGGGCGTGTCCATCGGCCGCACCGAAGCCCGCATCGGTGACGATGAAGACCTGTTTGCCGCTATCGGCGACGCTCGTGTCGGCGTCGCCGTGTGGCCGCTGCTGTTCGGCAACGTCGAGATGGATGCCATCAGCCTGTCCGGCCTGGATCTGAACCTGATCGAGAACGAACAGGGCGGCAACTGGGAACGCATCGCCGCGTCCGACACGCCAGCCGAAGAAACACCCGCCGAGACAGAACAGGGCGAAAGCTCCGCCATGGACATTCCGCTGACCATTCCGGAAGTGACCGTCGCCGACAGCCGCCTGCGCTACCGCAACACCACCGATGGCACTGACATCATCATCGAGCATATCAACGTCAATGCCTCCGATGTGCAGCTTGAAGAACCGTTCCCGGTGCAGGCATCGCTGCGCTACCAGGATCAGGACGACATTCGCATCGACGTCAATGTGGACACCGTGGTCGGCGTGAACCTGGACGCCAATCACTACACCCTGACACCGCTGAACGTGAAAACCGCCATCGGCGGCCTGACCAGCACCCCGGTGGATATTGCCGCGCAACTGAACGTGGACGCCGCACTGGATGACGACGTCGTGAAAGTCACCGACCTGGTGCTGGAAGCTGCCGGCACCCGCACCACCGGCAATGTGCAGGTCAGCGGCCTGTCCACGCAGATGCAGTTCAGCGGCAAGCTCGCTACCGCGCCGTTCGATGCCAACGCGGCACTGCGTGCGATTGGCGAAGCGCCGATCGAAACCAGCGACAGCAACGCGCTGAAGAAAATCGCTTTTGAAGCCGACATCGGCGGGCCGGCCAACAGCCTGCTGCTCGACCCGCTGAAAATCACCATCGACAGCAGCAGCATCACCGGCAAGGCCGGCATCACCGACATGGACAGCATGGCGATGATGTTTGACCTGGCCATGGACCAGATCAATCTGGACGGTTACCTGCCACCGGCGAGCGAAGAAGAAGCACCGGCCACCGCCCAGGGCGAGAGCAGTGCGCCGCCAGCCCTGTCCGAGGAACCGCTGCTGCCGCTGGACACGCTTCGCGGCCTGAACATCGACGGCAAACTCGCCATTGGCAAAGTACTGGTGGAAGGCCTGGATGCCAGCGACATCAAGGTGGCCATGAACGCCCGCAACGGCCTGCTGCGCCTGACCGAAGCCAACGGCAAGACGCTCAACGGCAGCTTCACCACCAGCGCCACGCTGGATGCCCGCAACGCCACGCCGACCATGTCCCTCAACAGCCGCATCAACACCGTGCAGATTCAACCGCTGATGAAGCTGGCGCTCTCCGACGACCTGTTCACCGGCATCGCCACCATCCACACCGAGATGAACACACGCGGCAACAGCGAAAAAGCGCTGATGGAAAATGCCAAGGGCAAAGTGGACTTTGGCCTGGCCGACGGCATTGTGCGCGGGGTCAACCTGCACGACGCCGTCATCGGCGGCCTGAACGACATGCTCGGCAACTTCCAGGCACTCACCGCCTTCATCCCGAACCTGGAAAGCGGCAAGCTGCCCCGGGAACTGAGTGAAGACACCAAGATCGTCGACCTCAAGAGCATCGCCAGCCTCGACAATATGGTGGCCACCGTGGAAAGCCTGAGTGCCAATCTGGATCGTGGCGCGGCGCTGAACGGCAAAGGTTGGCTGAACATCCTCAACGAGGACTTCGATATCACGCTGGGCATGAAAGTCCCAAGCATCAGCAGCGACCCGCGCCTGAGCGAACGCGAGTGGCCGCTGCGCTGCGCCGGCAACCTCAACGGCAGCCCGGCACGCTGGTGCGTGCCGAGCAGCGATGCCTTCCGCAGCGCCGGCCGCGACCTGGTCACCCAGCTGGCCAGCGACAAGCTCGGCGTGGACCTGCCGCAAAACCGCGAGCAGCTGGAGCAGGAAGTGCAGGAGCGCGTTCAGGAAGAGCGCGAAAAAGCCGAGGAAAAAGTGCGCGACCGCGCCCGCGAAGAGCTGCAGAAACTGTTCCGCTGATGACATCGACGCCCGACACCCTGCCGCTGCCCCCGGCGGCATTCCGCAAGGCCGTGCTGGCCTGGTATGACCAGCACGGCCGCAAGGACCTGCCCTGGCAGCAACAGATCACGCCGTACCGGGTCTGGGTGTCGGAAATCATGCTGCAACAGACTCAGGTCAGCACCGTCATCCCTTACTTCGAGCGCTTCATGGCGCGCTTCCCGGACGTGCAGGCCCTGGCCAGCGCGCCGACCGATGACGTCCTGCACCTGTGGACCGGCCTGGGTTACTACGCCCGCGCCCGCAACCTGCACAAGGCGGCCAGGGCCGTGGTCAACGAGCACGGCGGTGAATTCCCACGCGATATCGATGCCCTGGTCACCCTGCCCGGCATCGGCCGCTCCACCGCCGGCGCCATTGCCAGCATCAGCATGGACCTGCGTGCACCGATTCTCGACGGCAATGTGAAACGCGTCCTGACCCGCTTCGCCGCCGTCTCCGGCTGGCCCGGCGAACGCGCCGTGGAACAGCGCCTGTGGGACATCGCCGAAGCCCTGACCCCGTCGCGGCGCCTGCGCGACTACACCCAGGTGATGATGGACCTCGGCGCCACCCTGTGCACCCGCCGCAACCCGGACTGCCCGGCCTGCCCGTTGCACCGGCACTGCCTCGCGCACGCCCAGGGCAACCCGCACGACTACCCGACCTCTAAGCCGAAAAAGACCACCCCGGTGCGCCGCACCACCATGCTACTGGCCCGCGACCCCGACGGCCGCATACTGCTGGTGCAACGCCCACCCAGTGGCATCTGGGGTGGCCTGTGGTGTTTTCCGGAAACCGAGCACGAAGACGGCGCCACCCTGCTGCTCGGCCAGCTCGGCTTGCAGGCCCGCCACACCGAGACCCTGCCCGGCTTCCGTCATACCTTCAGCCATTTCCATCTGGACGTGACCCCGTTGCTGGTCCACACCCGAGGCAAGGCCCGCGTGGTCGCCGAACAGCCCCTCACCTGGGTCGCCCCGGACGCCCCCGGCAGCCTGGGCCTGGCAGCGCCGGTAAAACGCCTGCTGGAGAGCCTCGGCGAGCCACGCCAGTTGTCCGTGCTATAGTCCGCCCGCAGTCGTTATTGTCAGGAAGCATCCATGAGCCGCACCGTGTTCTGCCGCAAGTACCAGCAAGACCTTGAGGGCCTGGAGCGCCCACCCTTCCCTGGCCCCAAGGGCGAGGAACTGTTCCAGACCGTGTCGAAAAAGGCCTGGCAGGAGTGGCTGGCCCAGCAGACCATGCTGATCAACGAGAAACACCTGAACGTGATGGACCCGGCCACCCGCCCTTACCTGGACGCCCAGCGCGAGCACTTTCTGGACAACGAGCCGTTCGACAAGGCCGAGGGCTACACGCCCCCGGACAAAGGTTGAACAACCGGCACGGTCTGCCTTGACGGCAACCGGCCGAATCGCTTTAATAGCGCCCTCTTTTGCCCGGATAGCTCAGTTGGTAGAGCAGGGGATTGAAAATCCCCGTGTCGGTGGTTCGATTCCGCCTCCGGGCACCATCCTGATTCAGTACATGAAAGCCTCGCGAAAGCGGGGCTTTTTTGTTCAGGCCTAACGCAAGTCTGAAATGCCCCAACACTCGCTGCCGCACGGCACGCCTATCTCAAAATTGCTTTATTTTAAGATGAACCGTCCCGCTTGACGCCCCTTACCTCAATTTGCAGAAAAATTGAGAGACAAATCCCCGATCAGCAACGCACACATCAGTGCACATGCATCAGGTCATGAAACTGAATACCCGTGGCCTTGATCACCGCCGTCATGGTTTTCAATGTGGGATTGCCCGTCGGTGATAAAGCCCGATACAGGCTTTCACGGGACACGTTGGCGCGCTCGGCCACCACAGCCATGCCGCCCTGCGCTTCAACGACATGGCGCAGCGCCATCAGGAAGGCAGCCTCACCACCCTGTTCATCCAGCTCATTAAAGGCCGCTCGCAGATAATCCAGCGCCATCCCCGGATCCTGGCGAAGCATTTCCACCACGGCATCGCCATGACGTTTCATTGGTTTCTCTCCCAGGCGCCGGCCCGCCATTCCAGCGCGGAGATCGTAGCCTGGAAGCTACAGCGCAGGTCAACCCCAAGGCTCAATGCCTCAACCGCTCCCCCCGCACCATATCCCACAACGGCACCGCCCCCAGCGCAAACACGATCCCCAGCAGGAAGAATGCATCGCGGTATCCCAGCGCCAGGTGCTGCTGCACCAGCCCGGTGGAAAAGATTGCCGTGCGCTCCTGCAGCACCACCGCTGTCAGGCTCACGCCCACAGCGCCGCCGAACTGGCGGGCGAAGCTGACAACGCCGGCGCCCTGGTTGACCAGCTGCTCCGGCAGCAGGCGCAGGGAGCCGACCACCACAGGCGGCATCATGAAGGCGACGCCGATGCGGCCGAGCACCGCCCACAGCGCCAGCGACAGGAAGGTGCCGTTTTCCGTGGAGAGGCCGAGCAACAGGCAGGAGAGTGCGAACAGCAGCAGCCCGACGCTGACCAGCCAGACGGAGTCATAGATGTCCGCCAGCCGGCCGATCACCGGGAAGACCATGGCCATGATCAGGCCGGCGGGGATCAGCAGCAGGCCGGCTTCCGTGGGCGAGAAGCCGAGCACGGTCTGCACCAGCAGCGGCAACAGGTATACCGAGCCGAACAGGCCGGCACCGGTCAACATGGCCAGCAGAAACGCACCGGTGAAGCCCGGTTCGCGAAACACGGCCATCGCCATCAGCGGGTCCTTGCGGCGCACTTCCAGCCAGACGAACAGCACCAGGGCCAGCAGGCACAGGCACGCCACCGACAACAACAGCGGATCGGTCCAGCCACGCTGCGTGCCGTTGGCCAGCCCCCACAGCAGAGCGGTGAGCCAGGTGGTCAGCAGTAGCAGGCCCACCACGTCCAGGCGCTTGCGGGTCAGGGCGATGCTCGGGCGCGCCAGGAACGTCAGGGCCATGTACAGCCCGCCGAACACCACCGGCACGACCACCAGGAACACGGCCCGCCAGCTCACCAGATCCACCATCACACCGCCGAGAACCGGGCCGAAAGTGGGCCCGAGGATCACGCCCATGCCGTAGATTCCCATGGCCTTGCCGCGCTCGTTCACGGGAAACACCTGATAGATGATCAGCAGCGCCAGCGGCTGCACCAGCCCCGCCATCAGTCCCATTGCCACACGCGCAGCAATCAGCAGGCCGAAACTTGGCGCCACGCCCCCCAGGGCACAGGCGACCAGGAAGATCACCATGGCGCCGAGGTAGGTCTTGCGCAGGCCGAAGGTATTCACGCACCAGGCGTTGACCAGCATGCCCACGGTCATCGCGGCAAGGAAGGCAGTCGCCAGCCACTGCACGTCTGTATGGCTGACCTGAAAGGCTTCCATGATGCCCGGCAGGGCAACATTGATGATGGTGGAGGACAGCGACATCGCCATGGTGCCAACCATGGCGGTAAAGGTGGCATACCACTTGTACCGCTCACCAAAACGGTCTTTGAGTTGCTCCAGATGAGACTCGGACACGGACACTCCAGGCGGCCGGAACGGCCGGCCCGGCGATGGGCCAGACGTGCGCGGGACAAACAATGGTATGCAGTATACGAAAAGCCGCCGGCAGTGTCCCGGCGCGCCGGGCACCGGCTGTAAAAAACCCGGCCGGAGCCGGGTCTGGCGCGCCCGGGGGCGCAGGGCAGCTCAGCGCGCCAGTTTGTTGACCGGCGTAAAGCTGGTATCGGCCTGTGTGCGAACCACCTGAAGGGGAAACTGGAGCGACAGCTGGCGCTCGCCGCGCCGCACCAGGGCACGGTTCAGCGGTGGCAGCGCCCTGCGCAGCAATTCGGCACTCCAGCGCAGAGGCACCTGCGCCGGCCAGATATATTTGAGCCGGGTGCGCGGCAGGCCCAGTGCGTCACCGGCCGCGTCGCCCAGCACATAGCGGCTGTAGCCGATGCGCAGCAGCCGCTCGGCCCGTGCCACGCGCCGGGCCAGTGCCCCATCGCCGGCGAATTGCAGCGGCGCATCCGCCAGCGCCTGCCCCAGCTGGCGGGTATCGTCGTCGCTGGCACAGACCGTGGCGATGGCGTGATACAGCGCGCGCAGGCCGTCAGCCTCGCTGGCCGGCAGAATGCGCTCCTCCACCCCCATGAGGTAGCCGACATAACGCCATAAATGGACCAGCGCCTCACGCTCGCGGCGCGAGAACATGAACCCCAGCGCGCGCAGGCCGTTGATGAAGATCACCGAGAACTCGAGGATGGTGGCCATCGAATCCCACTGGTTCAGAGGGTAGCCCCAGCCCATGTCCCACTTGCCGGATTTCAGCAGCATGGCGCGCACCTGCGCATGCATCACCCGCACCCGTACCGCGCTCTTGAAGCCTTCCGCGTTACGCTCCAGCCCGCCACGGGAGGTGACGTCCGCCCAGAATTTGCTGGTCTCCACCAGCCGCCGTGCGGCCATGCGATCCAGTTGCCCGGTGAACACCAGCGGCTTGGCGGCTGCACCACCCAGGTAGCCGCCCATCAGCGACAGGTTGCGCAGCACCAGTTCGCCCGCCATCCCCACACGACGCGATACGTCGCAGGCCAGGTTGAGCTTGTCGCGATCCAGCCACACAGGCTCGTGATCCAGTTGCGCGAACAACGCCGCCAGCGCAGGCGGCACCTCGTCCAGGGACGAGACACCCCGCTCCAGCGCCTGATCCAGCAGGCGGCGGCCTTCGCCCGCCGGGCGCGCGGCGTACATCGCCACTACGTCATCCGCCAGCCGGTCGCCCATCAGCATGTGGCGGCGGATTTCTGCCAACTGCCCCGGTGTGGGCTGCGGATCGGACTTGAGCCACCAGCGAAACACCTTGCGCAGGCCACGGATATCGGGCCGGTCGGGATCACCCACGCGGGTCAGCGCGGCCGGATGGATCGGGGTTGCGGTCATGGGGCACATCCTTATGGGGCAACATCAGTGGGTGAGCCACACAGAACTCACCGGTTCCATGCAGACTAAGCCTGCACGAACGTACCCAGCAAGACAGAAACTGTGTATGACAGCGAGCGATCCGGTCACCCAGCCCCATGCTCATGCCGGACAAGGTGTCGAGGCTGGAGAAATGGGTTGCGGGCGGAGGGCCGGCACCCTGTGGTTTGGCGGTAGGGTGGGTAGAGCGA